>JAWOFX010000164.1:0-12046 GCA_046497275.1 Promethearchaeia archaeon | reverse complement strand
GCACCAGATGCAATTGCCGTTGCTGATATGTATCTGTGTGGAATAATCGCAAAAAAACTGGGAGTAAAACATTTTGTCGCTCAATATATGTTTAATACACCCCCAAACATCTCTTTTGATATGGATTTAGCCAAGATGTTAGCCAAAAATGAGCTCTTACACTCTTTGGAAGATAATTCCTTTAAAATCATAAAACAAGTGAGAACAGGATTAGCTAGTTTTCCTTTAAATCTAAATAAAGCAAAAGGACAATTAGCATCTGCCACATTAATACAATTATTATTAAAACCAGATATAATACATATTGTTAGTTTTTCAGAGGCGTCCCATGCTGCGCTACCAGAAGATATTATTGAGAGTTGTGATATTGTTGATCAAGTAGTTCAACGCATGTACTCAAGTAATATTTCATTTAAAAATGAACATATCGAGAAGAGGAAACAATCTCTAATTCAACAAGCGAAATGGATTGTAAATTTAATTCCGAAATTAACAAAACATCCTTCAGAAAAACGAGATCCTTGGATAAATCCTAATATTTTATATCGTTTAGTCAAATTAGGTATATTTGATGCGCCCCATCTGAAAAATAATCCATTTGGGAAAGGAGAGATTAAAACACGTATAATTAATGGTGCTTGTGATTCCATTGGGATCACTAATAAACCCATAAATGAGATCGAAAGAATCAAACAGATTTTAAATAAATTAGAGAATTTTGATTTTGATGATCCCATAATTAAAGAATTAAAAAAATTGGAGGCAATTAATTGATGAGATATTGTGTAATTGGAGCAGGTTCTGGAGGCAGAGCCTTTGCTGTTTATTTAGCTTCGAAAGGAGGATTGGTGAATCTATATAATCGTTCTTTTTCAAGGATCGAATATATAAAGAAGAAAATGAGAATTAAAGCAAAAGGAGCATTAAAAGGGTCCTTTGATCTTGAAAAAGTAACTCAAGATTTAGAAACGGCAGTGAAAGACGTAGATGTAATAATGATTGCTATTCCAGCTTTTGCCCATAAGGAAATTGCTAAAAAAATCGCACCCTATTTGAAAACTGATCAAATTATAATATTAAATCCTGGGAGAACGTTTGGTACTATTGAATTTAAACAGATTATTGACGAAAAACGTAAACATTTGAATGTGTATATAGCAGAAACTCAGACTCTTTTATTCACAGCTAGAGCATTAAAAAAACACAAAGTTAGAATATTCAAGATAAAAGATGATATTAATTTTTGTTCTTATCCTGAAGAAAATAATTTTTTTATTAAAGATACTTTAAATGATATTTTTCCACAGTTTCAGCCAGTTGATAATTATCTTCAACTTACATTAAATAACATTGGTATGTTACTTCATCCGACAATCACACTATTAAACTCCGGATCAATTGAAAATGGTTTAGACTTTAAATATTATAAAGAAGGAGCATCAAAAAGAATTTGTCAGATACTTGAAACCATCCAACTAGAAATTAATCAAATTTTTAGGAAGTTAGGAGTGAGAAGATTTGACTTTTGTAAGTGGGCTAATCAAGTATATGGAGTTTCTGGGAAATCAATATTTGAGTCAATTCAAAAAATTGACTCCTATGAAGAGATCAATTCTCCTTATAAATTAGAAACAAGATATTTTACAGAAGATGTACCTACTGGGCTTGTCCCATTAGCGTCTCTAGGACGTTTTTTAAATGTAAATACACCTACAATCGATTCCATCATACATTTATCAAGTGTTTTATGTGGTATTGATTTTTGGGAAGAAGGAAGAACTATTGAAAATTTGAATATTAATCGTTTATTAGAACAAAAAATAGATGTAGAAGAATCAATGGCGAACGTATTTACTGAAAGAACGGAATATTTGCAAATTTAATTTTTTTATATTATTTTCTCATTAGAGAGATTCATATGCATTTTTAAGAGTGCACATCTCTGTAGACCATCAACACTTTTGTGAATTGGTATTAGGTAGTACTACTACACATAGGCAGTTTGAGTCATTTTCAAAAATTCTCTTGGACTCATTTGATACCTTTGTGGTTTAACCTTACTTTTATTTAATCTGTTCTTCCTTTTTAACTCTTCTGTGGGAATTCCATTTGAAGGGGAAAACTTTATGGGCGGGGTGGTGATAAATTTGGTAACTTTTTGTCTTGTTTGATCGGTTAGGCTTAAATTGTGTGCGATCATTTTTTTTGAAAATAAATCTGGATGTTTTTTCTTGCCGATATTTGCAGCACCGTTGATATCTCCGTGAATGATGTATCCGTCCTTTGATCGAAATAATCCGTTATGTTGTATCTTGTTTTGAGTAAATCTGCGTAATCCAGTATAGTTATTTTCTGCTTCTTTCCTAATTGGCTCATCGTCGATATATGAGCATTTGCTGGTATACCATTCTGGCGTATAATCAACCGTAATATCAAAATAAATCGCTTCCACTTGAATTCGTTCTAACACTTGGTTAAACGGTAAGGAAACAAATAAATCTCTGGTTAATTTCTTGAGTTTAACAGCATTGCTCTGCCATCCTTTGTTATAACCGAAAGTAATTGTCCCTATTCCATAGTATAGGCAATAATAGAAGAGTTTCTTAGCGATCTTGTTAATAGCGTCCCGCTTAACTCGTTTATATTTGTCCCATATCTCATCGATTTTTAATTCAAATAATTCCAAATAATCTTGTAAATCTTGAATTGAATATCCAAAAATCTTTTTGAGAATCCATATTTTACGATCCCTTTTATCCTGCAGATAGCGAAAATACGAAAGTAAGAGAGAATTTCTCTCACGTGGAGCACTCTCCATCAAGATAATTTTTCTAATCTTATTGAAAATGCCTTTATAGACTCTTTTTCCGTCACTCTCAGCAAGTTTTTTAAAGTTATCCCAATTCGTGATTTTTACCGTCCCATAAAATGATTTGGAACGAAAACATTTGAGAACAATGGCTTGATTGTCTAAACTGTGAGTATCCAACTGTGAAAGATCAGAAAACTTTTTAAATATATAAAGAATCATTCTTTTCAATTTCCCGAACTCGTCGTGATAGGTGTGAATTCGAGAATTGATAATTGATTCTAATGAAAGAAATGTTCCCACTTTTTTATTTTTTTCATACCGCTCTAGCACGTCGGCAATCACATCAGATCTTCGTTGCAGTGCGGGAACTTTATGATTTATCCTGTAGTTCCAACGCTTTATTGCTGAGCCTTTAAATATAGGGAATTTCGCACCAAAATTATTGAATATAGTAAGGAAATTATTTACTCCGAAGTCGATAGAAATTGCTCTATTAGGGTTCTGCTCGTATCTATTGAGATCGAGACCATATTCTCTGGCTCGTTGTTCTTTGGTCTTGATATAATGGATGTTAAATGAGTAATTTTTCCCGCAGGGAATAATCTCCACAAACCCACCGTTTCTGAGCAATTGAGATAGCACTTTTGTTCTGACCCGTATTCTGGGAATTAAATGATCGTGTGAGGGCGGTACATACATATAACAAGTATATTGCTGGTTTTCGAGGGCGTTATCCTTGCTTTCCTTGTTCCCAGCGTGAGCGAGCCTTTGCTTCGGATAAATCAATTTCCACTTTCCCACTCGCTCTCCCGCTATCTTTTTGCCAAAATATCGGGGTAGACCAGGTCGTGATGGTTTTTGTCCGCGTTGATTTTTGGGGGCGTTTTCCCATTCCTCTATTAATTTTAGATGACTGATAAAAGTTTCACACACGGATTTAACGATCGCTTGAGCACAAGGAGAATATCCTATGTCCTTGTAGGATTCCATAAATTTCATTATCGTTGGAATGGTGCTCTTCAAAGCCCTAAAATTGAAAAATAGTTCATTCAAAATTTCTACAGCGGCATTTTTTTTCTCAGTTGGATATTCGGATTTTTTTATGGTTTTGTAAAATTTATCACCAACATTTCTATGATAGAAGTTCTTCTTCTCAATATCGTTAGTAGTATGATAAAAATGGTATTGTCGTAATAAATATAATGTGTCATTCGCGAGTGCTCGGGAGCGGTTAGCAAGGCGATCCAACTCTTTTAAATCAAATTTAGCCCGAGAAATCCGTATCGTCTCGGCGGAATAACGCCCTTTTTCGTCAATCACCGATTTCATTTCTTCAATGCGTTCCCGTTTTATAATGAAAACACTATCCTCTCTAAAAATATCTGAATGATTATCATTGTCAGAACATCTTCTATGACCCGAATCGCAAGAAAGTCTTAAATCCCTATTATCCATACGCTACTAATATTTTTTTATTTTATATGTATTTGAAAATTTATATTTAAAAGATTCGATAAAATCGTCTAGACGCCGCAAAATTTCAAATTTTCTTTCATTTTTGTTCCTATTGTAAAAAGTTTGAAAATTGCGGATGTATTCCACCCTATCCAGATTGTAAGAACTTTCAATTCAAGGACTATGTGTTAATTTCCAACAACGAGATGATCTTAGATTATTCAAATGTTTTGGATAAAAAAGTAAAGGATCTTAATGGAGAAGCATTTGAAATGCTTGACAACTATATTTGGGACAATACACAAATTCCTAAACAAGAATATTTTGATTTTTCAGTTAAAAAGGCATTTAATGTCGTAAATGATAATTTTGAAGAATTCTCATATATTTTCATATATTAATTGAACCAGATCAATCATCTTAATCTCGCAATTTAATTCTTCGAGAGCGTCTGACAAATTTCGATAACAAAATGGGCAGGTACTTACCAAATTTTCTGCGCCAGTCTCCTTAGCTTCACGGATGCGATTTTTTGCAAGATCTAAGGAGAGTTCCGTATTTCCTTTCCTAAGTCCACCCCCTGCTCCGCAACACATGGCACTTTGTCGATTTGTCTGCATTTCTGTAGGATGAGATACTTGCTTCAATAGCTCACGCGGAATTTCATACATTCCCATATGACGCCCAAGATGACAAGGATCGTGGTATGTGGTGGTACTCCCTAAATTTTTGAGTTTAACATTATTCTCATTGAAATACTTCTGTAAGAATTCGACCGTGTGATAGACATTTATACCTTCTAACCTAGTTTTGTAATCTTTTTTTAAGGTCCTATAGCAACCCGCGCAACTCGTTATAATAGTTTTTATGCCTAAGTCTTTGAACATCTGAACATTTCTTTCTGCAACCGTTTCAAAAGCTTTTCGATCGCCAGTTCTCATCGCAACGCTTCCACAGCATATTTCATTCTCTCCAAGAATTCCAAAATCAATTCCAAGTTTATGCAAAATCTTTGATGTATAAATCGGGATATTTTGAATCTTTGGAGTCAGTGCTGCAGTACATCCCACATAATAAAGAAGATCCGTATGTTCTTTTGAAGCATTTTTAACTTTAAAATCAAGCTGGTCAGTCCAATTATTTTTTTCTTGATTGTCCCGTTCATATGGATTATTCAATTCCACTAATGCTTTGTTCATAGACACATGTCCGTCCAACGCAAAACCCGCCTCTACTAAATCTGCTCGTAAAGCTTCAAATACTTCAACCATATTTGTCCATTTGTGAGTGGGGAAATCTATATTGTCATTCATTGAGTTATGACAAAATTCCTCACAAGCTCCACATAAGGAACATTGATAAAAGAGCTCACTAACTTCTTCGTTTAATTCCAAATCCCCCCATAATAATCCCTTTAGTATGATGTTTTTTCCGCGCGCAAAATATGGTTCGAATTTGGGAATAAGATCTGATTTATAAACGGGACAGATATAATAAAAATTCTGCATTGGCCAATGTGCTACTCGGCACTGTCCACAATGTACACATGATAATGCTTCGTCTTTCACTTTTTTTAGATTCTCTAAACTATTTTCAGTTCTACTCATTATCTACCCTCCTCTTGATACTTTTCTCCTAAATAAAATTTTCCCGGGCTCATTATTCCATTGGGATCAAGTGCTTTTTTAACAGTAATCATAAAATCATAATATTCCTTCTTGAGAGCACCAGAATCTACTAACGCTCTTCCGATAATCTCGCCCATCCAATAATGAATTGCCCCTAAATCTTTTATTTGAGATAAGATTAAGTCCTCCCATAATTCATATTGAAGTTTCCGATTTTTTTTATCAGTGTGAAGCGTTATCCCCCCAGTGATATCAATATAGCATGGGTAGCAGCCAATCACAAGAAAATTTGCTCCTCCTCCTCCGATATCCCAAAATTTCTCTCGGTTTCGATTTGCCCAATCTTCATATAATTTTATATAATCTGGTAATTGATACGTTGGACATTTCAGGCAAGAACCCAAACTGGTTCCTTCTGTACCATATAATCCCCAATAGACGTGTGCCCATTGCCATCTCCCATCCTCTTCATAAAACCATTTGCCTAAATTACCTTCTTCAATACTATCCCCCAATCTCTTTAAATCTCCTTTTTTTGCTATTTTTTCAATTCTCTCAACATTGTCATCTAATTCTTTTTGAGAGTTTGCCACAGTGGTATAAAACATTACACTCCCCTCAACCCCCGCATTTGCTAAGTTTTTTTTGATTTGAAAAGTAGTGAGAAGTTTAGTATATCCCTTTGTATAATAATAAAAATCGTGAAGTGATAAGTGGTGATGTTGCCACTTCTGCATTACTTCCATCGCTTTTAAATACTCAGCTTTATCTTGGCTATCATTAATCTCGTATGTACTATAAGCTGCATATTCCGGTATTGGATATAATCGTAAGGAAGCTTTCGTCTTAATCCCATGAATTCCCACATCCCCCAAGAAGAGTCCCGAGTAATCTGGACCCAACCCAAATCTTGTAAATGGTTTTTCGCAAAATGAATTTGCCTTAGCGCCAGTATAAATTATCTCCCCAGTGGGAAGTACAACTTCTAATCCAACACATTGTTCAGTAACATTGCCATACATCGCCGCACCTCCGCCACCTAATGTATTATTTGAGAGTCCACCACCAATGGTTGCAGAGAATCCAGATCCCGGTCCTGTTGAGCCTGTGTAATATCCAATACCTACCTTTCTCAAGTATTCGCATAATTCACTCCAAGAAATACCACATTCTGCTGTGACAATATGATTTTCCTCATCCACATCCAAGACTCTATTCATCCGCGTTATATCCACCACGATACCCCCATCCCCAATAGGTTTTGCTCCGCCTGTAAGATCGGCACCACCACCTCGAGGGATTACTTTAATTTTATATCGGTTTGCTACTTTAAGGATTTCTGAAATCTCTTCAGAGGAATTTGGTTTGACAACGATATCGGGTATGCCTTGAAGAACCGTATCACAATTCATTGAATAAGAATAACAGATGGCATCAGAATCAGTGACATATTTGGTTCCAACAATATCCTCTATATCCTCATATGCATTTTGTATATCATTCATCTTTCATACTTAATCGATTGTAATTAAAATAAATAAAAATAATAATTAAAGAAAATTATTCCAGAACCTTTCCATTAGGAAGGATCTGTGTACATTCTATATAAAATCCTCCTAAATTTGTATTGGCATCCTTTAATAATTCATGACAGATATCATATTTTGAATAAGTCGATCTGATAAAATTAGTTTCTGCTCCAAATTGTTTAGAAAACTCCTTATATCTCATATCCGTTTGGGTCAATTGTCTTAAAGCAGGTTTTGAATTATCTGCTACATCTGGGATGAGTTTTAAATTATAAAGAGGCATGTTCTCGATCATTCCTTTAGGATCCATTCCTGGAGGCGAATCCAAAACATTTAGTTCAACTTCTAAAAACGTAATATCTTTTCTTGTGAGACTTCCATATACTACTTTCTTGCCATTCTTTTCTTGAATTGGTGAGAGTTTAATATCGCATAGTTTTTTTGGATATCCCCATATTTCCCTCCCCGCAGTCAGCGCCTCCTCGGTGGTGACATAGATATTAAAGACAAAGGCACCTGGTTGGTCTTTATACTTACAATTTAATACGATTAAATTTTCAAAATAGGGTCCAACTGAGGAGTCGGGATAATCAGAAATAAAGATCGCATCAAATCCGTATTCAATAGGTTCCAATTCTGGAGGAAGATATTTTTTCTTTACTCCTTCCTTACATTGAAACAACACTATCATCGCACGCATGTTAGGGTATCGATAGGGAGGCGGTGGGAAGAGACCATTTTGTCTTGGCATTGAATAATCAATTTGTTGTTCAAAATCATCCATTTTTTTCTTCACCCCAGATATTATTATTCTCCCAAATCGTATTTAGTAAAGAAGGTTGTATCTGTATCTTTTGTGGCATTTGCGAGTTCCATTGCTGCTCTCGAATATCTCATCGCAAGAGACATATCTCCTTCAAGTTTTAACTTTCCAGACATTAAACTTTGAATGGGATCAATTTCTCGAAATGCTAATTTTTTCCACAATAAAAATGATCCTTTAAGAGTCATTATTGGTTCTCGTGGAGGATCCTCATCTGGTTTGAGAATTTTTATACCCAAACATTTTCCATCTTTTAAATCCAGAAAAGCTGAAACGTTATCCTCAATTTCTCCTGATTTTTCCATCACAAAAAGCATACTCCCCTCGAAATCTATGCCCCAACCTTTTGCCGCCTCATCATATGCTTGACTATTATTTAAAGCTTCACAATATTCTTGTGCCCATTTCTTTGCAATTTCCTCTAAGTCTTCATAATTAACCATTTTTCTTCACATTTAATTATATAATTTTATAATTGTTAAGTTGATGGATTTCCATCAATTTATCTAAAATATGCAATTAATTTATTTGATAACTGGATATATAAGTATTATTATTATCATTCGAGGATTTAGATTCTTATCTGAAATTTCTTTTATCTAAAATTAATAGAAAGAAATATTATGAAAAGAAATCTCTTCGGGTGGGAGTGTGATATATTCCAAATCCTTAATGAACACTTTTGAACAAATTTCTCTAATAATTTTTTTGAATATTCCACTAGATATTTTAGAAGAACGTTTAGATGATAAAGAATCAAGAGGAATAGTTGGTCTAAAAACTCTATCGATTTCGAAATTGTATGAACAGCGAATTCCTTTATACATGAAATATGCTGATATAATAATCAACTGTGGTTATTTATCCCCATCCGAAATCGTTAAAAGAATAGAGAAACAGATATAATAGGTAAGGAATTATAGGATATTATTTATGATCTCATAAAATTTTTTAATTTCCATATGTTCAAAGAAAACTAGTCGAATTTTATTTCAAGGAGTTTATTTAGATTATTTTCCAAACCCATTTCTTTTACTTTTTCGATTAGAAATTGTAGATTAATATCTTTTTTATTGGCATGATATATTGTTAAAAAATCGATAACATCTTGATATTCTAATAATTCAGAAATGGGGATATCGCTAACGTTTCCCATATATATCAATTTTCCAATTAAAACGTATTCTAAAGGCGCAATATTTACTTTTTTTCCATAAATAATTTGTTGGGTTGCATTATTTAATACTTCATATTCTCTCTTTTTATCAGCGACTTTAATATCCAGTCGTAAAAAACTGTTCTTATCAAAAATGGTTATATTTGTTTTTTCTTTATATGCCATTTGAAATTGATCCATCATCACATCAAATTCATAGGTTTTTAATAATCCTAAAAATTGAGAAATTTTAGAATAATCATCCTCTATAATAATATCAATATCTTGAGTCGCTCGTATATGCCCATAATGAATTACAGCAATACCCCCCACAATAACATATTTAATTTTTGTAGCCTCAAAGACATAATTTAATCGAGATAAAACATTTTCCATTTCAGCCATAATTTTTGCCTCTTGTACGAGTTTTTTTTAATTTTTCAGAAAGAAGCAAGGTTTTTTGTATTTTTTGATTAATTTCTTCTTCTGATAAATCGGGATATCTATTTGAAATTCCTTTTTTCATTAAATTAAACGATTCATGTAAAAATCTGCCCGCAACTTCAATAGGTTCAATTTTTTGTTCTAAAATTCTTTTCGCCGATAAAATTTGATCTTCTATTTTTTTCTTTCTTAGTTTATAGAGATTGTTTTTTGATACAGATTTTATCTCTTTAGATGTATCCATATTTTTTTTCTATTTTTGTTTCTCTATCTATATAATTATTACAATATATTATAAATCTACAAATTTTTTTTACTCCATAATACATAATATCCAATAAAACATAACTTATTCTTATGACAATTTTTCCATTTTTCCTTCACATGGATTTCCTAAGGTTGCATAAAAATGTCGATTTTTTACATCTAACATAACTCCAAACCCAGTTGAGATCTCTGTCCCATGATTGCAGAATGTAAATTCAGAAGGAATGTTGTCTGGCCCGTGATTACTTTGAATTTGCGTATTAAGAAAATCTAATGATATCTTTTCTGGAGCGTTATTTTTTAAGATAGTGTGAGCATTTTTATAGCGCATGATTGAGCTTTTGTGCACTGGTTTACCTTTAAATGCTTCTGCTGCATCCTCATTATACACAGCATCTCGGGAAATCTCCAAACCTTTCATAATGGGTGTTAGATAATGATTCGTACAAATTAGAAAAGAGTTTTCACGTTCTATTCCTCGTCTTCGTACTTCGATATTTGAAGGACTAAATTCTATTACAGCTAGATCACCATCATTATCGGCCACCATCACATTAGCACCACCTATTCGGGGATATTTCTTAAACAATTCAATAGTTTCTTTCACACTAACACAATTTTCTAAAGCCTCCTTAATTAGAATCATAGCTGGCACGCCATTATCTCCAATTTCTTTTGGATACGCATAATTATAGACGATGGAAAGCCCTTTTTCATTCATTCCATTATTAATACCCTCCAAACCTACCACTCCAGAACCTATTGTTGCAAATCCTTTCCCATTGGAAGGTTTCATCTTTCGGAAAATAGTATATTGAGCTAAAAATTCCGGTCCATCCCAATTTTTAATCATTAACACTCCCCCAGTATCAGTTTTCATACTTTTAACTCCTACTGCGCTGCAATCATTGAAGGAGGCGGATACATTCTTTTCTATCCTATAATTTGAGACTTGAGTTCCAAGGGCATCAATGGCTTGGAGAAATAAAAGCTTACTTTCTGAGATTTCTGCACCTTCACTTAATCCTTGTAAGAATTTCCATTGAGAAGGAAAATGTTCTTTAATTGACGCTTTAATCATACTAGAAGAAATTTTTGTTGCTAACTTTTTGTACAGGAACTTTGGAATGAAAAATGGTTTAGATGCTAAAAATTCATCAGAAGAGGTAAGTTTTTGGTACAATTCTTTGATTTGCGATTGAAAATATCTTCCTTGTTTTAAACCCATTTCATAATCTTGCCCTTCTAAATGGAAAATTTCAATTGATCTTTCCAAAATTATCCCCTCTAAATAAACATCTTTTTCTTTTTATTAGAATTTGTACTTAAATTATTTTATATTTTTCCATTACATATTATTGATTTTATAGATTTAAAATGTTCAAAGTTCATTCTTATTTTAAATTTAGAAAATCTCACAATTTCACAATTATATATATTTTGAAAAATTAAAAAAGTAAAAGATCAAATAGGTATGAACTAAGGTTCCACTAAAATCTTCAATTCTTTAGTATCTGGATTAATTCCGCATTCGAAGCCCTCTTCGACAACATCCTGTAAAGGAATAATTTTTGTTATAATAGGCCCTGGATCTATGAGTTTCCGAGCAACTAAATCCACAGCATACTCAAAATCCTCTCGTAAATAACCAAAGAGACCTTGAATACGATTTTGATTCATAACATACTTAAGTAAGTTAATTTCAAGTGGTTTGTCCCATAATCCTATCTGTACAATAGTTCCCCCTTTTCGAACAACATCTATGGCAGCATTTACTAATACAGGCACTCCTGAACATTCAAATACAAAATCAGCTCCAGATATTCCTTTTTTATTTGCTCTTTTGATTTTAGATAATTTGAGCTTATTTAATGCGACATCAGGATCAAATTTCTTTGCAATCTCTAATCTATAAGGATTTTTTTCTACAAC
>JAWOFX010000140.1:0-10476 GCA_046497275.1 Promethearchaeia archaeon | reverse complement strand
AAATTCTTAAAATCTGAAGGACATTATGATGATACTGCAATCGCAGTGATTTCTGATCATGGGAACTATAAAGCGGAAAAATTATATGATTTAGAACCGTTTTTTAAATCCAATGGATTAATACCTTACGATCCTAAAAAAGGTAAAGGAGATTTTGATGCTAATTTTGGATCTGTAGGTTCTTTCAACTTTCCCGGGAAATCTTGGCAGCATCACCCAACAATTGAAGAGATGGAGAAATTTAAGACATCAGGCAATCATAAATCTATAAATCTTTTCAATGTGTTATGGAAAATTCCTGGTGTCAAATTAATGTACTACAGAGATGATAAAAATAGTCCAGAAAGAGGAAAAATTTATATCAATAAAAAAAATAGTAAAACTGGAGAAACTTTAACTGGAATAATCGAATATAAAGGATTTGGACCTAATCTGAAAACTAAATATAGTAGTGATGATTTAGATATATTTGGATATAATAATCAAGAAAAAGATAAAGAACACCTAGATGGAAAATTCCATGACATAGATGAATGGTTATCAAAAACTTATGAAATCGATTTTCCTATAATTATTGATCAAATTCCAAGGTTTTTTAAGAATCCAAGATCTTCTGATATCTTAATTTCAACTTTAGGTGAATATGCATTCAATTATGAGCACGGAAAAACGATGAATAAGCATTTATATTCACATGACATAGCTCTTAGAAAATCTATGAATGTTCCTTTCATTATCGGGGGAAGTGACTCAATACCAAATAAAGAGATACAATATTGTAAGACTACTGATATGGTACCCACAATGTTAGATTTATTAGCAATACAACCTCATGAAAGTGTTGTAGGTAAGACTTTATTAACTTAAAAACCAATAGATATATCTATCTTACTAAAAAAATCATAAAAGAATAAAATGAATTTCTCAAGGTATAAAAAAGCGATAATCATTTTTTTGGTATTTTATTTTTTGACAACGATCCCATTTGCAATTATTAATATATTTTTTATGGAAGATGGTGATGGAGGAAGTAGAATGACGGTGATATTGCCTTTTAATTCTTTAATACTTCAAGTTATGGCAATTTTTCTTTTTGTTCCCATTGGTGCGCTTATTGGAGGATTTTTGCCTGGCTATCTTTTTGGCCCTTTAATGCTCTATGTATATAAAAAAACAATTGGATTTAGAATGCAATTTGGAGTTCAAGACAGAGAAAAACCAAAAAAATTCAAAAGGATATGGAAGGGAGTATTTCCGGCTTTACTAGCTGTGAATCTTTCCTTAATGATTGGATTGACTACTTTTGCTCGAGATTTTATCGTAGACCCCGAATATCTTATTGGTGGTGGAGGTAGTGATAAGCTTTGGCCTATTGTTGGTTTTAGTGCTCTCATTCCCTTTATGACAACATTATCAATGGGAATATTCTCTCCAGTATGGTTTTTATCAGATGCTGGAATTGTATTTACAAATAAACAAAAAGTAAAAAACACGATTGATCCTATTGAAGTCCGTTCTGTTGGTTCTTGGTACCATTATCTCTTAAAGGGTTATGCAGGAATTGGTGTAATATTTAGTTACGTTTTATTTTTGATAGATATGTTTAATAGATATAATGATCCAACTAATCCTGGATTTATTACTGCAGTTATATTGCTTCCACTCATGCCAATTCTAGTTTCAATTTTAATCATACCAAGTATGATATTATTGGAAATTTATTTAGAGTCAAGAAGAAAATTTATGCGCAACTTTGCTAAGAAATTAGGAATACAAGGTCCATTAGAAAAACCATTAGATTTCAATTAAAATTAAATTCATTCTTTTTTTACCCTTAGTTTTTATTACGATGATAATTATTGAAGCAGAATCGTTTAATTAAAAAAATATAATAGAATTTATTCATTTTTATCAATTGAGAAAAAATGACTAAAAATGAGCGTAAATCATCTCTTTCAGAGGATGAAAAAAAATTGATCAAGAAATTAAAAGAGGAATTGAAATTAATGGAAGTTCCTCGAGAGGAGTGGGCTCAATATATTCAACAAGAGATAACTCATCGCAGAAACTTAGAACGGAACTCAAAACCAAAAGAAAAAACAGGCTTTATGGGCTGGTTAAATAAAATATGGGAGAAAATAGTTGGTTGGTTCTTTAAGCAAACTGCTAAGCGATATTCTCAAAATGAGGATCTTTTGCAGGATTTTTATAATATGATGGAAGGAAAATATGAAATGTCGGAAGAAGAGAGAAAGTTATTAGATATGCTCAATCCTAATGTAGACTTTGAGGATGTGGATAAATTAGGACAAGGAGGAGCTTCCATAAATGGAGAAAATGATAAAAAAAGAGTAATTTTAGATTGGGATGATGAAGATTTTGATTAGAGGAAATTTTTTTTTATTTTCGAAGTGTAACTTTTTATAAAATTTGAAAAAAACCTTTTCGTATTATCTTAATTTTTCATATAAGTGTTCTTAAAGGATTAGATTTAAAGAGTAAAATGATTTAAAATACTTAGTTAATATATGAATGAGGACGAATATTTATGGTTAAAGCAGAAAAAATAATTTTAGTTCCAGAAACTCATTGGGATAGAGAATGGTACCTTCCTTTTCAAGAATTTAGGGCAGAATTAGTCTTAATGTTCGATAAACTACTCAATATTTTAGCAACAAATCCCGATTATAAAAATTTCACATTTGATGGGCAAACCATTCCAATAGAGGATTATTTAGAAATTCGGCCAGAAAAACGAGAAGTAATCGAGAAATATGTGAAGGAGAATAGATTGACGATCGGCCCTATGTATGTTTTACCTGATGAATTCCTTGTCAGTGGAGAGTCGCTTATTAGAAATCTATTATTTGGACACCAGTATGCTGAGCAGTTTGGTAGGGTGATGAAGGCGGGGTATATTCCTGATCCTTTCGGTCATATTGCCCAACTACCGCAGATTCTGAAAGGATTTGAAATACCTTCCGTGATTTTTTGGAGAGGTTTCGGAAATGAATTCGAAGAAAAAGATTTGAATATGGAATTTAAATGGAATGCTCCAGGAAAAGCTACTTCTATACTGGGAATTCATTTAATTTTAAGTTATGGTTCAATAGCAGATCTAAATACAAAACAAATAAATGGTAAATATAATTCAGCGTTACGTAAAATTAAAAATATTTCTAACCAGTTAGAAAAATATACAGCCACTCCTTATATCCTATTGAATAATGGTTCAGATCATAAAGAGGCCCAGCCAGAGATCCCTGAAATTATTAATCAATGGAATGAAAAATATCCAGAAAGAGAAATAATCCAAAACGATTTTGAGTTTTATATTGATAAAGTTCTTCAATTTAATCCAAAATTAAAAGAGTTCGAAGGAGAACTTAGAGGAGGGAAGTATGCTCATTTATTATCTGGAGTTTTTTCAGCAAGGATGTGGATAAAACAAAGAAACACTGCAATAGAATATTTGTTTGAAAAATATACTGAACCATTGGCGACAATATCATGGATCTTAGATGAAAACCAGAAATTTGAATATCCAAAAGAATATATCTCCACTGGCTTAAAATGGTTGATAAAAAATCATCCTCATGATTCAATATGCGGATGCTCAATAGATCAAGTACATGAAGAGATGAAAACTCGATTTGATTGGGCAGAACAAATTGGAACAGAAATAATAAAAAATTCATTGATTCATCTGAGTAAATCAATTAAATTTAATCCTGAAAAGGATGGCTGGATTCCATTAGTTATCTATAATCCTTTACCTTATAAAAGAAAAGATATTGTAGAATTTAACGCTATTACTCCTAAAAAAGGAAGTGGAGGTTTTCCCTCCCACTTTAAATTAATAGATCACTCTGGTAAAGAGGTTAATTATCAAGGTTATCTAGTTAAAGAAGAGCCTCGTTATACTCAAGAATCTAATATAAGCAAACGATTTACATTCATAGCAGAAGTGCCAGCTTGTGGGTGGAGCACATATTATCTAAATCCAGATGAAAACCCCTCTATGTTAACTAAAAAAGAACAATCTTACTTATATATAGGCGATACTTTTCAGAATGAGTATTATCAGATAACTATTAATAAAGAAGGTAAAATAAATATATTAGATAAAGAGAGCGATATTTGGTATGAGAATATTTGTAAATTTGAAGATGTGGGCGATTGGGGAGACGAATATGATTTTTCAGGACCGAAACAAAATCAAGTTGACATAAAATATACCACTGAGGATGCCCATATTCAAGAAATTGCGTATCTTGTAAAAGGTCCGACTCAAAAAACAGTTAAAATTGATATGAATTTAAAACTTCCTATCTCTCTTACTGAGGAGAGATATGAAAGAGAAACATTTCTTACAGATAATCCAATCAGATTATACATCACCTTATATAAAGAGATTAAGAGAATTGATTTTCGAATTGAAATGATAAATAATTGTAAAGATCATAGGTTAAGAGTGTTATTTCCATCAAAGATTGAAGCGGATAAAGTTAATGTGGACGGACATTTCCATGTACTTCAAAGAGATATAGACTTACCAAATGGGGATAGATGGGTTCAAGCTCCACAGCCTACTAATCACCAAAAGAACTTTGTGTCTGTAAATGATGATAAAACAGTCTTCTCTGTATTAAATAAGGGACTACCTGAATATGAAGCAATAAGAAATGAAGATGAGAGCATTACATTAGCAATAACATTATTAAGATGTATTGAATGGTTATCAAGAGATGATTTTCCGACAAGAAATTCTCATGCTGGACCTGAAATGAATACACCGGGAGCACAATGCCTCGGAAGCCATGCTTTTGAATTATCACTGATCATTGATAATGATAAAAAGAATTGGGCAGACGCAAAAATCCATAAAAGGGCAAATGAATTTAATTGCAGTTTATTGCCAATGTTCCCAACAATGACTGATTCACAACTTAGGTTACTTCGAAAAGTAATATTAAAACCTACTGGTATGCTCTCACTTTACTTACCTTATAAAAAACCTTCGCAGAAAGGATATTTAAAAGACCATCTAAGTTTCTTATCTATTGATAATGATTCTATTATTATTAGTGCTATTAAGAAAAGTGAAATTGGAGAGGATTTGATTCTTAGAGTATATAATATTTCTAACAGACCACAAAAAGGTATAATAGAATCATGTGAGTATATTGAAATTGATAAGGCATTTATAGTGAATTTCCTAGAAGAAGAACCAATAAACGTAATTAAAGCGAAGATTAATAATATCAAAAACCAAAAATTAGAGTTAGAATTAGATCCTCATGTGATAGCAACCTTAAAAGTAGTTTTGCGGAGATAATTTAAGATTTAAAACACAGATCATTAGAAATGGAAATAATACTAAAAAAAAATCTGTATAATTATTTCGGAGCGCTCTTTTCCCTACATCTTATTTCTTCAATCATTTTCTGAATTTTTAAGGGAGGGTTATAGAATTCTAAAATATTGATAATAGATTCGTGTAGAGCTCTTAAGTTTTCAATTCCTGCTTGATAAAGGAAATCTTTTTTATTGAATTTAATTTCTAAAATATCGATTATTCCTATGATCGCTTCTCTTGCTAATTCATAATTAAAAAAAACCTCTTCTTCATCCTTTTCAATCTCATAGTTTATTTTATCAAGCATTTTATTTTTCATGATTTAATTCTTTATTTACAATTCTTATTTTCTAATTATATTATCATTAATATAAAAAATCCTTAGTCCAATTCTTATTACATAAAATAATAAATTTCAAGTAATTCCTAATTGATAAATTATTAGATATAAGTTATTATTCGATTTTTTTTAGTATATTTATTAATAGAAATATGTTTTATTTTGGTATTTGATGAAATATAGTGAAGATAAATTTAATTTTGATTAAAGTAATCTATTAATTTAGATCGAAAAGAAATTAAATATTATATTAACAAATGAGGGAAAAAAATGAATTTTCTTGAATACAGCAAGAAATATACATCGAAAATTGACGACGCCATAGCTTCTATATATGAAAGAAAAATAAATTCGGTAAAGAATAATTTTCTCAGAGATTATTATACAGAATTAAAGGATTATTTTTTAGCGGGAGGAAAACGTATACGACCATTGGTATGTGTTGCGACTTATAATGCTTTTTCAAAAAATAATGATGATAAAATTCTAAAACCCAGTGTAGGAACAGAATTTTTGCATAATGCCTCTTTAATTCATGATGATATAATTGATAATGATGAACTTAGAAGGGGAGAACCCTCCTTTCATTATAGATATCGGCAATATCATAAAAATTACAATTTAAAACGTATGAAAGCCGAAAACTTCGGCAACTCAATCGGAATCATTGGTGGTGATTCCGCATTTTTTCTTGGGCTAGAAGCTTATCTGAATAATGATTTTAATAGCGAGATCAATTTAAAAGCAGTGGACTTATACAAACAAGCATTTATCGAGATTGCAAATGGTGTTTTAATTGAAGTGGATATAGTGAATAAAACAGATTTAACGATGGAGGAGTATATAGAAATGATTTCACTGAAAACGGGTGCACTTATCGAAAAATCTATTCTTATTGGAGCAAATTATGCAGAGATTGACCAAAAATATCAAGAATTATTGAGTATTTATGGAATGAATTTGGGTATTATTTTTCAAATCAAAGATGATATCTTAGGCACGTTTGGTGACGAGAATAAAACTGGGAAACCGACGGATGGTGATATTAAAGAGGGAAAAAAGACGTGTTTATTGATTCAATCATTAAATAAATTATCTGGAGGGAATAGAGAAAAACTTGTTAAAATTATGCAGAAGCAAAAAATTTCCGATAAAGAAGTTTCTATAGTTAAGGCTCTTTTTAATGAAGCTAATGCTGCTGAAACATGTAGAGATTTAGCCGATATTTATTATAAAGAAGCAAAAGATGTAATAAAAAAGTTAAAAGAAGTTATAAATAAGGAAGAATTAGAATTTTTTGAAAGTTTATTAACTTTCGTTGCTGAAAGAGAGTTTTAAATCCTTTCTAATTTACAAATCCTTGAAATTTTGGTTTTGCAATTCGCATAGGGAGTCCTTCAGAATCATATTCATAATCCTCTGGTAAAAACTCCAAATTATTCCTACCTAAAGTGGCAGATATTCCTAATATCCACGCATCTAAAATATCGTCGGATGCCACTTCATTTCTCTTATAATTATTCAATCCAAATTCTAAGGGATCTTTATCAAATTTTAGATGTGAGAGTAATAAATTAATTCTTTTCTGTATTCCTTTTTTAGTTTTTTTATAAAATTCAAGAGGTTTATCTTTATTTAAAGCAGTGAAACAAACTTCAGGGTGAGATTCAATAAAAAGTTTTTTGGCCTCCAAGTTATTCCTTAGCAGTATATCGACTTCTTTTATTTCGGAAATTATATTCCAAGTTTGTTTTGAGATTCCTTTTCCACATTTTTCCTTACTGATCCTATTTACTTCATGATAATTATATATTTCAAGGATATCCCTACAAGGAGTGGGAAAGATAGATGATGATCTTTTCCGAGTTAAATATCTACGAGCTTCCTTATCACATAGTCTTGGAACTCCGCTAGTTTTTCGTAATCCGATTGGAATGTCGATCAAGATTAATTCTGCTCTAGAATAAGAGGCATATAAATCTTGGACGGTTTTAAATAACTTTAAAGTCCAATTCATATTTGAGTCTAAAATAAAACATAACCATCCAATTGAGCAAGAATCAACGCCTATAAATTCTTTCATAAAAATAGAATAATTGAGTTGGTTTTAATTTCGTTGTGAATGGACAGGTGCAGGAATACGACCTTGTCTATTGATAAAAATTTCACAAGAGCTTCTTTTGACTGGCATCACAATAGACTTTCCCAATAAGCCTCCAAACTCAACTTCCTCTCCTACATCCTTTCCAATAACTGGAATTATTCGGATTCCAGTGGTTTTCTGATTTATCATTCCTATAGCTGCCTCATCAGCAATGATTCCAGCAATTGTAGTTGGGGGTGTTGATCCTGGAATACATATCATATCCAAACCTGTTGAACATACAGATGTCATAGCTTCAAGTTTTTCAATAGTCAGCACATTTTTTCTCGCAGCTTCAGTCATAAAATGATCCTCACTCACAGGGATAAAGGCACCGGATAACCCTCCTACATATGAAGATGCCATTAATCCTCCCTTTTTTACTGCATCCGTTAAAAGTGCCAATGCTGCTGTTGTGCCTGGTCCTCCAGTAGTTTCTAACCCCATATCTTCTAAAATCCCAGCAACACTGTCAAATGGTCGTGTGGTTGGTGCTAAAGAGAGGTCAACTATTCCAAACGGTACATTTAACCTTTTCGATGCTTCTTGTGCAACTAGTTGACCCATTCGTGTGATTTTAAATGCTGTTTTCTTGATCGATTCCGCAAGTGTTTCAAAATCTGAGTTTCTCTGATGCTTTACAATATTTCTTATTACTCCGGGTCCAGAAATACCAACATTTATACAACATTCAGATTCTCCGATTCCGTGAAAACCTCCTGCCATAAAGGGATTATCTTCTACTGCATTCGCAAATACCACTAATTTTGCACATCCGATTGATAACTTTTCTCTAGTGTTCATAGCAATCTGATGAATTATATCACCCATCATTTTAACTGCATTCATATTCATTCCAGCACGAGTGGCAGCAACATTGACAGAGCTACATACTCTTTCTGTAGATGATAAAACATCTGGTAGACTCTGAATGAGACTTAAATCTGCTCGTGTAAATCCTTTATGCACTAACGCAGAAAAACCACCTAAAAAATCAACATTAACCTCATTAGCTGCTTCATCAAGAGTATTTGCGATTGCAATACAAGATTCAATGGCATCAGGAGCGATTCGAGGACTTCCAACTTTATATTTATGATAAAGAGGATCATTAAATTTCTGTATATCCTCTAATGACATTTCTTTGATGGATTTTAATGCTCCTAGAAGTAATGAGATTGGAGTGATAGTTAATCTACGATTAATAATAGGTATCCCATAATCCTCTTCTATTGATGTTGCCATTTCTGAAAGATCGCTAGCTAATGATAGAATTTTTTGTTTAATATTTTCTAACATTAAATCCAAACTTGGATTCACGCAATCTAATAAATTTATTCCCATAGTTATTGTTCGAACATCTAATCCTTGATCTTGTATCATTCTTTTAGTTTCCAATACTTCTTCTGGTGTAAACGACATATTCTTAACCTCTATTGATATTTTAATTTATTTGGTTTCTTTAAATCCTATGCATAGCACGAAATATATCCTCATGTTGTATGGACATAAAAACTCCAATTTTTTCACCTGCTTTTTTAAGGTCTTCATTCACTTGTTTAATTGTAGAATCACTTCGTTCAAAATCAACGACCATAATCATTGTAAAAAATTCTTGTGCGTAAGATTGTGAAATATCCGTAATATTTACATTATGATTAGCTAATATCGTTGAAACTGATGCCACAATTCCTGGTTTGTCTAAACCAATAACACTTACTATTGCTTTCATCTTAATATTTTTTTATATAATAATTAATATAATAATTACATTCAGAAATATCAGTTTTTTGATATATCTAAAATCAATCATTTTTGATTTAATGAGTTAAATAAGAAAGAAAACAAGCTAATTTAATCAATATGTTCAATTATAACCTTAGAATTGCTTTAAAAAGGATGATTAAAATAATTCACTAGAATAATTAAATAAAATAATCATAAAAATCCCTAAATTTGCCTCCCTGCTTTAATCTCCTCTAATTCTTTTTCATTCACAAATCCTTTAAGATCCATCACTTCGTTTATTTTTTCCATGATTTTTTGAGTTTCTTCGGCTTTTTTCAAAGTATCATTAATTACTTGGATATCATTTTTTAATTCTTCAATTTCCCGTTGTTTAGAATCTAACTTTTCTTCGAAATCTTTGGTGGTTTCTTGTTCTCTTATTTTCATTTCCTCTAGTTTTTGATTTTGGTTTTGAATTTCTTCTTCCTTAATTTGGATGTCTTTGGAATATTTTTCAATTTTTCTATCAAGCTCATCAATTTTTGAATTCAGACTAGCAATTAGATTTTCTTTATTCCCAAGGATATCGCTTTTTTCTTCTATGATATTTTCTTTTTCTTCAATTATTTTATTTAAATTTTGTACTTTTTCAGAAGAATCTTTTAATTTCTGTTCTAATTCTTCAACCTCTTCAACTTTCTGGTTTATCTCCTCATCTAAATTCGTTATTTTGTTATTTAAATCTTCACGAGTAGATTCTAAACTTTTTATTTTTTCATTAGTATCTTTTAATTTAAGAGTTAATTCTTCTAAATATTTTTCAGAACTTACCAGTTTTGCCTTAGTATCTTTTAATTCTTCATTCTTTTTATCGAGCTCATTTCTAAGCTGGTTTACTTGCTTTTC
>JAWOFX010000104.1:0-18377 GCA_046497275.1 Promethearchaeia archaeon | reverse complement strand
AAAATATATAAGATATAATGGGATTTTGATTATTATAATTCGAGAAAATTATAAAAAATTTCTTATTGCATTGATCTATTTGCAACTTTTTCATTTCTTCTAAAAAAATTCACCTTATAATCTCATAGTCTAAAAAATCAGATAATTTATCCAGTTTTATTTTGAAATTAAAGGAAGGAAAATAAAAATCTTGTTTTCAAACCTAATCTTTTCTGAATAAAATATCAATAAGGTATTTTGAAAAAAATCTTAAAATGGAGCTTTCACGAAACCACCATCTACTTGGATGACTGTACCATTGATATAACTTGCCCTTTCTGAGCCTAAAAACACAACTAAGTTGGCTAACTCATCAGGTGTTCCCAATCGCTCTAATGGAATTTCTTGTGTCCATGATTTTTTAACTTCTTCTTCAGATTTCCCTGTTCGTTCCATAGTATCATTTATTAGCTCCTCTATCCTGTTTGTGAGATTCGGACCAGGGCACACCACATTTACTAAAATTTTATCCTTACCGTATTCATTTGCCAAAGTTTTTGCGAATCCCACAACACCTAATCGAGTAGTATTTGAAAGAACTAAATTTTCCAAAGGTTGCTTCACCGAAACCGACGCAATTGCGATAATCCTTCCAGATTGTTGGGTCTGCATTATTGGAAGAACTAAATATGCTATGTGTATGAACGATCGCAAATTCAAATTAATTGAATCTGACCATTGTTCTTTAGAAATATTGCTAATCGCTCCGGAAGGAGGACCTCCAGCATTATGAACAAGAATATCAATCCTCCCAAATTTTTCCATAGTTTTGTGAACGAGATTCTCGATGTGAGATTCGTCCATCAAATCTGCAACAACATAATACACTTCGTTATCCTTAGTTATTGAATCAACTTCCATTATTTTATGTTTCGCATCTTTCAGATTTTCTTCAGAACGACTACATATAACTACATTTGCTCCTTCTTTATAAAATACTTTTGCACAGGCAAAACCTAATCCTTTACTGGATGCTAAAACTAAGGCAACTTTATCTTTTAATCCCAGATCCATATCATTTTCACAAACTTATTAATACTTTTTTAAAAAAGTATAATTTTAATATCTTACAATAGTATGGGATGGAAGATAATTAAAAATTTGCGAATAATTATAATTCAAATCGCAATGAGAAAATCAAAGATGAGAAAAAATCGAAATTATATAAATTTAGAATTATAATTATGATTATTAAAATAGGGATAAAATAGATGGAAAAAAATATTCAATTAATCTGGAGTTAACTCGTCTAGATCACTTAGATCTAATCCGGAGTCTAATGTGTCTGGCACTTCTGACAGGAATTCATCAAGAATTTCTCGTAATTCATCTCCAGAACGTTTTAGGATCAGTCGAATTAATCCTATATTGATGTCTGGATCCGAAATCAAACATAACACTCCTTTTGGTCCACAACTGGCAGCAAATATCTTACCGCCTGAAAATTCACTGGTAACAATATCTAATGCGCCTAATTCCAGATTTTTTCCTTGTTCCTCACTGGCGCAAAAAACTGCACTCGCAATTGCTCCAATACCGTCTACATCAGCAGGAAAATAGGAAAATTTCGACACACTAGCGATTGTCAATCCCGTTCTGTCAACGAGGATAACCTTTTTAATCCCGCTTTCTGATTTAATAATCTTACTAAGGATATTGTCGAAGGACTTGGTATCTATAGAGATAGGAATCAACTCTTCTTTTAAATTAAAAAATTTTAATATAATTTATTATGATTACAATTAATAATTATAAGATTATTTTGATATATAAATTTGTTTTCTTTTCAATAGGATTATTCACAAAAGCCATATGAAAAGTAGGAAAAGGCCTAATACTTTACTCAATTAATATTAACCTAATAAGATAGAAATTTAAAGAAAAGGGTAAATAATATTCCCTTATTTCAGCTTCTTAGACTAGTTCATTTTCTTTTACAAGTTTTCTATAATGATCTCGTTCCCGTCTAAGCACTTTAATTTCCTTTTTTAATTCGATTATCTCTTCTTGAAATTTATCTTGTGTATCTCCTTCACTCTCTAATAGATCTCTTAATTCCTTTAATTCAATTTTAAGGTTTGATATAGTATCTAAATGGCGGATGTTATTTTCTTCGAGATTTCTAATAGTCTTTTCTAACTCTTCTTTATCTTGAGTTAAATCTTCGATGAGACTTAATTTATTATTCTCTTTCTTTTCTAAATTTTTTATTTTTAAGTCTTTTTCTTGTAAAGCTTCTTCAAAAGTTTCTACTTGATTGATTTTAAAACTTAATTTCTCGTTAAGTTCAGATATTTTATACTGTAATTTATCAAATTCCTTATTTTTTTCCGCTTCTATGTATAGATCAAGGTTTTCTAATTTTGCTTTTTTCTCATCTATTTGAAGATTTAGATCCTTAATGGATTCTTGAACATCTTCTTTATTCATTTTTAACTTAGCAATACTCTCATCGAGAATTTCAATTTCTTTAGATTTTACTTCAATTATATCTTGATATTCACTAAGTTTTTGAATTAGTTCATCATCAGTGGAATCCACTTCTTCATAGTTTGATACCTGATCTTTTACCTTAATAACCCTATCATCATTCTCTCTACGCTCTAATGTATTAGAAGAGGCTTTTGAATCGCCCTGTTCTTGATCACTCATTATAAGGATTCCTTTTCATTATTAACTCAAATAATGAATATTGTATTTCAAGATCTATAGTATGAATGGAATAATAAAAATTTGTGATTTATTATATAAAAACGGCAGATAAATACTTTATTTTATATACTATTCAGACCTAATAATATCAGTAAGTTCAGTAAGTTCGATTTTTTTAAAAAATTGAGAGAATGTGCTAAAAATTCTGAAAAAAATATAATAATTAAATAATATAAGCAGAATTCTCTCTTATCTGAATACTTCTAAGAGACTTTTTTCTACATCTTGATCATTATCTGCTAAATAATAATGTCTCATCAACGATGAGAAAAAGTCTCTATCCTCGGGGTCAAAATATTTATACCCAAATTTCTTCCAATTTTCATATGATTTTAAGGGAGAAATGAGAGATACTTGATTGTTAATCATTTCAAGTAAATATAGAGGAATTTCTTCTTTAGTTGACTTTTTAATAGTCGATAATAACGCATTCCTACTCAAATCATTCCAATTTTCATTAAATTCTAGTAGAAATTTTTTAATATCAATCCTGTTATCAGCAATTAATTTTGCGAGAGCTCTAATTGCCATTTCATAGGTGCTCCTTTGATCTCCATTATAATTGGGATTGGAGATTATTGTGGTTGCATAGGAATTCTTATAAGATGCGGTATCTTTCATGTTATATTCGGGTAAAATACGAATCTGATTCATTCCTAATATGTTTCTAATATCTTCCAGAGTTCCTCCATTATCAAAAAAATCTTTATTAAAGAGATTAATTAATAATTTTTCAGCATGAATCTCTCCAAAATAGGGATAATCTGTGGCAAATAAGAGATATTGGGACCATGTTCTATCATCAACATTTATTTTTTGATTTCTTTCAAACCATTCGCGAAAATCCTTAAAGAAGTTTTTTGCTCCTTCTCCATGAAGCATTGAAAGATCCCCATATGTATTTGGTTGTACCACTGCGTTATACACTTCATAATCTCCAACATTTCCTTGAGCAAAGTGCGCAATGATTGCTTTAAAGTGAGGTAATAGTTCAGGATGCTGACTCTTAAGAACACTCCTTGTTTTCTGAATTAAAACAGATAAATCCATTATGGTCTTTTTCCCTCTTGTATCAAAAATTATTGGCATTGAATGCTTCGCAGCTTCTACTAATATAGGTACTGCTTCTCCAGAAACGACAGCATCTACCCATCCCTCAGAACGAGGATGTAATTTTAACCCTCGTAAACCAAGAACTTCTCGACCATATTTTACCTCATTTACAGCTTTTTGTCCTTCTAGGGGATCAACCCTGCAATATCCAATAATTTTCATAGAAAAAGGCATTTTAGTTGAAAATCGTGAGATATTTTTATTGCTAGCACGATAAAGCGCTTCTGGATCTTTATCACGAAACACATCTTGAAATGGAAACACCACTGCCATATCTATTAAGCTATTAAATTTTAATTTATCCTTAATATCTGAAAACCGGCCGCCTAATTTTTGTAATTCGGTAAATAATTTATCTGTAAATGGATAAGGCTCAAAAAAAAATGAGAGTTTTACATTCATCCCATTCAATCTTGTATTAAACGATTGTTGACCTGATTCTTTCCAATCATCTATGATTCTTCCTTGTATCTTACTCCAGAAATCGAAGCTACCACTCCCAGGGGCTAAAGGATTCATCATAGTAGCGCCATCCTCATCTTTCCCGAGATGAGAATGTGCATCAATCACAAAAATATGTTCTTTCCTTGTTTTACCATTTTCTTCAATTGTGGCTGTTAACATGATAATACTCGTTTTAGTAAGATTACGATATAATTAAAATATTGTTAATATAAATCATTATTTACTAGTAAAATATAGATCTATTTATTTGTACATCTCTTTTGGTAGAGTTAAAACTCCCGTAAGTGGGTTATTTAGCGGATCTTGGCAATATTGGACTGTGAAATAAATTAAATCGTAAAGAATATTTGGATCTTCTCCACTTTGTACTTTATAATCATATAGTGATAGTTGATACTCTGCTTCCGTTATTGGGGGTTCTGCATAACTAACGCTTCCAAAAACACTTTGTAACAACGGCTTTAAGAACGGTGAATAGAGAAATCCAAGCTCCTCTAATTCATCTTTTATGTAGAAAAACATCCTCTGACAAGCTTGCATCATATAGCGGACGGGTTGGTCCTTAGGTCCTAGATACTGCTCTGCGAATTCCTTATCATATTGGGAAAGAAATTCTCGTGTTAAATTTTCCGCTGGTCTAAATAATGCAATTAATCCTCTTTCAACTGCTCTTTTCCTATTCGTTGCTATAGTTTCACTGCCCGCATCAGGTACCCACGTACCCTTGGCGAGTAATTTTCGTGCTTTATAACATAGGGCTTCGATCAACATTCCTAATCCTATTCTTCTACAAATAGAAAGCTGTGCATCACAAACTCTGACCTCTATGGTATTCCAATCAGTAAAGGGGAATACATCTTGGAATCTGCCATCTTCTAAGCTCGCCTTAGCAATAGTATTAAGAAAATAGGCTTGAGCATCTTGATCTGCTGCAGTTAAGTATGGAATGAAGTGTTTTGGATCGTTATTGCTTAACATAGATGCATTAAATTTTAACCGTAAAGAACGAACACAATTTGGTGCTGTTATCCGGTTGTTTATAATCTTTACAACATCAGTCGGTTTATTATTAATGATCGGAGAATTCGGTGAGAGTGCTATAATATGTGGTAAAAAATTTCTAATCATACAATAGGCTTGAATCTTTTCGAGATCTGACTCAAAAGAGCCAAGATGATGATGATCGCCCTGCGTTAATCCACGCTGGTATTCCTTTGTTGCTGGATTTACAGCAGAAGCGATAATATGAAGATCACCTGGTAATGTAGTTTTTGCTAATAAAAATAAGGTACTTGACCAATATGCCAACTCTTCTACATATTCACATGGAGGGGTTACCAATTCAAGTATATATGTAATCGCAGTAACGTTTCCATCTCTTCCAAAAGTGTCGATATCAACAGAATCATTTCCAATTTGATATCGGATATCCATAACATATCCTTTTTCGATATCATCTTGTCCCCATGGTCGTGCTAATACTTTATTTCTAATAAACTCAGGTACAGGAAGAAAATCGTCTCGTCCTTCATAGAGAATTTGATCCATAATTCTTATTGCATCTTTCACAATTTCTTTCATTCTAAAGACCATTTCATCCCCTGGTGGATAATTCCCATCATCATCGGCAATAATTAATTCCATTTCCATTCCATGCGTATACGGTAAGGGAGTCCAATGTTCCAAATCATTAAGTATTTCAGACCATGAGCGGCTGTCTACATAGATTTCTCGGTAATCGGACCCTAAAAATAATTTATCAGCAGATCTATCAATCTTTTCTCCGAACCTATCCCCTTTTTTTCCTGATTTAAAATCTACTCCTTTTCTCTTTGTAGAACCACTGCTGGGATTACCCGATCCTTTAATCAGTGTAGAAAAAGTCCCTAACGGTTTACTCACTGTGTCGTCTTCATCTTTTTCTTTCTTTTTTTTCCTTTTCAAACCCATTGAATATTCCCTATAAAGTTAGTCGGTTTTATTAATAAAATCTGTGCAATTTTGGTGAAGTTAAAAATAATACTATATTATATTTATAAAAATATCCCTAAATAAATCATACTGATTAATGAATTCATAGGAAAAGACAAGATTAATTGGAGTAATTGTTTTTCCAGAGAAGATATTCTTTATATATTCTATAGTTTTTCCTCCTTCAAACAAATCATTATTAATACTCATATTTACAGATTGATTAAATGACTGTAATTTCTGCTTCAATTGAGTTCCAATCCTTTGATCAGATCCAATTATTAATGTAGGTTTTCCTAAATATGGTATAAAATCGATATTAAAGAGCATCATATTATTTGCTTGCGATTTATTTACGACTAATTTTTTTAAAACGGTAGATATTACAGTTTTTTCATCATCTTTGAGACTTTTTTGTGAAGGAAATATAACGTAACCTAATGATTTTTCTGAGTTATTAGCTAAGTCAGTATATAAATGCTCAATTGTAGGAAAGAGACTAAATTCATGACTAAATAAAGAGACAAGCAAACTTTCGAAATTAAATTGACCTTCCAAAATATTGGAACTGATATTCCCCCCTGTATTTGCAAATTTAGCGATATTATTTCCTTCTTCAATTGATATATTTAAACTATAATTATATGATCCAATTAATTCAGATTCAATCTTTTCTCTAAGTTCATCAGCCATTATATAAATATCATCAAATAAATCTTTTGTAACTTTTTCTTTTAATGGGTGATCTTTTATTAAATGTATCATTTCGTCCGCTTTCTTAGGGGAAATTATCTCAGCAACTGTATAGATAACATCTTTTAAAAGATTATATTTTTCAATTCCATTCTGGATCGCTAGATTGACAATCTTTATTAATAATGATTCAGTTTTTTCGATCTGATTATTCTTCAAATAATTTCGAGCGATATGAAATAAAGCCTTAACATAGAAATCACTGTCTTGTTTGATATATTCCAAAAGAACTAATGCGTTATCAGTTTTCCTTTTCATCAAGTCTAGAAAAACAGTTTCTAATAATTTTTGCTTGTCTGGGATATTTTCAATTAACTCAATTGCTTGAAGCATAGTTTCAAAATCAATAAAAAAATTCGCACGTATAACGTTTCTCAAAAAATCTTTTTTATTCTCTTCATTTGGAAATGTTTTTATAATTGATAATGCCTCATCAAATTCTTTATTATTTATACATCCTTTGACAAGTGTTTTTTGGCAAACATCTAGTTCTTTATACAACTCGACAGTTTTAATAGCCTCCTCGGAAGGTGTTAATTTTAGCTCCTCTTTAATTCTGGAGATATTTTTGGTTAATTTCTTAATTTCACTGTTTGATAATTCTAATGAAAATTTATCAGCTGTGATTGGTTCGGTTTGTAGATTTGATGAGTATTCATATGTATTCAAAATTTTATCTAGCTTTTTCTCCGGGACGTTTTCTCTTATTTTCTGGACTTTTACAGTAAATTGGACTTTTTTAAACCATTCTATATTAATTGATATTATACCATTTCCATTCGCTTTAGGAACTAATCCAATTTCGATAACTTGATTATCTTTTGGAGGAATAGAAAAGGTTTTTTCAGTTAAACTAATCAAACGGACATCAAGATTTTGTCCCGATGCCTCGAGTTTCAAATTCTTTTGTTTATCAGAATTATTGGTGATTCTTAATTTTATAATATTACTCGTAGAAGGAAGTAATAAATGATGAGGAAATTGCGTTATATCAATAATAATTTCATTCTGTCTTTCCATTTCTGACATGGTTAATAAAAAAATGATATTTTAGATTAATATTCTTATGCATAATTCAAGGTTATATTCATCGAAAATAAATGCATTATGCTAAAAAATTTTTACTAATATTAAATAAATTCATAGAAGCTAGAAAAATCATAGCTTTGTTTTTAGCTCAAATTATATCAGAAAAATATCGACATGCTTTAAGAGAATTGTTCTTTTTTATCAGAATATAAATAATACCTTTTGTTTGAACTAAATAAATTAATTAAAAAATTCCAATAAATATGATAAGTATTTATTTTCCTCTTCTTCTATTTCGCTCAATATACTCTTCCAAATCAGCAACTAACAATTCTGCGGAATATTGGGGCCAATATTCATTTCTAAACTTAAATTCCGCATAAGATGCATCCCATAATAAAAATCCAGATATTCTTGCTCCATCTTCCATTCCAGTTCTTATAATAAAGTCTACTTCTGGAAAATTATTGGTATAAAGATATTGTTTGACGACATTTCTGTCGAGTTTTGCGGGATCAATGTTATTTTCCATCAATTTTTTCAGAGCATCTACTATTTCTGCTTGTCCATCGTACATTATAAGGATATTTACAAAATTTTTATCAAAATGTTTTGTATATTCATGTAATTCTTCTATTTTTGCTCTCACTTTTTCAGGTAGCAAGTGTGTTCTTCCAAGAATTTTGAATCTTACTTTCTCATTTTTTACGATATCTTCACTCATGATCGTATCAATGGCTTTAATGATGATTTTATGGATATATTTCAACTCATCTTTACTTCTTTTTCTTGCGTTTTCTAAAGAAAGAGCATAAACTGTTAAATATTTAATTCCTGCATGGAAAAAGGAATATAGGATATCCTTTAATGTTTTATAGCCATTTAAATGTCCTATTTTGATATCTAAACCTTGGCTTCTTGCCCATCTACGATTTCCGTCAGGTATTATTCCCACATGTCTGGGTAATTTATCCCCGACCTCAACCCGTAATTTTTTTAGTAATTCATCAGCCATTTATACGAAACTTACCCGTGTTTTTATTAAAACTTTAATCTTTTCTTAATAAAATAATTTTATTTATAAAAACTTAGTTGATCTAATTATTCATTTCACTTAATTATTTGTTTTTTTAAAATATGATTAGAAGGTATAAATTTACAATTTACTTCTATTCATATGCTTCCAAAGATTAAAAGTGAAATTCTCATTTTACTACGAATAATAATATCAACAGTTAATAATATGTTCATTATCTCTAAATCTCTAACCTATTTTACTAATCTTAACATTATGTTTAGTTAGAAAAAACATCTGGGCGTAAGAGTTAAATAGGAAGCTGTTTTTATAAGAATAAGTTTTGACTAGAAAAGTAATTAATTAAAGATTAATTGTAATTAATAATTGCTTTTTAAAAAGATTGGAACGAAAGTAAGAAAAAAAAAGGAATTGAAATAACTATGATTAATAATTCTTATCTCTTTGGCGATATTGGCTTAGATTCAATAGGATTCTATGCACCAAGATATTACATCAGTTTAGATGAATTAGCAAAAGCAAGAGGAGTAGATCCAAATAAATATAGTAAGGGATTAATGCTCAAGGAAATGAGGTTTCCCGAGGCAGATGAAGATATTATTTCTATGGGATTAAAAGCAGCATATAGCTCTTTACTTAGAGGAAAAATAAACCCTAAAGAAATCGATGCGATTTTTGTAGGTACTGAAACAGTTACATATGCCGTAAAATCTGTATCAAACATTTTTGCAGAATTGTTAGATGTCTCTCCAAATTGTCTTACCCAAGATATATATAATGCTTGTGCGGGCGGTACGTTAGCGATACTCAACGCAATAGGATTAATTGAAAAAGATGTTATTAATAAAGCTTTAGTGATTAGTGCTGATATCTCGAAATATCCGCTAGGCAGTCCCAGCGAACCCACACAAGGTTCTGGAGCTATTGCGTTAGTCATTTCAAAAAATCCACGAATCGCAAGTTTTAGTAAAAGGTTTGGAAAAGTTTCTGGGAATGTAAATGATTTTTGGAGATCGCCTGGAAAAGATACAGCAGAAGTGTTTGGACATTATTCTGTAGACAGTTATTTAAAATTCCAATTAGAAGCCTATGATGATCTTATGGATAATATTGGTGAGTTTTACGCCGATTATTATGCATTCCACGCCCCTTTTTCAAAATTACCCTTGAAGTGCATGCGTCAGATAATTGAGAAAAGATGGGTTCACAATCTTAACAATCTTCTTAAAATTAACGCGACACAGCTAAAAGATTCCTTATTTCAAAAATTAGATTCCTTTTTACAAGATATTAGTGTTTTACCAGAATATGTTTATTTAAATCTAAAAGAACGCGGTCTTTCCTCAAGCAAATTGGAGAAATTATCCAATTGGGTTGTTTCAAACGTAAAAGGAAAGATATTACCGCATCTTTCTGTGCCAATGCATTTTGGGAATATGTATAACGCAGCAGTATGGGCACAAATAGTTTATATTCTTGAAAACTACGCAAATGAGAATAATACCATTTATTTTGGTTCCTACGGGTCTGGGGCTACATGTATCTCTGGATTATTAAAAACAAAATATGGATTTAAGAAAGTTGTTGAAAGAGGACCTAAAATTGAAGACTTTTTAAATAATTATAAAGAACACAAAACTATTCAAGAATATGAAGACTTAAAATCGGGGAAAATTAAACCTGAAATATTTGTCGGAAAAATCATTGAACATGAGTTAAATGATAATAGGGGTTTTTATCTTCGATTTTGCGATGAAGGATGTATTATCCCAAATATAGAAGGTTTGAATTACTGCCCACAAGGGCATTCAGGATTTCATGAACGATTCTTTCCCTTATACGCGAAATTAGATTCTGATCCCATAAAGACCAATAACTTTGATTTTAGTTATCTTAATAAAGGATTAGTCCGGATAGGTGATAATGTTGCGAAGGATAATACCTTAGAATATGAGATCCGTCGAGTTAGTATGAAGGATGAAGAACTCAGCGCGAAGGGGTTACTGAACTGGAGCCCAAAATATGTAAGGGCTTACCAGCCTTTTGTTTAATTTTTTAATTAGTGTTGCAAATAGAATTTAGATGATCTTTCTTCTCATTTAAAGGAACATTATAATAAAAAATAAAGCATTATTCATTTCTTGTAATATTGAAGAAAAGTGAAATTTTTTGAAATCAATTACAATTATCTCTCCTGGAAAGAGTATTTTATTCGGAGAACATGCTGTAGTATACGGTTATCCTGCTATAGCGATGGCAATATCAATCAAATCATATTGCCAAATTGAAAGAAGTGATAAAGGTAAAATCACTATTCATCTTAAAAATTATGGAACATTTTTTGAAGCACCTAATATAAAAATTCTAAAATCTAAAATTCCCTCTGCTTATCAACAATTTTGCTCAGGTCTTCAAAATTTTAAAGATAGTTTTAATATCCAGTTAAATAATCTCTTAATCACACTAGAAAGCGATTTATTTCCAGGAGCTGGTCTAGGTTCTTCCGCCTCCATCTCAGTTGCTTTTATATATGGGTTAAACCATTTCTTTAATCTAAATTTATCTAAAGATGAGGTTAACCAATTAGCTTTTCAAATGGAGAAGGAGGTTCATGGACTTCCCTCCGGTGTCGATAATACAACGTGTACTTATGGAAATGCAATATTTTTTCAAGAAGGCAATTTTAAATTCATTGATATTAAGAAGGATATCCCTATACTTATCACTTATACTAATACTGAACATAACACCAAACAAGCGATTGGGAGGATAAAAGATCTGAAAAGAAAAAGTCCCAAAAAAATTGAAAAAATATTTCAAAATATCGGAGAACTTACTAATCAAGCCGAAAAAGAACTCATAAAGGGGAATACTAGAAAAATCGGTGAATTAATGAATCAAAATCAAAAATATTTAACAGAACTTCAAATCTCTAATACAAAGATTAACGAAATTGTTCAAACTGCTACTGGGAATGGAGCATTTGGCTCTAAATTGACAGGAGCAGGTTTAGGAGGGTGTGTGATCTCTATAGGTGAGAGAGAAATTTTAGAAGGAATTGCTTTAAAATTAAAGGAAAAGGGTTATGATAGTTTTCTGGCTAAAAGTGATACTAAAGGTGTGAGAATAAATGAATATGAAGAATGAATCTATTTATATTTTAAAAATGGGAGGAAGTTTAATAACAAATAAGAATGAACCGTTTTCTTTGCGTAAAAAGATAATAAGGAATGTTATTTCTGAAATTATAGCAAGTGGAAAAAGAATAATCATAATCCATGGAGGCGGAGCCTTTGGGCACCCTACTGCTAAAAAATATGATATTAATTCTGGAAAAAACTTATCTATTGAAAACCAAATTTATGGTCTCGCTAAAACTCACAGTGTTATGACAGAATTAAATAAATATATCGTCGACGAATTTATAAAAAAAGAAGTTCCAGCTATGTCAATCCAAACTTCTTGTATTTTTATAAACGATCCTGAAAGCGGCATCGAATTTAATCCTGAAATTATTAAATTAATCCTTAATCTTGGAATTATTCCAATATTATATGGAGATATTATTCTTAATCGAAATGGAGATTTTACAATAATTTCTGGGGATACTATTATTTTAAAATTGTGTGAAAGTTTAGGAAATCTTCAAATATCAAAAGTAATTTTTGCAATGGAAGAAGATGGACTGTATGTAGAAATACATGAAACAAGCGAAATAACTTTAGCAGAACGAATCGATTATGCAAAAATTGATACTTTAAATCTTGCTAATTTAGGAAAAAAAATAGATATTACTGGGGGAATCACAATCAAATTAAATAATATAAAAAAAATATTAAACTTGGGTATTCCTGTTCAATTAATTAATGGCTTAAAAGAAAATAATATAGAAAAAGCACTCATCCATGAAAATGTGAAAGGAACATTTTTTGGAGTGCCTGGAAATTAATATTAATGTAAAATTTCTGAAAAGAAATATTGATTTATAATTTTACGATAAAGAAATGATTAACGGAATTATTCAAATATGTCCCTAGATTAATAAACGGTTTTTTTAATTTCACTTAGATTTTTAAATATAAATAACTACTTTACCCATAATTGAATTCAATTTTTATGTTGAATCCTGTCAATTAAAATTGACTTAGTTATATGTATATCGATTGGGAATCGTGCGAGCAAAATCCTGGAAAAAGCCAAAAGATTGAAGGAAGATTTCTGCTGGATCTCAGATCAAAGATTAATGGTTTGGAGAAAAGGCTAAGCGAGAAAATTTTAGCATTAGAAAAACTCGAAAAAAAGTTTGATGAAATGGAAAAGGAATTTAAACAAAAGTCAAAGGTTTTATCTTTAAAGGAAGAGGAGCTTAAAAGATCTCAACATCAAACTGAAGCAAATAATATGACCCTACAAGATTTAGAAAAAGATTTAAATGCTAAGGCAACCCTAATTGAGGATTTGAAAAAGAGATGTACATTTTTAGAAGAAAAAATTGATCATTCTGATAAAGTAAATAATATAATTGATAAATTGAATGAAGTAATGGAACATAAAGGTTTTATCTCCGAAAAAGAATTGGAAGATCTAAAACAAGGAAAAAGCCTATATGAATTTTCTAGTTAATTAATTTTAGTTTCATTGATTTAAAGGGATCTTAAAATTCTATATAACCTTCAGTAGCATTAACTAAAACTTCTTTATCCTTTGGTATTTTCTCAATATCTATTTTATGTATCATAGGAATATCAGAGATTATCGCACCAACAGCAATTATTGCCTCTGCTTGATTATTTATTATCGCTGCTGGTCCCATTCCATTTTTATGTAATTGGTATATAACATATGATCCAACAGTAGATCCTTTTCCATAAGGAAATATAAAGACTTTTCCAGCAATGGATTGATTAAATAAAAGATTATTTTTTTCCACGATTTTACCAGTCTTCGGATCTATATCTCCAAGAAAAGATATAGGACTTAAACTTATAGTGGTATAAGCTCTAATCTCTCCTGGGACAATAGTTTTACCTTTTAGCAACATAAAAAATCCTCTTTTATTGGTGATGTTTTGATTTAGTTAGAATAAAATATGAAGAATTAATTACAACCCAAAAGCCAAATGCAAACACTGTTATCCATTCAGCGATAGCATGGAGATTATAAACGAAGAGCAACATTATAAGATAAGAAATTACTGAAAAAATAAGAATTACATTTGGAATTGACATTAATTTAGAGTATTGTTTCTGTTTTAGAATAATATTATTTATTATTATTAAATCAATCATCCCTATGAAGAAAATATTGAAAACTAAGATATAATGAACGAAAAAATGTATTGGAAAGAAACCTAATAAAAAATAAGATGAGGATGAAATTAGATCTAATATTTTTGTCAAATTTTTTATTTTTTTCTCTGAATTGAGGGTATAATATGAATTATATTTAAAGAAAAAAGGTATTAAAAAAATTCCAGAAATAATCAAACCAATATTAAAGAAAATACCGCCCTCTCCTAACCCTAACACACTTACAACATTAAGAAATATCTTATATCCAGGAAAATGAAGATATGCGCTAATTATAAAAATAAACATGAGTGTTATCGAAACCAAACCATAAATTCCAATATTAATTGAATTAAATGATTTCTTAACCAGATGGAAATTCATAAGCAAGTTTTATCACCATTTATGTTAAGTAAAATTAACCTAATATTATAGATTTATTTTATTTATTAATTCTTGTCTAGAATTTACAAGCGTTTTAATTTTTGATAAATTTTGCGAATAATGAGCGCATTTCGTTGAATCTGTCGCTAAACATTTGATGCCCAATTCTTCTATGGGTGTGACAACCATACAAGTATCAGAGAATATTTTTATATTAGATGGAACACTAGGAAATTTTTCTTTAATTTCTTGAGTTGTACAAAGCCATATTTCTTTATCTGTATTAGAATTTTCAATTATATCTTTAACCTCCTCTAAAGATAAATGAGGGCATCCAAAACTAATGATATCTGGATTTATGCAATTCGTTAAATCATTTTTAATATTGGTTAATTCATCATATTCAACGTCAATAATTTCTGGATTCTCTATTATTTTATATTCTGGTGTAACATTTTTGATCATAAACATAGAAATACCCCCCGAAGCCGCTGCGCCAGCACCAAGTGCTTTTAATTGATTCTGATTTGCTTTCTTTATCCCTTCAATAATAGGAATTTTATTTTTCGTTTTTTTACCTATATAATATCCCAATAATGAAAAATCCAAATCTGTTAATTCATGATTAATTTTAAAAACTACTTCACCAACTCTATTTTCCTCTAAATGCATTCCATAATTAGGAGTTTTCCCTATTAAGGCCGCAGAAAGTGCACTAGGACCTCCCTCTCTATTTGTCATAGCTCCTAAAACAGAATTTGCAAAAACAACTGCAGATGATTCTGACCAAGCTACATGAGTTCCTTGATTTGGGACTAAACCTGCATGATAAGGAGTGCATGTACAGCTTTTTTTTATTCCCATCGAAGTAAGAGCATTAATTATGCGCAACTGTTTGTTTGCGAAATATTCAGAAATTCCCATAGTTTTCCAATCAATAAGATCCATTCCAGCGGGATTCATCCGAGTTTCTACAACAACTTGCGCATCTGACCAATCTTCTAGGAATTTTAATCCGGCATCACCAATAGTTTTATAAGAGATTCCTGAAACTTGAACAGATTCAATAGGAATCAATTTGTCAGCTTCAAAAATATCTCCTAATGTAATTAAAATTCTCATAGCCTTTGCTTTAATTGCACCGAATTCCCCGTTTAAGATCCTTTCTTCTGATTTATCTATATACATTATAACTCTACTTTAATGAACTCTTTGTTATTCATAATTGGTTTAGTAGCATCGATTCCATATTTACAAGTAACGCTTTTATTAGAGGATGGATCTAAGGAAGATCCTTTTGAATTCGGAACAACAAGAAGATCTTTGTCTGCTTGAAATCTGGTAGCTAATGCCCATTCTACATCATTTGGATCTGTAATATTAATATCTTCATCAACAATTATCACGCGCTTTAAACTTGGATGTGCTGCTAATGCTGCTAAAATTGCATTTTTAGGATCTCCTTCTGTCCTTTTGTTTATTTGTACAACAGCATGAAGCCAAGAACAACCACCTTGAGTTAAAACAACATTTTTAACAGTGGGGATTGTATTCGAAACTCCTTTAAATATTCTCGGTTCTTGTGGAATCCCCATCAACATTCTATGTTCTTTGCCACCAGGTAGGATTGTTCTAAAAATCGGGTTATTTCTAAAAAATAGAGTTTCTGCTTTAAATATGGGTTGTTTTCGAATGGTATCAGCTGTGCCTGTTAAATCGATAAATGGTCCCTCATCAGCAAACTCAGAGGTAATATTTCCCTCTATTACGCATTCAGATTCACATGGCACCATAATACCATTAGAGAGCATATAAACATCAAGACCGTTTAAAAAGGATGATGCTAATTCTAATTCATCCATTTTGGGAGCGGAAAACGCAGATGCGATTTCTATCGCAGGGTGGACTCCAAAAATTATAGCCACTTTAAGATCTTTGTTATTTCCAATTGCATATCTATAAGCATTATCTAAATGTCTTTGAGCAACAATCCTAATGGAAAATTTATTTTGCTCAAGATACATCATACGGTGAAAAGAAGCATTTTGCCGGTCCTCACCCGGATAGTCCACAATCACTATACTTGAAGTTGTGTATTTTTTTCCAGCATAAAAATCTATTAATGGTAAAAATTTTTCAATCGTATTTTTAGAGTTCAGTTCAATTTTATTTTGTAAAAATGGAGCTTTTTCTTTGAAATGATATTTCTTAACCTTCTCAAGTTTTTGTAAAATGTAAGAAATAATTTCTTCCTGATTGGTGTTTAATGCTAACGCAATTTTTCCTCGATCATTAAGTATTCCGGATAAAATCGAACATTCATATTCTCTAACTTTATAAAACGTAGGATATTCATTATTTAGCTTAATTTTTCTGGGAATTTGATTTATATCAATAACATCTTCATTTGTATTAACTTGAATTTTTTTTAAAAAACTTCTCAATTTAACCATCCTATAAATTAATATAAATTATAATTTAGTAGATTTAATTAAAAATTTCCCCATCTTTTTATATCTGTATTGATATTTAACAAACTTAGTATACGCCCTACTAATTGTCTAGTTAAATCCGCTACAGAATTAGGTTTTATGTAATAAGATGGAATAGGTGGAGCTATTATAACCCCAATTTTAGCTAATTTTAACATATTTTCTAAATGAATCACACTAAGAGGACTTTCCCTTACTACAAGAATTAATTTTTTATTTTCCTTAATAGTAACATCCGCTGCTCTTGTAATTAAATTATCTGAAAATCCATGAGCTATAGCAGAAAGTGTCTTCATCGAACAAGGAACTATAATCATAGAATTAAATTTATGTGTTCCGCTCGAGGGTGCGGCAGCTAAATCAAATTCTTGATAACAATGATCCGCTAAAGATAGAAAATCTGATATTTTATATTCTGTTTCCAATTCTATTACTTTTTCTGCGTTTTTTGATATAATTAATTCTATTTCAATTTGTTCTTTTTTAAGTATTTTTAATAGTTCAAAAGCAATATCTGCCCCTGAAGCCCCTGTTATACTTACAATCATTTTTTCCTCATTTAATTGATAACAATTTTATATGACAAGTAATTATTTTTTAATCTTGACTTAATTAATGCGAATAATATATATCTGTGTTTTTGTGAAAAAATAGATATATTTAATCGATCATTTGATAAAGATATTCAATTTATAAAGATTTGTTGGTTAATTTATGAAAAATTAGATATATTATTAAATTTAAAAATTAGATATAAAAATAGATAATACCTATTCTATTATAATAAAAAAAATGGATGAATAATATGAGCATTGATTGGTTAAAGGCTGAAGAGAATCCATCAAAATCTCAAAAGATTGAAGGTAAATATTTATTAGACCTTAGGGCGAAAACTATTGATTTAGAAAAGCAAGTAAACCAGCTTAGAAATGAGCTCGATAAAAAGAATGAAGAATTAAAAGATACTAAGGCAAAACTGGTAAGTTCTGAAAAATATTTAGAAGAATTAACTCTTAAATTAAAAGATACTAATGAAAAAATAAAAAGTTTAGAATCTACTCGTGAAGATTTAAATAACAAAATAACGAATTTAGA
>JAWOFX010000082.1:0-8468 GCA_046497275.1 Promethearchaeia archaeon | reverse complement strand
TCAAATTTAAGCATCTTTACAGATTAAGGAACATTGGTATAGAAATAGTTGAATCATTTTTCGATCAAGATGTAGCAATGCTTAAAACCACATTAGGCGCTCTTTTAAGTCAAGAATTTTCTACATTAAACGAAGAAGATTTTTTATCAAAGCCTGCAGATGAATTAACAGAGCTTTTAGATAATAGTTTTATTAAAAAGAAATATAATTTTACAAAATTAAATAAAGAAAAAGGAATTAGTTTTAATGAATTTTTAGAAAGTTTTAAAGAGTTAAGTATGAAAGATGTAGAAATTTACTTTTATACTAAAAATCAAGAAACTAATCAAATTTATTTTTATGCCCTTGAAAAGGAGAAATTAAATTCATTTTTTAATCAAACGCAAAAGATTCCTTATGATAAAATTTTAGAAGAATTTTCTGAAATTATTAATAAGGATGATTTAAAGCTATTTATCAAAACTCTAGTAAAATTAGGACATATTCAAGGATATCTTTCAGAGTTTTATTTTTATCCAGCAAATTATATCAAATCTCAACTCATTCGTGATCTACAGAAAGACGGAATTATTGAATTAAAGAATTATAATCATCTTCCTTTACCCTATGTAAAGAGATTAATAAAAGATGTCATTCAAGAGAATAATTTCTTAGTTTTATTAGGGAGAGAGAAGGATAAATTCTTCCTAATAGACACTATTAGAAAAAGGATTACAGAACTGGCGACAAAGGAAACCTATATTGACTTAAAGGATTATCAAGCGAAATTAACAGATAAGTCTTTTATCAAACTCATAAGGCATCTCCCAAAAGAATATTTAACCAATTTTCATGAAAGAACTTTTTGGTTGACAAATATTGGGAAATTAAAAATTGAACGAGAGTTAGAAAATACTAAAATCATTGGATATTTTGATGTAAAACGCATTTCAGAAAAATTTGGTATTAATAAGTTATTGTTATATGATATTTTTGATACATATATTGACGAAAGAAGTGGGCTTTGGAATAAAGAGAGAACAGTGTTTTATTATTCAAAATATCTTAAAGAAAGAATTGACTCTATTAGTAAGATTCAAGATAATGAAAAAAAGTCGAAAGAAATCAATATTTTTGCTCGAGAACTAAACATCAATAAAGAAGAAATCCTTCTCAAAATTGCGGAAAATACTAAATCAATAGGAGAGGAAATAAAAAGCAAAGACCAAATTAAAATATCAGAATATCTAACAAAAACTGGCATGGAATACGAAATTTTTATAGAATATTTAAATGATTTAAATCTTAATTTTTTGATACAGGGAGATACTATAATTTTTAATCCCTCTAAAATCGAGAATGCAAAGAATAAAGTAAAAGAATTTGTCAAAACGGAATCCCAATCGCAGAGTGTTATAACTTTGGGAACATATGATATTAATTCACAATTAATGAAGAATCTTATCGAAGAATTGCAGCAGTCAGGAACATTAAAAGGAATTTTCTATGAAGAAGATAACGAGGTGAAATTTTATACTGAAAAGGGAATCAAAGAGATGATGATTTCTAGTGGTGCTCTTTTTTCATTTAATGACTTATTTTATGGTAAAGAATTAACTGAAAACGATTTGGAGGTTTTGATGGATATTTTCAATGAGCTTAGAGATAGTGGAGGATTAGAAGGAGAATTTGATGAAGAAACCTATACTTTTACCAGAGATGAGATAATTTTTGCTAAAAATTACATTTCTAGTTTAGAAGAATTTGAAATTATTGTTAATAATTATTACGATAAATTTAATAGAGAATTTCAAAAAATAAAGACTATATTAACGAAAGATTCAACGATTTATCCACAAGAAATTAAGATAATTCATAATTCTATCAATAGAATAAATGAGAGATATATTCATTGGAGAAGTGAACTTGATGCTATTATCAATCGTCTAAATAAAAAATTTTTAGAAGAACAAGGATATTCACTAAAAAAATATAAAGCAATTTCTTATATGGATGAGGATGTGGAGAAAATAAAGTCTTTTGCAGAAGATGAAAAAGTAAAAGAATTAATGGATGGTTTTAATTTATGGATAAAGTTGTTTAATCAGATAGAATTAAAATATCAAAATATCCTTTTTTATCAAAAACGGTTGATAAATAATCCTGAGGAGACAAAAACAAAAGAGAAGCTGAGAGATTTAAGAGAAAAATTAAATCTTATTTAAATTTTTGATGAATTACCTTTGCTCCTCAATTTTTTCAATAAATTTATCAATATCTAATTCCTCTTGAGGTAAAATCTTATAAGTTTTAGGATTGCTTTTTCCATTTAGTTCTAATATTTTATGTTCTTCGAGAAAGGCGAGCGATCGCCAAATGAAGTTTATTTTCGAACGATTTGACGATTTAATATTATTACATCTTCTTACCCTTTTAGTATTTACAACATACACATTACCTTCTATAAGTTTATTGATGGCTGATAATGTTTCTCTTAAGTTCTTCAAAAAAAAATCCATTCTTAAAAAATGCTCCTCTTATGGTGATTTCTACGAATTATAGCGACTTTACTACAGTAAAATCTCTAATGATAGAATAACTTTTATGTATTACATTTATGTTTTTTAACATTTAAATATTTTTTACAAAACAAGAGAATTTCTATAGTTCGGAAATAGGTTTCCCTATTTGGCTGAAACCAATTTCTGGGTAAAAATTAAAGGTTTGTATGATATTTTTTTTAGGATATGAATTTGCAGAAAGCCAACTCCGGTTAAATACTATAGATGGATTACTTAAGTAGAATATTAATGAGTTAATATATGGAAAAATAATGAAAAAAGATAAAAATCTATAATTCTAATGACGGAATACTCGCTTACCGCAAAAAACTAATGCGCAATTTAGTTTATTTGCAGTTTCTATTACTATCTCATCGCGAATTGATCCTCCTGGGTTAATAATTGCTTTTGCTCCCGCTTCAACTGCTGCCTCTAATCCATCGGGAAAGGGGAAAAACGAATCTGTACCCATAACGGAATCAATAAGGGCCTTTTGGTGACCAAACTCTCGAGCTTTTTGCACGGCTAATTTAACCACATGAACTCTACTTTGCTGCCCAGCACCTATACCAATTGTGTACATTCCAGTATCATAAACTTGAGCAAAACACGCAGAATTGGATTTTGCCCATTTTGAAACTTTATAAGCAAAAATAAGTGCTTCTTTTTCCAAATCATTAACTTTTCTTTGACTCACTACATTCCATTCTTTTATAACTGGTTTATGATCATATTCTTGCACAAGAATTCCTCCAAGAACTGATCTAATCTCAAAATTTTCATAGAGTTCCTCACGCTTTGTAAGAAAATTTCCGAATTCGAGTACTCTCATACTCTCTTTTTTTCTTAAAATTTCAAGAGCCTTGGGTTTAAATGATGGTGCCATAATTACTTCGATAAAAATATTCTCTTGATTCACGATATAATCTGCTACTTCTTCAGTCAATTCTTTATTTACTCCCCAGATTCCACCAAAAGCGGATAAGGGATCCGTACTAAATGCTCTCTTGACTGAATTAAGTTGATCTTGGCGGTCTATCGCAATCCCATTCGGTGATGTATGCTTTAATATGGCAGTTACATAATCTTCTGTCTCAAAATCCAATAAAATTTGTATACATGAATCAATGTCAAGATAATTATTAAATGAGATCTCTTTTCCATTCAGCTGGTTAAAGTCTTGTAGACCATATTTTGATGAAAGATCTCTATAAAAAACAGCTTCTTGATCCCAGTTTTCACCATATCTCGTATCTGATACTTTTTCAAATACCTTTATAAGATTACGTGGTAATAATTTCTCTTCATTTCTTGTTTGAAGATAATTTGCTATAGCGGCATTGTAATCTGCCATTATGACAAAAACATCTTGAGCCAATTCAGCCCTTAAGGAATCTCCGATCTTCCCATCATTTTTTTTCAATTCATTAAGAATTTTTGTATAATAGCTTGTATCTGGTACCACCACGACATTTGGATAATTTTTGGCTGCCGCGCGTATCATTGTTGGACCACCAATATCAATCATTTCTAAAGCATCCAATAAAGTTGTGTCTGGTTTAGATATAGCTTCTTTAAATTGATATAAATTACACACCACCATATCAATTGGGGGGATCTCATATTTATCGGCATCAATTACATCTTTCTCAATTTCTCTCCTATAAAGAATGCCTCCTTCGATTTTTGGATGCAATGTTTTCACACGTCCTTCAAACATTTCGGGGGAGCCAGTATATTCTGAGATTTTTATGATATTAATCCCATTTTCTTCTAATAACTGTCCTGTACCTCCCGTTGATAAAATTTCTATATTGTATTCTGTTGCTAATTTTTTTGTGAAATCTACAACACCACTTTTATCATACACACTTATTATAGCTCTTTTAATCTTTTTCATAAGATATCTCAAGATGATTAAATATTTAATTATAGTTAAAAGAGATAGTAAATGATATTCTTAAAATGTTTTAATTAATTTTAACAATCCTTTATTAAAAAAAGAGGACACAAAGAAAATATTTGATTTTCAAAATTGATAATATAGTTTCTCTATGATTCTAAAAACTAAATAAAAAAAAGAAGGTATTAAAAATAATTATTTAGATTGTTTTTTCATTTCCATTGCTTTTCTAAATTTCTTTAATTGTTCTCTTGGAGTAACTGTTGGTCTTTCATATCTTCCCAATTTTTTGCGTATACCAAAAAGATACTTAGAAATCTTTTTCAGTTCTTCTAGATCGTATCTCATCATCATTGTTATTGTCTCCATTTGGGGAGATCCTCCACCATGGAGTCCTGCGACTTGCATAACACCAGCCATATCTGAGACTATTAAATCTTCGATTCCTTTAAAACATCTATAAACCTTGTCTTGCGGAATTTTAGGATTTCTTGTCAGATATTTCATAGCTAAATCTCCAACCTCATCACTGAGAAATGTACCTTCATATGGTAAAGTAGCAACTAAACCGCCGGAGAGATCAGCTAAAATTTCATATTCTTTATAGATCATCTCACCTGCAAGTCTTCTTCCGGCATTTGTTAAAACTTCATCTGGCACTTGTGTTCCAGACGGCGCTTTTTCGGAATGATAAGCACTCGATTCTCCCGCAGCGTAGACTAATTCAGCAGTTCCTATTATATGGGATAATTTATCTCTTACATGAGATTCCTTTTCGATCCCATTATATTCAGATACTAAAGCTGATGCACTAGCCAAAATTTCTGAAACTGCAGGTTTACACCCTGTATATGAATGCCGATGATAATGGGCAAACATTAATGCCAAAAATCCTGCATATGCCGTTTGTCGTGGATCTGCATGACCATTCAAAAAGACTCGTTCTTTAGGTACGAACACATCATCAAATACTATCATTGTTTCAACATCACCAAATTTTGCTGCTGGAGCATCATATTTTTGCCTTTCACTAAACCATGCGGGTCGTGCGAGTAATTTTACACCTTCCCAATCTGCAGGTAAAGCAAATGCCACAGCATAATCGTGATCTTCTGGACCCATGTATCTAACAGGGACAGCTACTAACTCATCTACATATGCTGTGTTGGTAATATTTATTTTGGCTCCTCTTACAACAATCCCATCATCTCTGCTTTCAATAACTCTTAGATATTGATCTGGATCTTCTTGTTGATGCGGTCGTTTTAATCTGTCTCCTTTCGGATCTGTTTGTGCGCAACTCGCACACAAATCATTTTTTTGAAAATATTTCATATATTCATTAAAGCGTTGATGATGATCTGAACCAAGTGCTTCATCTAATTCATAGGTAATCACTGATAATGCATTCAACGCATCAATTCCCATACATCGCTGGATGCATCCACCTACTCGATGACATAATAACCTTGTCATTTTTTGTTTCTTCAAGAGATCATCTACACTTTGATGGATATGGGTGAAGCGGTTGATTTTTTCTCCAGTGAGATGAGAGGTTGCTGTGCATACGTCCTCAAATTCTGGATCCCACGCTTTCTCATAGGTGACTTTTATAATATTCATTCCTCCCTTAATTCTTGGGTCATCTCTTCCCACCTTCTCCTCACCGATATAGATATTCGGTTTCATCTCTAAAAGCGCTTTTTCATATTCTTCTGGAGTTCTCATACTTTTTTCACATTTTTTTTAATTTATTGATAATTTTTTTTATAATTATTGTTTTATAAAAAAAGATATGTTTTAATCATAAATAAAGAATAGAACAATAAAAATAGAATAAAAATATTGGAGATGAATATATAAAAATAATAATTTGGTTGAAATAATTCAATTCTAACTTGATTATTAATTCTTTTCAACATATTATTAAGGAAAATAAATTTTAATTCTGTTTTATTTAGGAAGCATTTTCTTAGTTTGTGTATCATATGTGTTTTTTCTTAAGCCTTCATCTTCCCATTCTTTTTTTAACAAAAATTTCTGGACAAGCTCATTAACATTTCTTGGTAATTTCCGCTTAAATTCTATATATCGAGGTACCATAAAATATGCTAAATGATGTTTTAGATATAAATGAAAATCAGAATAGCTTAGAGAATTTTCCCCTTTTAATTCAACACATATCTTTAAGGCAGTCTCAGAAGTATGATCGACAGAGACCTCGAAAACAGCACTATTAATTACAAGATGGTGTGAATTAGCAACTCGCTCAATATCTAAAGCAAAGAAAATTTCATCACCTCTCTGAATCATATCTGATTTTCTTCCCAGGAAGTAGACAAACCCATCATGATCCATATATCCAAAATCCCCAGTATAAACCCACCTATTATTTGCTATGGAAGTATTAGATTTTGATTTCAAATTATAATATTCCAATTCTATAGGAAGCTTAGTCCTCGAAACAATTTCACCTATATTATTACTCCCTGCAGGGAGATCATTACCTTCTGGATTGACAATCCTCAATTCATATCCTCTTGCTGGGATGCCTATCGACCCTGTTTTCCCTCCACTTGAACCTACTGTATTAATTGTCAAACCAATACTCTCTACAAGTGACCATGCCTCAATTATTTTAATCCCAAATCTTCTCTCAAACGCTTCCCAAATTTTTTTAAATGCTCCAAATCCAAATGCATACTTTAATGAATGATTCCTATCATTCAAAGATGGATCTCTATCCATTAATTCTAATAAGTAAGCCCCGAGATAACAAAAACCATTAGGTGCATATTCATTTATATCATCCCAAAAAGTTGATAATTCAAATTCGTTTGGAATTATTACTGCTGAATTGTAATACATCGCTGGAATGATAACTAAATATCGTGAAAAAGCCTGAAATAAGGGTAAAGGGCAATAAACTTTATGATTATCTGCACCAAATCCTATATCTTCTAATTTTGTCCCTACGCTGATTCCAGATAAAGTATGATGATTTTTATATACCACTCCCTTAGGATGTCCAGTTGTTCCAGCTGTATATAAAATTTCTAGCGGCTGAGAAGATTTAATATTTACATTTGGATTTTTTGAATTCTTTGAAGAGATTACTTTGAAATCAAGTAATTTTCGATTATATTCAAATCCAGCAGGAGCATTTTGAATTATAATCCTCTTAATTTTTGTTAAAGTATTTAAAATTTTCTTAATATCCTTAAAATATTGATAATCTATTATTAGAAGTTCTGAGTCACTATTATTTAAAACAAATTCTAAATCATTATCACTTAGCATAAAATTAATAGGTACGGCTATTCCCCCAATTTTAGATATTCCGAACCAACACGTAATTGCTTCTGGACAATTTGGAAGGAAGATCGCTATTTTAGGATTATGTAAATTTAATTCCTTAAATAGATCTGAAAGTCCATGAGCGATTCTGTTTGAAATTTCATTTACCTCCTGGTAAGAGAATATTTTCTCGGGAAATATCAATAAAGGCTTATCTCTATTATATTCTGCTTTTTTTTCTACTAACTTAGGCAGAGTTGCATCCGGGATTCCATATTCTTGGGTGAGATCGCTCAGAGTAAAAATTTTTTTCACTCTTAACTGGTTATCTACAACTTCCACTATTACCTTTTCGCCATCTTTAAAAGGAAAATCTTCATCTTTAGAAAGCTTACTGGGAATATATAACCAAGTGCTTTTATATCCTCTATTTCCAGAGGTTTTCTCAGTTATTCTTCCTTTTCCAGTTTTCATACACTTTGTATTAGAATTATTACTACCGTAATTTTATTTTTTACTAGTATTAAAAAGATGGATGAAAATAAGTTGTTTCTTGATTTAAATGTTTTTGTGTAAATTTGAGAAAATTTTGAAAAGACATTCAAAAAGGGAAAAAATGTCATGGTTTCCTAAAAATCTAAATTTTTATGATTTCATTAATACTAAACCATAATAAAAATATTGATTCTTCTCCCATATCTTGTAGTTTTAAGATCATATCCAAGAGA
>JAWOFX010000031.1:0-15488 GCA_046497275.1 Promethearchaeia archaeon | reverse complement strand
ATTAATTTGTGAATATTTGGAAATTCATTTTTTATATATAAAGGAAATAGAATGCCATCTTTAAGTTTTTGACTTTTCTCACTCATCTTATCACCTGTTAAAATTATAATCTTCCAACATTTTCCATAAATATAAATTAATAAAGACGACGAAATTTCTGATTTATAATTATTTCAAATATTAAGTGAATTCTAATTTATATCCAGAAATTTCTTTTTTTAAAATATCTAAATATTGTTCTTTTTCCATCTCCCTGTTATTATTATCTTGAGATATAAAGCAGTCGGGAGGAGTATTTTTACGATAAAAACTTAGATATAAAAAGATTAAATTTGTTATGCTTTTATTTATAGATTCAAAGTTTTTATATTTAAACAGAAGCTTAATTAATTGATTAATTAACTTAAATTTCGACTTTTGTTGTTTTTCGTATGATCCTGTGCTTTTTTGAAGAGATTTAAATTTACTTAGATATTTATCAATAATTTTTTTTTCGATTAAAAAATTTAAATTCATTCTAAACTAACAACATATTTGTGATTCCTCTATTCTTACATATTTAAACAAATATAATTTAGAATAAATCGTGTGTTGATTATCTTATGATATATCAAAACCCTTGATCGTATTATAATGAGAAATTTTGAGATAAAAAAAATAAGTTTTTAAGAAAATTGTAATAATAATTGATTATATTTTATTTTACTAATCTTTCGGACCCCGTGCTTTCCAGAGCTATAATCACAAGAGATCAATCCTGCTTCTTCCAATTTTTTGATTTGAGCGGAGATATTCGCTTCAGTCATATCTAATTTAGCAGCGATATTCGACACATCCATAGGACCTGTACGGATATATTGCAGAATCTCTCGTCTTGTTTTTGAAGAAAGGGCTTTAACTATTAACTCAATATGCTTATCTGAATCAATAATTGTCAAATCCGAATTATTTTCTAATAAACCTACCTCTAAAATTTCACTTTCGGTTAATTCGTTAATTTCCATAATTTTTTACATAACCCTTATTAAAAATTTTGATTACTTTAACAAATTTAGAAAATAATTTTATCCTTTTATATCTTAGTTAAAAACTTTATGATATTCGATTGTAATATTAATTCTTCAGAATAATTAAATAGTTACATTCACTTACAATATACTACATTTCTTCAAATTACTTTTAATTTGCTTTAAAACAATAAATAACCGTTTGATTAAATGAGAATTGATTAAAACTTTAGAAATCTGTATATATCATCTAATCTCCTAAATACTTAAAAAAGATATTAATAGGCTATAAAAAAGTTCCTAAAATAATCATAAAAATCCTATAGAGAGAGATTTCTTAGGATCAAAAATTTGAGAAAAAATACTATTTCTACTTAGATATCAAAATGATCACAAAATATTGGAGATAGAGATTTTTTAGATATAGTTTAGATTTTAATACCAATTTCACTATTTCTTAAAATGCTCAAAAATAAGTAAATATAAAAAATATCAGAGTAAGATATTATTAGAAAATTATTTTCTTATTTTTAATAAAAAAAGACACCTTTATTCAATAACAATTTGAATATTTATAAATTAATATCCATAATTAATAAAGCGAAGTTCATTTATTATGTTTATTCCATTAAAGCCCAATAATTATATTAATCCTTTTCTATTGACAAAAATATAATCCTATAAAAATTCAAAACTTATGATTCTATAGTAAATTATATTTATTAATTACTTTAGTTACTTAAGCTTACAAACTAATACATAAATTTATTATTAATCTTTTTTATTGTTCTAAAAAAATGATTTAAACACCAACTTAGTTTTTAATTATATTACCCAGAATTAAATAAAAGTTGGTCTTAAATAGAAATAAGTAAGATTTCTAATAATATTCAATTGTATAAATAGAATTTCAAATATAAATTATATTCCGATCTACTAAAATTTAACCCAAAATACATATATTGTGAAAAAATATTATTAAATCTTAAGATTAATACCCTTTATGCATTTTAAATTAAGAATATTAGATATTATAGAACTAAGAGTTTAAATGTTTATTCAATTTCACTACAATTGAGATATATTTATTAATCTCCAAATTATCTATGATATTAAGTATTTAATTAACGAAAAATCATAATAATTTAATATTCTCTGCCATTTTACAGGTATATATTTGTAAATTAAAATAATCCTTTTTTCTTCATAAATTTATAACTTAAATTTTAATTTTTATTGAAAAAGGGGGTAAAAATAAATACAAAAATTACTTTCGTTACTTAAGATTAATAGATCGAATCATAGAAGATTCAAAAATCATTTCAATTGTGAAATCAAGTGAATTATGACTCCAAAGGATAAAAAAGAAGATAAAAAGGATGCGATTCTCACAGTAAGAATAAGTCCAGAGCTTGATCAAACATTAGATGAAATTTGTGATAAACGAAGATTAACTAAAGCTGCAGTAATTAGAGAATATTTAGAGAGGGCTCGCTTTTTTCTAATTGATCATAGTTCAATAAAATCGCTTAACGAAAATGACTTGATTCTATTAAAAAGAAGATTTTTTAAATCTTTAATCTCAAAATTTGATGAACATAGACAAATTGAGCTTGGTACTGAATTGGCCAGATTTATTAATGACCTAGCTCGATTAGAAGGAAAATTAGATGATGTTTCATATAAATTAGATCTCTGCGAAGAATATGGATTATTTCCAAAATTTATAGATAAGCAAAATTATATACTAATATCTAAAAAGTTTGGACCTGAAAGGTTTGTTGAAGCCTTTATTTGGTACCTCATTACAAAGGGAGATGAGGGGGATTATGATAAAGAATTCATTACAGAAGAACTTGAGGATAGTAGCAAACTTATGAAAAAATATAAGGAGATAATTCAACCAGTTCGAAGAGATGCCTCACATTTTGCTTTTGAATTTGCAAAAATTGAAGAGAGAAATAAAAAAAGTTAATTATTTTCTATTACTTCCTGGAGTCCTAATAATGGAATTATAAATTTATTAGGTCTAAAAAGCATTTCATACTGAATTTCATGAAGAATTCGTTCAATTGTATAATAATTTATCAATGTAATGCTCGGTTCTAAATCTTTAAGAAATCGTCCCATGATTTTTGATTCCCATATATTTAAAAAATGTAATAAACTATTAAGAGTTTTTCTTTTTTCTCTTGTCCCTTTACGGAAAAATAAACTATAAAGAATCTCCTCAGCAACAACATACCTCTCCTCTTTAACAATTGTTTTTTCGATATATTGGAGTAGTGTATTGAATTTAATATAACTTAAAGATCGTAAATAAGAAGCCAAATCTTTTTCAATCGGGAATTTTTGTTTCTTCTCTTCAAATGAGAGTTGAGGATCACCTTCAAAATCCATGAAATAGAATTTATAGGAATTCTTTTCTTTTTTATAAAGGATTTGTTCCATGTGAAGATCTTGATGAACAGCTTGAACTTCAATATTATCTTTTTGAAATTCATTTCTAAATTTTTCGAGAATGTCTTTTGTATCTATTAAGATTGAACTGATTTTTGGTAGATTATAGAACATATTTTCAGACTCTTGTTTCATTAAATGCTGCAAATCTGAGATCATAAGATTTAGTTTTTGAGTATAATTACTGAGATAAAAATCACTTTCAACTACTTCTAACTTATAATGTTCATTTTCAGGAAAAATAAGGGTTTTATGTAATTCATTTATAGATTCAGCTATTCTATCAGAGACTTGGAGCGTTTCTGTACAAAAATTTTTAATTAAACGAGAGCTCTCTTTTTTTTCGATCAAATTTGAATAATCCTCATTTGGATTTGAAAAAACCTCATAGATCATCTCGTTTAGTTCATTCCAATGTATATCACCGACATTTCCTTGATTTGGCAAATACTCATAGACTCCTATAGCTTCTTTTCCTTTAAGTTCAATAGTTCCATATATTTTAGGTGTTCCAGGAAAATTATTTTTCAATAATACAAATAACGTTAAAGGTTCTAAACTATCTGAGTATTCTTTATATGCCTTCATTACATAAGAAATAGATTCCGCATTTTTCTCTTTTTTATTGAAGAGTGTTAATTTAAACAATAAATTAGTTGTATTTCCTTTCCCTAATTGTTCTAATTTAGCATCATATCGTTCAGGGTAAATACTTGCCTCTATGAGATTTTGGACTTTTTTCATATTGATTTCGTCTTGGAATTGTTCCTCATACAAAGTTAATTTTAATGAGAGGTGTGGAAAACTTTCGGTTATTTCTTGTTCAAATAGCATTTTCTTCCAGAAATAGAGAGTAAATTCCGCTTCTATTAGATTAATTGTAAAAATTTTTTGTTCTTTTTCAAGGGTGAGAGCAATCTTTTTACTAAAGGTATTTTCCGTGAGTTTTAAAATATTATGCTTATCTTTTTCACTAGACTCTAAAACTTGATCTAAATTTTTGTAATATAATAGAGGGAGAAAATATTTTTTTTCATATTCCTCTGACCTGGATATCTTAATAACAGTTAGAAAAATTCTCTCTGCAATAATTTCAAAATATTCCAATGAGATATAAAAATCTAAATTCGATAATAGAAATTTATCTCCAAACCATCTTCTCGAGATAAGCCATGCTTTAAATTCATTTGAATTCAAAAAATTTTCAACAATAGTTTCATCCAAGTGTGTTAAAAAAGACATTTTTGCATCAATTCCGTTTTTTATTTATGGTAAAATAATATTGAAATGTGGTTATTATATAATATTAATAGTTAGGAATGATTATATTGATTTCCTATATAAAATCTATAAATCTTTATAGTGAATTAATAAATTAATTTCTTTCTTTCAAACAATCCCAAAATTTTTTGATTAATTCATTATTAAAAAGATTAGAATTTCAATATAAAGGAAAAATAAAAAAATGAGTAAGAATAATAAAAAATCAATTTTCTTTCCATTAGTCTTCCATTTCCACCAACCTATTGATAATTTTGAATGGGTATTCGAAGAATCTTATAAGAAGGCATATAAACCATTAATTGACTCCATGTATAAATATCCGAATATAAAATTCACTCTTCATTTTTCAGGCAACATTTTAGACTGGTTTATTAAAAATAAAAAAGAATTTATTGAAAAAATTAAAACTATGGCAAATCGGGGTCAAATAGAAATCATAGGAGGCGGGTATTATGAACCCATATATGCTATAATCCCTAGGCAAGATAGGATTGCTCAAATTAAGAAATTAACAAAATTAATCAAAAATGAATTCAATTTAGAGGTAAATGGCGCTTGGTTATCAGAACGAGTATGGGAACCAAATTATCCCTCCTTTTTAGAAAAAGCGGGATTAAAATATGTTATTGTAGATGATAACCATTTCAGATCGACAGGGATTTCACAAGAAGAGACACTTTATACTTATAGTACAGAAGATCAAGGAAAAACTCTTAGAATTTTCCCGATAAATGAAGATTTAAGATATTTAACTCCATGGAAACCAACCACATATACAATTAACCATTTAAAAGAATTAGCTGATGAGAAAGGAGATAGAATGGCACTTCTTATATCAGATGCCGAGAAAATGGGTGTTTGGGGTTCTACACACCAAATCTGTTATGTTGAAGGGAATGGACACAAAGAGGGTGATAACGGTAAACCATTTATACCTATCTTATTTGAAAGAATAGTTAAAAATGATTGGATTAAATCGATAACTCTTACTGAATATATGAAAACCTTTCCCGCAAAAGATTTAGTATACCTACCAACTGCTTCTTATGATAAAATGGAAGAATGGGTTTTACCCACGAAAATCCGCAGAATTTTTGAAGATTATAGAGATAAATTAAGAGAAAATGAAGATAAAGAAGAACTATATATGTTTTTAAAAGGAGGATTTTGGCGACATTTTCTTGTAAAATATCCCGAGTCTAATAATATGCACAAAAAAATGTTATATGTGCGCGAAAAATTAATTCAAATTGAACAAAACCTGGATTCTCTAAAAATTCAAGATAAAAAAAAGGAAATCGAACAAAAAATTAGTAATGTTTGGGATGAGATTTATAAAGCTCAATGTAATGATCCCTATTGGCATGGTTTATTTGGGGGTGTTTATTTACAATTTTTGCGATTCGCGATTTATAAACACTTAATCAATGCTGAAAACCTAATAGATGAGATTAATCAAATTTTATTTCCAAATTTAAAATCATATATGAGTATTCTTCCATTGGATTTTACTAAAAAAACTCGTACAGAATTAATTATTGAATCAGATCTATTAAACTTATATATAAACCCTTTTGAGGGAGGTACTATTTTTGAGCTAGATTATAAACCTAAGGCTTACAATTTGCTTAATACATTGACAAGATGGGAGGAAGCATATCATGAAAAAGAGAAAATTGAACAGAATGAAATTTCGATCGATAGATTTAGAAGGAGCATGCTTAGAATTAGATTCTTTCAAAATGATATTTCTTTAGAACAATTAGCTGATGATAAATATGATGAATACTCAAATTTTCCCGAAGCTAATTTTGAGGTAATAAAAACACAAAAAGATGATCAGAAAGCAATAATTATCTTAGAGAAAGAAGGGTGGATAAGACATGCTGATTCAAATTATAATTTTGGCATAAAAATAAGAAAAGAAATTTTAGTTAAGAAAAATATTATAGAATTATCTATTAAAGGCAATATATTGAAAAATCCTCAAAGTGATGATAATTTAGGAGAATTCTTAAAAAAATTAAATTTAGGTGTTGATATTCCTTTCTTCTTTAATGGAGACCCAAAAAACTTTTCGTGGAAAAGTCATCAACTAGAAGAAGATATAATACAGGATGTTCTTCTTCAAGACCCATTTCAATATTCTATTACTCATTTTAGCGCTTATGACAAAGATTATGATCTAACTTTCGATTTAGAAATTGATTCTAATCTCAATAATAAAATAATTAAATTCCCACTAATCTCCTATACTTGGACAGATGAAGGCTATAAGGATATTTTTCAAGGAATTAATGTTATTCCGATTTTCAATTTTGAAAAAGATTTTACAATCAATATTAAGATAACTATCTTGTAGTTAAGGCATCACTTTTAAATTTTTCACTTTTTCCTCTTTTTTCTTTTCAATCCTAATAATTCGTCGAATTTCTTAACATTTAAATAGTTGGAAAACCCATCTAAAAATAACTTTAAATAATTTCTTTCGATCTATATGAGAGAATATCGTCATTATCAGAATAGAAAGTCTTGGAGTTTCAATCATAAAACATTTGAAGAATTCCTAGAACGAAACGAATATCTTAAAGGCGTACGTAAAAAATTGATGGATAAAAAACTTAATAAATAAGTAAATCATCCCTTATTTTTGCTAAATTATGAGAACTTAGGCATATCTTTATTTATAATTTATATCGGTTATCTCATTTAAAATTCTAGACTATAATGAGAACCTTAATAATGCCTTTTTTACATATAATTAATGCAAGAAAGGTAAAATTAAGAGGGGATGAACTATGTTTAAACTTGATAAATGTAGAGTCAATTGTGATACTAAAGCATGTTGGAATGCATGTGAGGATTATTTAAAGGAAAAAATCGATAGAAGCAAGTATGTAAACGATATACGTAAAGAATTATTACAAAAAAGACGAGAAAAACATAAATATTCAAAAATTAGTTGAATCTAACTTTCAAATCCATATTTTCCTAATAACGGGACAAATCTTACCCCTGTTATTCTTTCTCGCTTAATCGTCCCGTTTATTTTCGTAATCTTATATAAAAATTGAGTAAATCGTTTTGCACCAGCGGGAATACACATTATTCCTCCTTCAGCTAACTGTGCCTCTAAAGGAGGGGGAACTTCCTTTGGAGAAGCTGCAGTTACTAAGATCTTATTATATGGTGCTTCTCTTTTGTATCCCAATGTTCCATCTCCTATAATAACTGTTATTCTTTGAGAATATCCTGTTTCCCCGAAATTTTTCCTTGCTTCTTCTGCTAAATCCTCGTGTCGTTCAATAGAATAGACATGCCCTTGAGAATCTGAATTAGCTGGTGCAACTATTTCAGCACATAAAGCAGCATGATACCCTGATCCTGTTCCAACCTCAAGAACTTTATCTCCTTTTTTGAGTTCAAGTATCTCACACATCATAGCATTCATATGTGGGGCTGAGATAGTTTGACCCGATCCTATAGCCAATGGAGTATCAATATAAGCAGAGGATCGAACACTTTCAGGAATGAATTTTTCCCTTGGAACTTTTAACATTGCATTTATTACATTTTTTTGAGTTAATATTCCTCGTTCCTTTAGCTCATCTACTAATTCCTTCCGTTTCTCTTCAAATGACATATTTTATATTAATAATGTATGTTTTTTCAAAAATGGTTTAATAAAATATTTATTTTCTTTCGATTAATGATTATTACATTATTATAACTTATTTCTGATCAAAAAAATATTATTCCATAGATTTTTAAGATATTTTAGAAAATTTATAAACTTTATTTCCTCGTATAGTTTCATTATTAATGGAGATATTAATTTCAAAAGAGGAATTTTTATCTGATAATTCTAATGATTTAACACGTTTTCCTTTCACAAGAATCTTTTTTAATTTATCAACCTTTATACTGTCTTTATTTTCAAAAAGAATCTCTTCTCCTTCTTCCAATCTTATATTATTATTTTCAATAAGAATGTTTGCAGTCTTAGAATTTTTGTTAAATGAAATAATTCTTCCAATGTACTCTTTTTTCCAAGGAGATATATTACCTCTTTTATCAAATTGAACTTGGTCAAGAGAAGGACGCTGAAAGTAAAACCCTGTATGAAATCCCCGATTATATACTTTTGAAAGTCTTTTTGTCCAATTGTCAATTTTTTCTTGCGAATATGTATTATCATAATAACTAATTAAGGCTTCTTTATAACATTCACATACAGTCCTAACATAAACTGGATCCTTCATCCTTCCTTCTATTTTAAAGGCATCAATATTAGCATCAATTAATTCTGGAATGTATTCAATCATACAGAGATCTTTTGCATTTAAGAACATCTCTCCATCATAAATTAATTCATTCTTTTGATCATCTATTAATTTCCATTCACGACGGCATGGTTGGACGCAAGTGCCTCTATTTGCAGAATATTCCGATGATCCTGTAATTGTAGCCGAAAAGTAACATCTTCCACTAATAGAAGTACACATAGAACCATGAATGAAAGTTTCTATTTCTGTGGATTTTAAGCTCCTTTTAATTTCTTTTATTTGATTTAGCGAGAGTTCTCGGGCTAAAATTATTCTCTCTGCACCGAGATTTTCATAAAATTGGGCAGACATAATATTAGAAACATTTGCTTGGGTAGATATGTGAAAATTGACATCAAATTCTCTCGCAAATTCAATAGCAGCTATATCATGGGCGATAATTACATCTATCTCTGCTAGCTTCGCTTCCCTTATAATATTTCTAAGCTCTTGTAATTCTGAATTATAGATCAAGATATTTGTACATAAATATGCTTTCAATGGTGGTTCCTGAGAATGGCAATATTCTACAATCTTTCTGAGCTCCTTTTTTTTAAAATTTTGAGCATTTAACCTCATATTGAAATCCTCAATACCAAAATATATAGAATCTGGGATTTTTTCAATAAATTTAAGAGTTTTCCAATTTTGAACTGGAGCTAAGAGTTCTGGAAGATTAGATGCGTTTTGATTCATAAATTTTAGTAAAAATCTTTAATATATTAAAAATTAAATAGCATAAATTTATTTCTCTGAGAATTAAAAGGAAATAGAATAAATAAATGTGATTTGAAAAATTATGAAAGTTGTCTTATTTAATGGGAGTGCTAGGAAAAAAGGAAACACATATCATGCTCTAAATATTGTTATGGATGAATTAAGTAAAAAGGGTGTTGATTGTGAATATATTTGGTTGGGGCAAAAAAACCTGCAAGGATGTACTGCTTGTGGAACTTGTTCCGAAAATAAGGATGGGAAATGCGTTTTACCCGATGATGGAATGAATGAATATATTGAAAAAATGATCGAAGCAGATGGAATCGTTTTAGGATCCCCGACATATTTTGCTGATGTATCAACAAATATGAAAGCTTTGATTGAAAGAGCCGGTTATGTTTGTAGAGCTAGCGGTGATCTATTAAAAAGAAAAGTAGGGGCAGGAGTGGTTGCTGTGAGACGAGGAGGGGGGGTCCATGTGTTTGAAAGTATCAATTATTTTTTCCTTATTGCCCAGATGATTGTCGTTGGGTCTAGTTATTGGAATTTAGGATATGGATTAGCTCCAGGCGACATTAAAGATGATAAAGAGGGAATACGAACCTTTAGAACGTTAGGAGAGAATTTTGCCTATGTGCTAAAAAAGCTAAAAAGTTAATAGTTTATTCCTATCTTCTTTTTTCTAATTTTTTTCACAAATTTTAACAATTCATTCTCTTTATTTTAATTTTTAAATATAAAGTAGTAAAATTACGTTTTTTTATTCCAATAAGATTTTTAACTTATAGAAATGAATCTAAAGTAGAATAATACAATCATTAGGTATAATTAGGATATAATAATTTTTTAGTTGGTTACCATGAGTGAAAAAATGAATGTTCTTTTTATAATGTGTGATGCTTTACGTTATGACCATCTTGGTTGTATGGGCAATGAAATGGTGAAAACTCCAAATATTGATAAATTAGCGGAGGAAGGTGTTAAGTTTACAAATTATTTTTGTACTAATCCTATATGTATGCCAAATAGAGCAACCTTAGAAACTGGAGTGTATCCAAATGTTCACGGAGTAAGGAGTAATGGAATTAATTTGGATGAAGATGCCCCTACCATGATAAAAACTCTCAGAAAGAGAGGCTGGCATACTGCTGCTGTTGGAAAAATCCATCATCAATATTGGATGGCCCCTTTTAAACATAGATATAAGTCCTATGAAGGTTTAGTTGAATGGGCAAAAAAAGAAGTTACTTCAGAAAATTTTCCAAAACCTTATTATGGGTATGAAGAAGTGGAAGTTGTTTCTGGAAATGGGAGTATATGTGCTGGACACTATTTAGAATGGTTGATAGAGAAATCTCCAAAAGAAGCTGAAAAAATGAGAAAAAAAATAGTAAATTACGATAATTTATTCAGTCTTTATTGCGATGCGATTCCAGGAGATTTATACAATACTACATATGTGAAGGAGAGAACTATTGCATTCTTAGAACGTCATGCCCATGGAAAGTACGGGGATAAACCTTTCTATTTACATTGTTCCTTCCCAGATCCTCATTATCCCTTATATCCCCCAGAAAAATACCAAAAAAAGTACAAGCCAGTGGATATAGAACTCCCCGCTAGTTTTGATGATATTGAAAGATTATATGATCACACATATTTAGGACCTTTAATTGAAAATCCCCCTTTTAAAAAAGCCTTTTTGCGCGAATCGACAGAGGAAGAGGTCAGAAATATTACCGCATTGACGTATGCCTCCATCTCATATATCGATTATTGTATAGGACAAATACTTGCAGCATTAGAAAAATTAGAATTTTCTAAAAATACGATGGTAATTTTTTCAAGTGATCATGGGGATCTCATGGGAGACCATGGATTATTGTTTAAAGGGCCTTGTCCATTTAATGGTGTTCTGCAAATTCCTTTGATATGGAAAGTTCCAGGACTTTCAAAAGGAAAAAAATGTGAATCTTTAGTCAGTACTATAGATCTCCCAAAAACAATATTGAATCTTTTAAATGTGAAAGAGCGCTATCATCCTCCTAAAATGCAAGGATTCGATATTACTCCTATCTTAGAAGATCCGACGCTTAGTCTTCGAAATTCAGTTTTAATCGAAAACGATGAAGAAATTGGACCGCTTGAATCAAGGTTACGACATTTAATTACCGAAGATTATAAACTAACTGTGTATGAAAAAGCTCCCGAATTTGGGGATTTATATAATCGCAAAAATGACCCACATGAATTGAATAATTTATGGGATGATCCCGACTATAGTGATAAACGCTGTGAACTTCTTAACTTAATATTACGCGAGAATTTAAAAGCCCAAACAAAATATCCAGAGAGGATAGCAGGGAGTTGATTTGATTATGAAAACAAGTATTCCTCTTGGTGATCTTATAACTCAAGTTTTCTAAAAATAACACTTCCCATGCTATAGTAAAATGGAAAAATGGCTAATTTATCTCCCTTGGATATCTTTTTCATTTCTAAGACTTTTTTGTAAAAGGGAAAATATTATACTGAAAGATATAAATAGAAATATTTTTAGATTATAGATAAGAAATTTATATTTTTTTATTTATAGTTGGATCATAATAAATTTTCATTATTAATAATAGGGGAACTGATTGAGACGAGTAAATAATAGGTTTATTTTGTTTGTATTATTTTTTGTATTCAATTTGACAATTATATTTATATTCTCAAATTATTCTAGTGCGCAAACAGATGAATTTAATTATAGTACATCTCACAAATTTGATATATTAGAATTTGCCGAAGGATCTAATTCATCACAAAATTTAAACACTATAGCTTTAGATCTTCCTTCAAATGATCGTTGGAATTTAACTAATCTCGAAATGAATTTCACAGATATAGAGTTTGAAAGAGAAATCTTTATTGGAGAGAATAATTCTCAAAACACGGATGATGATGATATATCTAAAAATTCTGCAGAGGATGCTTTAGCTATTCAAATGAAATTAGAATCTAAGACAAAGATATTTGGAGCATATATATATGGAAGAGTTGGTTTAATTGACCCCGGAGATATAATGTATTTTCAAATACAAGGATGTAATAGCGCAACAAATACTCCTAATGGAACTATATTGGTTCAAGAGAATTTAAAAATAACAAATGAATTGAAATGGCATTATCAAAATTTTTCATTACCCAAAATCTTACCTGAAGGTAATTATTTTTTAGTTATAAATAGGTCTAAAATTCAAACAGGTGGTTACTCTTATTCATGGGAATATAACTATAATGATCCAAAATTTCCAGATTTATATAGGTCAATACATTATAGTTCAGGAGGGTGGCTTTCTTATAATGAATCTACTTTTCTATATAAATTAGATCAAAAAAAAATCGATCAATTTTATCCCTCTGATTTGAATATGTCAGTAAAAATTAAAAATGATGTTTATCCAGTCGAAAACACAACTACAATAGCGACTGGAAAATTAAATTTAACTCAGATAAACTATGCCTCGAATAATGGAAATCCTATTGCTATAGAAGTTTTTAACGATGTGTCATCAAAATTATTATTTAATATATCTTATTACGCTAAATTTTCTAAAAATCTCCATTCTCTTGGAACAAGTATCATAAAAGAATCGGGAGAATATATTAATTGGACGGTTGAACCAGATATTATATCTTGCAATTGTAATAATTCTATAAGATTTGATTATCCAATTAATTGGGAGAATATTAAAATCTTTAAAAATACTAATGATGTTTCTGAAAATTGTACAATCGATACTATTAATAGATATATAGTTATCCCTGATAACTTAATAGAAGTGGCTGCTTGGGAGATAAAAGCCATTTCAGAAAAAATCGATTTTTCAATTACGTTTGGGTCTCTCACTCTTGAACCTCAACAAGACTTACAATTCTCAGTTTCTCCAACTTCCGAAGGGAACATAACATTTATTTTGTATGATTCAGATGGATTTTTAGAATATCAAGAAACTAAAGTGGAACAATCTGCAGATACCCCATTTTCATATCAATTACCTTCAAATCCTCTTAAAGGTATTTATAAAGGATATATCATTTGGAACAACGCCACTGATGCAGGAATTCAAATTCAAGTATTTCAAATAACTGTTCCTTTCACCTTAGATCCTATGATAATAGTCACTATTGTTGTTGGCTCTATAGTGGGTATTGCTGTAAGTATCGGAACGTATCAAGTCTACAAACGAGAAAAAGCTAAAAAGGAAAAACATCGTCAAAAAATATATAATAAATATATGGATATCCTTAACCTTCAATATATTTTAATAATTGATAAGAAATCTGGATTGGAGGTATATCAACAAAAATTTGCTGGTAAAGAAATGAATGCTACATTAGTTTCGGGATTCTTAGAAGCAATGCGTAGCTTTGGCATCGAACTCACTAATACTCAAGAACTAGCGCAGACTATTAAATTAGATTTCCAAAAATCCAAAATATTAATGTCAGAATTTAAAAATTTTCGCTTAATCTTAATCATGAGTGAAGATCCTTCTGTAGATTTTCTTGAATCTATTAAAGATCTCTCATTAAGTATAGAAAAATACTATGGGGAGTCAATCCGTCAATTTCAAGGTGGTAAAATAAAACAGTTTGAAGGTATTAGAGATTTAATTGATGAACACTTAAATACAACCCTAACATATCCCCTAAAAATTAATGAAAAAATTCATATGAAAAAACTCTCATCAGAAGAAAAATTATTGGTAAAAAGAGCTAAAAATATTATCACTGAACAAACTGATTATTTTTTTATAACATATTTAATTGGAAAGCGAGGGAAATTTTCTGTAGCAGACGCGGAAAACATTCTTAAGTTAATTAAAAAGAGGGTCTTCTTACCTTATCAAAAAGAAATTCTATAATATAATAATTCTTTTCTCAAACAATTCCTAATTCTTTCTCTTTCACCATTTTTAGTTTAATTAGATAACTTTAAATGATATTCAAGTGTGTTTATAATTTTTAGTAGATTTTTAGGATTCATATTAATTAAAGTTTTATTTACAAATCTAATCTAATAATCTATAATAATATATAAATGATCAAAAATGCAATTGCACTCAGATTTCAATATTCGATTTAATCCAGAAAATTGTACTGGATGCCGTATATGTCAATTAATCTGCTCATTCACATTTACAAAACAATTTAACCCAGATCTCTCTCACATTAAAATACGCACTCCCTATGGGCATAAACCACAGTTAAAAATTTTAGACACCTGTAAAAAATGTGGATTATGCATAGAGCATTGTATTTATGAAGCATTGGAAATAGTGGAGGAAGATGATTTATGAATAAAAACGGCTATACGGGAAATATTCTCAATATTGATTTAGCAACGGGTACTATTTTAGTTGAAAAAGAAAGCACTGAAGACATTACTCATTACATCGGGGGAATAGGTATGAATTGTCGACTCGGAGCAGAACTAATAACTCCAGAAATTAGGCCTCTCTCCTCTGATAACATAATCATTATTGGAACAGGTCCCTTAGTCGGAACTATTATGCCTGGTGCTTCCCGAACGGTTGTCTTATCTAAATTCCCTGCTACGGGAGCAATAGCTAATTCCTGTGGAAGTATGAGTTTTGGATTTTATATGAAACAAGCAGGATATGACCATATTATCATCAGAAACCGA
>JAWOFX010000179.1:0-17795 GCA_046497275.1 Promethearchaeia archaeon | reverse complement strand
ATGAGAAGCTTAATTATGCTCTTTGTGGGGTAAGTAATAAAAGAACCTTGGATAATTTCAAATTTTTAGCTGAAAATTACTTCGGAACACGAAATGGTGTACCTGAGATGAGTGGATGCACTTTATTGGTTCCAGGTTATATTAATCATGAAGAGGTCGAAAAAATTGCCAAATTTGTAAGCTTAATTGATTCTAAAATTCCTTATTCTCTATTGGTTTTCCATCCAGATTATCAAATGTATGATTTACCTATAACTTCTAAAAAACAAGCATATAAATGTCTTGAAGTGGCGCAAAATTATCTTGAAAATGTTCATCTTGGAAATAAATTTCTCCTTTAAAAAGCTATTGATTTTATAGTTATCGTAAACGCAAGTATTTAAATATCCCTCTATGAATATAATATTCATATATTAATCTCGCGAAATCTATATAAACAATTATTTTGCATAATCTATTATTAGAAGGTTTTTTTATGAAAGAATTAAAAAATAGGAATTGTTTTATTACGGGAGCTGCAAATGGAATAGGAAGAGAATTTGCATCTATACTTGCGAAAGAGGGAATGAATCTTTTTCTAGTGGATATTGACTTACATAATTTAGAGAGTGTAATAAAAGAGCTAACTGATTCAGAAGCTAATGTATATGGTATAAAGTGCGACGTGACCAAGATTAAAGATTATCAAAATGCAAAAAAAGAATTCTACTCGAAATTCGATCAATTAGATTTATTAATTAACAATGCTGGAATTGCCATCGGCGGAAATATCTTAGCAATCACGTTAGAGGACTGGGAGAAAGTATTAAATGTAAATCTGTGGGGAATAATCAATTCCATACATACATTTCTTCCAGATCTGATGGAAAGACAACAAGGGTATATAGTGAATGTTGCTTCTGGAGCTGGAATTATAGGTCTAACGGAACCTCCTCCTTATATTTATTCGAAATTTGCGGTGGTAGGTCTTTCTGAAGCATTATTCGGGCAACTTAGCATTTTTAATATTAATGTCTCTGTAATTATTCCATCCTATATAAAGACAGATATCTATCTAAAAAGTAAAGTAAAATACCCTGAGAAACTTATAGAAGACATAGGAGAAGAGAAATTAAAAGAGATTTCAGATGATCTTCTCAAACAAATGCAAAGTCAGGCAATGTCTCCTGAGAAAGCAGTCCAAAAATATATTGAAGGAATTAAAAATAATCTTCTTTATGTCTATGATAATAAAGCAGTCCTACGAAGTATGACCACAAAGGGGCGAGAACCACAAAAATATGAAGAATTTCTGAAAAATTATAATAAAAATAGTTGGAAATTCACAAAAGCCCATTATCAAAAATATGGTGTAAATCTCGATTCCTATTATTAAATTATAGCTTAAAAAGCTACATAGGGAAAGGAAGTTTTGATTAATTCATCAATTTTAGGACTTATTTCATTTAAATCAAACATTCCATTAATCTCATCTAACAATTGTATAGGCCATTTACGAGTAAATCTTATAAGTGATTTCTTAAAGAGAGCAGCCTCTCCACGAGAAATCACTACAAAAATGCCCTTTTTTTTCGGAAGAGAAGTCACTAAAATGATGAAATCATCCGCATCTATATAACGGATGTTAGCTCCTGCTCCAAGAACTTCCTTAAACATTGTCGAAACTGCAGATAATGCTCCTGCCATTAAATGTTCCATATTTTTTTGCGGTTGAGCTTCATCCAATGCTTCCACTTTCCTAAAATAACAAGAAGTCCCCCCCTCATTAAAAATCATGAAATTGAATATTGAAAAAGGTATTAAATAGAGATAATCAGGATGGACTATGAAATTGGAAATTATTAGTACGAGACCTATTAAGGAGAATACTAAAGCAATTGAGGTTAAAAGCTCATAAGCAGTTTCATAGAAAAAGATATCTCGAATCAAGTATAGCAACCCATAAATGATTAAAAATATCAAACCAACTAATTCAATAATGATAGCCTTAATTTTAATTACTTTAAGCACCTTGATCACCGTTAAAAAAGCCAAAAGAAAGACGCCACAAATTATGAATGACTGGAATAAATTAGACATCCAAAAGAGAGTGTAGATAAACATATCACTATATCCTCTTAAATCTACATATGGAATATCAAAAGAGATATTATTTAGCCACATATATAAAGGGATCATTAATTTGAAGGATATTAAAAGAATATATAACCCAAACAAGATTATTAATGCGCTTAATCTCGGTCTTGGGTGAGAAATTTCTTCATAATGAAAAAATAAAAATAAGAATCCTAATGGTAAGAACGCTGTCATTATCAATGTAAGAATTGAATTATCAAAATTTAATCCTACTGCCGTATTGGCAATAGCAATGCTTATTAAGGTGAACATGAGATACTTTATATCGGTTTTAAATTTTCGGCTTTTTTGAAAAATGATTCCTACAAGGATAAATAATGTTATTGAGATGGATAATATTAAAAAATTCGAAATCATGTATAAATAATTTAACATAGGTTTTTTAAATATATCCAAAAAATCTTCTTTTTCCTCATATTTTTTTCCAATATGTTAGAAAGGCATTAGAGTAATCGAGAATTATAAAAAAATTTATTTAAGAATAATAATTATTGTTATTACTTATTGCTATATAGAATGAATTAAAATGACTCATATTAAGTAAAAATACATTGGTGCAGAAACGTGCAAAAAGCGAGAATTCGACTATCATCCATAAACCTAGAAGCGCTTAAATCTGTGTGCGAGCAAATTGAAACGGTGTGTAAAACACAAGGCATCAAGAAGTACGGACCGATTCCTTTACCGACGAAACGATTGGAAGTCCCTACCAGGAAATCTCCTTCGGGTCAGGGAACTGCTACATGGGCTAAATTCGAGATGCGGATCCACAAAAGACTCTTCGAGGTAATAGCAAACGAAAAGTCCATGCATTTAATCATGAAGATTCAAATTCCCGAGTCGGTCCTAGTCGAGATTGAACTAATGTAGCCTCTCCTTAAATATGAGTAAAAAAGCTTTATAATTTTACATTTATATTTAGAGTAATTAAGTCGAATATTATCTATTTTCTTTCCTTAAATTGATATATTGGAATTCCTAAGAGTGCTAAAGATTTTTAAGAATTTAAAAAATTAGAATTATCGTGCTTTAAGCATCAATAACTTATTTTATGGTATTGATCATTAAAAAAAGATTAAAAAATTATAATCTTAAAAATTCCTGATCTTGCATAAATCGGGCTACATACCGCTGAGTTATTAGATCGGAACTTACATAACCGAGAACTTGGGAATTATCAACAACAGGCATTGCAGATATTTGATATTGTTCTAATCTGCTAATTATCAACAAAAGATCATGATTAGGTGCGGCACTAATGACATCTTTAGTCATAATTTCCTCAAGTTTTGATGTAAATTTACGATCTGCGATGGATTTAGTTATATCCCATGCTGTAATGACACCAACCAATTTTTTATCAGAGAGAACAGCGACCATATTACTGGGACCTTTTATTATCATGGATGCAGCTTCATGAATAGAGCTATCTATATCAATTATGGAAATGTCTTCCATAATGTCCACAGCAGTTTTCTCACGCTCACTCTTGGCAAGACGTTTCAGACTTATTCTTTCTGCTGCGGGAGTCGGCAAAAGTTCCTGGTTAGCTGTCAACATATCAACTAATTCTATCATATTATGCCTGATTACTCCTTCTCTCGCGTCTCTTCCAGCTTCTAAACGTTTTTTGGATAAAAGTTTGAATTCTTCGGCATGTTCATTTAACCAATCATTAACTGCCTCTTCATTCCCTAACATCTCTTCTGGTATTTGTAGCTCATCGGGTGTTTTTATAATATGTTCTTGAGCAGCGAATATAACTCCCCCCGAGTTTACTAAATAATCATTAGCAATCATCACACCATTTTCACGATAAACAATCTGTTCCATCCGAGTTCTACCAGCCTTTTTATTAGGATCTGGGGAATAGGTGTTAGCACCTTCAACAATTAATTGCCATTTTCCCATATTTTCCACAGTCATAGAACAGTTTTCTGATTTTCTTACTCCAAGATAATTGAATACGGGCGCTGCTGGGACCATACAAAAAGCATCTTCTCGTAATAAATTATCTGGGTTTGTTGAAAATTTAGTAGGAAATTTATAACCCTTATCAATAAGATGAGATTTAAAATATTCTGTTGTCACCAATGTTTTTTCTGTCCATAAATCAAATAATTCTTCGACAGGTAATCCATCTTTATTGTGTAAATATCCTTCAATATCACTTATTCCGATAACTTTCGCTTTAGGTATTCTCTCTTTCAAAATGCGTGTTGCATGAGCACCTACAGCCCCAAATCCTTGTAATATAATATCTAAATTCTCTTGTGAGGGAATTTCAAGGTTCGAGAATTGAGGCAATACTCTTAATCGAGGCATGATTTCTAAAAGGGTTTGGAGGGCGATTACTACTCCTCCTCCCGCGGCTCCTAATTCGTCTATTCTATTTCCCCCCATATCTGCTGTTTTTGATACTGTACTATCTATGCCATTTTCTATCGCTATAGTTTTCATATCTTTATCATTTGTTCCCACATCAGGACCTGGGACATATAAATGCTGGTATTTTTTAATTAATCGGGCAAACCCCTTTATAATTTCTTTATGCTTTTGAGGAGAGATTTCTCTATTTGCGACTATACCTGCTTTACCTCCTCCATATGCCAAGTTTGCAGCAGAATTTTTTAATGTCATTCCTCTTGCTAAATTATAAATATCAGAGGGGACCAGATCGGGTAACATTCTAATTCCCCCCATAGAAGGTGTTCCCATTGAGATATTATCAACTATCAGATAACCTCCAATTTCCATTTCTGACTCTTCATCCCACATGCAAACAACTAGATTAGGCCCTAATTTATCTCGAATTATCCCGATATGGGAAAGAAGATGTTCATCTTTACTTTCAAACTCTAAATAACATTTGCCTTGTTCTTTGACTAACCGATTTTCAATAGCACTGATGGGAAGGTGTTCCCATAAAAACTCTCTCATTTGTTTTGGAATCATGTTATATTAGACCTATTTGCCGTGATTTAAAAATAAACTTAAATTCGCCTATTTATTATTATTTCAAACACTAATTTCGATGTATAATCTATATGTAACGGAAAAATATAAATTTATGGTTAATTAATCAATTCCTTCTAAACCAAATATTATTCTTTTATAATATAAATAGGGCTTGACCACGCTTGATGCCCATTTTCGAATGTAATTTTGATCCAAAAACGATCATCTTCTCTATTTAAAGGGTCTATTTCAAAATGTTTTTCCAAATAACAAGAGTCTTCCTTATTTATATTGGGAAGACGAAATATACGTACTCTTTTCCCCAATCCTCCGACTTGAAATATTTTCTCTTGAATCGATATCTCAGAAATAAGCAAATCAAAACTGATTTGAGATGATCTAAACCTCAAGACACCCTTTTCTCTATCCGTTAATATAACATCAAATCCTTGAAAATTGCCAGATGTCATAGTCTTCCAAGATACCTTATTTGGCCCCTCTCTACGCAATGGAGCACTGGCATTCCAGAAATTAAACGATTTAATTTCTTTTATAGTATTCTCGACAAATTCAGCCGCACCAACCCACTCTACATTACGTCGACGTGCTCTAAATTCTGCTCCTTCCCATAAGATTCTTATTCTTTCAAATTCTTCATTATTTATTTTATTATTATTTTCCTTACCCAAAAATGGCTTAATAGTTTCTATTAATTTATTTCCATTGAAAATTTCTATTCTTTCTATGGGTGATCTCCCTTCTATATTAATTTTAAGAGTGATCTTATAATCTGTTTTACTATTTGTTTTGAATATTTTAACAATATCTCCCATGCGAGTTTCTCTAGATTTTTCAAAATTTACTGTTTTATTAGGATAAAGAGCAGGATCTCTTTCAAAAACAACCCCATCAGAATTTAAAATCCCTATAAGATCTAGGAATATGCGCTCTCCAGTTGTTGCATAATGATGTCGCCGTTTGAGAGCTTTAAAAATAGCCTCTCGAGATAAATCCTCGCTTAAAAAACATGTCAGTCCTCCTAAGGCCCCGAATTTAGAAATTCCAGGATATGCAGATCCTGGGCGTCCTTTATGATCATCTCCATTAGCAACAATTCCAACTCTATAATTCTTCTCAAATGCATCCCACAAAAGCCATTCAAATGTGCCCCAAGCTGAATGAATCTCTATGGAAGTTTCTAATCTTCCATCATGAAAGTTCAAAATATCTGCGTATCTTCCCCCCGCATGGGCAATAACTAAGACAGATCTTTCATAATCTGGATTATCTTTAATAAGTTCACTAAATAAATCAGAGACAGAGAGACAATCAGTATCAAGATCACTTTTATCTTGAATTAATGCATGAGAAGAGCGATGAATCTGTCGATGTGGTTCTAGAAAATAAACATTTCTATCTCCGCCAAGCGAAGTATTTGCGGAATATTCATACCCAATAAGAGTTATAAACTTACCTGGATGATTAAACTCATCCGATAGTCGATTGATTTTTTTCCATAAATTTATTGTTATCTGGAAATCATTTGCTTGATGACCTATAACATCCAAAAATGCATAATCTCGAGCGAATTCAAAATAACTTCGGGCTGTATTCGTCCCGATAGTTTCCTGAGATTGACCGTGAATGTCTCCCCAAAAATGTAGAAGAGAAGTGTTTTTTTTAATCACTAAGGGATTTGAAATAGTGAGATTATTTTTAGTATCATCTAATAATTTAATTCTTATAACGGATTCATTATTTTTTATTTGTTCAACTGAGAGATTTTCAATAATTTTCGAGTAATTTCCCATTTTCCAATTAAAAATGGATGGTAATCCGTCAATTTTAGTATTTGATTTAAGAATAAATCTGCCATTTATTTGATTGGAGGGATTTCCCCATTTATCTTCAGCACGTATTTTTAATGTAAATGTTTGTTTTGCTCGACGTAATGTTGGTAAAATAAGTTTCCATCTAGTAGGTTTTCCACTGATAAGAGCAATTTTAGGACTTTTAATAGGTTTAAAAAAATTAGTAGAAAACACATCAACTAAGGTACGGAATTCAAATTCTGGTTCCACGAAAGTTTGTAATCTAATTCCTGGAGATCCAAACCTTTGATCTCCCACTCTAATAATGATTTTTTCTCCCTCCTTTAAGCCCTTCCCAGCTATTCTAATCTTGAGTACTTTATACCATGGTCGTTCTCCTTCTCTTAAATAATATGATAATTCTACTGCGGCTCCATTTGATGCAATCGCAGTTGTATAACCCACAGCTTTAGGTTTCTTCATCTGAAGAGGACTCTGGTCACAAGCATATCTAAATAAGATTTTTAATCCGCCCAGATCATCCATACCATAAATACCTGCGGTATATATTAACTCAAATGAGGCAAAAGTACCAGCAATATGCTCTTTAGAAGGATTTAGATCAATACATCCATATTTTTCTACTTTAGAGTAATAATCTATCATATTGTAAATTAGGTTAGGATTAATCCTATTAGTATTTGGGAAAATAAGAATCTCATATAATTTTTTTTTTTAGATTAAAAAAGAAACACTAATACTGCTAGATATCCAATCCCAAGTAAAACGTGAAAAAGCGCATATAATCCTCCTACTTTAAATAGTCGCTTATAAGACATATCTTCAACTTGATTATCTCTACTGATTTCTAAAGTTGCTAAATCTGCGGCTGAGCCTTGTGGTAAGAAGTTTCCTCCCAGATTAATTCCCAGAATGAATGCGACAACAAGAGGACCGAGATAAAATTCAGGTAATTTAAATAAAAATCTTACAATCGGAATGAAAATTATAGTCACGGGCGTATTATCTATTAAACCGCTTAAAATTGAAGTGCTTAGTAGTATAATTATGGCCAAGATAAACTCATTTTCAGCCGATACATTCGAAATCAACGTTTCAATGATAATTAATGTTCCATTTGCGTCTAATAATCCCACAAAAATAAACAATGCTATAAAAAAGTATATGAGTTTGTAATCCACATTGGAAAGATATTTTGAGAGGGATAAAGATTTCTTTCCTTCCTTATTTTTGATAGGATTTATTAACACGAATATTAGCGCACCAATTAATCCTGCCAAGTAAATTTCGGGAACAATAAGAAGTAAAACAATAAAAATTAATAATCCTATTAGATTTATTGCAAACTTCCGCTTTTTTATATTCGGTTCATTTAATAATGTATCCCCCTCAATTTCTTCAGGTCGGCATGTATGAGTAGCACAGAAATTAATATCTCTTTTCAAAGAAAACTTATCTAACAATAAAAGAGTAGATAGTAATGATATGACAAAATAAGGGCCTAAATTAATAATAAACCATAATATGTCCAAATCAAATTCATTTGTAATTAGGATATTTTGAGCAGAACCAAATGGAGTTAAAGTCGCCGCAATATTTATGCAAATTGTCATTCCAAGTAAGTATGCTGCAGGTTTAATATTTAATTTTCGACACGCAACGATGATGATTGGCGCAAATATCATAGCGACAGACAAATCTTCAACTATTGTGGCTAATAATGTAGAAATCACACATATAACATAAAACATTTTACGTACATTTGTTTGATATTTAACCACCACTAATCGAGCGATTTCATCAAATACTTTATTTTCCTTAAGGATTTCGACTATAGTAAACATAGTAATTAAGAAAAAAATAACTTCCCATTCAATTTTTTCGATATAAAATTCCAAAGTACGTGTTTCAGGAATAAAAATAGCAGTTACTAATCCGGCTAACACAATAAAGATGAAAGTAAAGTATATATAATCCTTATCTTCAAAAAAAAGAACAATAACCACACCAAGAAAACATATTAGCACAAAAATTTGAAGAAATAAATTTGTCATTATTTGAAAAATCCTCTCAAAGTTACCAAATAAATGGAATTTAGATATGAAAAATTTGTTTTATACTAAATCATTATTTACGTTTAGATATATAGTTTTTTTTATAATCTTTTAATCTCTCATAGAAATTGCTAAAAGTCTGAAAAAATTTTGAATGATCTTAAATTATTATTGGTATATAAGATAATTAGAAGGATTTAAATAATCATATAATTTTACTTTAAGAAATTGACTGATATACATAATAAATCTTTTTTTGGTCATGAGGTTGGCGTTATTTTCCAGAGTCCCGCTAAAAATTTACCACATATATTTATAACATGTATCAAGCGAAAAGAAGAGGGAATTTGGGAAAAACCTTCTCAAGGAGAGGGTAAAACAGTGAAATTAAGCATCGAAGAAACCATTTGTATTTTGGAAGTCTTGAATAGACGGTTAGCAAATTGGCGTGGATATCATGTATTCCAAGATGATAAAACAGAAATATATGTGGGTTGGGAGGATCAATCTAGAAATGTCTGTGTATTTAGGATTGGAGATTATGAAAAAAAGTTTAGATTTCCAAGTACAAGGTTTTTAACTTTACTTCTTGACCATATAACAAAAGAGAAAGTTGAATTTGCAACTAGCGGTACATTTAAGGAAAAACTTGAAGAAAAGGAGAAAGATGAACGAGAAGAATATCGTGTGTTTTCTGAACAAATTTATGCTCAAGACGGCCTTCATGTAGTTGAAACTACGGAATATGGAGTTTCAGTTGATTTAGTTGAGATTCGAGCGAAAATAAAAATTGAGAGCCAAAAAGCACTATTGATAGATTTAGAAAATGGACAAGAGTTTTGGATACCAAAAAGTACCATTCATTCTAATTATAATGTCCAAGAACGCCAAAATTATCAGCTTTTTAAAGTAGAGAAATGGATTATAGAAAAAAATTTAATTTGAGTGTGTGTGTAAATCTATGGAAAATTCTGAAGATAATTTAAAAATCTATGAGAAACCGATCTTTATTAATTTTCTTTTACTAGGGGTTAATTTATCTCTATTTATTTTAAAATTATTATTTGGACTGCTCACAAACAGCCTTGCGCTCCAAGCTGATGCTTTTGATAATTTAACAGATATTATAATTGTAATAGCATCTTTGATCGGAATTGTTTTTGTAAACAAGAAACCGAACGAAAAGTTTCCATATGGTTATTATCGATTAGAAAATATTATTAGCTTAGTAATTTCAATCTTTATTTTTTTCACTGCTTATACAATAATCAGAGAATCTATTAGTGAAATTTTAAATTTCTTTTCTGGTTCAATAAAAACCATAATAGTTTCCCCGTTTATAATAATCATAATGGGAATCTCACTATTAATTTCTATTTCTACTACGATATATTTGAAATTGATAGAGAAAAAATCAGGATCAGAAATAATTAAATCGGAGACAAGTGAAAAGTTATTAGATAATTTTATCTCATCAACTGTACTAATAGGTTTTATTGCTGCGTATTATGGAATTTTTGTTTTAGATTCTATATTTGGTTTAGTTATAGCTCTTTTTATTATTAAGGGAGGTTATGATATATTTCTCACCTCTACTAAAACTTTATTAGACGCTGTAATAGAATTTGAGAAAAGAACGGAATTAATTGAGCTTATTGAAAATTTCCCAAAAGTTAAAGATATTGATAATATAGAAATCAGAGCATATGGGCGTTATATTTTTCTTGAAGTTGATATAAAATTGAGTAAGGACATGGAACTTTCTAAAGTTGATTTATTAAAGAAAAAGCTTTCAAATGAAATTATGGATAAGTTTCCCGAAATTTTCAAAATAGTTATTACCACTCGCACTCAAGAAAAGAAAACCTCTAAAGTGGCAATTCCGCTTGAAAATAACAATGGACTTGAATCAAAAATACATGAAAAGTATGGAGAGGCACCATATTTTGCATTAATAGAGTTAGAGGAGCAAAAATTATCTAAATTAGAGGTATTAACAAATAAATTTGCCGAAAAAGAAAAGCGAAAAGGTATCCTTGTCTCGGATTGGTTGAGTTCTCAAAATATAGATAAAGTCTATAGTAGGATGGAGCTTAAACGTGGTCCAAAGCTAGTTTTTGAGAATAGTTTTATCGAAGTTGTAAAAACCGATGCTGAAAAATTGAGGCAAATTGTGAAAAAAGAAGAAGAATTTCAATAAATAAAACTTAATTATTGATTTTATTATAATTATTTTTAATAAAACAACCTCATTCCATTTTTTTTGAAATAACATTTATCTCATATTCATACATCATTTTAAACGCATTCACAGCATGTTCTATTCTATCAACAACAGGGATCCCAAATTTAAAAGCATTATTATTTATATATTCAAAAACCCAACGAGATCCAAAACAAACACAAATAATGGGTTTATGGTATTTTTTCGATAATTGTTTCATTAGTCTAAAATGTGGAGAGAAGGTGAAATTGAATTTTTCTAAAGGCCATCTGGGTATAGCAAAAATAAAGAGTAATGCATCAACATTTTCGTCCTTATATATTGCCTTAAGACTGTCGCTTAAAGTAAGAAACATTGAGGGTCCCAAATCAATTGTTCCACCAATTGAAACATAATCCGGTATGATCTTCTTAATTTTTTGCCTAGTTTCTTCCTTTAATTCAGCAAGTGATAACCCTTTATCTACTAATTCATCACATGCTAAAATTCCTAAACTACCAGAAGCCGTTATAATAGCAATCTTCTTGCCTTTTATTATTGGTTGAGAAGCAAAAATATGTGCTATGTTAAACATTTCATAGAAATCATAAACTCTAAAAACCATGGGATTTTGTTTGAAAACAGCATCATAGATTTTATCATTTCCCGCAATTGAGCTAGTATGACTTATAACAGCTCTTGAACCTATTTCTGTTCGACCATTCTTAAGAATCAAGACGGGCTTAGTCATTCTTCCTAAAACATCAACAAATTCTTTCCCCCTATTTGTTCCTTCTAAATATAGCGTAATTATCTTAGTGTGATCATCCTTATTTAAATAGTCAAGAACATCTACCTCATCTACATCGATTTTATTACCTAATGTAATAGATTTAGCGAATCCGATAGATTGTGAGCTACCCCAATCTATAAATACATTACCAAGTACTCCTGACTGAGCGATAATTGAGATATCCCCCGCTTTTTCCCGCTTAAATTCTACATCTGCAGTACTAAATTTATTATGAAAATCTGTGACACCAACACAGTTAGGACCAATTATTCGAATTTTGGAGTCTTTAATCATATCCTTTACATTCTCTTGTAACTCTATATATTTTTTAACTCCTGTTTCTGCAAATCCAGCTGATTCTATAATTATCCCCTTCACTCCTTTATCTATACAATCTCTAATAGCTTGTGGGACGTATTCACTACCTATTAATAATATTGCTAACTCAATATCATCGGGAATATCTTTAACATTTTTATAAGCTCTATGACATAATATTTCTTCTTTATTTAAGTGAACTGGATATGTCTTGAATTTTGAATTTAAAAGATATTTAGTAGTAGTAAATCCAAATCTAATAGTATCAGAAGCTCCGATAATCGCTACAGATTTAGGATTAAAAAAGAAATCGAGATTAGACATAATTTACATTTGATTATAATGCAAATTGATTTTAATAGTATGTTAATTGAAAATTGCTGAGATTAAAATCAAAATTATAATAGAATAAAATTATTAATTCAGAAAGGCTAAACGAACCCCATTTACAAAAGTTTTAAACGATGATAAAATTATAATACCTAATATAGATTCCGAGAGATTGAGTTTCGAGCATTTCATTGCAGTTTATCAGCAAGGAAATTATCCACTCATATTATTTAACTATGGTCTCAAGAGAAATTGATATTAGTTTTTTGAAGGAATTATCCTTGATAGTGTACCAAGAAATTTCCCCCTTAATTGGCACTGAAGAAGGAGCTAAAAAACTTAAGAAAGGAGCTGGTGGGGATGTTTCTATGGAGATTGATGTCGCGGCAGAAAAAACTATCATCGATCATTTAGAAAAAAATGGAATAGAAATATTACTAATTAGCGAAGAAACGGGAGAAAAATTTATAGGAAATCAAGAAAATATCGAAAAATCCAAAAAAAAATTAATTGTTGATCCAATTGACGGATCTACAAATTGTAGTCGCGGGATTCCATATTTTAGTGTCTCTATCGCTTATGCTGAAGGTTCCAAATTAGAGGATATAAAGATGGCAGTTATATTAGATCTCACCACTAAGGATTTATATTGGGCAGAGAAAAACCGAGGTACTTTTCTAAACGATAAAAGAATAACCGTTTCAACTAAGTCTCTTTCAGATCAATTAATTTTTGAAATTGATTTTCACTTATGGAGTTTACGAAAGAATATTAGAAAATATCATCCCATTCTTAAAAAATTGTATCGTGTACGTGTGATGGGCAGTATTGCATTAAGTTTCTGCTTGTTAGCTAAGGGTAGTATTGACGGATATATGGATTTTAGAAGAGGGACGAGACTTGTTGATATGGCTGCCAGTTATTTAATTATAAAAGAAGCAGGTGGTCATATCTTTACTATCAAAGGTGATAAATTAAATCAATCTCTCTCAATGGATTTGAAATATCCTTTAGTTGCATGTAATGATAAACTAGAATCATTCCTCAAGAATGAACTAAAAAAAATAAATTCTAAGTAAAGTATAATTTTGAGATTAATCTGGGACTTCTATCGGATACTTTCCATATTTTCTTCTTACATTTTGCATAGCTTCAAATCTATCAATCGTGACGGCTGGATTTATGGAATGACCTGAACTAAAAATATATCCTCCTCCAGGCGCAATTTCACGAATTAATTTTTTAGAGTATCGTTCTATATCAGAAATTTTTCCCATTGCTAACATTATTGGGCTAACATTACCGCAGAAAGTAATTTTATCTCCGTATTTCTCGTTTAATTTAAAGATATCATATTCGGGATTCGCAGTCGTAGGTTCAAGAGGATTAATAACATCTGCTCCACTTTTAACGATGTCTTCAAAAATTTCCATCAAATCTCCATCTGAATGTAATAAAATCTTACAATCTCGCTTATGTGCGGCTTCACAAATTCGGTTTATCCATGGGAATACATACTTTCGATATAAACGAGGACTCATAAATAATCCATTTTTAAACCCATAATCGTCCCAAAGGATAACTAATTTAGCATCATTTTCGGCTAATATTTTAACTAATTCTAATGTGAACTCACCTCTATCATCAAAAACCTTTTTTGCTTGTTTTGGTTTGCTTAAAATTCTCGAAAACGTTTCTAATCCAAATCCCTCCCAGGTACACTCCATTAAAGCCCCAGTAGCGGGAACGGAAAAAATTTCATTGTTCATTTCTTTTTGAATTTCTCTGCCTAATTCAAAGGATCTCAAACGAGTCGGTAAATGAGGATCAGGTTTCTCCCAACTTTCATAATCCTCAAAACTTTTAAAATGACCTCCAATATATCCCGTTATTTCAGTTCCATCTTTTTCATAATATTCAAAACGCATTATTCTTCCATATTCATCAATAAATCCCTTTCCTCTTTTTAACATTTTTCGAGGAAAAAGAGATACTGCTGATACGCAAATATCTATACCAATACGGCGGAATAACTCATATTCATATTTATATCCTTTTTTTTTCGGATCAATTCCATAATATTTAGATATTGTATTATTAGTAAAAGCACTTTCCCAAGCAGGGATTTTATCCGGTTCTTTATGATCTATCGTGGTTAATACTCTTTCTGGTGCATTCATTTTATTAATCAAGCTATTATAAAAATTATTATTTTATTCTATACTAAATATTTAGTCAGATAAATAGATTATTCAATATGATTCTATGAATGCAAAAAATTTACAAAGACTTTCTAGAAATTTTTTCAAGAGGAATACTGAGCAAGTAGCAAAAGATCTTATCGGCCGATACATCGTTCGAGAGACAGAAAATGGTAAGATGATCGGTAAAATTACGGAAGTTGAAGCTTATTTAGGTCCTAATGATAAAGGGTGTCATTCTTATAATTATAAAAAGACAGAAAGAACCAAAATTATGTACAAAATTCCTGGAACACATTATATATATTTAATCTATGGGATGTATCATTGCTTGAATGTAGTCACGGAGGAGAAGGGGATACCCTGTGCAGTACTTATCCGAGAGGTCTATCCAGTAGAAGGAATTGATTTGATGAAAAAAAATAGGCAAATTAAAATAGGTAAAAATTACAAGAATTTAGTTGATGGTCCGGGGAAACTTTGTATGGCTTTCGATATAACAAAACAAAAATTTAATGGAACAGACTCATGTAGTTCTGATCCCAAGTTATATTATACAAAAGGAGAATCAGTTGATAAAAATAGGATCGAATCACTAAAAAGAATTGGAATTGATTATGCTGAAGAGGATAAAGACAGATTATTGCGCTTTCGATTAAAAAAATAGGATAACTTTCATTATGATTCTTTGGTTTTTCATAAAGAATTTATAGGCTCACAGAATTTAATAATTTTGTTGTATCACTCGTTTCCCATTTATTTACTACATCTATAACACCTGGTTTTTTTGAATCTTTCGCTCGTTTGAGAGCATCTTTAAGATCATCCGGGTCTTCAACCATTTCTCCATAGCATTCAAAGCCTTCCGCACACTTGGCATGGTTGAATCCTTTAAAATCTACATCAATATATCTCTTTTTTAATGAAAGTTTTTGCAATGATTTCATAGAACCCCAAGAATTATTATTAGCAACTACAAATATTAGGTTATCTAAGTTTAATCGAACCGCAGTTTCTAAATCTTGGACATTGAACATAAATGAACCATCACCAGTTAGAGAAATGACTTGTTTATCTGGTTCTGCTAGCTTAGCTCCGATACCATAAGGGATTGATACCCCTAAGTGTCCCATACCTGTGGCAATCAAAGTAGAAAGTGGTTTTCTGGGTTTATATAAATCTATTTGTTCTAGGGCAAAAGCTTCGATTTCTCCTCCGTCTATAATAAGAATTGCATCCTCATCCATGAATTCATATACTTCTCTAACCATTCTTCTTGTAGATATCGGAGATTCTTCTTTATATGTTTTTTTCCTTAATTTTTCATTACTTTTCATCTTCATTTGAATAAGGTCTTCTAACCATGGTCTTTTTTCAATCGGATTTACTTTTTGGAGCTCTTCAAGAATTTTTCTCAAAAATACTTTGCAATCTCCCACTATTCCTAGTTCAATTGGCTTTTGTCGCCCAATTATGGTTGGATCGATATCTACTTGTATTAGTTTTTGACTGTTTCTCCAGAAAGGTTCAATTCCATAACCCATTGTATAGGAGAATTTACAACCAAGAGCTAAAATTACATCTGTATTAGTTATTAATTGAATAGGAGTATTTGCAAGAGTTGACCCTAAGAAACAACTACTATCATTGGATATCGTTCCGATACCTCGCATTGATGTTATTACTGGAATTTTTAAGTATTCTGCGAATTTTTTTAATTCCTCCCAAGCTTCTGCCCTCATTAGTCCCCCGCCTGAGATAATCAAGGGTTTTTTAGCATTAAGGAGCAATTCTAAAGACTTTTTTATGGAAGAATCTTCTATTCCTGGTTTTGATAATGCTCTATACTGATTTCGGGCTAGAATTTGAATTCTTTCATTTTCAATTTCTTGTTTAAAAGCATCAACATAAATCTCTATGAGTACAGGTCTTGGACGACCAGAAGTGGCTTCTCGAAAAGCTTTTTGTACTACTTCAGGAATTTCTTCAATATTACGTATTGTTTTTTGATATTTAGTGATAGGTTTAAACAAAGAGATTTGATCTAAATTTCCTTGGAGCATAAAACGATCTTGAAACTTAGAGTCAACTTGAGGGACAATAGCTATCATAGGTATATTATCTGCCCACGCACATCCCACACCAGGAATCAGATGAAGTGCGCCGGGACCCACAGTTCCAAAGCAAACACCTATTTTATTAATTATTCGTGAATATGCATCCGCTGCATGAGCTGCAGCTTGCTCATGTCTGAATAAAACCGTTTCAATTCCCTTTTCTTTTCCCCATCGATAAATTGCATCATACATGTTCAAGAATTGACCTCCTGGAATTCCAAACATATATCTCACATTTTCTTCCAAAAGGCATTTTATTAATACATCTCCTCCATTTATTAGCTGATTTTCTTCATCCATATCTTCAATCTCTCCTAAAAAAGAATTCCTAATTATAAGTTTTCTTTTGTATACTATAAATAATTTTTCTTTCCAAAATATTTAGTCAAAACAAGTAGATTCAATATTTTCTAAGATTCTTCAGCGAATTAATTTAAATGTTTACAATATCAAAAAAATATAGAAATTTCTCATCTTAGCCAAGAATAGTAATGAAAGCTAAAAATTTTTATTTCACATATCATTAATTCATATGGGAAGCTTGGGCCTTTCTGAAGCCCCTATGCTGGGTGGACCGCAAAATACTCAAAAGCGGAATTGTCCGGCCTGAGATTCACTGAATATTTGTTGCACAATATTATTTCACGTCGAAGCATTCGCCCCAATGGTGGAAGGCAGGGAGGTACTATCTGTAGGGATGGTATAATCTCATAATAACGAACCCGGCCAGGCCAGGGATGGAGCAGTCGTAAGTTGTGTCCTTCACGCTTTGGGAATCGGGTGTGGAGTGTAATAATATCTGATCGTAACAAATGGATGTGAATCGAGGGTCGGGTTTTTTATATTTTATATT
>JAWOFX010000151.1:0-3484 GCA_046497275.1 Promethearchaeia archaeon | reverse complement strand
CTATTTTCTTTCTCTTTTTAAATTATTAATATAAAGGTTTTATAGTTTCCTATTCTACTTAAAACAACTTATAAGCGAAATATAATGAATGTTTAATTATGATTCTAAAAAGAATAAAAAGCGAAGGTTTAGCCCATATATCATATTTTCTTGCGTCCGAAAATGAAGCTTGTGTAGTGGATCCTCGGAGGGATGCTAAAATATATCTTAAAAAAGCATTTGAAAATCAGGTTGAAATTAAATATATTTTCGAAACCCATAGAAATGAAGATTATGTTATTGGGTCTTTAGAGATAGCAGATAATGTAGATTTAGAAGTTTTTCATGGTCCGGGACTTGATTGGGGATATGGTAATACTTTTAAAGAGGGACAGGAGTTTAAACTAGGAAATTTAAAAATAAGAGCCATTCATACGCCAGGCCATACAGATGAGAGTTCTTCTTATGCTGTTTTTGACGAAACATCTGGAGATAATGCGGTACTCGTTTTTACTGGTGATACATTATTTGTTGGAGATACTGGTCGTATCGATATGTATGGTCCGGATGAGGAAGAACGCTTAGCAGAAAATCTTTATCATAGTATTTTTGATAAATTGCTTCCATTAGGTGATCAAGCAATAATATGTCCAGCCCATGGAGCGGGATCTGTCTGTGGGAGTACTATTAGTGAAAGGGAGCATACAACTATTGGCCTTGAAAGAAAACAAAATCCTGCTTTACAAATAACCGATAAAAATAAATTCGTAGAATACAAGAAAGCTGAGCAGCATTATTATTCGCCATATTTTAAAAGAATGGAAGAATATAACCTTGAAGGACCCCCCTTATTAAAAATTATTCCTCGCTTTAAGTCATTACTACCAGGAGAATTTAAGAATAAAGTTGAGGAAGGAGGAATTATTTTAGATACTCGTAATCCAAATGATTTTGGTAGTGCCCATATAAAAAATTCTTATAATATATGGTTGGAAGGTCTTCCATCTTTTGTTGGTTGGACAATCCCCTATGATAAACCGCTTTACTTAGTAGTAAAAGATTTCGCTCATTTAAATGAAGCCCATGAACATCTATTAAGGATTGCATACGACGACATTAAAGGCTATTTAGTTGGTGGAATAGTATCATGGTATAGTGCTAGTTTTCCTATTGAATCTATAAACCTATTAACTGTCCATCAATTAAAAGAACGATTAGATAACAGGGAAAATATGACCGTTTTAGATGTAAGGAAAATAAATGAAAGAGAGGAAGGATACATCGAAGGTTCCCAGCATATATATGTTGGATATTTAGAGGAAAGACTTAGTGAATTGGATAAATCTAAACCTATAATTACTTATTGTGGTAATGGAGCACGCGCGAGTTTGGCTTCGAGCATTTTGGCGATGAATGGATTTAAGGAAGTTTATACAACCTTAGGATCTATGAAAGCATGGAAAGCTGCTGGATATCCAATTAAAAAATAATATTTATTTTTCTATTTTTTTAATTGAATTTTTATAATGTATTTTAAAATTTTTTTAGAAAATGTATGATTAATTTGATGTTAGGAAATTCAAATGTCAGATTTCAACATATTTGAGAAATTAAATATGATCTAACTTAAATTTATAAAATCAAAAAATATCAGAGTTCTTATTATTCTTTTAAAATCAATTTTTTAGTCTAATTAATAATTTGTTAGGATGAGACTTATTATTTTAATTTTGATCTCTTAATATAAGAAATATATTTTAAAGTGATAATAATGTATGAAAAAATCTTAATTGGGTTAGATGATTCAGAGAATTCTTATAGAGCCGTCAAACATGTCATTGAATTGCAAAAGAAATTTAATAGTGAGGTTATCGCATTTCATTCCGTACTCCATCATTTATCTGAAGTGAATCCAAGTTATATAGGGGCAGGGGGAGGTTCAGTTATTTCATTACAAATACACGAAGATTATGTGAATCGTGGAAGAAAAATATTAAAAAAAGTAGAAGAATTATTCAAAGAATCTGGAATAGAGGTGGAAACAAGATTAATATATGATATCCCACCTGAAGATTACATTGAAAAAACTGTAGAAGAGGAAAATATTGATTTAGTGGTAGTTGGATGTAAAGGACAACATAGTAAATTGAGAAAAACGTTCTTGGGAACGGTTCCAGACAAAGTAGTAAATTCTGCTGAATGTAATGTATTAATTATAAGATAGAAAGGAATATGTTAGAAATTTATATTAAAATTAGGTTTTAATTACTCTTTTTTTTAATTTTCAATTAAGATAACGAAAAAATTAATTAATTACAGAATTATCATATATAGAAGATATTTAATATTCATATATATGAAGAAATCTGAAATTATCTCTTGTTCAAGACGAACAGATATCCCTGCTTTCAGAATGGAATGGGTTGTTAATAAAATCAAAGATGGATATGTTGATGTAGTGAATCCATTTAATAAAAATCAGATAACTCGTGTTTCATTAAGTAATGAAGATGTTAAATGTTGGGTGTGGTGGTCAAAAAATTTTGCGGAATGGATTAAATATTATACATGTTATACAGATTTATTCAGTAATTTTAAAGGACAATATTTCCAATTTACTATTAATTCTCCTTCTGAATTAGAACCGAATGTTAATATTTCATTGCAACAGAGAATAGAACAGTTAAATTGGTTAGTGAAAGAATTCGGAACTTTAGCTGTAAATTATCGTTTTGATCCAATTATATTCTATCGAAAAAATAACTCAAAAAGAATTAAAAGTAATTTAAATAAGTTTGAATTTATCATCTCCGAAGTTTCAAAAATAGGTATAGATGAAGTAATATTCTCTTTTGCAACAATATATTCTAAGGTGAAAAGAAGAATGCATGCACGAGGGTATATCCCAATAGATCCTCCTTTGAAAAAGAAAAAGCAAATCATCGATAGATTATTGAATATTTGTAATAAATTCAATATTAAATTGAAAACTTGTTGCCAACCAGATCTCTTAAAAATTCCTGGAATTGAGCAATCTCATTGTATAGATGCATATAGAATTGAGAAAATTGTAGGTGAAAATATTAAAAAGGTAAAAGATACAGGTCAGAGAGATTCATGTGGGTGTTATAAATCAAAAGATATCGGTGGATATGATGGAATTTTTCAATGCAAGCATAATTGCAGTTATTGTTATGCCAACCCAACGAGAGAATAGATTTTATTTTTTATGCAAAAACTTTAATTTGTTTTAATTTTCAAAACTGAAAAAAGGAAAACAAGATTTCGAAAAAGATAAATATAATTATGAAACATTCTAAAATATCAACTAATTAATTAGAGGTATTTAATAAAAAATGAATCAAACGTTTGAAAAACAACAAATTCAAGATACATATGATGCAATCGTAATAGGAGCTGGGAATGGAGGTCTGATTGCTGGAGCAACATTAGCACAACAGGGATTAAAAGTAATGGTTATCGAACGCCATAATTTACCTGGTGG
>JAWOFX010000143.1:0-13555 GCA_046497275.1 Promethearchaeia archaeon | reverse complement strand
AATAAATTTTCTTCTTTTAAATGAAAATCTAAATCCTTTATAATCTATATATTAATTTCAAAGGAAAAACTCATGATAAGTTTAAAAATTAAATTTAATTGCTTTTTATTTCAAATTGCAGCAAAATATTAAGAAATTATAAACTAAATTTTAAAAAATAGTATTTCCTTTAAAAAATAAAATATTCAGTCACTTTTCTAAATTTCAAATAATGACAATTTTAGAATTCGGTATCAATTTGGGACAAAAGAATCTCCTCCTAATTAAATATTATTCTCAAGAAAATGATCATAGTATAAATGCTGATTTGAGAGCTGGGTTTATTTCTACATTGGACGAGTTTTCCAAAGATCTTTTCGGTGGCGATTTAAATATGGTGAAAATGGAGGATTACCAGATGGTTATTTATAGTATTATAATGGAGACTTTTACAGAACCTAAGGAAAAGAAAGCACTTATTAGTTATTGTATTATTGACGATGATAAAGAGGAAAAGAATATAAAACCTCTCTTAAAAGAAGTATTGAATCAATTCACCAATAGATTTGCGGTTTATGATATTTTTACTAAAGATGCAAAATATTTTGAAGAATTTAAACCACGTGTGGATAAATTAATTAAAAACTTAAAATTATCTGTAAAAGAACGATTTAAGGATCTTCTTTTTTAAAAAAAATAAATTTAAAAAGTAATTATGCTACTAAATCTGACTAATATCAAGTTATCCTTACCTATAATATCTGACAAACCTAAAATTTTTAGATAATAGATCAATAATTTTATTTTAATGGTTTTTTATATTTTTTATCTGTTCTTGGATCTTTTTAAGTTGATCAAATAAGTATAATTGGTCATATTTTTCTGCAGCTTTATTGAGATATTCAATTGCTTTTTCTTTCTGATGTAATTTCGAATATATGGAACCAATCCACCACATTCCTATCGCTTCTTTTGCTTCATTCTTGGTTTCTTGAGCGAATTCAACAGCTTTTTCATAAAGATTTAAAGCATCAGAAAGTTTGTCTTCAACTTCATAGAGTGTACCGATATTATAGAGTATATTAATCATTTCGGTTTTATTTCCTAACTCTTGACAAATTCTGAGGGCTTCCTTATAATTCTTTAAAGATTTATTATAATATTCCTCCCTAAGTGGGATGCCTTTTGCATAGGATAAAACAATTTTAAAATAGATCTGTCCCAAGAAGTTGTGGGCTATTCCTTTTTCTAATTTATTACCTTGTTTTTCATGAATATGAATTACATTATCATAGATCTTTAAAGCATCAAAATAATTGTTCTGTTGTAAATGTAATTTTCCTAACAAATCAAGAAACTGAACCTTTTTTTGAATATCTCCTAGTTTTTCGGCAAGTTCGATTCCATTTTCACATTTATTAATTGTCTCAGGAAGGTTTTCATTTATATGAAACTGAATTTGGGCTATTTTTAAAAATATATCCGTTTTACTCAATAAATCACCCAATTGATCAATGATTGGTATCATCTCATTAAATTTTTTTAGAGCATTTGGGTAATCTTTAAGCACTTCATATACTTGTCCCATCTTATATATTGATATTGCTTTTTTTTTAGGATTATCCAAATTATCATAAATTTTCACTAATTTATCACAAATCTCTAAAGTCTTTGAGAGATCTCCTTGGTTGAAATAGATCTGACTTGTATGATCAAGGACTTTGGCTTTGTTTGGTAAATCTTTTAATTGATCATATAGTCTTATTGCTTCTTCATAATGTTTTAATGCCTCAGTGTATTTATTTTGATTAAAATATATTAAACCTATATGATTAAGAACTTCAGCCTTTTTTGACAGATTACCAAGCCTTTCTGCGATCAATAACATTTCCTCGCACTTTTCTATTGCTTTATCTAGATTACCTTGATTGTATAATAAAACTGCTGAATTATTAAGAATATCTAATTTTTCTGAAAGATTATCTAAGTCATCAAAAATCTTGATAGCTAATTCATATTGTTTTAAAGCTTCTGAGTAATTTCCAAGATTGAATTGCAATGTCCCTAAATTATTATTAATTATAGCTCTTTCTGAAGGCTTATTTATTTTTTCATGCGCTACAAGACACTCTTCATAATACTTCACTGCTTGTTGATAATTTCCATTGATTTCATAAATGTTTCCAATATTGCTGAGACAATGTGCTCTTTCATATTCGAGATTTAATTTTTCATAGAGTACAACTGCCTTCTCTAGATTTAATAATGCTTTATTATATTGGTTTTGGTTATGGAACAAAACACTGATTGTTTCTAGAAAACTAGCCTTCAAATATAAATCATTTAATTTATCAACGATAGTTAAACCTTCCTCATAAATTTCTAATGCCTTAGAATAATTACCTTGAGATTCATAAATTTGCCCAATATGATCAAGAGAGACTGCTTTACCAATTAAATCTCCTGATTTTTCCGTTTGAATAAGTAGTTTTTTAAACCATCCCAAAGCTTCTTGATAATTCTCTTGTAAAAGATAGATAATGCCAATATTATTGATGATCTTAGATTTAATCTCAGGATTATCAAGATGTTCATGAATTTTTAGCGCTTTTTTATAATATTTCATTGCCATGGAAAGATTTCCATTCTTATAATGAATTTGTCCAATATAATTATTAGCTAGAGATTTGCCTAAGAGATTTCCCAACTCATCATTGATTTCTAATGCCTTCTCAAAATATTTTAAGGATTCTATTAGATCTCCTCTATTGAATTCAATTTGTCCTAAATTTTGATAAGCTACAGATTTATATTGTGAATTTTGTTTATTATTGGCCAATTCTAATATTTTTCTTTCGCATCTCATATCATTCTTATACATATGGAATTTGTCATAAATTTTAGAAGGAATTAGATATTTTTCAAATTCATTAGGTTTTCTGAGATTTTCTTTAAGCCACTTCAAAGGATCTATAGCCTTCCCTTCATTGCCTTGTATGATTTCTTTTTCTAGTAATTTATTTACTAGTCTGGTAGTATTAACCTCTACACTATATATATTTTTAACATTGCCTATTTTATAGAAATCTTTTAATATCTGATCGATCTTATCTACATCATTGATATTATTTATATCTGAATCATATATTTGGTAGATATCTTCTTTACCTTTATCATCTGCTTTATATTTTATCCAAATTATATCCAGAACATTCTCTAAGAGTTTTAATGTGGGAACCACATCAAAATCGTCACTACCGGAGTATCCCATCACTACAATTGATCGGTTTTTTGATATATTTTCAAAAAATTCACGTTTATAAGGCTCTAATTGAAAAACACTTTCTCCTTCTTTGCCAGAACCAAAAGCTTGAATAGTTGCAATTAAGGAATCTCTTGTATCTTCATTTATGATCACATTTCTAGTCGATCCATGAATTTTATATATAAGTTTCTTCTTTTCCTTCAATAATACCGAGGGATTAGAATATTTCTCGAAATCATTCTTAGTGATTACTGGAATAATCTCCTCTATTGGGATTCCTGATTGCTTCAAAGCATATTCCAAAAGAAAATCAAAATTTGTAGTCATCAAGAAATGTCCTTTTTGGAGCATTTGTGCCAAATAAAAATGCTGAAGATTCGGCTCATCACATTCACTATAATAATCTATGATTTTAAGAGAAGGATCTAATATATCCCTTATAATTTCCACTAATTGCTCAAATCGAAGTTGATCCAGAGAAAGAAGAGTTTCAATTTCAGATTCAGCACAGGAATATTTCACAAGAGCATCCATCATTTCTCTTCCTGCAGGAAGACAAGATGGAGCATCTATAGAACAGCCAGCTCCCACTAAAAATGTTAACCTTTTATTTTCAGTTAAACTTTTAAAGTCAGTATTTTTAAGTTCCATATTTTAAGCCTATTTGTATTTTTTGGTTAATATTGGAAAAAAAGATGGTTAGATATAAATAGGGAAAGGAAAATAATAAGGACTTATCTGAGTCGCTTTTTGTTAATTAATTTTGATAGTCTAAGTGATTTATTTTTATTTTTTTCAATATTAATTAATTGAATATTAAAACATAACTTATATTTAAATATAGAATCAGATGAAGTTATATTTAAAATTATTTACTAAAGTGTTATAGATTAGTAGATACTAAAATTATCTCAAAAAATTCAAAAAAGTTTTATTTTAAGTATATATATGAAATTCCTCGAATTCAAATAATTTATTAAGCTTAAGAACTAAAATTTAATTAGGATGAAGAATAGCGAAGATGATATTAAGACTAAACTCCTAAACCATCAAGATGTCACTAAAATAAAAGTGAGATTTAATGACACAGATGCTATGGGAGTAGTGCATTTTATGAACTACTTTATGTATTTTGATGACGGATTCGTTAGTTTTATGAATTCCTTAGGTGCATCAAAGAGAGTAGAAGAATTAATCTATGAGGATATTGCTCTTGGCGTAAAACATGTAAATATAACTTATGAAAACTCGGCAAAATTTGGAGCCTATATTATAATTAGGACAAATATAGAAAAAATAGGAAAAAATTCTATTACTTTTCATCATAATCTTTTTCGTGAATCTGATAATGCTCTCTTGGCTAGTGTGAATGCGACTCGTTTTATAATGGATTTGAAAAAAAATGAATTAAGAGATGTTATGAAATTTTTAAAACACTTTTTGCCATGAGTAAAATCAATTGACGATAACCCTATTAATTATAATAGTAAAGCGGACCCGGGGAGATTCTCACAGACACTCGAAATGAGCCGAATCCTGCTTTGAACTCCCGATCTTCGCCTATCTCAGGCCTTAGCCTTAGGAGGGCGCTGCCTTGTCCAGTCTGGGCCACGGGTCCAATATAAAAATTAATCTTTAAGAAAATAAACATATAATAACATAAAAAATTTTCAGCGATGACTCATTTAAGGTCATGTTTTCCAAAATAGCTATCGTTTGGATTTTCTTTTTTCTGGAGGGATATAATTTAAATTATTGGGTGCTTTTTCCATTATTTCTTGAATCTCGCTAAAAGATATAGGCTTGAAATCGTTATTATCTACACCAACATCATATTGTTTTCCTAATGGTTTAAGAGAACCATGAGAATGTCCATAAAGCTGCCAAGAATTAAGATGGCTTTTATTCCAAACTCTCATCGCATAATGGCAAAGCGTTATATTTTGATCATATAATAATATATCTTTTAGATGTGAAACACTCTCACAAAATCTGCTCGCAATTTCGATGATTTGTTCTTTATCATGATTTCCAATTATATAATGAATTTTAAGATCTTGAAAACGATCAAAAAATCTTAAAGCAGTTTCCTTTTTGAAAGTTAAATCACCTAAGTAATATAAAATATCGCCTTTATCCACGCTTAATTCTAAATTACTTATTATAACTTCATCCATTAAATCCACATCATCAAAGGGTCTATCAACATATCTAATGATATTTTTATGGGATAAATGATAATCCGCACTAAACCATTCCATCTTAAATCAATTTTACAATAATTGTTATAGAAATATAGCCTTTTCTTTAATATAATAAAAGTTTATGATCTAAATTTTATTGGAATAAGAATCTCTTAATTTTTCTATCGCAGATTCTATTATAGGAATTTCTTGATTTGCATGGATGATATTTTTTTTCTCGAATTTTGGTACTAACCATTCCGAATACCATCTTAAGAAAATTTTTAAACATTCCCATATCTCTTCATTAGATTTCACTCTACATTTATTATAATAATTAATCAATTCTTTAGGAAAACGTTCTTCAGCCCTTCTTGTTCCTTCGTCCTTTATATTAAGTAAAAAACCGCTAATTCTTAATAATTTTCTCCGAATCCACGCTATAAAATCAATGGTTGTAATATATTCTCCTCGTATCATATAACCTGCAATAAGAAAACAGAAACTTGGGAGATCTAAAGCAATGTTCCTAATTTCATCCAAATGATTCTCTATATTAAATTCAATACGCTTGGATTTCTGAATTATTTCCTTACCAAGTCCTCTTTTATCATAGAGTAATGAACCACGCTCTTGGACTCTCCATTCATTACTAAGCTTTGAAACTTTTTCTATTACTAATTCGAATTTGATAAACGGTTTTAAATAAATAATAGAACTATTTTTTTTGGCGTTAGATTGGAATATATGGATAATATCTCCTAATTCATCGATCATAGATAAAAATGACTCTTGAATTTTTTTATAATCTCCTCCATCTTCATACATTAAATAAAAATCTATATCAGAAAAAATATCCCCACTTCCCTCTGACAATGAACCCAATAGATAAGCTGCTTCTACATCTGATATCTTCTTACTTATTTTTAATGCGTTTTGTATAATGTTTCTGTGAAAATTAGTATTATTTAAATCGGATAAAAATTCCTCCATTTCTTCAGAACTTGGTATATTCTTAAGATTAATGACCTGATCCTTCATAATTTCCTCTTATAATTAATTCTTTGGAAAACCTTCTTATATAATAGAAATTAGTAAATCTATTAATACCTAATCATAAACACCTATAGAAAAGATTTCAAATATTCAAATTTTCCCGAATATAGGAGACTGCGCAAATTTTACAGAAATATTTATCCTTGATTATAATCGCTTCTTCTACTTTTATTTTTTTTTGACAATTTTTTACGCAACATTTAACAAGTTTTTCATTTCTACCTCCATCGGACATTTTTTTTCTCCTAAATTCAATTATAATTAGCAAATAACCATAAGGTTTTAATTTATTCTATATATATTTAGATTATTAATATAATATTTATTTAAGTGTTTTAGATTATGGAACGAAGACAGTATAAATCACAGCAGAGACCAATCGATTATTTGAAGAATTCAATAGATAAAATTATTCTTATCAAAGTGAAAAGGAATAGGCTCTTTAGAGGTAAATTAGAAGGGTTTGATGAACATTTGAACTTGTCTCTTAAATCTGCTTCTCAAATTTTTGAGTATCAAGACGAAGAAGGTAATATCCGAGAGGAACATGAAGATTTGGGGAACATTGTTGTAAGGGGCGATAATGTGATATTTGTAAATTTAGCGGAGTAAAAATTAACTTATTTTATAATTTGTTCAAATATCTATATTTAGTAAAAACTATAATTATTCTTTTCTTCTGGTATAGTATTAATATTTTAAATTCTCTAGTCTTAGATAAGGCATAAAAGGAGTTGGAGAACTTTTAATATATTATAAATTTTAATATTGTATTGAAATTTAAATAAAAATATTCTTAAAACCTTGAATTCTAAAAAGATTTTTAAAACTGAGAATATTAGACTTGTAAATCCAAACTTAGGACATCCTCAATTTATTCGGATTAATGCCGAGAAAAAAAAGCAATCAATAGACTTCCAAATGCTTTTAACCTCTAATATTGATGATATCAATCAACTTAAAAAGTTCCTTGAAATCAATCTTTCAGTTGTTCCTATTATTGAATATAAATGGAAACTTCAAAAAATAATGGAAGAAAAGAAGAAGAAAATGCAAACAATATGGGAACGCATAAAAAAGATTTTTACACGAAAATCTTCGAAGGAAGAGGATATTAAAAAAAGATTAAGCAAACTGGAACCTAGAGGATATAGATGCGACCCAATTGCGGTAAAAATCAATAAGATCGAACAAAAAACTAAGTTAAAAATAGATGAATTAGCTTTTTTAGAGAATGAATATTGTTATCCCCAATATTATCTACAAGAATGGAAGGTTTACAATAATCTCAATTATTATTTTTGCATAAATGCATCGTTTTTTCTTTCAAAAGAGATAAATGATTATTTTGAGGGAAATAAATTTGTAATGTTTGACATTAATCTAGCAAATATCCATATCAATTATCATTCTCTCATTTTAACCACACAAAAATGGAAAGATTTTACATTCTTTCAGATAACAGATACTCATCTCGCAGAACGAAATGATAAAATATTTGAAATTGTTTCCAAATGGAAATCTGAATCAGGTGAAGAGAACGCAGGAACTTTTTTAGATGGTGTAGCAAACGTGATAAAATCTATTTTTAAAAAGGAATCCAATAAGGAGGATTTAAACAAGCATGAAGCTAAGGTCTTAAATAAAAGTTTTGAAAAACGTTTTATTAATCCAAATAATCAACTTAGAAAAGCAATCAAGATAATAAACAAGAAAGTATTGGCTAATGAATTAGATTTTGTAATAATTACGGGAGATTTGGTTGATTTTGTAATTAAAAGTGAATATTCTGAGAGTACTGATGATTTAAATCAATTAAATTATGATCAGACAAATTGGAAATTATTTAAAGATATAATTCTAAATAAACAACCAAATCAAAAATATCAAGGAATAACTGAAACTCAGGAACTATTGTGTCCATTATTCACCATAGTTGGAAATCACGATTTTAGACCTCATCATTATGATCTTACATGGGGAGGATTATATAGGAAAATGGGTCTTAAATCATCAGAAGCATCAGCTTTAAATGATCTTTTTTCCGCCAATCCTATAAATTCGATAAGTAAATCTAATTTAGCTTTAAAATGGTATTTAAGAGAAATTAATCCGTCTTTAGATTTCTCTCTAACTTTAGGAGATTTCGAATTAATCTTCCTTAATAGTGGATCTGATTCTTTTAAAAATCTCAGAGATTTTCTATCTGGGCATCCGTCTGTGACTGGTTTAGAAGATATTCAAATAAAATATCTGGAAAATATTATCAATCATAAATACAATCCAAATAAAAAGATCATATTATTGATTCACGGACCGCCTATTAATATAGGAAAATACAAATATTTTAGAAAAAGACTTCAAGAATTAGGAAAACCAAGTATCAGAAAAAAGATCGATGATTTTAAAGAGTCGATCCTTAAAAAAATAGGTAAAGAAACGGTCTCAACTAGGATAGATCAATCGTTTAATGTGAAATACGGAACGGTGTCTTCTAATTGGGAAAAATTAATTCAATTCTGTAAACAATATGCCCTTTTAGCATTGTCAGGACATACTCATGTCTTAAAAGAATTTAGATTAGGAGAACCTAAAGAAAAATCTACTGTTTATGATGCGCCTCCCTTTATTTTAAGAAAAATTGAAAATCCTGCAGCTGTGTATTATGATATATATTCAGAACAATATGATAACCCAGAAGATATAAAAAAAAATGGACCATTTATTCTCCAGACTCCTTCCTTAGGATTAGGAAGTTATAAAAAACCAGAAATAGTTGGGGCATATCGAGTAATTAAGATTGAAAAAGAAAACTTAAGTTCTTTTAAAATAGAATTCCTTGATTAGAATAGAAATCCAAGTTTGGTTTTTAGATTAAATTAGATTATATCCTAATTCAAATGCTTCAATATTTGCTCCTATAGGTTTTAAATTGTCTTTTAGAATTTTAAGGAAATTCTTTTTTAAAAAGACATTCTCAAATTCTTTCGTAGCAACTCCCAAGATGATAGTATTAGCATAAATCGAATTGCCAAATTCACTATTACTAAGTCGACTGAAGTCCATAGAGACTGTTTTCCTGGCAAACTGATCAAGAATCTCTAAAATTCGAGCTGTAGGAGGATAATTTTTGCTTCCTCCTTTCTTTATCACAGCATCTCGAGGATAGCGTCTATTTGTATTTAAAACTACCACAGTTTGCTCAGAAATATATTTGAGATTTCTTATTGTCTCTAATGGTTCTAATCCTAAAACTATATGAGCATCATTGATTGGGATAATTGGAGAAATTAAATCATCAATCTCATATCCTTGATCAAGATTATAAATCTTACTATCTATGAGATATCTTGCTGTTGCTATAACAGACCCTTCTCTCTGAGACACTCCACGAGTTTCAGTTCCTACGACACTCTTTATAAAAGGACTTTTAAGCCCAAATTGGCGTAATAGATTTCCTACTAGTATAACCCCTTGACCACCAACACCCACCACCAAAACATTAAAGATATCCCCCAACAGAAATCACTCAATTTTTTCTAATTCATTTAAGAATTAATAAACTAAATATCTATTGATTAAGATGTTTCTTTTCACACGGAACTCTTTAGAGTCTACCTCTAATAATGTAAATAACTATAGTTTATTAATAAAATCTTTAAAATATTTCAAAATTAACCTATTATTAGTATGTCAAAACTATTTATAATTTTCTTAATTTCTTTGTTATTATTGCTTCCAATACATTTTTTATCAGTAAGTCATATAAATCTTGAGGAAAGATTTGGGCATAGAAAAGGTATTAGAATTGGCAAATTTTTAGGGCTATTTTCTGGGTGGGGGTTTTTTATAAACTTATTTGGTATTTGGTTTTCACCTCAACCTCGTTTTGTCCTTTCTTTCCTAAATATTAAGATTTTATTTATTCCTTTCCTAAATATACCAATTTATTTAATACATACAATAATTGCGATTCCTATGATTATACTCAGCTCTTATTTAGGAATCATGGGTGTTAAGGAAACTACATTAGAAGTTTCTGAAACCCATAAAGCAAATAAAGTAATCTCAGAAGGAATTTATTCCCAAATCAGGCATCCACAATATCTTGGAGCTATTATCGCTCATTTAGCTTTTTCCTTTTTATTTGCAGGCTTATTGTCAATATTGATCTCTCCATTAATATTTATTTACAATTATTTGATCTCTTGGAAGGAAGAGAAGGAACTTATAAAAGAGTTTGGTGAAGAATATCTTCATTATAAAAGAAAAGTGCCAATGTTTATACCAAAATTTTTAGATCGAAATATTAAAAAAGAATAAGGGAGTCAGTTTTTTTCGGAATTATCTAAATGATGATCAATTAATGTTTTATAGATCATATGATTTGGGCAGACATCACTACAAGCACCTGGACATACTTCAGGAATACACATTGTTTCATCAATATAATATATTAATTCTTCTTCTTTCTGAGTTTTTTCATTTGATGACCTATCTTTAATTCGAATATTTATTGCAGGACATCCAAAATTATCGATACATTCATTGCATTTGTTGCATGAATCAGATATTGTATAATATATCTCAGCTCTCTTTTTTTTCTCTCTAGATTTCTTTTCTCTTTTTATTCTTCTACTTTTTTCTAAGGCACATTCTTCATTTATTAATATAATTTTCACTCCATCCTTTTGTAATTCTCTTTCAAAAATTCTCTCTAACTTTTCTATATTATAAGCATCAGTAATTGTGAGATTTTTAATCTCGAGAGCATTAAGAAATACAGATAAATCAATAGAATTTCTCTTCACATCTTTCTGAGCTCCATAAGTTTTAATAAATTCATTTGGTGTTGTTATTAACTCTTGGTGTCCAGTCATCGCTGTCCAATAGTTATTGAATATTAATATGGTTAAATCTACTTGATTTTTGATAGCATTTAATAAGGGTTGGATTCCCGTATGAAAGAAAGTACTATCTCCTACATAAGCGATTAATTTTTGATTTTCATTCAGTATTTGAGCCATTCCATTCGCAATTCCTATACCCGCACCCATGCAGACAACCCAATCCAATAATTGATAGGGATATGCCTCTGAAAGAGTATAACATCCGATATCTCCAGAGTAGATAAATTCCACACCTTTTTTCTCTTCCAATTTTTCTGTAATCTTTTTTAATGCATAAAATATTGTTCTATATTGACATCCTGGACAAAAAGTTGGTTGCCTAACTGGTAAATAAGGAAGGATATCTTCAAGTGCTTGCTGTTTTATTTCTAATTCTTTGACCAAATAGTCGTTTTCCCTTTGAAAGAAGTTAGAAAAGAATTTCATTACCAAGTTTGTATTCAATTCACCTATAATAGGGAGAAAATCTTTTCCATGTATCTCTAGATCTCTCTTAACATCGCAAAAATTACAAAAAACACGCTTAGAAAAAGTTTCTATGAATGGCTCTAATTCTTCCACAACTAATAATATATCTAAATTATTGTTATCTGCAAAATTACAAATTTCTTTTCTATTGATTGGGAATATCAAACCAAGTTTAAGTATAGGAGGATTTATATTGAGCTTGTGGCATGCTTGAATAACATATGCATAACAAATCCCACTTGTTATGATTCCAATATTCAAATTTTCCTTATCTTCTTTCCTTATATTTGAAACCTTTTGTTTACTGAAGAGATTGAAAATCTTTCGGTTTTGTGCAATATTTGAGATCTTTTTAAAATAATCCTTCTGATTGGCTAAGGCTCTGCCTAAAGTGTTGACATATCTGTCTGGATCCTTTTTGAATTTTCCATTTTTTTTTGCGGATTGTATTTTGCCGAGCTTAATTAACCCATAGCTATGACACAAACGTGTTGTCACATGAACATAGATTGGAACTTTATATAATTCTGAAATTCTTAATCCATCTTTTATAAAATCTTTACATTCTTGAACAGTAGCAGGTTCAATAATAGGAATTTTTGTATGAAGTGAATACAATCTATTATCTTGTGCATTGGTTGAAGAGAGAATACCGGGATCACCTCCACATAGTATTATCATCCCTCCATTTACTCCAGAATAAGGAAATGTATGTAGTGGATCTGCAGCTACATTCAAACCTAAATGCTTAAAGATAACTATTGAGCGAATCCCTGCCCAACTCGCCCCAATACAAGACTCAAGAGCCACTTTCTCATTTAAGCAGTAATCAAACGTAAAATTTTCTGTAGTCTCAGAAAGATAATTCAAAGAATCTCCGACTTCACTTAGAGGAGTACCAGGATAATTCGCAGCAAAACGAACTCCTGCTTCGAAAATTCCTCTGGTAAATGCTTCATTCCCCGACATCAAGATTTGCTTTCCTGGTGCATCTTCATATAATTTAGAAATTTTTACCATAAATCATAGTAAAGTTAATTATTATACTAAATTTCAGATTGGATTGCATAAATAAATTTGTAACATTTTATACAATCTAAAAATAAAAAATCCTTATAGAAAAAAGATTCAATTATTATTAAAACTAGGGAATAGCTTTTTCACCAAAAATTTGCTTATAAAATTGATTCTAAGATGCTTATATGGTCATTTTGCATGCATAATATAATTCCCAAATCTAATTTAAAAATCTTTTTTGAAGTTCCTTTTTCTTTATATACTTTTACTAAAATATACGTTTAGTAGAATTTTAAAAATCTCGATTAAAAATGGTTAACTCACATAATAGAAGTTTTTTTGGTCAGAATACCGCCTTAATCATCCAAAGTACATCAAAAAAAGAAGATTGGGTATTTTTTAGATGTATCAAGCGTAAGAAAGGAAATATTTGGGAAAAACCATCTCAAGGAGAGGGAAAAGTCATCAAAATTTCTTTAGAAGAGCTAGTTATGATGTTGAAGGTTTTAAAAGCAAAAATGGATTCATGGTCCACATATCATAGTTATAATGGGACAAATACACAAATCTCATTTAATTGGCAAGAAAATATTATATGGATAAATATTGGAGATTATTCAAAAATGCTTGATGAGGCTCAGATTGAAATAATGAAATTATTGCTGGAGCATCTACTT
>JAWOFX010000078.1:0-69695 GCA_046497275.1 Promethearchaeia archaeon | reverse complement strand
CCCGATTCATAGAGGAAATGATCATTTATACCTTCTGTAATCTCCTCAATATAACCACTCTGAATAGAGCCAATAAGATATGTATCTGCGAGACAGCCATAAACTTCATAAGAATTTCCAAATTTAGATTTAATCTTGATTATTTTATCCCTTCGTTTAATTGGCTCGCTCATAGGATCTTTTATTTCGATCAATACTGTGGCATCCTTGGAGGGGAGATCTTCTTCTTTATCATATTCGGTTTTAATCTCATCACCTTCATACAAAACTTTTCCAATTGCCGTTAGCCACGCATCATTTATATTGTTTTTTGAAATGAAAAATACTTTTGCCATTCGATCACCAAAATTTAATATTTTTATTACAGTCTCTACGATTTTATAATTTATTTATTACAAACTTAATAAATTACCTTGATTAGGAAAAAGCCCTTAAGAGGATTTATAATTCATCGAGGAAAATATTTTAAACATTTTCAAATTCATATATATAGAGTTAAATTAATGCATTTTAGAATAAGAAAATATGATTTCAGTTGAGCTAAATTACGAACCTCCTTTCAATGAGCTTACTCAAAAATTAAAAGAAGAGGCGACATTTGAAGCAAATGTCACTTTAAAAGAATTAATAGAATTCTTAACAGATAAATATGGAGAAGAATTTGCAAAGCTTATTTGGCATAAACACCAAAGAGGAGAGCTAAGCGACTTATTATCAATTATTATAAATGGCCATAATTTTAGGGACGAGAAATTTCTCGATAAGATTTTAAAGGATGGAGACGATTTGACATTTTTATATATTTATTTTGGGGGCTAAAAATTTAAATTTCATTAACCAAACTTTACCTATTTTAAAATCAATTTTTAGGTTTGGTAGATTATTTAGGTTTTACTTACATTTTTCATTATTTAACAATAATTAATTATATTTAGATTCTAGCTTATTTTATTTTAAATCAAAATATCTGCTCTACTTAATGATGGTCTTAAAAAAAATAATCTTAGCATCAAAATCTATTGATAGAAAGGAATTACTAAAAAGAGTGAAAATTCCATTTATAGCAATTCACTCTGATATAAATGAAGAACAATACAAGAATAAAATTAACGATCCATTCGAACTAGTGAAAAGGTTGGCTAAAGAAAAAGCGCTATCTGTCAAAATGAAAATCAATAAGAAGTATCCGGAAGCAATTATTATTGCAGCTGACACTATTGTTTTCTATAACCAAGAAATTATCGGAAAAGCAAAAAATCAACGTGAAGCATTTGACTTACTTAAGGAATTAATGGGGAATACCCATCAACTTATCACAGGTATAGCTTTGATGGAAGTTGAGAGCAATAAAATTATTACTGCTTTTGAAAAGACAGAGGTAACTTTTCTTAGTTTATCTAATGAAGAGATTTGGAATTATATCAAAACCCAAGAATGGATTGGAAGAGCAGGAGCATATTCATTAAGGGAAAGAGCAAGTTTATTTATCGATTCAATACAAGGATCTTATTCTAATGTGCTTGGTTTACCGATAAATAAAATTTATCAGATATTAAAAGAGGAATTTAAACTTAATCTATTTCAACTCTATACATAGGAGGAGATCTTATATTATTATGAATTTAGCAGTTGGTTCTTCAAATCCAGTAAAAAAAAATGCTGTTAGATTGGCATATCTAAAATATTATGAGAATTTTGAACTCTATAATATAAATGTAGATTCAGAAGTTCCTGATCAACCTATTGGATTTGAACAAATTCTGAAAGGGGCATATAATCGAGCAAAAAAAGCCTTAATTTATTTAATCGAAAATAGAAAATTGACATCTCCAAATTTTGGAATTGGTATTGAAGCGGGGCTCTGTGAAATACCAATGGCTAAAACGAATTTTATGGATTTTCAGTTTTGCATTATAATGGATGAAAAGAAAGAGATCACTATAGGTTCTGGGATTGCTTTTGAATATCCCAAATCCGTTATTGAAAAAGTTTTTTCAGAAAATCAAGAAATCGGGTATATTATGGGAAAATTAGCTCATAATGAAAATCTTAAAAAAGAAAAGGGGGCAATTGGATATCTTAGTAGAAATGAGATCACAAGAATAGATATCTTAAAGGAAGCAGTAATTTGTGCTTTATTACCAAGAATCAACAGTGAACTCTATGATAAATAAAACTCGATTATTAATTTTTCAGTATATTATTTTAATAAATAAGATTTAAATTTCTTGACGGTAAATATTAAATACTCATTATAATTAAAAAACTAATATAAAAAAAGTGATAAAAATGGCTCGAAAACATTATAGACATGAAGGAATAATGAAATTCTTGGTGATAGTAGGCGCTCTAGTGGGGATTGCCACGATTATCCTTAGAATAGCCGCTGCATTCGGTCTTCCTTCGATTGATTTATATCCAGTTTATCCTGGTATCCAATTTGGAGAACTAGCCGGTCTTATTGTAATTGGGATAGTTGGAATAATTATTTGTTTTATCGCTATTTTATCAGTAATTAAACCCGATAATCCAATTCCCTTTCATTGGCTCCTTATCTTTATTCTCGGTGTTCTCATTCTCGTATTTTCAGGAGGAATCTGGGCGTGCGCACTTCTTATTATAGCAGCAATTATAGGAATAATCGATGAATTATAAAGAAATTTTATTTAACTAATTTTTTTTATTCCTTTTTTAAAACATTTTTAACTGATTATATTTATTTTGAGATATTTTCTAAGAAGTAATCAATTATTTTTTCGGTTAAATTTATATCTGTGACTTTTTGAAGGGCAGTAAATCCAGGGATTGAATTGACTTCAAGCACTTGATATCCATTTTCACTTTCAATTATATCTACTCCTGCAATTTCTGTTTTTACGGCTTTGGCAGCTCTGATTGAAAGATCTTTCAGTTCTTCTGTTAATTCTATTGGTTTCATTTTAGCTCCCGCATATATATTAGTTTTCCAATTATCGCTTACTCGATACATTCCGGCTACTGCTATATCACCTAATACAAGCACGCGGATGTCTCTATTGTTATGATGAACAAATTTTTGAAGATAAAAAACTTCATTAAGTTCTCCCAAAGCATAAATAACGTTTTCGGCAAATGCTTTATCATTTAATCGTGTGATCCCAATCCCTTTTGATCCATATAAAGGTTTGAGTATAACATCACCTCCAAGTTCTTCAAAACCTTTTAATGCATCTTGTGGATCCTCGCATATGATTGTCTCTGGCGTTTTAATACCATTATTTTTTAAGAATATGGATGAGAGAAATTTATCGCTGGCAATTTCTAATGATTGACGTGAATTAATCAATCTAATCCCTAATTCTTCCATTGCACTAAGTAAATCCAGGCGAAAAAAGATCCTTTGAGTAGATGCAGCCCCAAAACCTCTCACTAATGCACCTCTTGGATTTAGATCGGAAAATCGCTCATGAAAATTAAAAATATTTGCTCTTATTTTTTCTGGTATAAAATGATCTACATTATATCCTCTTTCCTCTAATTCAAGGGTTAAGAGTTGAACCTCGGGATCTTCGGGCTTCGGAGTTATAATCATTGTATGGTTTTTCATAGAATCATCGCACGTTAATATTGATAAATTACTTATTTGGTAATAAGTGTATTTTTTTAAGTAAATAAATTTTAATTTGAATTAAAAGATATACAAAGATAATGCTACCCAAAGAAAAAAATAGGGAAATGGAAAAATTGGCAAAAATTCTCTCTACAGTTCGAGATCTCTATTATAGGAAAAAAGACCAACTTGAAGAATTAGAGGATGAAATTGAAGAGATGAGAGAATTATTAAATTATCTTAATTCGATTATATCAGATAAATCCTTTCAGAGTGCAGATGAAATTTTAACAGAAACTTCAAACCCAGAAACTGAGACTTCCACGAAAAATTACTTTTCAGAAGATGTTCCTCAAGAAAAAATGAAGGGTACTAAAATCAAGAGAAAAGTTTTCCGCCGAAGAAATGACGAAGAACAATTGATTGCTATTTTGAATTTAATAGATATGAATAAGTTAGAAATTAAATTTTTACATCCCGAAGAATTACAAATTCAAGAGACTTCGGAAAAATTTATTAAGACTTTTCTGAAAGGAGCATTAATAGAAATTAAAGAACAAAATCCTGAATTGGAGCTTAAATATCAATATTATAAGGAAACTGATATTATTGAAAGGATTTTAGTAAATAATTTAAAATCTATTAATAATTATGATTTAATAACTGAGAAAATTCAAGAATTACTTTCAAAAAATTAACTTATTTTATCAAATCCCAATATCTTAAAAAGTCAAAACTTACTTAAAATTGTTATATCTAAATTAATCTAATTTTTTAAAAATATAAAAAAAAATTTTAAAATTAATAGATTAGGAAACAGTTATTGAGATATTGGTAAAAAATGTTGTCAACATTAGGACAATTAGTATTATACCGCCCAATATTATGCATATTTTTCTTGTGTTTTCATCTAATCCAGGGTTAACTCCTAAACTAAGAAATCCAACCGCTATAAATATAAGAGAAATATTGACACCTAATCTAGCTATATTGATAAAAATAACATCTTGAAAGTCCATCCAACGGTATATTAATTGTATTTTCTCTGATCTTTTAAGATATTCTGTATAACCATATACTCCTGCGTTATAGTTCTGTAAATTTTGCTCATTTACTAAATTATACCATGAACTAGCATTATAATCTATAGATCTACTTATCATCATAATTGTTCCGAAAATGACCGCTACAATCAACCCATAAATGATGAATTTCATCGCTTTACTTTTATCTAAATTTAACATCTCATTTAATAGCCTATTTCTCGCCATTTATCTTTCACCCTCCTTTGGTTTAAGAATAGAATAAACCCATATAACTGCTACGATTGCTACTATTATAATTCCAATTATCATCATTATATTCTGTACAGTGTCACCAGGACCATCAACCGCTACATTTATATCAAATTTGACTTCGTCATTTTCACCGTAAGAATTAAACCCCTCCACAACAATATAATATTCTCCTGGCCAGGATGATATCCCGTTTCCACGAAATTCAATTCTTACATTATTACCATAAGTTCCTCCAGATGGAGGTATGTTGTATGAAGTTAATGAGTAATAAAGAGTATTATAATATTCCTCTCCCAAATCATTATCTAATAGAATGAAAGTTAATCCTGTGTCTGGTGAGGTGCCATTTGATTCATAGTAGGTATGATAACTGTTTTTAGTAAGGATTATAAGTTCAACGGTAATATTTGGATAAAAATTTGAAAATCTGATATAACATGTTTGGTCTTTTTTAAGTCTAAATGGTTGTGCATAACGCTCTGCAAAATGGCTATCACTCTCCTCGGAAATTGTTTGTGTTCCGCTATCATTTGTAATTTTTGAAAGAGTTGTCCCAAATATAGGGCCAATTACGAATGCTAAGATAAGACCGATTATAATGAAAATAATAAAAATTTTACTTTTTTTCATTCTCATTTATCACTTTTTAAATAAATTCGGATAGATATTTTAGATTTAATTTAAATATTTAAAATTTTGTAATATTGTATTATCAACAAAATTACAGAGAAAAATAAAATAATTTTTTTAGATGGTTTTCAGTCTTGGATTAATATTATAAAATCTTTTATGGTTCAGAATTAAAAAAAATTGACTAATATCAATCAATTATTCTATGAGAAATGATAAAAAAATTTAAGTAGAGTTACTATTATACTTCTTATATAGTATTTGTTTAATGAAAATAATACAATTGCTTTTAAAAAAAGTAAATATTATTTAATTTGAAATTTCACTAATTAATATCATTGAAAAGTTGTGTTTCATCTTGGCGAAAAAAGACAATAAATGGCTTATTATGCCAAAAGTGCATTCTGAATATAATGTTGATAATCTTGAGGATGCTCTAACAGAAAAGGCAGATGAAATTCTTACAGATGAAGAAGGTGAGTCACCTTCCTTTATATTTCTTTCTGGAGGCTTCTTTGATGTGCAAGGATTTGCATATTCGGCTTTGAGAGCCTGGAAGGGAGCAGCAAAGCCATCAGCAAAAGATAGTGGTAGGAGACCGCTTTTAGAAGCTACTTTTGCTTCTTTATCCGTATACCTTAGTTCTCTTCTTTCGCTTCAATCTGATTTTTATTATGCATACCAAGAAGTAAAAGATATATTATTAGAAAAGAAGCGTGATGATTTATGGGCTATAATATCCGAGAAGCTACCTTTTATTTCCTTACCTCCAAAAGAAATGTATGGAAAGCAAGTATCTCCCATCTCACCTTATTTTGTAATCCAGCAAGATGATGATCTCATTTTGGGAGAATTATATCCCTCAGTATATCTCTCAAATATTATCAAATCGATCAAATCAAGGTTCTTTGTATTCTTTCAATATGAAGGATATACAGCATTCGGTTTTTTCGATTCATTACCTCCTCGAGAGAATTTTGGGTTCGAAGAAGCTACAAGAGAATTCGATAGGGAAGTCACTCCAGAGAATATTATTAATTATTCCAAAAAGGCTAAGAACTTGAAGGAAGTACTTATCAGTCTTATTCTCGCCCATAACAATGCGTATCTTGAACAATTTCTTATTGAGGATTATGAAACATTATTAAGAAAACTTCTCGGAGATGAGTTATAATGAGAAAATTGAATCAACTATTAATTAAAAACCATTGGAGGCAAGGCAGATGGTAAACATAGGATTACTAGGGGATGTCTCAGTCGGAAAAACCTCTATATTGCGCATGTTTGTTAAATATCTTAATAAAGGTCAGATTGAAAATGTTGAAGGAGGAAAAAAATGTATCGTGGTGAAAACAGATTTCTCTGGAGAAGCTACCCTCCCAGGGGGAAATAAAGAAAATAAATTAAATGAAAAAGAGACAAAAACGATTCACCCCAATAGAGTAGTCTTTCGTGAAGAAGATACAAACAAGGCACACACAATATTTGCTCCAGGGGGGGATACAGGAAGAGCAGTCGTAAAAATGGGTGTAATAACCATAAGTCGAATTGCAACTGAAATCATAGCTGTTTTTGCACTTGATAGAGATATAGAAAAGCAATTTAACTTTTTTAATGATGTCAGATTCTTTCCCGATAATATTCATGTTGCTATAAATAAACTCGATTTATTGAAAGATGATCCTAATAGAACTGAAAAACTGGAAGAATTAAAGGATGAAATAAGAGAATTCTTTGGGAAGAGAAAAATCAATGTGAGAGAATTCTTTATCACATGCGCAGAGCAAATAGAAGGATTTGAAGATGTTCAGACTTATAATGACCACGTGGCTGAAATGATGTTAAAAATTTCTGTAAAATAAATGATTTCATTCTATAGTAGGAAACTTAATACATTATTTCAATTTTTTATCTTTCTTCATTTTTTAATATAAAACATTAAAGATTGCTATTCTTATTCTTCCTTTTCTCTTTTACTAATTATTGTTCCTATTATAGAAAGGATTATAATTGCTAATATCATGGATAAACATACATATCCTATGATCTTTAATATCTCATCGTTTCCCATAAAGATAAGGAAGAAAATGAACCCAATAACTATTACTACTAAAAAATTTTTTCCATCCTTTCCCAAGATGAATAAAAGATTTCCTTAAATTTTTTCTTTTTCGATTCTTTCAATTATATCACATCATTTATAATTTTACAAATCTCTCTTTTTATTCTTTTCCGGCTTCCTTATCTTTTTTTAATTTCAAAGTTAATTTAGTAAACAACTTTTGAATATCTAATTGATATCCTACTAAAGGAGTGAGGCTAACCTCATTCAATTTTTCATTAATCTTTATATATCCCATTTCCTCTAAATCTTTAAGATCTTTAACGACTCCTTTTTTATTCCTCAAATCCTTGATTTCGTTTATTTTTGAGCTTCCTGTATTAGTTAAACAACAAACTAAGACACAGAACAATGTGGCAGCTAATTTCGGTTTATCTTCGAAGGGATTAGCTGATAATAAATTAGAAGTTATAAAATCGTATCCAATATACCAGTGATTATCTATTGGATTAAATCTAATATAAAGTCCTAAGAGTTTAATATAATTTGATAATTGAACAATAAGTTCTTGAAAATAATGATTGTGTTTCTTAGGATCTAAATTAAGAAAACTCAAAATTTGAGTTTTAGTAGCTCCAATTTGGTATTTATTTACTTTTTTGCTTAATAAATTCATTAAAATTGATAATTCGTTTATTTTAATCACCAAGAATATAGAGTGTATTTGTTTCTGCTTGATATTGTATTTTTCCTAATTGGAGTAGGTGTAATATATATACAAATTGTTGATATAGTTCTATTTGATCGAGATCTTCATCAAAAATCTCATAGAAAGAGCATGGAAGTTTATCTTTAATTGAATCGAAATATTCCAACATTTTTTCTGTGAATTTATGCTTTGGTAATTCTAAGATAAATTTATCATTGCTTTTTTCTTTCTTAAGATGTTTAATAATAATGGGTTTGTATTTTTCATGAATTAGTCTTTCCTTGCTAGCTTCTATAAAATCATAAGAAAGTATACTTAAATCAAAGGTTTTTATCCAACAATTATTAAACAAATATAAAATTTCTTGATCAGAAGGTTGGGATTCTATATATTCTTTAAATTGTTTTTCTTCATCAAAAGAATTTAGCAATGCTTTTAATTCCTCAAATTTTGTATCGAGTAGATTACATGCTTCTATATACGTTTTAGAATAATTATTTATATTAGAAATACTTAAAGAGTCCTTTAATTCATTAAATATTGGAACTAGCTCATAATCTAGTAAAGAAAGTTCTCCTGTGATTACTTTATCATAAATTTCCTTAATTTTTTGACTAATACGTTCTGAAAAGTCTTTATTATCTATCATTTACTTTTTTGATTTTTTATTTTTGGATTGAATATGGTAGATACCTCATCTTTACCTACTCTTGCTACTCCAATTAATTTTTCAGCTAATCTATATAAAGCATTAGAAGATTTTGGAAGAAACATTAACATTTGAATAGGATTCTGTTCCAAAGTTGATTTAATTAATTCATAAGTAATCTCAGCATTTTTATCATCTAAAAACATAGCTGCTTCATCAAACATACATAGAGGTGACGGCTCCATTTCCTGTAATGAGAGGATGAGGGCTATCGAGACCATTGATACTTGGCCTCCACTAAGAGCTGTACAAGAAATTAATGGCTTATTGGAAGTCGCAGCTTTGATATCAACTCCTAATTCCTCAAAATCACCTATTAACTCTAAAGCACAATAAACATTAATATTAGAATCCTCAAACTTCTTATTGATACGATCCTCCAATTCATCAAGAACCGATTCAAATTTCTTATAATATGTGCTTTCTAATTTATCTTCTGTATCGATTGCTGCTTGGACATCGTCCTCCAAATCCTTTTGATTTTTAACAATTTTTTTTAAGGACGATAAAATTTGGTCCCGCTCAACTAAGATAGAATCATCAACATCAAAAAATTGCAATAATTTTTTATCAATTTCAAGGATATCCTCTTTTATTTCTTGAATAACCCTTGGTTTTAATTCCTTTTGTTTTATCTTATCGCCTATTTCTGTATCAATACGTTTTAAATCCTCATTTTTGGAGTTTAATTCTTGTTTTGCTTGATTTAAATTAATGGTTTCCTGTTCAATTTTCAATTCAATTTCTATCTTTTTTTTATCTAAAATTGCTTTATCAGAGAGTTTTTGCTTCCTCTCAGACTTAAATTCTTGAATTTCTTGATTTAATTCATTGATAGAATTCTCAACTTTGTCCAACTCTCGATATATCTCAAAAGCTTCTCTATCTGCTTTTTGAAAATTTTCTTGTTTAGTCTTATACTCCGAATTCAAATTATTAACTTTATTTGAAACTTTATTGATTTTTTCATTTACAGCAGATAATATCTCACTGCTCTCAATTAATTTTAGGTTCCAAGTTTTTTTCTCCTTATTTAGATTCTTTAATAAATTGGGGATCTCTTTTAATCGCGAGTTATATTTAAAAAAATCTGAGGATTTTTGTTTTTCTAATTCTTTTAACTCTATATCTATATTTTCGATTTCTTCTGAGAATCTGGAATTTAACTCCTCTAATTTAGCCTTCTGTTCATATAATTGATTCTTCTTTGAGGTGATTCTCTGTTTTTGATTAAGATTATAAAGCAAATCGTTAAAGGCACTCTTTTTGTTATAGATCTCTTGTTGAATTTCATCTAATTTAGACGCATTTACCTTTAAATCTGAAATTTGATCATTTAGGTTTTTTATATCATTTTCTAATCTATCTGCTTGTTCTTTTTGCGTACCCGCACTTAATAATCCTTTTAATTGTTTGCGGTAGGGTGTTTCATATACGTATTTGTATGAAATAATTTGTTCTCCTTTTAATGTTACACATTTCCCTTTAAATGAATAGCGATTATATAATTGTTTCCCGTTTCTATAATCTTTTACAACTAAACAATTTTTTATCTTCGAATATATAACTTTCTTAATTTCAATGTCATTTGTTTTTATGAGTTCTACTAAATAACCGATAACACCTTCTGCTTCAAATTTATTATATGCTTTTATACTTTCAGATTTAGCTAAATAAATATTGCAATATGCATTATATTTCTCTTTGAGTCTTTTTAATAAATCTAAAGTATCCCAATCAGATGCAACAAAACTATAAAGTAATTTTTCCCCTAAAACGGATTCTATAGCATAGCTCAGTTTATCATCATATTTGATATATTCGATAATTGGACCCTTTACCTGTAAATCTCTTTTTCGAATTTCATCTTTTAATATATTAATATTTGTAGGAAGTACTATTCTTCTCTCATCTAAAGATCCTCTTAAACGGCGAAAATCATCCATCTTGCGAGATTTTTCATGCTCTAATCTCTTTAAATCTTCCTCAATATCAAATAATTCAGAGGAAACTTTTTCTAACTCTACATCCAACTCTTTTAATAAATTCTTAGTAGGGTTTTCTAAAAACCATTTATTTTTTTCCAGTTTATGCTTTATATCTTTAAAACTTTGAAATAATTGATTAATTTGATTTACTATATCGTTTATTATAGTCTTATTTTCTTGAATTTGATTTTGCTTTTCCTCTTTGTCTGATGATAATTTGTTATATTTTTCTAAAAATGCTTTATTTTCTTCAATTTTTGTTGATAATTCTGCTTGTTCTTGAATCAGATCTTCAATATTTTTCTCAATTTTATTTAAATCTCTCTTAATTGTGTTTAAATTTGCCTCAATACTGTCTTTCTGGCTTTTCAGATTTTCTAACTTTTTATTCTGAGCTTTGATCTTGGTAGAAAGGTCATCAAGTTCTTTTTTCATATCAACTTTTGCATTTTGCCATTTCTTAATTTTTCCAACTAAATCTTGCTTCTTATATTCTTCTTGACCAAGATTTTTAGAGAACTCGTTTATTTTATCTTCTAGTTCTTCAATTTCTCTTGATAAAAAGTCTGCTTTATCTAGGTTTTCTTGTTTTTGTTTTCCTATTTTTTTAATCAAAGAATTCAAATTTTTGACTTCATCTGTTAATTCTACTATTTCTAAGAGAAGTTTTTGACGATTCGCCCATAAAAGCTCATCTTCAAACTTCCTCTTTTTCTTTAATAATTTGTTTTTTTCTTTTAATCTCTCTAATTTTGGTCTAAGGAGATCTAAATTGATATTTAAGGAATTCTTTTTGGTATTTATTGATTGCAATTCATACTTTAAAGATTCGATTTCATTCTTTTTCTGTAAAATTTCTTGTCGCATGCCAATTAATCCAATGCCCTCTTCAAGAAATGTACATAATTCCGTTGGTTTCAAATCTTTAATAGAATCGATTTTCCCTTGACTAACAAATGCAAACTGATTATCAGGATTATAGTTTAATTCTGATACTAAATCTTGAACCTCACTTGCTCTTACCTTCTTAAAATCTTTTTCTCCTCCTCTTTGTAGTTCAAAAAAAGGTGAGTGTCCTTTAAGGACGGTTCTTCTAATTTTTAATAAATCTGAATTATCTTTAATATGTATTTCAACCATGGCATGGTCTTGCCCAAATCTAATAAAATCAGACCATTTCGGATATCTCTCATCCCGTTCATTGCTTCCAAGAACGAACTTAATTGATTGATAGATTGAACTTTTACCACTCCAATTGGGTCCCACGATGATGATAAACTTATTATCATTAAACTCCACCTCATCCTTCCTAAATGAAAGAAAATTCTCCAATATAACTTTATGAATATGCACCTGTCTTTCCGAAAATGGATCTGATCCTTTTTTTCCAATAATATCTTTTTTATCATCACTCATTTAATTTCAACACTCAACTCATTTTCCAAAAGATTTGGTAATCATATCAATCCTTTTTTTTGCTTTTTCTAAAAGTATTTGTGCTTTAGAAGGAGAAGAACTTAGAATGAATGGAAATTTCGACAATATTTTTCTATCATTCTCTTCGAGAGGTTCCTTTTTATCTAATTTATCTATAATCAATATTAATTCATTATAATTTTCTGAAGCGGCATTTTCATATAATTGGTTTAACATAAAATCAGAATATTTTTCAGATTCAATTTGATTAATAATATCTTTAGTGCCATCATTTATTTTTGTCTCGATAATTTGGTTTGGTATTTTTGTTTTTCCCCCTACTTCCTTATAGGAGATTTCTTCCTTATCTTCTTTATATTTCAGTTCTTTCTTCTTAAAATAGGGGATAAATTCTCCAGTTTCAATCAAATCTATTATGCTATCTGTGATCTCGTTACTGGTTGTATTTAGTTCAGAATTAAAATGATGTTTTAAAATTGCTAATCTAAGCAAATTATCAATTTCTTTTACTTCCCAATTTTCAGTAAGTTCAACTAATTGATTGATATCAAATGAGATTTTAGGATTATTTTCCATAAACTCTCTAAAAACTTGCTGTCGTTCGGTTTTATTTAGTATAGGAACCCTAATTACATAATCAAAAATGTTATATAATTGCTCTGAATGGGTTAATACTCCTTTATAATCATAATTAATCCATATTATGATAATTTTATTTTCGAGCAAAACTTTCAGATTTTCCTCTTCTTGATAATAGGAGAGAAATTTATTCAATAAATTTTGATCTCCTAAATTCTGTGTAAGTCTCTCATTTTGATTAATCACTATTAATTTTTCAGTATTATATTCTAAATTTTTATCTTGTTGATCTTTCACAGTTTTCGTTTGACTTTTAATTTTCGATTTTAAGATTTCATCGATTTGATTCAATATTGTTGGAAAATTATTGAAAAATCCAGTTGGATCCTCATTGATAATAGATTCTCTTAACTGTACATAATAAATGTAAAAATTTGAGCAAATCAACTTTAGATAGTCTATTAAGTCGATCCCAGGACTAGTTTGAATAAATAATAAACCTTTTGGATTGAAATAATTAAAAATTTCTAAGTCTTTTGACTCTGTTAAAATCAATTTTAAGTAATTTATAATTTCTTTATATTTTTCACGATAAAATATATCTTCTTTATTAATGTGAATTTCTGACGGATTTATCACTTTCAAATATGTTGAAAAGTTATTATTTTGATTAAAATCGCTCATATTACTATCTCCTGAGTATTATTAATATTGGTTTCCACATTAATTTAATGGAAATCCATCATAATAAATGTATTCTGAGCCTAGATTATAAAAAGAAAGGGACCACTAAAATATTAATTACCAGAAAAGAATTTAAAAAAATCACCAAGGATAGTGAAAATTATATTGAAATTTTTGAATATAATATTAAATAACCTTTTTTGACCAGATAGATATTATTAAAAAAGTATAAATATTCAATTTTAATATTGATAACATAGAAATCAATTAGAGATGAAAAAAAAATTGGATCCCTTTTGGATATTTATTGGAGTGTTAATTTTAGTTGTTGTTGTTATAATAATAATTCTCATTAAATATGGTTTAACTTAAGCACTAAATAAAAGAGAAATAACTTATTTTATTTATCTTGTTTTTTCTTTATATTTTCTGAATCTTGAATGAAAATTATAATTAAATTCATATCTCTATTGAATATAACCCTTGAATTAATGTTTAAATATATATAAGAAATTTTTTTATTAAACTAGACTTTATTATTCCTAGTCATAAAACGTAAAAATGTGAGAAAAATCGTTCTTCAAATAATTAGTGGAATATATGCAATAATCATTGGGATAGGAATTATAGGGCTTTGGGCAATGTTGCTTCTAACAAATCAGGTACCAGAATTAAAAACACAAAGTATAGAAATAAGATTTCATATAACTGCTGAAATGTCTATGGGGATTCTTTCTCTACTCAGTGGAATTCTTCTTCTTATTAGACTCTCTTGGGCATCTACATTTTTCATTCTCGCTATGGGATTAGTAATTTATGCAGTCATCAATTCAGCAGGATATTACGGACAAAAAAAACAGTGGGTATTTGTTCTGATGTTTGGAATAATTCTTTTCACTTCTGTTAGCTTAGTAATTTTAAATTTATTAAATTTTTAATTATATTAATTGCGAACAAATAGTAATTTATAGTTCTTCACATATTTGTGAAATTGAATGCGCAATTTTAAGAATCGGTTTTTCTATATTTTTGACAAATTAAATTCAAATAATAATCCAATTTTTCTTGTATTATAACATAATGAGTGAATTTCCCTTTTTTCCATCCTCTAATGAGGTCAATCTTTTCCAATTCTCGTAAATGATGGGAAACTGTTGATTGGGATTTACCTAAAATTACTTCTAACTCACATACGCAATGATCTTGTTTATTAAGGCTCTCAATGATTTTTAATCTCTCTTCATTACCTAGAGTATTACAAAACTCTAATATCTCTCGAAATTCCTTTTTGTAAGTAAGGGAATTTCCGAATTCTTTTAGTTCATTGAAATATTCGGACATATTAACACCCTTCAAATCTACACAACTTTTTAATGTATCCATAAGTTCAATTTTTCTCTCTTTATTAATATTGTTTCACCATCCTTGTTTTCTCTATTCATATATAGTAATTAAAATTAATTATAAAATATTTCAGATTGGGGTTAATGAGTCCAAATCGATAGGTTTAAATCTAAAATAAAATTCACTTATTATGAAGCTTAGACAACTAAAAGTAAATTTAGAATCTGCAAATCAAAAGTATTATTTTGAGAAATTCCCATTATACTTTCAATTATATATTTAGGACGATTTCTTGGAAAAAAAGGATTCTGGAAAGTAAAAAAGATTTAGTTTATATTCTTAAAGAGGTATGAAAAATGGCTGTTACCTACATGTTAAAATTGGAGCAACAACCTGAGAGTTATGATTCAAAATTTAAATCTCTAACTCAAGGAATTAACCTAGAAGTTCATAATTGGATTTTAGATAAAACTGCACCAGATCAGTCAATTCTGGAAGTAGGATGTGGTACGGGATCCCTCGCATCAAAAATGGCTTTAAAAGGTTGTAAAGTAATAGCGATTGATAAAAATTATCAGATGATTAGTTATGCTATGAAAAACATCCCCGAAAAAGATAACATAGAATTAATATATCAAATAGGTACAATAAAGAGTCTAAATGTTCCTGATAAATCTCAAGATCTTGTAATTAGCACTTTTATGTTATCTGAATTAAGACCTTTAGAGCAACAAATCTTCCTTCGTAATTCTTGGAAAGCTTTAAAAACTGGGGGTCGATTAATAATTGCCGCAGAATTTGTCCCTTCTGGAATATGGAAAATTCCTTTTAAGGTTAAAAGATGGTTTTATGGCAAAAAATTGAAAAGGCTTAATATAGATAAGTCTAAACCTTTAGAACATTTTTATGATTATTTAGAACCTATTGGCTTTAAAATTGTCGATAACGAGGAATGGATTCACGGATCAATTAGAGTAATAGAGTTAGTAAAAAATTCAAGACCAAATTCTAAACCCGGTTATTATAGCCCTGAAAAACCTAAAATAAAGGGTTTTTCTTCTCAATTAAAAATCTGGAGATGTTTATTAACTGGACAAGTTGATAATATCTCAGTTGAACCAGGATTATATAAATCGGGGGACCCAGATGCAAAATCTCCTATTATAGCCACGGCTAATTATGTCTATACTTTTATAAAAGTTATGAGGGACTTGGAAGATATAGATGCTTGGGTTTTATCCCTTGATTCTAATGGGATAAATGTATGGTGTGCTGCAAGAGGTAATGATTTTGGTAATACGCAATTAGTTGAAGCTGTTGAAGCAACTGTTTTGCGACAATTCACTGAGAATAGAACTATCATCTTACCACAACTCTCTGCTGGAGGTGTTTCAAAACCTAATCTTCCAGAGATGTCTGAAAAATTCCCATTTAAGGTAAAATATGGACCTGTTTGGTCAAAATATTTAAAGGAATATCTAACAAAGCGACCAAATAAAAAACCTCAAAAAATGAAAAGAGCAAGATTTACTTTACAACATAGAATAAGTGCAGGAATAACCCATACTACATTTCTAATGAGAAAAGTTTTCTTTTTTCCCCTATTAACTCTTTTCATATCATTTTTGGCACTAGATATTATTAATGTAATCAATAAAACTTGGATGGTTGGAGATCTCCTAATTTGGATACTCTTTCCAAACCTAATATTAACATTACTTTATCCACTATCTCAATTTACACGTAATTTTATTGTGAAAAGTTTATTTTTCGGAATTATTAATACAATATTCCTTGGAATAATCACATGGTTCCTTAGATTGTCTTTATTGTATATTTTTTTGAATTTATTCTTTTTTCTATGGATTGGGTTCTTCACTACAATGTCTTTTAGCGGATATACAATGTCTACTAATCCTAGAGAAATTCGTGATGAATATCCATTATTTAAAAAATTAAATTCCCTTCTACTTAGTGTTGGTGTGATTTCTACAATTTTGAGTGTTATAATAATATAAAAAGAAAACAAAATTATTTAAACTATTAAAAATGACAGAACTAAAAGAAAATAATAAATGTTGTGACTCTAGCAGTAATATTGAAGGTTTTCTGAAGGCTTTAAATTTAAGGATTATTATTGATCCATCAAAATGTATTGCATGTGGTTTATGCGAAGAAATTTGCCCATTTGGTCTTCCACAAAAAGAAAATGATGGTACATATACAATTAGGAGCCCAGAAAAATGCACAGAATGTAGTGCATGTCAAAGAAATTGTCCCACTCAAGCAATAATAATGCAAGAACAGCAAGGATGTGGATGCCTATGGGATGCTAGAAAACGTTCGAAAGGAAAATCTAATGATACATCTTGTTGTTGTTAATAGAATTTAATCAAAAGAGGGATTTTATGTCAAAACTAAAAGAAAAACTTAAAGTGGATATTTATGTTCCATTACAGGTTTGTACGTGTGAATGGGAAAATTTCATGAACCGTGTTTTTGAGGTGCTTACTCCATATATTAAATTTATCGAACATGATACAATGTCATTACATTCCGAAAAAGCTGCGGAGATGAATTTATTTCAAAAATGTGTTATTATTGATGAAGAGAAAAAGATCTCTTCTGTATATGTATTAAAAAAGCAATTATCTAAAATTTTAGAAGAAAAAGGTTTAATTAATCAAAGTTCAAATTCAAATACATAATTTAGAGGTAAATCTAAATCAAATCAAAAAATGTGGTTGTATTATGTACCGGAAATTCTTGCAGAAGCCAGATGGCAGAAGCCATACTAAATAAATATGCTGCCGATCATTTCAATGTGTTTAGTGCCGGATTTGAACCCAGAGAAATCCATTCTCTCGCTAAAGAAGTTATGGAAGAAAAAGGTTATGATATGAAAAACCATTATTCCAAAGATTTAAGTCAATATTTAGGAGAAAAACATTTTGGAATAGTAATAACATTATGTCAAAAAGCAGAAAAATTATGTCCTACCCTTCCTGGAGTAAGCACAAGATTATTTTGGGATATTGAGGATCCTGCGGCATTTGAAGGGTCAAAAGCAGAAAAATTGGAGAAATTTCGAAAAACTCGAGATGAAATTGAAGAGAAAATCAAATCATGGTTAAAAGAAAGGAAAATCTTGTTTTAACATAATTTAAATTTCTAAAGAATTTCATTTATTTCAGTTAATAATTTTTCTTTAGAATAGTAAATTGTGAAATATCCTTTTTTTCTACCAATTATGAGTGCAGCATCTTGTAATATATTCAAATGATAAGCAATGCTACTATCGGATTTTTCAAAAACTTGTGCTAATGCACAAACACACATAGGCTTATTCTGAAGAATTTTAAAAATCATATATCGCAATTTATGGCCCAATGCGTTATATACTTTAAATTCTCTTTTAAATTTATTATTTGATTTAAATTTTTTCAAAATCTCTCTATTCTGTTTTAAAAAGGCTTCACAAGTAGTTTCAGGTTCCAATTCATTAATATAATTTTTGAAGCGATCGTCATCCATTATAAGAAAAGTAATTAAATTTTATTTTAATATTTTTCGGTCCATTTCAAGAAAATTTAAATTAGTTTGATTATTTTTAAAATTATATAAAAATATTATAAGTGAATTCATATGGATACAAAACAATTTGAACAAGCAAAAGAAATACCTTATTATGATGAATTTATGGAAACTGTTTTGGATTTTGATAACCTAACAATGGAGGATTATCAAAATTTCATGCCAAAAGTGCTCCCAATAATATTACAGCAAAAAGATAAAGATGCATTTCTTATTTTTGAGAATACAATCGATAAATTACGAGAGGAGTGGACTGCTTCAGAAACCTTACCATTCCACGGTCCATGGCACCATGGAATAGTTCCAGCAGTCATTATAACAGCTTTGAGAAATAATGGATATGATTTTACAGACAAAGATATTAAAGAAGCATTTAGTAGAGGCCTTAAAATACCGGCGGGGGGATGTGGTTTCTGTGGTACTTGTGGTGGGGGATCTGGTCTTGGGATTGCTGTGAGTCTGGTTAAACGAGCAAATCCATTTCATGACAAAGCTCGTTCAGCTGCATTCGAAGCTGCGCAAGAAGCAAATAAAAGAATTGGAAAATTAGGTGGGCCAAGATGTTGCAGATTAAGTGCATATACGGCTATAGATCAAGCTTTAAAAATCTTAAATAATATGGATTATCATTTAACTCGTTCAAAAGTAATCGGGAGATGTGATGTTTGGGAACTTAATAATGATTGTCATATGGAAAGGTGTCCTTATTTTCCAAGAGATAAGTAATCGAGAAATTTTCTTTATATCTCTTAATTTTCTTTATTATTAATAATTCACATTTTTTTCCCCTCCTTAATATTTTTATATTTAATCCGTATAATTATATATTAATTTAATCAAAATGGCGAATTCAAAATGGATTTAAAGGATATTAATGGGCAAGAAATTTATCAGCATATGAAAACTATATGTGATTTTGGATATCGTAGAGCGGGAACTGAATCGGCTGTCAAAACAGAGGAATATATTTTTGAGGAGTTAAAAAGAGCAGGAATCTCAGATGTGGAACTGGAAGAATATAAATTCAATAGATGGTGGGCTGAAGAGTATGGTCTCAAAATTTTAAAAAATGACGAGCTCCCTATTCTCGATGATCAAATTATAACCTCATTTCCCGTCTGGACAACTGGATCTACAGATTCTGAAGGAATCACTGCAGATTTTGTGTATGTTGGAAACGGAACTTCCGTAGATTTTGAAAAAATATCAGTCCAAAATAAAATAGCTTTAATAGAAGGCAAAATGATACTTAATTTTTTTCCCTCTTATACAGACAGAATTTTTAATTCTTTAGCTTTAGCAAAAGAAAACGGAGCATTAGCGGTTGTATTTATTAATGGTTCCCCGCTTGATTTAATCACATATATTTTCTATATGTCTATGTTGGGTTGGAAGCGAAGATTACCGGCGCTTTCTGTTAACAATATTGATGGAGAATATTTAAAATATTTATGTTCAAATAATAGAAGTAATCTAAAAGTCAATCTTATTCAAAAGGTAAAAACAGAGAAAGCTAAGACTAATACGATTATTGGCACCATCCCAGGTAAATCAGAAGATATAATATTAATTGGGACTCATACCGATTCCACCTTCACAGGAGCTATGGATAATGCTGCAGCCAATGCAGGATTAATAGCGATGGCAAGATTTTTTGCAGATCTTCCCCTAGAAAAAAGAGATAAGACAATCAAATTTGTTGGGTGGACGGGACACGAAACGGGCTTAATTGGTGTAAATAAATTTACAAAAATGCATCAAGATATGCTTGATAAAATTGTTACCTTCATTATGTTAGATGGTTTAGCATCTAATGGCTACTATAATCAAGCTGATGGAGCAGTTGTCGAGACAGGCAAGGATGAAAAACGAGGTTTATTTATTACAGATAATTCTGTGTTGACATCTATAGTTATTGATTCAGTTCTTAAATATCAATTGTTCCCTTCTGCGTATGTATCCGCGAAAACTTTGCCCGTTAGTGATATGGGACCATTTGTTTTTGCAGACGTTCCTTCAATAATGATCATTGGAAAATCAATCTTTTATCATACAAAAGAAGATACAACCGAAAGAGTACCTCCTGAACGACTCGAAAGAGCTACTAAAGCACATATAGAGATTATCGAGCATATATTAAAAACCCCAAAAGATTCTATTATAGAAGCAGATGGAAAATTAGATAACATGCAGCAATTTATGACAAAAAAAGAAGTAATAGACCCTCCTTCTGGTTTCTTTGATGTACTACCTTATCCTGTTCCCGTTGGTTATTCCGCTTTGTTCCATCCTACCGTTTTTACTGCTCCAGAAAGTATTTCGTTAGATTTTGAATGGGATTTTGGTGATGGAGAAACTAGCAATATTATCCTAACTAAACATGCCTATGAAAAACCTGGTATTTATGAAGTCAAATTTAAAATATCAGATAACTTTGGGAATGTTAACACGATTAACAGAAATATTAGAGTTATATAGAGTTAAGAACGATTCTAGCAATTATAAAATTATTCCTTTCCTATTTTTTTAATTTTTTTATATTTCAATCAATATTTTTTCTTATAAAGAATTATAAAAAGCTTTTAAATCATAGAAAAATTTCTCAAAACGACTGATGGATTTCTTTTCACACCTAATTATTGCGATATTAATTGCTAGGTATGTAGTAGAGGGATTAGATATAATCTATTTTTATTATGCGGCATTTATGGCGATATTAGCAGATTTGGACGTTTTTCTTGAGCTCATACCAAAATTTAGGAATTCTGAAATCCTCTCCCATAAGGGGTTTTCTCATTCATTTATAGGTTCCGCACTAATTTCATTAATCCCGAGTTTAATGATATTTCTAATATTTCAACTTGATTTTCTTTTATCTTGGCTCGTTGGTTTTACTTTCTATAATCTTCATATCTTATTTGATTTTCTAACAGCGTCTAAAATCCCATTATTATATCCATTTTCAAAAAAGAAGTATCGTTTTTTTATTGATAGAGCAGTGACACCATTTTTGGCTATGATATCAATTTTTATTTTAATTAGCAGTCTTATATTGAGATTTTTATTTCCATATTTGCTTTTATTCATTCTATTCCCCATATTTTTATCATTTTACATTATCTATTTCCTCTATAAATTCATAACAAAAATTGTATTAAAAATTCAATTACCAAATAACGTAAAATATATTCCCGGAACCTTCCCTTTTGTGTATTATATTTATTCTTATAATTTTGAAAATTCCTCTATTCATTATCAACTATTTAAAAAACATCAATTTGTAAGTAAAAAACAACTTGTAATTGACTCTCAAATTGAAAAAAATTCGAAGTTAATGTCGCTTCTCAATAGATCATTGGAAATTGCAAAAAATTTCCCCTTTTTCTCTAAATGGGATGCAATTATTCCAATCTTCTCAGAGGAGGAGAATTATCTAAAAATATCCTTATTACTCGCAGAAACGTATTCATCAAATCAAGGATATACGCTTAATATATTATACAAAAAAGATTCTGAGGAGTTAATTGAATTTTTTGAAGGATTTAGGGAAAAAATCTAATTTTCAATTCTATAGATCCTTATTTAATTTATTCAAACTTGAATTTTAAGTTATTATAATTAAATAAGAATTATGCTAAGTTAAGATATTGAATGAAAAATAATTATAATTATATAAGAGAAGAAGTTCTAATTCACATGGTATAATATTTTTAGAAAATAAGGAAGAAAATTATATGAAACCCACAGAAAGAAAGCAGATACTCATGTCTATTAAAAAATATGCGGAAAAAAATTCAATAGATAATGATATTCATGGATTTAAACACGTTGAAAGAGTTTTTGATCTCTGTCTTGAAATTGGCAAAAATTCTGGGGCTAATATTTTTATTCTTAAGATAGCAGCACTATTGCATGATATTGGACGTATTAGAGAGAAAGAATCATTGAATACAAATCATGCTGATTTGTCTGCAAAAATGGCACTCGAATTCCTTACAAAAAATAATTATAACTTCAAGAAAAATGAAATAGATAACATTATTCATTCAATAAAAGCACATTCCTTTTCGAATAATATTAAGCCAAACACATTAGAAGCCAAGATTTTGTCTGATGCAGATAAATTAGATGCTTTAGGGGCGGTGGGTCTTTATAGAACTATAGGATTTACTTTGAATAATAAAGGAAATATAAGAAGTGTAATCCAACATTTAAAGGAAAAAATATTAAAATTACCAAATAACATGATTTTGGACGAGTCTAAAAAAATTGCGCAAAGACGAGTAGAAATAATAAAAACTTTTTATGAACAAATTAAGAAGGAGATTTAATCTTTTTATAGATACTAATTTAACTTAAGCGTAAAATAATAGACATTAACACGGGAAATTTCTCTTCTGAACCCCATATCACATATATTTTATCTCCAATAGGTATAGCAACTTGTTTTAATGCAACAATCCAATCCTCTCCCACATTTTTCGCAATTTCACTATCTTTTTTAAATTTGATATGGATAGTTGCTCCATAATACTCTTGGAATTTGGTATCAATAATTTTAATATCCTCCAAATCTTTATTCTTTTGACTTTTAATCTCGTACATCATTTTCTCGTTGACTAATTGTAATGCTCCTTTTAGGACCACAGTCTCAGAAACAGACTCTTCATAATCAAATATAATCAGACCACAATCTTTTTCCATTCCAATAATATCCATTGATTCATAGGTTATTGCTTTATCTCCTAATTTTTGAGATTCCTTTCTAAGCTTGGAAAGACCTGTCCATCCATTTTCAATTGTTTCGCCTAAAATATATTTCATACTTTTTAAAATTCTGAGTTCCTCTTCTTTTTGATTAATAATTTCATCAAATTGTGCATCCAAGGACCGTGCAGCAAAAATACTGACTCCTTGTGGACTTTCTGATATCTTTTCAACCCAATTATTTTCAATCAAACGATCAATTATTCGATAAATGGTTGTTCTTTTTATATCTAACTCCTTATTGAGATTACCAACTTTTTCTCCTTGTTCTCCTTTACTTAATAACGCAAGATATACCTTAGCTTCATCAAAGCTTAATCCTACTTTTAGTAGGCCCAATTTCTTTAAATTCTGGGTGTTATCAAGGAGAATTTTAGGAGTTGTCCATTTAATTTTTCCTTTCTTTCCAAATTTGGAGTCTTCTTTTATATAAGGTTTTTTAGAACTGAATTTATTTAGTTCTTTCAATATTCCAGTAAAAATCAGATTAGTATTACCCTTTCCCTTAATTTGACAAAAAATTATTCTCTCATCATATTTAAAACCAATTATAGATTTATTACTTGAAGTTTTATTGATTGCGATAAACGATTCAAGACTTTTATAGATGATGATATATTTATCTCCTAATAATGTGAAAGATCTTTTATCTTCTGAATCCCATGAATGAATTATTTCTTCAATTTTATCAGAAATATTCCAATTATTCGATAGCGCTAAAATATTCCCATCATTTTCAATTATTGCTGCAGATAAAATATTTGAATCTAATTCAATGATAAAATCAAGCTCTTTCTTGTATTCAGAGACCGGCATTATCTTCTTTTAGTGGTGTTTTTATCTAAATTATCTTTAATTTTTTTTAATGCTTCTCTTAATGAATCCGTTTCATTTATACCGAAAAAAAAAGCCATATTATTTCTTTCTTTCCATTCAATAAATTTATTATTTTTATTTTCTAAATCTTCTTCTAATATAATACATGGAATACCATCAATAATTTTTATTTTTACCATTCAATACACCTCTTCATTTATTTTTTAATTAATAAAAAAAAAATTGCATAGATTAGAGGGTTAAAAACATCGATGAATAACTTGTGGCCCCATTTCTTTATATTCGCGCCGAGTTATCCACATTCGATTGAAAGTCTTCAAAGAGCTTAAAATTGACCCACCAATCCATACGGAATACATTCTTTCGGGTGGGGCTATAATTCTTACATCTACCGATTCAGGGATTTGCTCCTTAATTTCCTTGGTAAGTCGCTCTTTCAATCCTGGAAACATAGTTGACCCTCCGGACAATACAATATTACTAAATAAATCTCTCCTTAGATCTAAATCACATTCATTAATACAATTCACAATTAAATCATCTAATGGTTCCAATTCCTTACCAATAACCGTGGGATTAAAGAGAGCTTCTGGTGCTAAAAACCTCTCTATTCCCACAGTAATAGTCTCACCATCAGGCAGCATATATCCTTTTTCCATTCCTGCGATTTTTTTCGAGAGCATGATCTCTTTTTCTGGATCTATAGCAGTATAACAAAGTTTTTCTTTAATCTCTCTTACTATTTCAACTTCAGCGGAAGTGGTGAGCGAAACTCCTTTTTGTCTTAACAATCTTTTTAGATATCTGGTTATGTCTCTTCCCGCAAGATCGATTCTTTCAATCGCGTGGTTTAGCGCAAATCCTTCGTAAATTGGAACGATATGAGAAACTCCATCACCTATATCTATTACTGTTCCAGTGGTGCGCCCTGATGAATATAAAGAAAGAACTGCCTGAGTTGCGATATAAAATGCTGGGACATTGAATGTTTCAAACATCGTTTCTGCCATTCTTTCCCTATTATCTCTTGGATTTAAAGGAGCTTCTGTTAGTAAAACTGGATGTTCAGAAGGATCCACTCGCAAATCTGAATAAAACGTATAATGCCAAATACGCTCCATAGCAGGCCAATCCATAACCTTTCCGTGGGATATAGGAAAGTTTAATTTCATCACACCCTTCATTTCCATCGCATCTTGACCAACATACCATTCTCGTGCAAAATCTTTCAATTCCATCATTATATTTCCATATTTTGGTTTTCCCAAAACGGTAGGAAACACTGAACGCGGTTGGTCCTCACCCCCATAACCGTTCTTAGAGATGCCTGTCCCATTGTCTATTACAAGAGGCTTTCCTAAATGTTCATTTTCAGCCATATTTATTCCTCACTTATTATTTTTCTATTTTATATATTTAATATTGTTCTCAAGCTTTCTTACTCGAGACTTAATTAAAATCTCTTATTATACAAACGGAGTATGGAATAGAGTTAATAAAATTCTCAATTCTAAACCTTCCATTTGATTAATAAAATTTTTCCTAATTAAGAACTAGAAATAATCATATTTAAATGTTGTCACCACTCCGTGACATAACTGTGACCCAATAACCACAATCAACCTAAAGTCTACTAAACCTGATTCTTAAGAAATTATGAAATTAAAGCTTCATTAATTAGACATAAACGAATCAAAATCCTCTTCATAAAGATTAAATGAACTAAAAAGGACTTTTCTAACGCATTTTTAAATATTAACTAAAAAATATTCTTAATAATTCATTTGGTTTATCTTGCTTTATATCCGATGAACATATCGATTATTCCTGCAATTATGAGAAATATTGGAGCGAAAGGTATTGGAATAAAACTATAATCCCCTCCGAGAGATACGGGTTCATCACCTATCGCAATAAAATCATATATTAATTCACCAAGAGGAAAAATAATTAATATCAGACCAATGATCAACCATAGCAGTGCGTTTATTATACCCGATCTTCTAGCTTGAATAGACAGAACTAAAGAAATTATAGCCAAAAATAAGCAAACAATTGCTGTTAGCAACGCAAATATATCGATTGTCAGATCAATTCTAATGTTTCCAGTTCCAAGTAATAATTCCAGACCCCAATACCATACGCTATATGGATATAGTCTTATATCACCTAGGGAGGGTTCCGCTACAATAATCATAATCCATAATGGAATGAAGAATGCCATTATACCTAAAATTCCAGCAATTAAACCAATTTTCCAATTTTGAGTCATGTTTTCCTATTTTCTTTTTTAATTGGATTCGATTATAAAATCTAATAAGATTATATTTAAAGTTTACTGGTATCCTAATCTTTATTTCTAAAATATAAATGCCCTAAATACTCTAAAAATAGATTAACAGATTTTGAATCAATCTAAAATTTTGTATTTACCTAACTTATGACATCTCAACCAATACATTTTTTTTTCCGAGTGAATCTTTTTTTCGGTTTTTTACGGAAATGAACCTCATCTTTGTCAATAAAAACTTTCGCATTCTTATATTGCTGATTTGTGGGTTCAATATCGAGAAACTCAACAATCTGATTAATCCTTTGGGTAGGATTGTTGATTAAATCATTAAAATATATTTCCATATGCTTTTTATCTTTTACAAATTCTTCAATTTTCTCATATCCTTTTGTCGTAACTTCTCGATAAATCTGTTCATTATTAAATACGTTAATATTAGAAATAAAATACTTAAAAATATACCAAAAAAAGTAGAAAACTGTTTTTATATTCATATAATTCATATAATATGAAATGACATTGTTCCAGTTCCCAAATTTTGATAATTTTAAGTGAGATTTTACTATACTTTCAATATCACGTTTTAAAACAATATAATGAGGATTTTCCAAATACTTTTCAAAATAAGGAAGAGTATAGATAACGTTGGGATCTTTCCACCCCCATAGCTCGCGTTCATGCTTATGAATTATTTGCTGAATCTTGAGTTCAAATTTTTGGAATGTAGTTTTCACTTTTTTTGCATCAGGGATGTCTGCCCATGCTAAAGTTGGACTTCCTGCCAATGCGAGAATTCTAATATTAGTTCTGAAAAAATCTTGATTCTCATAAGCTCCATATTTGTTTGCATGTTTTCCTCGCACTAAATCCATACTTGAACCCATTCTGATACCCAGTCGATGCAGAATACCAGCTAAAAGACTAGACCCCGTACGAGGTAAACATAATACAACAACAGTTTTCATAATTCTTACTTTGGCTGATTTTTAAAATTAAGAACTTTCAAGTACCATTAAAGAAGATCACTGTTCTTAATTTTTACCTAATAGAGATAATATCTTTTTTTTGAAATATATAATATTATTTTTAAATTTAGTCTATATTATTTAAATTTTATTTTCACATTTTAAGCAAGTCAGCTAAAAGGAAAATAGTCTTATTTTTTAAATCAATCTGTCTACTTCATTTATACCATTCTAATTTAATAAAAAAAAAGAAAGTTGAGTTCATTTGTTATTTTATAAAGAAATTTTCTATTTTAGGAGGTAAAATATATCCTATATAGAAAATAACAGCACTAATAACCAGTAGTAATCGTGTAAAGATATTGGTTGCGATAATGTCCCAGGCGGTTCCAACTAAGAAAATAATAAATGCACTTAAGAGAAATTTACCTTTTAATTTTAATCGTTCCTGATCAGACTTTAAAGAATTTACAGCAAACCATATTCCTGAACCAAAAAATAATAATAGATTTACAAAAAGAAACAATATAGTAATCAATTCAAAATCTATGTCAACGGGACCAACCTTTTTACCAATGATAGTATAATCGGTGAAAAGAAAGTATATGAAGATCATTTCAAATATAATAGCACCAATAGAATATATTAATGAAATATATTTTTTCCATTTCCAATCTAATAGATTCCCCATTGCTATTAACCAAAATAATACGAAAATGGGGAGAAATGCATTTCCAATAAAAAGATAAATCTCATTACTAAGACCTGAATCATTAAAAAGAGCGACTACAAAAGAGAACGAGGAAGACCACCAAGGTTCAGACAATCCTATCCAAGCTAATCCAACATATATCAAATTTTTATTTTTATGTTGAAAATAGTTGCCTATGATAAAAATACCAACTAAGATACAAATTATCACAAAAATTAAACTAGAAACACCATTAATTATTACAATCGGGTCTAATGCCATTTTCAATATCCAAATAAATTGATTTTAACTATTAGAAGTATATAAGTGAGAATATTTAAGTTTAAATTTAAAAGTATTTTGAGATAATTTAACTTCAAAAATTAATCAATAATAAATAAGAATCATAGATTATTTTTATATTACGATAAATATGGTAGATAGATGCAAATGGGCAAATAATAATGAACTTATGAAGATTTATCATGACGAAGAGTGGGGAGTTCCAATTCATGACGATGTTAATTTATTTGAACAACTTATTCTACAAGGAGCTCAAGCGGGCTTAAGTTGGATTACTATTTTAAAGAAAAGAGAGAATTATCGGAAAGCATTTGATAATTTTAACTTTGAAAAGATAGCATCTTATGATGAGAAAAAAGTACAGGAATTATTAACTAATAAGGGAATCATCAGAAATGAGCTCAAAATTAGATCGGTAATTAATAATGCTAAAAATTTCATCAAGATTCGTAAAGAATTTGGTAGTTTCAATAATTATATTTGGAAATATGTGAACTATTCACCGCTCCAAAACGATTGGAAATCATTAGATGAAATTCCAAGCAAAACACTCTTATCGGAAAAAATAAGTAAAGAAATGAAGAAAAGAGGCTTTAAATTTATTGGACCAACTATAATTTATGCTTATATGCAAGCAGTTGGTATGGTCAATGATCATCTTACCTATTGCTTTAGATATCCGCAGATTAAAAATATGAAGTAATAACTGACTTATATCTAAAATAATAATATTTTTACTATAATATCTAATTATTAGATTAATTATGGATGAAAAAGAATTTAAAAAGTATTTGATAAAGGAAAAAATTGAGAGTGACAGAATCAAGAAATTTATTAAATCCATAAGAAATTATGAGAAATTTCTCTCTAAGAAAGGTCTAACCCTTGAAAAAACTCAACCAGATACAATTTATGACTATTCTGAATACCTTCTCTTATCAGAGAGAGAATCTGTTTTAAATTTCCTTAGGGCAATAATTCACTATGGAAATTTTTCGAAAAAATATGAATTTATTACTAAAGTAATAGATATTAGTGAATCTTATAATGCGATGGATAATTTGTTTCTGAGGGTAGCAGATTTCCACGGAGAGACTCTAAGAGATGAAATTTTTAATGGTTTGACCATCCCTCCACTGGGAACTCATCCTGAAAAGAAACCAAAATTTACTAAAGAGATTTTAAAAAGACTTAAAGACAAACTTGATGATGAAAAAATCATTGACCTTCTATCGCCATGTTTACATGGGCGCCCTCCAGATGATATTGAGGGGGATAAAGAGCTTCTTAAAGAATTGGGGATTGATGGCTTTTTGGAACACAAACATAAAATTTTAATCGAACGACTCGAGAAACATAGAGATGAGGGAACTTTAGAATTCGCTCAAAAAATTGATGAGGAAATTATAGAAATAGTAAAAAACAATCAGATGATTGCTGAAGGTATTAGAGAGGGAAATATCATATATGTCTCAAAATTACCTTACCAAATGAGGGAATTTCTCAATGCCAAAGATGAACGAATGAAAAAATATTTCCTATGCTATTGTCCTTGGATAAGAGGCGCATTAAAAGAGGGCACTGAAAAGGAAATTACTGAAGATTTTTGTCATTGCAGTGCAGGTTGGTATAAACTTTATTGGGATCAAATTTTAGAACAACCGATAAACGTAGAACCAGTAAAAACTGCACTTAGTGGGGCATTAGAATGTAAATTTGCAATCCACTTACCTGATAATATCCTAAATAAACATAAAAAAAATTAAATTTTTCTAAACAAATTTTTGATTTATGAGAAAATAAGTTTAATAATTTATTGTGTGTATATCTTGATTTTTTCTTTTTTTCCCCCCGATTGAGCTGATTTTGACGCTGCTATTCCAGAATGACAGAAATTAGCTCCAAATTTCGCATGAAGCAGTGATTCTTTATTCTTCTCGATGGATGTCAGCCAATTGTCAACAATCCGGGCTTGACCACCATAATATAATCCTTCTACTGGTTCAATCACTTCAGAAAGCGCTTCTTTGTCTACGGTTCTTGACTTGCCTTTTCTATGACGAGATCTAGTTATTTCATGATCCTCTGCCAGAAAGAGTCTACCAGGGCTCCCAATTTCATAGCATTCATATGTTCCCAATCTTCCAACTACCTGAATTGTAATTCTCGTCGGTTCACGAGCAAAAACATACGCATTGGCACACTTTGCGATAGCATTTGATTCAGTTCTGAATAAGCCTACATGAAAAGATTTTGCTGGACTGCATATGGGAGAGCCTTCATATCCTCCAATATCATTCGCATAACTTACAACCTCAATAAATGGCATAGGACTATCGATCCCTCCTAATGCTGCTTGAGCAGGACCAATTGAATGGGCATACATTAAAGGATCAAATAATTGATACCATGAATCTACTCTTGGGGTTTCTATTCCCCCTCGGCAACTTTCTCGCCATCTATATGTAATATCATGTAAATATTCTGATTCGGCATACACAGATGGTCCAATCTTTCCAGAAGAAGCAAGATAACCCGCATAAAGAACTTCGGGATAAAAACAATAATTCTCTCCTAGTTGATATACTTTTTTTGAGCTTTCTTCAGCCTCAATTATTTTTTCAATATCTTTTATTTTAATGCTCATAGGTATCTCTGAATAGACGTGATATCCCGCTTCTAAAGCAGCAATAGCTTGTGTGGCATGATATTGGGGAGGACTGCAAATTAACACGGCATGAAGTCCAGAAGTATCTAGAAGATCTTCATATGATTCGGCCACCTTAATCCCCTCCTCATTGTTTAAATTTTTCCTCGCCTCTGGATCTGGATCAAATCCAGCAATTAATTTTGTCCTACCCTTTAATAGTGGATGAGACTCAAGTTCCATCTTATGACCCATAGCATTTAATCCGTATCCCACCAAAGCATAGTTTAATTTACTCGTATGCGACATATGTAATTTTTTGATGTGTTTTAATTTGTTTCAATTAATATGATGATTAAATTTCTTAATTCATATTTCTTTAGAGTAATATAATAATTAATTCTTCTTATAGATTGTAGGGCAACCAAATGAAATGGATAATACAATTTAAATATAACCCTCTCACGTCATTATTGCGCATTAAAGATGAGCTTGTTCAATATCATGTAGAAAAATATCTTCTTGAAAAAAGTAGCAGACCACCCAAATCTTTATGGGAAACTGATCGAGCTCAAAAAATTCTTCGTTATCAACAAGATGATGGTTCCTGGCCCGATAAAAGGAAAAAACAACATAAAGGAATTAATACAAATTATGAATTGTTAGAGACTTATCGTCACGTCGCACAACTAATTACTTTCTTCGATATGAATAATTATTTCACTCCTATGAGAAAGGCTGCTGATTTCTTATTTAAAACTCAAACTAAGGAGGGAGATTTTCGAGGAATTTATGGTAATCAATATTCTCCGAACTATAATTCTGCTATCTTAGAATTATTATGTAGGCTCGGGTATTATGATGATGAAAGAGTGATAAAATCATTCAAATGGCTAATTTACATTGAACAAGAAGAGGGGGGATGGATCTTACCTATGGAAATGCCTCAAATATCTAAAAAACCTATTGAATTATATGATGAGGATCCTATTGTGCCCGATAAAAATCTTCCATTTTGCCATTGGGTCACTGGTATCGTTCTGCGAGCATTTTCTCAACATCCAAATTATAAAAACCATCCTTCTGCAAAAAAAGCGGGAAAACTTTTGGCTATTCGCTTCTTTACAAAAGACCTATACTCTGCAAGAAGTGCTAGGGAATATTGGACCAAATATTCTTATCCTTTTTGGTGGACCGATCTAATTTCAGCATTAGATTCATTATCGATTATGGATTTTTCCTATGATAACCCAAATATAGATCAAGCATTGCATTATTTTCTCCAAACTCAGAAAAAAGATGGTTCTTGGGATTTTTATATTCTCAAAGCTAAATCATTTCCAAATCTTCATTGGTGGCTTCATTATCATCTTTGCTTAATATTCAAGAGATTTTATGGTTAATAAGATAATGAATTTTTTCTTATTATTATAAAAAATTCATTTTTTACCACATTCTTTTCAAACTTTTTGTAAAATATAAAAAGCTGTATCGAAATCTTTGGGATTTGATTTCACCATAGCAATTTCATCTTGAAATCTTCGTATCTGTTTATTACTTTTAAGATTTGGATTCCTGTTTACTATATTTCTGATATGTCTCTCTAAAGGTTCATAAAATTCATCCCACCATATTTCATCGGGTAATTTATAGCAATCATATAGTTTATAATCCAAGGAGTCTAAATTTTTTAAATGGTCCTTTATCTTTTTAATCTCTGAGTTTAAAACTAGAAATCCTTTATCTTTAAGTATTCTATGACAAGCTTCAAATCCCTCTTTAAATCCTATTATATGAAAAACCCCTTCTGCCCAAATAATATCAAATGATTGATCTTTAAAATTATTATTGAATAATGATCTATTAATTGTTTTTATCTGATTATTCAATTTTTGTTTAATAATTTTCTTATCTAAAATTTTCAACTCTTTAGCGTTTATATCCATCGCAATTATTTCTCCTCCACTTATCTTTGCCAATTCTATAGTTGGAACACCAGTTCCACATCCAACATCTAAAATTTTTGGGTTCTCAATTTTAGGTATTAATTGAAATCCTTTTCGGGTATATTTAATAAATTTCTTTCGAATTTCATCTAAATCAAGAGGTTCCCCATCTTTTATCTTTATTATTATCACCTTCTTTATTCAAAAATTTTGCTTCAGATTTTTTATTACATTTCATACATTTATAATCGTAGAATGTGATCATTCCGCCACATTCATTACATTTCCATTTCTCTTCTTGCTTCTCAAGCCATTTAGGAATACTAATCTCCTTTATTTCCCTCATATTTTCAGGTATCTCATGTCTATAAAAAAATTTAGGATCTTTTGGATGAGACTTAATCAGCTTCTTAGAAATTTTCAAACAGGGAAATTCAGAACACGCTCCGCAATAGCGGACATCTTTTTCATTTAAACAGCAGACACGAATTTTACAATTCCATTTCGATTTCCTTTTCTGGGTAGGATCTTCATTTCTACAACCCAAACATGTTCCTTTATAATAAGAAGGACATGCTCCACAATATAACCCACAATACGATAATAATTCTATAGTATCGCTTTCTATTCTAATCACTCTCTAATCAATTAAATAATTCAATTAAATTTATATCCGCAATCAAAGCATTCTTTATCATGTAGGCAGAGATCACCTCCACATTCTGGACATATATACAAATTCTCTTGTTCTTTAATCCATTCATCAATTCCAATTTGTTTCATTCTTTTGAGATTCTCAACAAGGTTTACATTGTACCTAGTCATGTATGTATCATTCAATGTTTTTAAAGCAGCACATGGCAGTTCCTCACATTCAAAACAAAAATCAATATTATTTCCTAATTTTTCACATTTTTTCCTCAAAAACGCACAATTTTTATCTTGAATCCAACATCCATTACAACCTCGCTTATAACCTTTTTCTTCTAACATATCTTTTTTCTTAAGTAAATATGCTCTACATGCACCACACCATAACCCACATCGCGCAACTAATTTCTTTTTTTCCAATTTATCTTCTATTCCCCATAAAATAAAATTCGATAAAGTAAGATTTTAAATAAATATATGATATTTTTCTTATTATTATTTTGATTGATTAAAGTCTTTGAAATAATGAAGGATATTATAATTAGAAAAATGGAAAAACACGAAATAGACGATATTAGAAAAATCGATCGCAGTGAAATAATTAATCGTATATACTATTTTGAAAATGGTAAATTAGTCTTAAAAGAGGAAGTTTACGATATTAAAGGCTGGAATCCCAAGCAAATAGATTTGATTATTAATAATCTATACAGTTTATATGAACGTAATGGTTATTTCTATGGAGCATTCAAAAATTCGAATTTAATAGGTGTTGTTGCTTTAGAATCGAAATTCATAGGTAAAAACGAAGATCAATTACAAGTGGTTTTTCTGCATGTTGATCAGAAATACAGAGATAAAGGTTTGGGTCAAAAACTGATGGAAAAAGCAAAATTAAAGGCAAAAGAATTAGGAGCAAAAAAGTTATATATATCAGCTACTCCTTCCGAACATACTATTGGATTTTATTTATCTTTGAATTGTAAATTGGCTTCAGAAATTAACCCTGAATTATATCAATTGGAACCAGATGATATTCATTTAGAATTAGAATTATGATTATGAGTTTTTACTTTCTTTTTCTAGATATTTCAAAATTCAAAGATATTTTTTCTCAAAAAGGAAAAAATTACATTTTCCGTTATCCTCTGCGTGATATGAACGGTAGATTTATTTATAACCTTTACAATTCTTTATTTAAGGAATATTGTGCACAAAAAATGAAATATTTCAAATGGGTATAAACATATGCCAAAATTTCTCAGTAAACCAAATTCAAATTCGATGCCGGGCGAAAGATCTTTTTATTATCGAATTGAAGACTATTTTTCTGAGGAAAATGAGGTTTATGTATATTTTGAACCTGATATAAACGGTTTAAGACCTGATTTCTTACTATTATCACCGAAATTTGGGGTTATTGTGGTAGAAGTGAAAGATTACTCTCAAAATACTCTCAAAACTATTACTAAATCAGGTGCGTGGGAAATTAGCAAGAATCAAAAAACTAAAATGGTTTCAAATCCATTTGATCAGATATATCAATATTGGAGAGCAATAAAAAATAAAATAGATCATAGCAACTTTCCCGAAGATATAGATATCCCTATTATTCGCATAATCATATTCAGCCAGATATCGGAAAATAGTAAGGTTGCTGAAAAAATTAAATATCTGTCACCAAAACATGTATTTCCATGTTTTAAGGAAATTATTGGCAGAAATGAGAATTTCCACCATTTTTTTAATGATTTTATTCCTCCTCAATTTCAATTAGAATCAAATTATTTCAATATCCTACGCGCGAATATAATTCCAACTTGTCGACTACCTACTATTAGTCAATCCAATTTGAGAACCTATATAAAATCAGAAGATAAAGTAAAACTTTTAGATGATGAACAAGAAGAATTAGCACACGAATTAGGAGAGGGACATCGATTAATATTTGGAGTTGCTGGAAGTGGAAAAACCATACTATTAATTGCACGTGCACGGTATTTAGCATTAAATAATCCAGATTGGAAAATTCTTATTCTATGCTATAATAGGTTATTAAGAAATCTTTTATTTCATCTTTTGAATCCACAAGATTATGAAGCAGATATAAGGATCACCACTTACCATTCATGGGCTCGCCATTATTTATTAAGTGAACATGATCAATTCTCGAAACTTTATGAGGAAGGAGAAGAAAGTGCCAAAAACAAAGGAAAAATGTCACTATTTTTTCACGAATTTGTTCCAAATCTTCTCATCAAAAAGTTAGAAACAAAAGGAGAGAAAAAGGTATTATATGATGCAATTCTCATTGATGAGGCTCAAGATTTTGAAGAAGATTGGTTTCGCTCAATCATTCCATTGTTAAATCCTCAAACCAACTCTTTATTAATCACATGCGACGGGCTTCAAGGTATTTATGCGAGAAAAAGGTTCACGTGGTCGAGTGTTGGAATTCAAGCTCGAGGAAGGGTGAGAAGATTTGAAAAGTCATATCGTACACCAATTGAAATTGGATTAGTTGCTCAAAAAGTCTTACCAGAAAGTATTATAAATCTCATAGGTCAATTTGATGAATTTATACCTACTAAAGAATTTATTGGAAACCATGGAATTGTTGAGATTATTTTAAGCGACTCAAGGCAAGATGAGTATATGAAATTAACCGAAAGAATAGATCGCTTACTTAAACAAAACGCCAAGATCTTGATATTGTTCAAGAAAAATCTCGCAAAACGAAACTTTAACCACCCACTTTTTGAATTTTTTAAAAATTTTAATATAGAATGGAAAGATTTGGAACAATATAATTTTGAGAGTCCAGGAGTGTTAATTGGAACTCTTCATGGCACTAAAGGATTAGAATTTGATACCATCATTATTCCAGAATTGGATACATATACCTCTGATAAAGAGAGACAACTCCTTTATGTAGGAGTTACGCGGTCAAAGGAAAGACTAATCTTGAGCGGAAATCAGTCAAACGGAGGCAATAAATTTATTGAGATTATAAAGCCTCTTCAAACTTAACTCGGAATGACACATATTGGGCAAAGATGAGATCCGATAATTACAAATCTGTTAGTCGGTTTGATAACGTTTGAATCTAATAATTCTTGTGAAAGATTGTTATATTCTGAATAATCTTTATAGATGAATTCATTCTCATTTAAATCAATGGAATCAGCCAAAATCGAGATTTCAGCTATAGGAAAACCATCCTCATCTTTTATAAATACGGCTAACTGTCCATTCGGATATTTTTTTAAATTTAAAGTATATTTTTGAATCGTTTTTGATATATTTTTCATTATCATCATAAACATCTAATTTATTTAAACCTCTCAACAAAATTTAAATTAAAGAGAGTGCCGATTTATGGCTAAATCTTCTTTAAATTAGTTATATTTAAATAAAAAATTTGAATTAAATAAAAAAAAGGAAAATATATGTTTTTAGAGTTGTTTCTGTTTTTTAGAACCAATATAAACTATTGAAATCAATGCTAAGCCAATCAAGAATAGACTTATAGGAAAACCAGGGATATTATTCTGAGGTGCTAATATATTAAGTAAAATAGTTTGAGAGGCGGAACGACCAGACCAATCATACGTAGTCACATTAATATTATGAGCTCCTCCACTTAATCCTGAGATCGTTGTGCTCTGAAGAGGTCCATTCACCGTTTTAATAAGAGTTTCATCGCTATATATCTCGGTGTATTTAATACCACTTTCTCCATCTAGAGCTTGCCATGTGATCGTAAATCTATTTTCCACTGTTTCATTAAATAAAGGACTTGTTATATTTATAAATGGATCAGTAAGATCAACAAAGATAGAGAATTGCAAGATACTCGGATTTGCTAATGAATCAGAACATGTGATATTGATAATATGTTGCCCTTGTATCAAAGATGTTGCAGTTGCGTTTTTGTTGGGACTCCCAACATCAATCCAGACATCTGTGGTAACATCATATACACTGGAAAACATAAATGTGTTGTAAAGATCGATTGCTTCATAAGAAATAAAGACAGAATTGCTCGATGAGTTGTAATTATTTACTGGTGTTAATAGATTTATAGCAGGACCAGTAGTATCAATTTTTAACTTGAAATGATCACCTATTTCTCCAATATTCCCCAATTTATCTTTTGCGACAACATGAAGATACCAAATGCCATCAGCAACGTTCGAAAAGGATGTTCCATTTATTTTTGTGTATATACCAGTGCTCGCGGTTGGAACCGTATTAGGATTTTGATCAAAGATATAATAAGATCCATCAAGTCCGTTTACATCAGAAACACAAGTCCAATTAAAGCTAACTAAAGAGCTCATTTGACTCCATTGATCGTCATTATGCTTTATTGAATTTATAGTTGGTTTTGGTACAGAGCAATCATAATGGATGGTTGAAAAAGGATCTCCTAAAATACACATCCCATAAAACCATGATTGATTGTTAATATCTCCTAAAGTTGGATTTGATTGGAACCAATCTTTAAGAGCTTGACCAAAGGTATTATTCTCCGCTAAACTGTCATAAAAATATGCACCATTAAGCATACCGCCTGATTTTGTTGATCCAAGTACTGCTTGAGTATTATTTCCAGAAAATAGATATGTATTTGCCATGCAATCAGAGGTATTATAATCTGCTCCCCAACAACAAAATAAATTATAAAAGCTGAAACCGCCTCCATTATTATGAACTTCGGTCGCAGTTAAATTTCCTTCAGATCCTGCATATCCCGAACCGAAATAATGCTTTCCTTCTATAGAAGATGATGATGTATGTACTGCTAGATGAGCAAATTCATAATTACTGCTATAAAGACGATTTAACCAATCAGTCTTATTTGTCCATGTACTTGGAGTGTGAATATCATCATGGTTATCATAAGCATTTTCAATCCATGCTGGCCAGTTATTCCAAGTGCCATTTGCATCTCCTTGCCAATCATCATCTATATACATTAAAGCTTTGTGTTCTATGGCTAAATTCCCCTTTCGATAAGAATGTAAACGATTTAGAAGGGTATATATATCTTGAGCATTTGTTTGAGATCCTAGATTTCTATTTGAAGCGTCAATCCTTCCTATATAAATCTCCGGATGTACATCTGCTCCTGAAGTTGCATTGTGTACATCATAAATCCCATCTCCATTTGTATCATACCAATCACCATCAAGATCCATAAAATATATATCACATTCGAAAACTTCGTTATAATCTTCTGCAGGATCCTCGAACCAAATATATGGTAAATCCCCGATAAATACTGCTCCACTCAAATTATAATTCTCATAATACCCTTTTAGTAGATTTTTAAGAGTTTTAGCATTGGTAATATTAGCGCTATATTTCAAAATATTATACCCTGTAGATTTTAAATCATTTTCATATTGATTAATCGCATTTTTTGCATTTGGATCGGACCATATTGTTGAATTAATTATTATCGCAACACTTTCATTCGTCGGATAAGAATCTGAGATATAATTTAGTTTAGGAATTTCAAAATCGCGGTTAATAAATTCACTCTGATTTTCTTTAGTAAAAGGATTTTCAGAAAAACCTACTAAAAAATGAAAACTCAAAGGAAGCATTAATCCGATGAAAAGTAAAATGAATAATATTGATTTGTTTTTTTTAAAGAGCATTGTAATAATCCGTTATTAGATATTTATTTTTTAGTATATCGTTTAAAATAGTAATAAAGTAGTAAAAAATAACATATCTAAACTTTTGTAATATATAGATTTATAGAATTATATAGAGTAATTTCTTAAAATTAATATTTTACTTAGATTATTTAATTTAGAGGAAGTATAAAATAGAATGTTGAACCTTTTCCTAATTTGCTTCTGACTCCTATTTTCCCATCATGTTTTTTCACAATTTTTTTAGAAATTGCTAAACCTAGTCCGCTACTTTTCCCACCGTTCGGAGTTTTTACAGAACTGGTTCGATATTTTCTAAATAAATTATCAATATCTTTTTCGGGAATTCCTTGACCTTGATCAGAAATTTCAGTTAAAACCATGTCCGTATCTTTTTTCATGATTCTAACAGTTATTATGGAACCTTGATGTGAGAATTTAATTGCATTATCAATTAGATTGTTTATTACCTGTTGGATATAGCTTTTATCGATCTTTATTATAGGAGAATAGTTATCTACTACATCTAAATCAATATTAATATTCTTACTTCTAGCAGCAATTTTATTCAATTCTAAAACCTCTTTCACGAATTCTACATAATCTACTTCTATTTTATCAAGAATTAGTTCACCAGCCTCTATTTTTGACAAATCCAAAAAGTTATTCACTAATTCTATCATATAGTTACTGGAATTTTGTATTAATTCCAATAATTTCTTATTTTCATTATTTCCCCTTAACTCTGGAATCTCTAATAAGTAAGATGAGGCCATAGAAATAACAGAGATTGGACTTTTTAAGTCGTGGGCAGCTATTCCTAAGAATTCATTTCTAATCCTATTCAATTCTTTTAGTCTTTCTCTTGCCGATTCTATTTCTGTTATATCATTAATTATAATCAGTACGAATTCATTCTCCTCATATTCAAAATAGTTTGCTATAATATAGAAGTATTTTAAGTAAAAATTGTCGCCTAAATAAAATTCTCTTTTAAGTATCGTTCTTTGTACTTCTCCCTTTTCTTTAAAACACTTCATTATTGCTTTCCTGAGAGTGCATTTATTACAATTATATGTTTTTCCACAATCCGTTTCTTCTCTTATAGGAAAAATGCATCCGATCGCATTGCCACATAATTCGTTGTAGATCTCTTCCTCAGATTTTTGAAAGAGTTTGCTGAAGGATTTATTTATATTTTTAACACGGGCTTCTTTATCAACCAGAAATACAGCCGCTTCCATGTTATTAAATAAACTTGATAAAAATTGATTTGATTCAGTTGCTTTCTTTATTTCCTTAGACAATTTTATCCCAATATTAGTTATTTTTATAATTTTTTTTCATTAAACCTAATCCCTATTAAATTATAAGGTCTTTTTTGAAGATCCTTTCAAAAATATATCCTAATTTTATTTATAAAAAAGCCTTTTTAACCTTTTTGTAAGAAAAATATAAGTAAGGTTTTTATGAATTTTTTAAAGAAGATTAAATGGATTTTAGATTAATTATATATATCTATAGAGATAAAAGATTATAAAGTCCTTAGCGCATTATTTCTAAATTGCTTAAAAATTTATTAAAAAAGTTAAAAATATAATAAATTTCTTTAATTTTTTTCTTTCTTTCCAAAAATCCAATATTGATATTCTCCACCTCTTACTAATATTCCCTCAAACAATACTGAAAATCCCGCGTCTTTTACTAATGCTAAAGTTTTATCTGGATTATGGTTGCTCCAAAACATTTTAACTCCAAAAAACCTACTGAAACTTTCTGATTCTGATATTCCGGTATTAATCATAATCACACCTTCTGGTTTTAAGAGTGAATAAAAGTTTTGAAAAATTTTAAAATGATTTTCCTTAGGAATATGAAATAAGGTATAAACAGAGATGATTCCGTCAAAGCTTTCCTCGGGAAAATCTAAATTATTAATATCCATCTTTAAAAATTTTCCATTGGGAACATTTTCTCTGGCTAAGTCAATCATCCTCTCAGAAATATCTATTCCAGTAACATCAAATCCTTTTTTTACGAGAAATTTAGCAGTTGGAATACCTGCACCACATCCAACATCTAAAACTTTTGCATTCTCTGGAATTAATAATGAAAAACTTTCGAGCTCTCCATTGAATTTTTCTAAATTACGATGGTTATAATATGATTCAGCAATCTTATTATAGCCTTCCTCAACAATTTTGGTTACTTGAGACATTATCGTTTTTTATAGTTTTTTAATATCAATTATGATTATTTAATCATTCATTATTGATAGTATAGATTGATAAAACCTCAAAAGAGTTCTTATAATGATCAATAAAATATAACTGAACTGATACTAATTTTTAGAAGTATAAGTATGCTTTTTATTTTAAAAAGTAAATTAGAAATATTTGATTTTAATTTATAGGATATACCCCTTCCTTTTCTAAAGTTTCATACATAGCCAAAAAGTTTTCCAATTTCACTGCTGGATTAATGCTATGCCCTGAACTCATAATATATCCTCCATTTGGTCCTAATTTCTTAATTAATTTGGAAGTATAATTTTTAATATATGCTGTGTCCTTATTAGCTAAATCCTGAGGAGAAACATTCCCAATAAATGTAAGACGCTCTCCATATTTTTTAGCCAATTGAAAGATATCATATTTTGGATTACTTGTAGTTGGTTCGATAGGGTGGATAGCATCGATTCCTGTGTTTACAAGATCATCAAATATTTCATAAACATCACCACAACTATGAAGAATAATTTTCACACCACTTTTATGAGCTTCTTGGCATATTTTTTCTATCCAAGGAATAACATATTTCTGCAACATTTTAGGGTTCATTAATAGACCTGATTTATATCCATAATCATCATATATTAGAATCGCTCCATCTTCCCCCCATTCTATGAAAGTCTTAGCTAATTCTAATGCAAAGTTCCCTCTCTCATTAAAAATATTTTCCATCTTGCGAGGATCTCGCATTAATTTGCTAAATGTGGAAAACCCAAATGATTGCCATGTGGATTCAAATACCCCCCACATTGACGGGATTACAAATACCTCACCTTTATACTGTTTCTCCGTTTTTTTCATTGCCTTAAAATATGTTTCTCTTCTTGCTTCCTTAGGATTTGGTCTTTCGAAATTTTCATAATCTTCGAAATTTTCAAAATAACCTGTTTTATAATATGCAATATCCATCATATCCGAGGGATTTCTTTTTAAATCAAAAATCCGACCATACTCATCTATAAAATAATCCTCAAAACAATTTTTTGGAAATAAAATATAGCCTGTAAAAGGAACTATAGATAAATCTATCCCAATTTTTTGATACAGACTTAGATGTCTATTTAATGTATTTTTAAGATACGATCGTGTTTCAGTAGCCATTAAAATCGTTTTTGTCAAGGCGTCAGTATCCCCCTCACACAATTTATATGTTTGTTGAAAGCTTTTCACGATACCTTGAAAAACGTACTCTTCCTCAAAATGCTTACAAATGCTCAAATTATCTATTGAAAGCTCAAATGATGGGATTCTATCTGATTCCTTGTGTTCTATTGCATTTAATACTCGTTCTTTTGCATCCATATCTAAATAATAATACTTATGAGCTTTATTAAAGATTTCCAATGAATTAATATTATTCTATTAGCGAAACTAGGCAAAAACAAGAAATTTTTTATATTAGTTCAATTAAATTGATTCTAATAATTATACTAAATAAAAAATTTTCCTTGATTTGAAAATGACAATCAAACGATATAAAAAACCTTTAATTATAACCACAATAATTTTTGTAATTTTTTTACTCGTCACATTTATTTTAGGCTTTTTTGCATCAGGTAGTGGATTTATAGCATTCTCACCCATTGAAAATATGGGATTTGACTCCTTGTTAATTCTACTAATTTCATGGGCATCTGCACTTATTGGAGGAATCTTACCGGGATACGTGTTAGCTCCGCTCCTTTTAGTTGTCCATAAATACACAATTGGTTTAAAAATGGAATACGGTATCCAAGAGAGGAGTCAAAGTAAAGAATTTAAAGGTTCTTTGCGAGGTTTTTTTCCAGTATTAATGACCATCAATTTTGCTTTAATACTATCAGAAAATCCTGTACTTCAAGAGTTTTTTGTCGGATATACCACAGATTTTGCACAAGGATTAACATTTAATATATTAATTTCCTTTTTGCTTGGATTTTCCTTAGCAGCATTTAGTGCTGTATGGTTCTTATTGGATGCTGGTATAGTTTATACAAATAGAAATAGAGTTAAGGACAAAACATTCCCAGTAGAAGTGAGAGGTGTGGGTTCGTGGCTTAATTATTTATTGAAAGGTTATGCGGGTATAACAGTGATTATTTCATATTATCAAATCTTAGCGGTATTTATAAGCATTAATTTAGGTGGAGGATCTGTCGAGATCTCGAACATAATCTTTTTGATAACGTGGCCATTATTTCCAATCATATTTACTTTGATTATAGTTCCCATATTCATTTTAATTGATATGACATATGAACATAGAAAACGCTATATCCAGAAATTCGCTAAAAAGATCGGAATAAGTGGGCCTTTAGAGGATCCTTTAGATCTAGATCTTAGAGATACTGATAAAAAAAATAGAGTATAAATAATTTTTATTTCTTTATTTTTAATATTTTCACTAATTTTGGCGCTATGAGAGCAATAAAGAACAAATTGAAAAATGCTATAGAAGAAATAAGAATTTCTGCTAGAAATAAGGAACTTGGACTCACATAAAGAAAAATAAATGACGTTAAGGAATTACTAAATCCATGGTATACTATTGGGGCAGCCAAACTCCCTGTTTTTTCATATAAAACACAACATACAATCGCAAAAGGAAATGTATTAATTACACGCCAAATGACATAAGAGATACTAAGATTTAAAGTTAAATCTGCATTGATAAGCCAAGGAATATGAAAAATCATAAACACAATAGAAGTAAAAATTGTGGCATACCAAAATGATTTACCCGATCTACGCATTTTAGTAAAGAAATAACCTCTAAAAAATAGTTCCTCACTTACACCAACTGCTAACATTTGCCACGCAAGAGTTATAAATTGCATAATTTCGAAGGTTTCGATTATTGAAAAAGCATTATTTCCTTCTAAGGCTAGAGGGATTATAATATTTACAAGTGTCATAATAGAAATATCTAACAGAGCGATAAGACATCCTAGAATGATATTTTTCAGTAGATTCTGCTTTTTGAGACCGAAATCTTTTAAAATTAATCCCTCAACTAAAATTATTTGAGTCACTATTAAGTAAAGTAAAGGAAGTTTTTCATATGTAATTCCAAATTTCCATATCATAAATTGTCTGGGAACCCATATTACCATCAAATATATTATGAAAAGATAGACCGTTTTCTGAAAATCTACATCGCTTCCCAATGATTCTAATGACTTTCCTTTTTTGAAAATCTCTAATGCTACTATTAAAAAAATATACAATATCAATGAGATTACTATTGGCATGATATAGAATTTTGGATACTCCTCAGAGCCTTCTATCCAGATATTAAAGTCAAGTAGAAGTATAATAGTACATAATCCAAAATATAAAATTGATGGAATGAGTTTTATTATAAACTCTTTTTTTTGATCCATTTTTCTCTGTATAATTTTATTACATTAATATACTTTCTACTTCTTCATATATTAGATTTTCTTCCTCTTAAAATGGAACCAAACCCTCTTAGAAAAAGCTAAAATTTAATTTAGTGATATGAAAATATGATTTTAAAGTAATGAACTAAAGACTGTTTATTAGAGAATTTATATATTAATTAGGAAATTAAAAAATATTCTATAAAACCGATTAAAATAAAAATAATAGAAATATAACTCTTCATTCTACAAAGTTAAAAAATAAAAAAGAAGAAGTGAAGTATTCTAATCTATGTTTATATCAACAGTCTCTAAATTTATTTCCTTGAATGGTGCTTCAATCTTAAGTAATCCATTATTATACTTTGCTTTTGCATGTTCTGTATTAATAGGGCAACAAAGGCCATAAGATCCAACATATCGGATCGCTTCACTCTCACCTGTTATAAATACACTATCCTCTGTGATTTTTAGATCTATAGTTTCTTTTCCTACACCGGGTAAAACCACTTCAATAACATATCCCGTAGCATCTTCATTTGTATATGAGCACATCTCTGGTGAAAAAATCCTTTTTCGGAGACCCTTTTTCTTTTCTTCTTCTTTTCCCTCATCAACTTTCGGTATAGTTTCTGTCATTTTCTCACCTTTTTATATTAATTTTAATTCATTTAATTAGTGTTGAATGAGGTTTTTTAATATTAATTTAATAGTCCATAACGAAATTTGAACATCTCTTTAATTAATGTAAGAGAAATTTCTAATTTATTTATAGTTATTAATAAAATTTAAAGAATAGATAAGAAAGACTTGTTTTATAGAATTTTTTAGGAATAATTTAGTTAGTCCTAAATTTTGATTTTAAAGATTTTTAAAGAAGTTTAATATTACACCCTCTTCAATCCAACTCCAATGAAACATTGGTTTTTTATATTTTTTTTTAAAAACTAAATTATGCTCTTGCATGTGCTTTTTCACTTCTTTAAGATTTACTTCATAAGAATCTAAGTGAGTTGCATGGTATGATAGCAATCCATCTTCGTGTAGAACTCTGGCAGCTTCTTCTATAACTCTCAATCTCTGTTTTTTATCTAATAGATGATAAACATCATATAATAAAAATACATCAATAGAAGTATCTTCTATCGGCAAAGTGGAATCCTCAGGGAGATGCAATAACTCTATATTATCTATATTGTGTTCTACTATTTTTTCTCTCAATTCATCTAATCTCTCTTGATTTTTGTCTATTGCTATGACTCTTCCTGTCTCGCCAATTATTTTGGATATTATTATACTATATACTCCTTCACCACACCCAAAATCCACAACTTTTTGGGACTCCCTTATCCCTATTTCTCTTAATATGATTTCTCCTTTCGAATTTAGCCATTCTTCCATCTTACAAAATAAAAAATTTAGCTATTTTAGAATTCAAACTCATCCCCAATATCAAGAAATGAGGATTCAAGACCGTTATTCATTAAATATTCAACTAATTTTTTAGCCTTTTCCTCCTCACCTTCAATAAAATGAAACGGAAAAGTAACTTTCGGGTTTATTTTTTGTAAAAACAATAGATAATCTTCAAAATTCTCCTCAAAACATGCAATAAAACAATAATCAATCTTTTCTTGAAAATTTTTTAGTCTATCAGAAAAAAGGGCGGAATCTGCAGTATATAATACTCTTACTTCCCCAATTGTAAACACATAAGAATAACATTTTTCTGATCTTTCACATTCCACTTCAAATACTGTAATCTCAGTATCCTCAAAAGTAATTTTCTTTCCATCTTTTATCTTTTTAATTTCGAACTCTGTTTTATCTCTTAAAATATCTGGTCCATAAATTTCTAGTTCCTTTTCATCCTTTTCATTCTCAAAGTAATTATCTTGAATTTCTTTTAACTTACTAGGATCAAAATGATACATATTCCCTTGAGTGAAAAAAACCTTCTCTATTCCTTCAGTAGGAGGACGTAAATAATTTGGATCAATTATGAAATGCCCTTTAAGTGTGATCAATTCTAAACAGGATCTTCCTAAAAATCTAATCTTCACCATTTTAATTTCAAACTCGTTTCTACTCTTAAAAATAATGATATATACAATAATTTATAATGATTTCTATTTTAAAGTATTGATATAGTTGGAAATTTAATGAGAATTATGAAAGTAGAAAATAGAAGAAGTTTTTCTTGAAAAAATTCCAGAAAATTACCTATTTTTTTAAGGCTTCTTGAAGAATCCGCAAATTGCTTTTAGGATAATACTGGGCATATTTTAAAATTCTTTCCCCTTCCACTCCCTCCATAAATTCTTGGATATCTACTATTATTTTCTGATCGTGAATCCCGTTGTATTTCCATAGGTAAATAAAGTCTAAAACTGTTTTTTCTAAATTGGAATATTTAACTTTTTGATTAATTGTGCCAAAATCGAATAATGAATATTTTAATTTAATGAATTTGAATGAATGTCCAGCAATCTCTACTGGTTTTGTTTTAAATAATCTATCACTCATTATAAAAAATAAATCCCGCTCTTCTTCCACAGGATAATTATTCAATTTTAAAGCAGTATATAATCCATAGTACCAATTGCTAATACCCCTAAGTTCTAAACCCTTTCCCACTAACTCAAGCAAGGAATATTTCAGCTTATTAGTTTCAATCTCTTCATTACTTTTTACATAATATATCCCCTTAAAAATCCTTAAGAGATATCCTTGTTTTAACAAATAACTAATTACATTATTATAGTTATAATATAATTGTTGACTGTATTCCTTTAATTCTTCAGAAGTAGTAAATTCTTTATTATTGTCATGTAATTGAGTTATAATTTTTTGCATTGACATACTTATTTAGCACCTTGAAAATATAAAAAGTGTTTAAAGATCTGATAATATTATCTACTACAATTTTATATAAATCATTATAACTTTTATCTTTTTTGATGAGCTTAGATAATTTTTTTACGAAAAACCATTATTTTTAATAAAAAAGAATAGTACGAAATTCTAATTTTTTATTAAAATTTTCTCAGAAGTTAATTTTTCAACCTTTAAATCTTTTTTGAAGTGTTATTGCATGTAAGATGAACGCAAGGAAAAGAAATCCGAACCCAAATAATAAAAGAAATCCAAAATCAATAATCAAACCAAAAGCTCCAAACGCACTTGCCTCTCTGAGACCAGTATTCAAGAGATCAATGAAGTAAGTTAATGGAGAGATAAGGATTAAAGGATTTAATTTAATAGGCATAAATAAGGGACTAATGAATATCAAGGGAAATTTAATAAGAATTGTAAGAATCATCGTATTTGCTGGAGTATCAGTTGGAGGTACCGAGAGAATTAAACTAAAGGAGGAAAAAGAAAACGCTGCTAATATAATGCCAGGAATCAAAATCAAGAGGTTTATATCTCTCCAAAGTTCTAGAAATATTATCCCTAATGTTAAAGGAACAATTGAAAATATGCATCCAAAAAGAAAGGAACTCCACACATTTCCTAAAAGGATTGTTTTGATAGAGATTGGACAAGTTATTAAGCGTTCAAGAGTTTTCTGTCTTGTTTCCCATGGAAAAACCACGGGGCCGATGGAAGTTGATGTTAAAAATAGTACCATTGTTATTAAACCACTAATGATAAAAAGGGGAAGAATTTCTCTACCAATAGTGAATGCTAAGAATAAAATAATTGGGAAAGCTATACCCTGGATCACCACGGGTCCTTTATTGTAATAAATCTTTAAATCTTTTTTTGCGATGGCGAATGATCTTCTTATTTGCTCGATTATTAATTTTACTTTTGATTTTTCCTCAAATACCTCTTCTCTAATTCTTCTCACCTCCATTAATCGCATTAATAAATACTTCTTCTAAGCTGGGTTCTGGGGTATTGATTTTATTAATCTTAATATCATTAGATCTCGTAAAATCGATAATTTGCTGAATTGCTTCATCTATATTATTAACAATGAGGTGATAATAATTCTTTATTTGTTTTGCGTTCTCAATTCCATTTAATTGTTCTAAAGCAGAAAGATCAATTTTTTTAGAAAGATAAAGGTCAATTGATTGAAATTCTTTTTCTATTGTTCGTAAATTTTCTGGAGTATCTAATCTTATAATTTTTCCTTTATTAATAATAGCGATTCTATGACACATTTCATTTGCCACGTCCATATTATGTGTTGTAAGAAAGATTGTCATCCCATCTTTATTATATTCTTTTATTAAATTTTTTATAATTATACTTGAATGGACATCTAATCCAGATGTTGGCTCGTCAAGAAATAGAATTTTCGGATTACTCATCAAAGCCATACATAATAATAATCGTTGCTTCATTCCTTTTGAATATTTTTTTGCAAGACTATCTTTCCGTTCAAATAGTTCAAACTTTTTTAAAAGGGTTATAGCTTTATCTATTCTTTCTTTTTTTGGTATTCCGTATACTTCTCCCAAGAAATTTAAATTTTGTAAACCTGTTAAATCCATATACACATTCGCCATTTCGGGGACGTTCCCAAGGATCTGTTTAACCATTATCTGATTTTTCCAGACATTTTTTCCATAAATTTCAATGGTACCTGATGTAGGTTTCAACACTCCGGTCATCATACGGATTGTGGTTGTTTTTCCCGCTCCGTTTGGCCCAAGGAATCCAAATATTTCTCCTTGGTCAACGCTAAATCTTATCTTATCAACAGCCAAGACTTCACCAAAGTCTTTCGAAAGATTATTAACTTTAATAAGATCTTTTATCATAAGAATTTACCATTGTCTCTTTATTTTGATTCGCATAATTTTATGAGATTTTTCTATATCTTTAATTATTTTGATGATGTTTTTATTTATACTTATTATTGGTATTTATTTAAAAAAAGTGTATATAACATTTAATTCGGAGAAATTGACTTTAGAGATTTTGAAATTTATCTCAAAGATTAATTTCTTCTCCGGGATTTAAATATTTTACATTAATATCATTTTTTTGTAGAAATTCGGCTGTTTTCTTTCCAATCTCCTTCTTATCAGGACCAAAATGATAAGGGATAGTTAATTTTGGCATTATGGTTTTAATAAAATGCAAATAATTATCATAATAATCTTCGAATGTTGCAACAAAACAACAATCAACAGCTTTTTCTATGGTTCTGAGTCGATCAGAATAATTTGCCGAATCTGCTGTATGTAATATTCTTTTATCATCAATATAGATCAAATAAGCCACACATGCTTCAGAACCCCAACAATCTATTTTAAAAACTTCAATTCTTCCATCATTTAACTCAATAACGGATCCATCTTTAACTATAAATGGTTCTTCTATTGCTATTTTTTCCTTGGTGGAAATGGGACCAAAAATTTGGAATTCTTGATCTTCTCTAATAAATTCTTTAAATATCCTCTGAATTTTCTCTTGAGAAAGATGATCATCATGCTCATGCGTTAAAAGGATTTTATTGATTCCTTTCCTTGGAAATTCAACATAATTTGGATCAATTATAATATGATCCTTATCGGCTATAACCTCAACACATGATCTCCCTAAATATCTACATATTACCATTTCATATCATTTTCATTATATTATTAATCTCAGTCTATATTGATCTTCTTCTGATTTAATTTATAATTTTTAACGTTATAATCTAATTATTCTAAGAAACTTTAATTTATCTTAAAAAAAAATGGAATTAATTAAAAATGAGTAGCTTAAAGATACTTTTGAATTAAAAATAAAAATTTGAGATTTAATTTTCTTCTACGATTCTCTTTCTCTGTGAGAAAATGATTCTTTAATCAATAACAAGGGGCTCAATCTCTTCTTTAGGATTTAATTTTGTCACGTTTTTATATTCTCCCTCCTGATTTTTAACGAGTTTGTAATTCTTATCACAGACTCTACAATATAAATGATCATCTTTTGGAACTAATAAGTTGTTGCATACTGGACAATAATTCAAAATTTTCACCTAATTATGGATCTCTTTTAAAATTTATTTTGACCCAATTAATGAAAGGATATATTAACTTAAAAATCTTAGATTAAAGAAGAATAATCCGAAATTTCAGATTCTGTTAATATTTGAAACTATATCAAGATTTTACTTTATATTCGTATGATTTCTTTTTAAAAGCTTTATTATAATTAGATTATTACAAGCAGCTGATTAATTATTAATATATATACTTACGATAAATTAATGATTTTTACACCGTACATTTAAATTTTTTCTAATTTCTTTTACTTTAAAATGATTAAGCCAAAAAAAAAGATCTATTTACAAGAAATCGGAAAAATCAATAATAAAACATTAAAAAATTTAGAAAAAGGGTTGAAAAAAAGGTTTGAGAAATTTAACTTATTTATCATTCTTGCTGAAGAACCTTTACCATTGCTAGAATCTGAATATAATGAAATAAGAAGACAATACGATGGTTCTAAAATTTTAACTCGCCTATTTAATCATTCAAAAAAGGAACAATATTTTAGAACCCTGGGTGTTTTAGATGTTGATATTTATTCAAGCGGATTAAATTTTGTTTTTGGAATTGCCACTCCGCCAAACTCTAAAGCAACCAGAAATTTTGGAGTTTCAATTATATCTGTGAGTCGATTAAAGGAAGAATTTTATAACAAAAAAAAAGATGAGGATTTATTTAGGGAAAGAACTCTTAAGGAAGCAGTGCACGAACTTGGTCATACTCTCGGCTTAAACCATTGTGATAATTATTGTATCATGCGGTTCTCTAATTATTTAGCTCAGACGGATGAAAAACCCATAGAATTTTGCAAATCTTGCTCAGCAAAAATTTCTAGGTTCATAGATGATATGAATAATAAAAAATAATATATCTATCTCATGAGTTAAGTCAAATTCACAACTTTTTATAGAATTTGATATTATCTTCCTTAAATTAAAATTTTGAATATATAATAATCTAAGCTTAAAATGAAATGTAAAGTATTAGAAGTTGAAAGAGGAAAAAAGGCTGAAGAAAATATTAATAAATGGTTAAATACAATTCCTGAAATTGATATTAAATTTATTACCCAAACAATCAAGGGTTCTCTGCTAATAACCACTGTATTCTATGAGGATTCTTCAAAATAATAAAATTTTTGTTTGTAAAGGAAAAGGAAAAGATCTAATAATAAAATGAAATCAACTATATTCAGTAATGAAAAAAGTAAATTTGAAGCTTACATACTGCTAATAATTACAGCATTTATTTGGGGTGGTACGTGGCCTCTGGGACGATGGATGGTGTCCGAAGAGGTAGGTGGTGAAACCATTCCCCCCTTAATGATAGTAGTGATTCGATATTTTTTGGCAATCGTTTGCTTTTTAATTCTCTTAAAATATAAAGAAGGGTCTTTGAAGATTAAATTTGCATTAAGAAATTGGAAATATTTACTATTTATGGGATTAACCTCTGTAACAATATATCAAATTGGGTATCTTATTGGGGAGATTTTTACCTCTGCAAGTGACGCTAGCATTCTCATTGTTACGAATGCAGTTTGGGTTGTTATTCTTTCTGGAATTTTCATAGAGACAGAAAAAATTACATTGAAAAAACTTATTGGTACTTTTTTAGCTTTTATAGCGGTTATCTTGGTTGTTGGTTTTTCTCCTAATGTTGAAGTATTAAATAGAATACTTGGGGATATCTTAATATTAATGGGAGCATTCGCATATGCTACTTATACCGTGACCTCTCGATTCTTTATGAATAAAACTAAGAAAGAGAGTAATTCATACCAACCAAGTTCTTTATGGTTGATTACATGGATTTCTGTGTTTGGTTTCATAATTACAACACCCATCGCTTTAATGATTAACCCAGAATATATCAATCCGATTCAATTTTTCATGATTCCAAATCGGTTATGGCTTGGTATTCTCTATTTAGCTTTTATCTCAACCGTAGGTGGATATACATTCTATTTAGAAGGTGTAAAACGATTAGATGCAAGTAGAGCTGCAATTTTTCAAACATTAGTTCCATTAATCGGAGTCCTATTCTCTGCGATTTTTTTAGGTGAACAATTTGGTATTTTTATTTATCCATTTGCCCTATTATGTGTGTGCGTAGGAATTATACTGGTTAATTATAAATCGACTCAAGATGGAATTAATAGCCCAACCAATATAAAAAAACAAAACCAAGAAGAAATTAGATAGTGGAGATTTTTTTAACCTTTATTTCCAGATTTATTTCTAAATTTAGGAATAAGTGCACCTGTTGTCTTTTGATATTCTTTATACTTATTTCCAAATCGTCTAATTAAATCTTTCTCTTCATAATGAATCATAATAGGCACGTAAATAACTATAAATAGCGTTAAGATAATTACTATCGTCCAGGAATTTACTAAAAATCCCATTGCGATGAACATTGGGAATTCTCCAAGAGATTGTGGGTGTCGTATAAATTTGTAAATTCCTTCATACATTTCTGTTTTTTCCGATGGTTTTGCAGTTTCAGAACCTGCATCAATTATTCCTTTAGTCATAATGATACTACCAATAATTAAAATTGTTAAACCTATGCCAATTCCAATCCAGTAGTTTGAATATATCTGATAGTCTATACTTGGGAGAGGGAACCAAATCCACAGAATAATATTAAGTAAAATTAGGAATTCAAAAATTCCTGCCATAATTCTGAAAATTGCACATTCTTTCCAAGCCTTCTCCCCTCGCTTTTGGCTCCTTTTTTTTGGTTCAAGGCTAAAGGTATAGAAGATACAGAAGAGAAAAATGCTTGCAATTAAAGAAATAAAATTGATCCATTCAATCATATTTTCGTGAATTAATATTTCTAAATTAATCCCTCTAATGTTAATAATTAAAAGAGAAGATATTTATAAAATAAGGTTGAATTGAATAGTATTATGGATGATATAATTAATCCTGATTGGGCTCAGACATTTGAAACTTTAGAAGATATAATGTGGTTTCTTATAATCTACTTGATTTTTCTAGTAGTTATGACAATATTTTTAGCAATTGCGCTGAGTTTCTTCAGTAAAGCCAGACATGATCGATTTGGAGAAGTATTCTTGACCTCCTTTATCATAACAATAATCTTTGCGATAACATTCATCTTTCTAACCGGTATAGTAGCATGGATCATCGTTTTAATATTGACTTGGCTATTAATCAGTGCAAGGCATCATACAGGATTCCTGGGGGCAATTGCTGTCTCGGTGGTTGCATTCTTGTTGTATATCATTGTTGCCTTAATCATAGAAGCATTGGTTGGCATCGCAATATTTGTATGGCCTTTCTAAAACTTATAACTTTTTATTATTTTTTTTACAAAAATTAATATGAGAATAATTTATGAACTCTTAAGGATAGAGTGTATTTATTATCTCTTTTATATCTGAAACTGTTTTAAAATAAAATAGATTCTCGTCTTCCATGAAAAAAGGTGTGAGCAGACTGCCCCTGCTAAGCATAAGGGTCATTGGAGCATCTTTTAACACCAATATATTCGTTTTTTCTAAAAACTCCTTTGTGGTAATTATAATTCCCAATTCGATCATATGACCTCCCTTATCATGTTCGATGACCATGAAAATCTCGTCAGATATTCTTGCCAATAAATCAAATTTAAAAATGAAATTCTCATTATGAGTTTTTTTAAAGCTCAGTTCGAGAAAAGCTAAATATTTTTCAGATTCGTTATTGATTTCTTCCCTTATTTTTTTCAATGTGGTTAAATTCTCTTTGGAATAGGATCCACATATGAAAATTTTTTGCTTTCTTAAGCCCTCAATCGAGAATATTTCGATAAATTCATCCAAAAATATTTCCCACGTATCATCATCATGAGAAATTTCCATAATATACATTATGTATGAAAAATATAATAAAAACCCAATAGCTTATTATAATTTATAATGTTTCAAATTGCATTGACTCAATGAGATTTGAGTTAGATTTAAATAGATATTTTACTTTCATATCATGTCAAGAAACGATAAAAATAAATTAAAAAGGTGAGCATATGAATATCCCACAAAATTACAAAGATTTAAGAAAAGAATTAGAGCTCATATCTGAAAAGACACGATATAAGATTTTGCTTACTCTCTTTGCAAGTGAAAAACCCCTATCCTTTAGTCAATTGAAATCCTTGTTACCATCTATTCAAGACAATTCTCTTCATTATCATCTCAGTATACTAAAAGAACATAATTTAATTAAAAACATAAAAAAGAATGATTATAAACGCTCCGAAGATAGATCTTTTTATAAACTTAACGAGAAGTCCTTAAAATTATTAGATCAACTAGGATTATCTAAAGCTAAAAAAGAATTTCAAGTGCTTTTTGAAAAGCTTAAATAAAATTTTTTTTATTATAAACTGATTTTTAGATTATCCATTTTGTAAGACCAAAAAAATGGGCGAAAGAAACCGGCTCTTAAATTGATAGTAGAATATATTGTCATTGGTTTATCTATCAATTGGATTTCATAAAGTAGGAAGCTTCATAAATTGATGATTTGGATTCACCTCTACCTTTATGAGGATATTTTACAGAATTCTTTAGATCTGAAAGTAAACTATAAAAATTTCTATAATCTATATAGTTTAAATTTAAAAGGTTTGAATCACATTTTAATAATAAGTAAATCCGTGTAATTTTTTGATACGGATTTTTTGGTTTTTGTAGTGTTTTAACCGTGAATTGAGTAATTCGGACCGGAGCAAGTCTGGTAAGAATACTATTTTATTTTCACTACATGTTTCTCATTCTTAAAAACTATTACATCACTTAAATTTAAATGTGATAAATTTCACGATTATTATAACAGAAATCTGTACCTTTTTGGTATAAATTTGGGTTTAGGGTAGTGAGTTGTTTTGAATTGGGTTTTTCAGACCAGAATAAGTCTGGTAAGAAATACTAATTTTCTCACTACTTGTGTTATTTTTTTTTATAGATTTCATTTTTAAATAATTTCATTTATAAACTACCCTCTCTGTTTAATCAATAAAGTTCATTTTATCATGAATTCCCATACTAAGAAAAATTTTGGAACGGAAATATAGAGAAGCGATTTGCAGAGCATGTAAAAACTTTAATTGAAGAAAGAACTCGAAACTCTTAACCACTCTAAGAAAAATATTTTTTTATTGTTTGAGGACTAAAGTCTATATCAATATTATTACAATTGTAAAATTATTCGATATTGGAATCCTACTTGTCTGAAACAATAAATAACACGAAATTCTTAGCATACCATTGAAGATACAATAATAGTTTTTCCAGAAAGAGTTTCTTATTTTTGCTGAGATTTTGGTTTTATAAGAACTATATGGATTGAGACGAGACTCGCAATGATGATTAATAATATTTGAACCCAAAATATAGTGATAAATAGAATTGAAATGAAAATTGTTATCCATAAAAATATAATCGTTATTACCTTAATTTTTGTAGGCAATCCCCTTCCTTCTCTATAATCTCGGATAATTTTACCGAATATTTTATTATGAATTAGCCAATTATAGGCTTTTTCTGAACTTCGTACATAACAAGCAGCGGATAATAAGAGAAATGGTGTGGTCGGAAGAATGGGTAAAATAATGCCGATAATCCCTAAGGATAAAAAAAAAGTTCCTGCTATATAATATAATACTCTTTTAACTTTACTCTTAGATATCTTTGATTCTTTAGAAGAAACTTCTATTTTCTTCTTTTCCAATTTATCTGCAGGCGTCATTATTTTTACAATATTTCTAATTAAAAATAAAAAAAATTTTAAGATTAAATTATTGTGAGAGGTCGAACCGATCTAAATTCATAACTTTATTCCACACTGCTACGAAATCGTGCACGAATTTTTCATGAGCGTCATCGCTACCATAAACCTCCGCCAATGCCCGAAGTTGGGAGTTTGAACCGAAAACTAGGTCAACGCGAGTAGCCTTCCACTTGAGTTCACCCGTTTCGATATCACTACCCTCAAAGGTGTCTTTATCTTCTGTAGTTGCTTTCCAAGTTGTGCTCATGTCGAGCAGATTCACAAAGAAATCATTAGTAAGTGCCTTAAGTCGCTTGGTGAAGACCCCATATTCCGTTCCTCCGAAGTTAGTATTCAAGACGCGCATCCCTCCTACGAGTACGGTCATTTCGGGGCCAGTAAGATCTAAAAGTTGTGCTTTATCAATGAGCATTTCTTCAGGTGATACGGCATATTTAGTTTTCTGATAGTTTCGGAAGCCATCTGCTTTAGGTTCTAAATAGGCAAAAGATTCTATATCAGTTTGCTCTTGTGACGCATCCATACGCCCAGGTGTAAAGGGAACATCGACATCATACCCCGCATTCTTTGCAGCCTGTTCAACTCCAGCGCACCCAGCTAGAACGATCAAATCAGCCAAAGATATTTTTTTGCCGCCAGTTTGCGCGTTATTGAATTCAGCTTGAATATTTTCCAAGGATTTAAGTACCTTTGCGAGTTGTTCAGGTTGATTAACCTCCCAATCTTTCTGCGGTGCTAGACGGATTCGCGCTCCGTTCGCACCCCCACGTTTATCTGAATTACGGAATGTAAAAGCCGAAGCCCAAGCAGTCGATACTAGTTCTGACACAGAGAGATCTGAATCTAAAATCTTTTTCTTAAGCGTGGCTATATCACTTTCATCAACTAGTTTATGATCCACCTCAGGAATGGGATCTTGCCAGATAAGGTCTTCCTCAGGTACTTCTGGTCCCAGATACCGACTGCGCGGACCCATATCACGGTGTGTAAGCTTAAACCATGCTTTAGCAAATGCTAATGCAAATTCATCAGGATTCTCTAAGAAATGCCGTGAAATCTTTTCGTATTTGGGATCAAACCGAAGAGACAAATCGGTGGTAAGCATAGACGGTGCATGATATTTTCCTGGAATATGCGCATCCGGTACAGTACCATCACCCGCATCTCCCTTTGGCACCCATTGATGCGCGCCAGCGGGACTCTTCGTCAATTCCCACTCATAATTAAACAAATTCTCAAGGAAATTTATACTCCATTTTGTGGGATCGGTAGTCCAGGTAACTTCTAGACCGCTACTGATTGTATGAGCACCCTTGCCCGAACCATAACTACTTTTCCACCCTAGTCCCATATTCTCGATGTCTGCCGCTTCTGGTTCTGGTCCTACGTGTTCTGCGCTAGCAGCACCATGGCATTTACCGAATGAATGACCTCCCGCTATTAATGCCACTGTTTCCTCATCATTCATCGCCATACGCTTGAATGATTCTCGAATATCCTTCGCTGCTAGAACCGGATCGGGATTACCGTTGGGTCCCTCTGGATTGACATAGATCAAACCCATCTGAACGGCAGCAAGCGGGTTTTCAAGAGTATCTCGACCGCCAGAATAGCGTTCATCACCCAACCACTCCTCCTCTGAACCCCAGTACACATCCTTTTCAGGTTCCCAAATGTCCTCACGTCCACCAGCGAAACCGAAGGTTTTAAAACCCATCGATTCCAAGGCAACATTTCCTGCGAGTACTATCAAGTCGGCCCAAGAAATTTTTTGACCATATTTTTTCTTGATTGGCCAAAGCAAGCGGCGTGCCTTGTCGAGATTAACATTATCAGGCCAGCTGCTAAGAGGTGGGAAACGTTGACTTCCACTACCAGCCCCTCCACGTCCATCACCGATACGGTAAGTCCCAGCACTATGCCATGCCATACGGATGAATAATGGACCATAATGACCAAAATCTGCTGGCCACCAGCTCTGTGAGTTTTTCATAAGATCTGCGAGATCCCTCTTTAAAGTATCCAAGTCGAGACTTTTAAATTCTTCAGCGTAATTGAAATCCTTGTCCATTGGATTAGACTTGGAGGAATGTTGATGGAGGATATCCAGATTTAATAGATTCGGCCACCATTCTTGAATCGTTGTTCCACCGCCAGATGTGGGCTTCTTAGTTCTTTTTTTGCTATCTTCTTTCATAAGTTTTCATCTTTTAAATTTGGTTTTTTTAAAAATAGTACTAAATAGAATTTTGATTATTGTTAAACTAGGTTAGTTTAATTTTTAACCATTGATTTTATAAAATATAATCAATAACCATTTCTATTAAAGACTGAATACTAATTGATAATTATTATTAAAAAAGATTATTCTTGTTTTCTAAAAGCTGTTTTATTATAAAGAGTAGTAATGAGATTTTATTCATTCTGATAGGAAACAAATGCGATTTAGGTGAATTAAGAGTTTATTCAGAAGAAGAGGGAACAATACTCGCTAAAAGAATCGGTGCTTGTGGAGCGTTCGAAATATCGGCAAAAACTGGAGAGGGGATTGAGGAAGCATTAAAAGCGGTGGCATCGGATGCATATGATTTACACGGACAAAAATTAGTGCGTACTTCGGAAGAATAAGATTAAGACATCATTATGAACTTATTCTATAATAAATAAACAAAATCATTTAATTATCATTGAACCAATAAATATTTTTAACTCTCCCCATTAAAATTAAATCATAGAATTTAATTATTGAAGATTATTTTACAATCCATTATTATAGGTTTTAAATCATAATTCTAGAGTATTTAGAATGAATGAAAAAGAGAATATTAAAATCATAAGAACTGCCTGTCCCGCACACTGTGGTATTGACTGCTGTGGAATTTTAGCCCATGTAAAGGATAGAAAAGTTATCAAGCTAGAACCAGCCGATTTTCCTTATGAGAAAGATAAACGAATATGTCTTCGAGGGCTTTCTACTTTAGATATTACCTATCATCCAGATCGAATTAAATATCCTATGAAACGAATTGGAAAACGAGGTGAAGGAAAATTTGAAAGGATTTCTTGGGATGAAGCCTTTAATCTTATCGCTACTAAATTTAGAGAAATAGCGGATAAATATGGCTGGAGATCCATTGGATGGGTATTGGGAGGTCCGGGAGCAGGTACCACAAAATTCGGCGCCTATTTAAGGCTTGCAAGTCTCACTCAATCAACACGGGTGAGTGCCTGGGGCTATGGTGATGCGGGACTTCCATGCGGTAGTCGTGTAATTTTTGGGAGTCATTTACCGTATATTTATCTTTTTGGGAAGTTTTGGCAAAGAAAATGGCCAAATCTCTTAATTGTATGGGGTACGAATCCGGGAGAGTCAGCACCATTGCAATCCATGCGAAAAATTCTGGATGCAAAGCAAGAGGGAACTAAACTGGTCGTTATAGATCCTCGTTTCACTGTGACTGCATCGAAGGCAGACGAATTTCTTCCCATCAAACCTGCAACAGACCCGGCTCTTGCTCTTGGTTTACTGAATATTATTTTTAAAAATAATCTACATGATATAGATTTTATTAAGGAACATACAAATGGATCTTATTTAGTAAGATTAGACAACAATAAATTTTTGCGAGGTAAAGATATCGGAGAGCGGAAAGCGAACGCCTATATCATATGGAATGAAAAGTCAAATCAAGCAAAAAAAGTGAGGAGATCGAATAAGGATGCAGTTATTACAGGTACTTACAATATTGATGGAATTGAATGTAAACCAGCATTCCACCTTTTAATGGAGGAGGCAGAAAAATATACACCTGAAAAAACTGTTCAACTTACTGGACTTTCAGAAGATAAAATAATCACTCTTGCGAAGAAGATAGGTACAGAGAAGAATGTAACATTCTTTACGTATATGGGTTTTACAAGAACCTACCATGGAGACATCTCTTTACGTGGATTAGCAACTGTTGCAAGTGTGACTGGCAATGTCGCTACGAGCTTCCGTTCTGGTTATCTACCTGCTGTTCTGAATTGGGACCCATTTTTAAATGCTGATCCAGAGACGCCAAGTTATCATAGATTAGGTATTTTAAATCTCTATGATGCAGTGATTAACGAAAAACCATATCCTATAAAAGCGGTCTTATTTGCGTTTATCAACTTCATAAATCAATGTGCGCATTCAACTAAAATTCGGGATGAATTTTTCCCCCAATTAGAATTTATAGTTCAAACTGAATTATTTATGACACCAAATGCGAAATATGCAGATTTGGTTCTACCAGTTTGTAGTTTTTTAGAATTTTCTGATTTTCTTCCACATCCATATCCATATGTCCAACTTCAACAAAAAGTTATCGAACCATTATATGAGTCAAAGTCTGATGTGGATATTGCCACAGGCATAGCTCAGAAATTAGGTTATGGAGAGTATTTTAAGGGTGGTGAAGAGGGTTTTATTGATTTGATGATGGATCATCCCTCTCTGAAAGATTATTCCAGAGACGCTTTAAAGGATAAGGCAATGTATTTACGAGAAATTCCAGAAGGGGGTGAATTTCCGCTTACATTTGGAACTCCTTCTGGCAAAATTGAAATTTATGCTGAACAACTAGTAGAAGATGGACAAGCTCTTCCCGTATATTTGCCCCCAATAGAGGCTCCCATTGAATCAGGAGAACATAAATATCCCTATACATTCGTACAAGGACATAGCAGATTCCGCACCCATTCCAGTTATGCAAATGTAGATTCTCTACTGAAAATAGAACCTGAGCCAGTAGTTGAGATCAATCCCAACGATGCAAAACAACTAGGAATTTCCTCAGGAGATATGGTATCAGTGTTTAATGAACGAGCAAAAACTGTTCTAAAAGCGAAAGTTTCTGATGCGGTTCGTCCTAGAGTTATTAATATAATGGAAGGGTGGTGGTTTGATCAATTTCGAGAAGGGAGTGTTAATCATCTAACGCATGATATTATCAACCCCGTACAAAATAAAATTTATGAGCCAAATATGCATATGAATGATGTAGCGGTAGGTATTCAAAAATTAGAGGAGGGAGAAAAATGAGTAAAAGATTTGGTTTTGTAATAGATCAAGAACGATGCATTGGATGTGATGCGTGTACTGTTGCATGTAGGATTGAACATAATGCAGATGTAGGATTTATTATAGTAGATACAACTGATTCTGCTTTGAAAGATGTCCCAAGCGGTAACTTCCCCAACTTGCGAATATCGTGGATCCCAAAACTATGCAATCATTGTGAGAATCCTCCTTGCCTTAAAGCGTGTCCGGTTAACGCGATATATAAACGAGAGGATGGTATTGTAATAATTGATGATGATCTATGTGATGGCTGTAGAACTTGTGTGGATGCATGTCCATACGGTGTAATCTATTTTAATGAAAAGGAAAGTTTAGCAGAAAAATGCAATTTATGCGCTCATCGTATTGACCAAGGATTAGAACCCTTCTGTGTGATCTGTTGCGAAGGACAAGCAATATATTTCGGAGATTTTAATGATTCTAATAGTAAAGTGTCAAGAATTATATCGGAAAAAGAAGTATTTAGATTAAAAGAAGATTTAGGGACAAACCCAATAATATATTATGTCCCACCTATGGAAAAAAGAGAATTATGATTTTAACTGCAAAAAAAACAATAAACTAGTACATCAAAATCATAGAAAATTGAAATTGAATATGTTACATAAAAAAATGTATCAAGAGAAAATAAAATGTCAACACTTACCAGTAAAATCCTTCCTGAAAAAGCAGAAAATGATTATAAAGGCTATAAAGTAGCGGAAATCATTTTTTTAATTTTAACAATTGTTACCATCATTAGGAGTTTAATTCATTTTTTGGCCCCTGATGGTGGTGCTGGCTCAATTGCCACCATAGATTTGGGTGTTGAGGGTGCGGAAATCATTATTTCGATATTTGCTTTGTGGGGAAGCTCACAGCTTTTAATGGCGATTATATATCTTATCGTTTTCTTTCGTTATAAAAACTTAATACCATTGATGTATATTTTAATTATTGCTGAGTATATAATGCGTATTATTGTTGGATTAATCAAACCATTTGAGACCACTGGAATCGCTCCAGGTGCTGTATGGAATTATATCGCAATTCCTTTAGCTCTTATGATGTTCCTATTATCAATTCTAGAACCTGATTCAAAGAACCAAATCTGATGAATTCTGCAAAATCCTAATAACTGAAATTCTACTATTTTCCACTTTTATTTTGTAAGGACAAGATTTATTATTTTAAATCGATATATTAAGACCGTACCTAGAATCCAAATTCACTATATAAGGAGGGATATTAAAAATGTCTGAAGAATGGCAAACCAGTCGGGAAAAATTGTACGATCACTTAATTGATTCAGAAGGAGAGTATCATATAAAAGACATTATGAGAGACTTGAAATATACTGATATTAATTCATTGATCCAAGATTTTAATTTTATCTTAAGAAATTTGAAACGAAACGGAAAAAAAATTTATGTGAAACCCCCTGTCTGTATGAATTGCGGATATGAATTCTCATTAAATAGCGGAGAAATACGGATTCCTTCCAAGTGTCCGAAATGCCATGAAGAGAGATTAACTCTTCCAATGATTAAAATTGAAAATCAATAATTAAATTTTTTTCTTTTCTCTTTTCCTTAAACTTCTAAGATATTTCTAAAAAGATTATTTTATTTATTGAAAAAGAAAAAAGAAAGCAACAATTTCAAAGAGGATTAAAACTTAAAAGGGGAGAATTTCCAAAATTTACAACCGGTACATTGAAGAATTTCTCTTCTTGTTCCCTTATTGTCAATCATAACCGTCTTTATCATCTCCTCATTACACTTATCGCATATTCCAGCAATTTTTTTATTTGCTAATGATCCCTTTTCATCTCTTCTCAACTTTTTTAGCTGTTCCTTTCTTTTTTGTGCAGCCACAAGATCCTTATATAACTCTACGTAACTTACTTCAATATTTCCCTTAAATCGTTTTGTGTAAATGTCTCTCTTTTTAATATGTTCTTCTAATCGTGTTTCAGGATCTTCAGTCATATCGGTATAATATAAAAAATCGCCATTCTTTTCCTCTAAAGCCCTTTTATTTTTATAACATTTTAACATATACACACAAGAATCATAATTATCAGCAAATTCAGAATTTATTGATACATTAGCTATTTTCTTCATAGTTTTAAAAAAATAAATTTCTATCCAAAAATCAGTGTAATATGAGAATCATATGTTGCAAGTTGGAACTTCGCAATTTATATTTTAAAACTTATAAAATTTAAATAAGTCCATGATTCTCTACCTAAGAAAATGAAAGATAGTGATATAAACCTCTACAAAAAAAATCATATTGATAAAGATGATGAACGCCTAGGGTTATTCGAGCGGCTTAATGAGGAATTTACCATTAAAAAGGTGCTATATCCCGGAAGTTATGCACATATTACGCCAATTTTCGTATTTCCATATGTAATATTTAATGATTTATATAAGAAGTTGGAATCATTTTACGATTCAGATGGCTTATTTGAATATATAAATAAAAGAAAGTTTTATTCTGAAGAACCATATTATACTTATGAATATGGAGATTATACTAAAAATCTTCCATTAGAAGAGAAAACTTTTGATTTGTTAATATCGCAGTACGCAGGGTTTGTATCCCGAGCTTGCAAACGGTACTTAAAAATTGGTGGTATTTTAGTAGTGAATAATAGTCATGGGGATGCTAGTATGGCATCAATAATGCCTGACTATGAGTTTATTGCTGTGATTCATAAGCGAAGTAATAAATTCAATCTTTCTACTCGGAATTTAGATGCTTATTTTATTCCAAAGAAAAATATTGAAATAACCGAAAAGTATATGGAAGCCCATAATCACGGAGTAGGCTATACAAAAACGGCAAACGATTATATATTCAAACGAATAAATTAAAAATAGTGAGAATAAGTGTATTAAAATTAAGATAGTTAACAATCTCCTTTTGGTATCAAAAGGGTCTTTTTTCTGCTTCAAATGAATTATTCTTATTTAATGACATCAGTAATAAAACAAGTTTCAATGATCTTTATTCCGTCAATTTGAGAGATTTTGCCCTCAATTAATGGATTAAATTTTTCTATCGAAGGAATTTCAACAAGAATAAATAACCCACAATCGCCTGATAATCTCCATATATCTGTTATCTCCTCAATTTCTTTTAAACTTTTCATAATGGTCTTGATTTTCTTGTAATCCGGCTCAATCTTAACAGTTGCTCTTACTTTTGGTTTAGAATTAACTTCATATTCAATAGTAAATTTCTGAATAATATCCTTTTTCAACATCTTTTTCACTCTTCGTCTCACCGTAGCTTCCGTGCGACCAACAATATCCCCAATCTCACTATACGATTGTCGTCCGTCTTTTTCCAATTCTTCTAATATTTTTTTATCAATTGCATCTATAATTTTTATCCCCTTACACTATGTAATTGACTTTGATCATTCTATTTAGTAAATAAGATCAATCATTAATTAATTTTTTCGATTTTTTACTAGAAAAAATAATATGCTGTTATAATCCTATAACATTAGTTAAGAAAACACAAATTATGTAGAGAAATAAAAAAAGGATCAATGAAAAGCTCTATACTGATTAATCAATTTAATGCTAAATCTTCTTCCAACAATTATTATATTTCTCTGGTAGGTTTCTTCTCCAAGTTATCCTTAATTTTCAAGAAGGGAAATATTGGTTTAATTAGTTCCTCCGCTTCTTGGAATTTTCCTACTTCAGTAGATTCTCTTTTCAATTCATCTTTAAATTTATCTTCAAATCTTTTTATATACCTGTCCAATGCACGTGCTAAGATTGAGGTTGGTTGTTGGGTTAATATAATAACCAAAATCTTTTCTCCGGAGCGTAAAAGAATGGAAGCATCTTTACTGGATATTATTTCTATTGGAGAGATAGATTGGAGAATATTATCAAAAACAAAAGTTAAACTAGAAATGAAGCCAGAAAAAAGATTCTCCTCGATTTGTACTTCCCGTTTAGTATCAAATTTTACGGTGTGAATAGCAACTCCACTTTTATAGGTCACCATCAACATATAATGGTCATGAGGTAATCTATAAATATAATCTACATCCAAAATATAGGTTAGCAGAAAGATCAATAATCCAACTAATGGAAAAATCTCTCCTAAGATACTAATCTCATTCAACCAGCTGGGAACTGTACCGAAAAATCCAATATAATCTATTAAAGAACCAACTACGTATCCTCCACCCACTAATATCAATCCAAAGATAAAACCTAAGGTTTTTTTCTCTTTCGTATAATCATATAATCTATAATACGTGGGGATACCTATAATCCAAAAAGCAAAAATAGCTAGGTTATTATATCCAATATCAGCTAATAACCAGAGATTATCAACTGCGGTGGTTGAAAATGAAGAAAACCATACCATTAACCAGACTGACATATTCTGAATAATTAAAAATGCGAACATAAGAATTAAACTCCATAATTGCGGATGTAATCTCGAAATGTCCTGTACAAATAAATAGAAGAAAAAGAATTGTAAGCCATAAAACATCAATTCTACAATTAAATAGATTCTGTTAAAAGCTGTGAAGTTTGGGAGAAGATTAGCACTGTCTACAAGAGCAAAAAAAGCTCCAAGAACTCCAAAAAATAGAGATAAGAGAAGATAAGGTGCGGAACGGTGCTTTCTGGTTGTTTGATACGTAAAAAGCACAAATAATATCGTAAAAAAACTTCCAATTAAAATATTTACTATAGTGTTAATATCCAGACTCATGTTAAAAGCAATTTGGTGATTTAAGTATAATTAAGTGTAATTATATTATTTAAAATATATATCCATATTCCTATTGAATATTTAAAAAAAATATTGGGTTAAAAATCTATTCATTTGTAATAAAAATACCTTTATCTGTAGAAATTCAAAAAAAGTATGGTTTAACTAAATTATTAGTTAGTTCTATGTTCTCTCTATTATTTATCCATTTATTTAATATGGCACTCCAAATCGTCTAAAAATCTCATCAATTAGTTTCTTAAAAACAAATTCTACGTTTTCATCAATTTTCGATGAACATTCTACTTTATCAAAAAAATAATTAGAATTATAGACCGCATTAATATGTTCGTCTTTACATTCCCGAATATTCTTAAGATCCGATTTTCCCCCGACAAGTAAGATAGGAATCTTATCCCGCTCATCTGATAAGCTTTTTTTAAATACGGACACCCAGTCGTCATACTTTTTTAAAGTATTTTTACGAGTGATATCATACATAAATATTCCTCCAAACGATCCCGCTGCATAGGCAGGTAACAGAAATCGAAATTTATCTTCACCACCAAAATCCCAAATTTGAAGCTTTAATTTAAACCTATCCATCTCAAGATTTTTTATATGGATTGCAGCTCCAAGGGTGGATTTTGTATCCTCATCAAACTTTTTTGTAATAAATCGTCTGACTAAAGATGTCTTTCCTACTCCAGATTCTCCAAATAAACAAATCTTATATGCCAATTCTGCCTCTGAATTAACAGGCCTCACACCCCTAATATTCTCTTTAACTAAATTCATCAATCATTTCCCTATCCGAAAATCTCAAATTTAAATTATAAATTCCGTAATCTAGAGAAAATTTTACAATTTATTCTATTCTTATACCCTATATTCAGAATATGAAAAAGATAAATAGATTTATAAATCATTTGTTTGTTAAAAATCGAAATATTAAAAATATCTTCATTAAAGGCTCATTAATGATTAAAAGCGTACTTAAGTAAAATCTAAAAAAAGAAGATCTATTTTCCCCACCAAAAAGGGATTTCAATGGTCTTAAAATGGTCATAATCGAATATTAAGATCTCATTTTCCATGAAAGTAAACGCAAAACCACTAAGAAAAGTAGGTAAAACTTTTCCAGTATATAATCCAAACCATCCGAGTCTTAAACACATCAAAATAAAATCATGAGTCACATGAATATCTATTCCATTTTTAGGAGGTTCATGCGACATATTCCAAATCACCTTTGCTGCATTTCGTGCATATTCATTAAATGGAATAACCATATCTTCTGGATAAAGTCCAGCACTCCACCGGTAAAGTAAACGATCGAGTGGATATTTAGTAGCCTCTCTATAAAAATCATCCGGAGAAATTCTTATATCATATAAAACACTTAAAGGTCCCACCAAATCTGAACTAGTTCCGTTATGATTGTATCCATTATAAATATTTTCTGCTGTTTCCTGGCATCTTTGTATCTGACTATGGAATAATCGTATTGGTCGTTCAAAAGGAAGATGTTGTCCAAATTCTTTCGCAACTTTATGACCTAGGGGAGTTAAATTATCTTTTGCATGTTCACGTATATTATTTGAATCATATCGATGGGAATGTCGTATTACCATAGTAATTTTTTTATCTTTGGGAAATTGTTCTAAACCTTCTAAAAGTTGATATGCTCTCTGTGTCCATTCAGAACTTTGCCAAATTTTATTTTTAATCATTTTATTTCGAAATTTTTAATATTATTGTATTAATCCCGATTATTAGGTTGGGTCTCTCACTTACTTACATATTTTAACGTACTATTGTATTAAAAACAAATCATTAGAATCTATATAGTTTTTATTTTCATCATTTTAAAAAGAATGGGGTATGGTTAATAAGTAATTGATAATCATTTTAATTAATTTAAACTTGTTATAGAAAAAAATTTAGATTTCTTATAGTCACAAATATCAAAATTTTAAAACATTAGTTGACGATCCTATATATGGGGTCAAGTATTACTTCTAACATTTTACGGGTTAATTTATCGAATGAAAAAATTTCTGTGGAAAAACCCGATCATATTTTTTATAGACGTTATTTTGGTGGACAGGGGTTTATCTCGTATTATTTATTAAGAGAAGTGGAAAGAGGTATCGATCCTCTTGGTCCGAAAAATAAATTAATCTTTGCAGCAGGTCCTATTACTGGAATTCCAATTGCGGGAGCTGGAAGACATGCAATAGGGGCTAAATCCCCTCTAACAGGAGGATATGGACAGGGTGAGGTCGGAGGTTTTTGGGGGACAGAACTTAAGAAAGCAGGATTTGATTGTATAATTATAGAAGGAAAAGCAAAGGAACCTCTTTATCTCTGGATAAATGATGGAGATGTGGAACTAAGGGAAGCAAGTCATCTTTGGGGAAAGGTTACTGGAGAGGTACAAAATTCCTTGAAGAAACAAAACGATGAAAAATTGCTTCGAGTTGCTCAAATTGGACCAGGTGGGGAAAAACTCATTCCATATTCTTGTATTATTAATGATTTAAGAGATGCGGCAGGGAGAACAGGATTAGGTGCAGTAATGGGTTCTAAACATTTAAAAGCGATTGCCGTTAGAGGAACGCAAAAGTTAGAAGTAAATTCGAAAGAAAAACTCAGTGAAATTCGGAAGTTTTTCAATCAGACATTGTTAAAACCATTTTCCAACATTTTTGAATATGGCACCCCTATAAGTGGAACCATGCAGGATTTTGTAAATGCGGGGAATCTACCAATTAGAAATTTTAGAGATGGAGTTTTTGATGCAGAGGGATTAGATCCTCGAAATGTTCATAATGAAGTTGAATTGAAAAAAGAAGGATGTTATGCATGTCCGCTACGATGCAAAAAACTTGTCACTATTGATGATAAGTGGGAGTATGATTCTACTTATGGAGGACCTGAATATGAAACTCTGGGAGCTTTCGGCTCGAATTGCGGGATAAATGATTTCGAGGC
>JAWOFX010000115.1:0-30470 GCA_046497275.1 Promethearchaeia archaeon | reverse complement strand
ATTAATAACGCAAGGAAAAATAAAATATTCCTTTTTTTAATAACTAAATTAACACTAATCCGGTCACGAAAATTTTGTAAGGATCTATAAGCTTTAGACATATTAAATATATTAAACTTAATTAAAAAGCTATTAAAAATCTTAATGAAATTTAGATTTAAAATTTTGTTTTTTAGGATTATCTGTGAATGATTTATATATTTGTTTTTGAATTAACTTAATATTTTATTTAGAAGGATTAATAAATTTCATTATATTAATTAAGTAATTTAAAAATTCAAAATAGAAAAGTAAACTTGAAAAAAGTTAAAATGCATTTCACTATAATTATTCCTAATACTCATATAAATGATAATATTAATTTACCCATAGGAGGTATTGCCAATCAATTAAGAGAATTATTAGAATGTTATAAAAAGTATAATAATATAAAAATATCAATTATTACAAAATATTCTAATTTTGATATCATACCTAATAATATAGAGATTTATTCTATACATAAATTTAAGAATAATTATTTCGACAGTTTATATTTTCTAGTTAAATCATTTCTGATACTAATCGCAATCAATAAACGTTATCCAATATCAATAATGAATATTCATCATTATTCAAATCTACATTTAGCTCCTCTAATTACTAGAATACTCTTTAAAATTCCAATCTTAATGAAGTTACCTATCGATTTTGATAGTTATCTTGATGAAATATTTTATTCCACAAACAAATCACGAATGCTAAATATGATTAATTTGTTTTGGTTCAAGATATTCAAAAAAATTTTTTTAAAAAAAATAAATTTCATTAGAGCAATCAACAGCAAAATGTATAAAGATTTATTAATGTTAAATTATCCAGAAGATCATATTTTAAGAATCCCCAATGGGATTCATATAGAGAAGTTTAAAAAACTAAAAAAAAAGACTCATTTGGATACATATTATGGATTTGTTGGAAGGCTTATAGAATTTAAAAATATTAAATTCCTCCTAGAGGGGTTTAAAATGTATTTTCAAAACTATTATAAAAATGATAAATTGTTTCTTTTTGGTAAAGGTTCCGAAGAGGATTATATAAGGAAATTTGTTAGGAAAAACAATTTAGAAAAAAATATTATAATGTGTGGTTTTGTAAAAGATAAAAATCAAATTTATTCTAAAATAGATGTATTAGTCGATCCAGCATTAGCTCAAGGATTTTCAAATGCGATTTTAGAAGCAATTTTATCTAATACATTTGTTATTGCTGCAAATGGTTTTGGAAACAAGGATATAATTAAAGATAATAAAACAGGATTACTTTTTGATCCGAGAGATCATTATAATTTTTTAGATAAATTATTGTTTTATAAGAATTGCAGAGATAAAGAAATAATCATTGAAAATGCGAGAAATGAACTTTCAAAAAATTATAATATATATAATGTAGCAGAAAGCATTATTGAATTTTTACAAAAAAATCTGTCTAATAATAAATAGAATTTTTAAATCTAACTTTAAAACTATAAAATTAATTAAAATTTTCTCTATTAGAAAGGAAGGAGAATTTCATTGAGATCAGAATATCATAATAAATATTTCTTTAAAATGTATTATACTGGAAAACAAATATACCATGGATCACAAAGACAATCTGATGTCCTAACTATTGAAGATCAATTAATTGAAATATTAATAAAGCGCAATTATATTGACGATTTGGAACGGGCTGAATTTGAATTTGCGAGTAGAACTGATAGATATGTATCTGCTCGTGGTGCAGTCTTTTCAATAATTCCTAAGAAAAAACCTATCCTAATGGAAATAAATTCTTTTTTACCAGGTGAAATGGGGCTCTGGGCATCTTGTCCAGTACCCATTAATTACTCTCCGAGATATAATGCAGTTTCACGTCATTATCGATATATTCTTCCAGAGCCTCTTGATTATTTAATCTCCAAATATAATTTTAATATTGATATTGTTAAAAAAGCGTGTTCCCATCTTGAGGGCATCCATAATTTTCAGAATTTTTCAAAAAGAGATAATTCTATTGAAAATACTCTCAGAGAACTTAACTCTGTAAATATTAAAATAAGTAATAATACAGTATTTATTGACTTTATAAGTAAAGCATTTCTCAGACAGCAAATCCGACGTATGATAAAAAAATTAATGGATTTAGGGAAAAATGAAATAAATTTTGAAGAATTCCTCAACCTTTTTGATAATAAAGAATTCGTTTCATATGAACCCGCGAATCCAAATGGATTGATTTTATGGGATATTCAGTATGATTCTAATATTAAATTTCAAATTAATAAGAAATCTGTTGAACGAATGCAAAATTATTTTTTAGCCCAAAAACAAAAGAATTGGTTGAAATTCAAATTATTTAGCTGTTTGCAGGAGGACGATCTTCGCTAATAGGGCTTGAAGTTGGATTTCTTCTGTTCCTCCTTGACTTAATCGATATTCGAATTCAGCGAGTATTTTGGATAATTCAATTTTCACATCCTCAGGTATTTTTAAAGAATACATATCTCGATGAATATCTCTGATAATATTTCTTCCCGATAACCCATATTCTTTTTTTAAATCCTCTAAAAGTTTTATTGATAAAGTTAGCTGTCCCTCTAAGGCAGTATTTAGTATCTCTTTAATCTTTTCTGGTGGGACTTCTCCAGCAACCCGAAATACTATATCCTCATCAATTTTTTGCGATATTGTCCCGCAAGATTGTAAATAATTAATCGCCCTTCTTAAATCCCCCCTCGAAACATCAATTAATGCGTTGAGACCATCGGGGCTAATTTCTATATCTTCCCGCTCGGCAACCATTTTCACTCTCCCTTTGATATCATCATTAGAAAGGGAGGAAAACCGAAAAACTACACATCTAGATTGAATAGGTGGAATAATCTTATTAGAATAATTGCAAATTAAAATCATTCTGCAATTTTTAGTATATTTTTCCATTGTTCGCCTCAAAGCTTGTTGAGCCGCGGAAGTCATATTATCTGCTTCATCTAAAATTAGAATTTTAAATGGAATATCTTCCGGTGGGCGTGCTTTGGCAAAATCCTTAATATATGTACGTATCACATCAATTCCACGAGCATCGCTCGCGTTTAATTCAAGATATGTATCATTTACTGCCATTTTTGGTCCATATAATTCTCTTACCATCGCAAGTGCAGAAGTGGTTTTACCTGTTCCCGCTGGTCCTGCAAATATAAGATGAGGCATTGATTTATCTTTTAAAAATTGTTTTAAACGTTTAATAATTCCCGATTGGTTAACTACATCTTCTAATGTACGAGGGCGATATTTTTCAACCCAAGGTCTGCTTTCTATAAACATGCGAATCCTATTTTTAATTTATAAAGATAATTATTATTATAATAGAAACAATAAAGAATTTATTGATTCTTGATAGTAGATTATTAAGTAAACTTTAAAAATACGAGATTTCAATGACAGATTTTAAAATAGAAAAAATTCATGCACGATGGATATTAGATTCACGTGGAAATCCTACCGTCGAATGTGATGTGTATGCCGACGGTAAAATGGGACGAGCCGCAGTTCCTTCTGGAGCCTCGACTGGGGAATTAGAAGCTTTAGAATTAAGAGATGGTGGTGATAAATTCATGGGGAAACATGTTACTAAAGCCGTGGAAAATGTGAATAGAATAATCGCTAAAGAACTGATAGGAATGGATGTAATAGGACAAAGCTTAATAGATAAAAAAATGCTTGAACTTGATGGGACAGAAAATAAAAGTAAATTAGGAGCGAATGCAATTCTTTCGGTTTCTCTGGCAGTTGCTAAATTAGCGGCAAAATTAAGAAACATTCCTCTATATAGGCATATTTATGAGATGAGTTATAACAAAACTAGGGAACACTACTTATTGCCCATTCCAAGCTGTAATATTTTAAATGGTGGAGAACATGCTGGCAATGATCTTTCAATACAAGAATTCATGATCTTACCTTTTGGAGCAGACTCATTTTCAACTGCAATTAGATGGGTTTCGGAAGTTTATCATCACCTTAAGAAGATTTTATTAAAAAATTATGGTCCGCAAGCCATAAATGTGGGAGATGAGGGGGGATTCGCTCCGAATTTATCTCTAACGCGAGATGCATTGGATTTAATCATTCAAGCTATTGAAGAGAGAGGTTTTACCATGGGAAAAGAATTTATACTCGGAATAGATGCTGCCGCAAGTGAATTTTACAAAGATGGAAAATATGATATCGATGGGAGCAAGTTGACTGAAGACGAACTCCTTCAATATTATCTTGAATTATTAAAAGATTATCCGTTAAAATCCATTGAGGATCCATTTGATGAAGCTGCTTTTCTTGGCTTTTCGAAATTAACTAAAAAAGTCGATAAATCTATTCAAATTGTTGATGATGATCTTACCGTCACGAATATTAAAATTTTGGATAAGGCGATAACTCAAGGGGCTGGAAATGCGTTATTATTAAAAGTAAATCAAATAGGATCACTCACAGAAGCAATTGAGGCTGCAAAGATGAGTTTTAACAACAATTTTAATGTTATGGTGTCTCATCGTTCAGGAGAGACTGCGGATCCTTTTATTGCAGATCTTGCTGTAGGACTTTGTTCAGGTCAAATTAAAAGCGGTGCTCCATGTCGTAGTGACAGATGTGCAAAATATAATCAGTTACTTCGTATTGAAGAAGAATTAAATGATAAAGCAAATTATCCTTCTGATTTTAAGTCTTGGAGAGAGTTTCACTGATCAATGGTTTTTCAGATTTTCTTAAATCTATATAAATTAACATCAATATGTTTTCTCTTTTTTTCATGAAATTCAAAAGACTTTTCAAGAACCATATTATATGGAAGAGTATAATCAATATGCCATCCATTTTTTCTCGCAAAATTTCTTATGAATTTGTGAACATTTTCATGAGCAAGATGGATAGAATAAATAATATCTGAAATTGAAAAAGCAGTTTCAAGGAAAGGTCTATCAGCACCAGGATTTTGTACCCCAAAAGGGGGATTCATAATTGTGGTGATTTTTGGAGATGAAGAGAGAAACTTTGGTGTAAATTGTAAGTTTCTCACATCAGTGCATAAGGGGAGAATATTCTTTTCCACTTGAAGATGTATAGCATTCTGTTTTAAGATCTTAAGAGCACTATCATCAATATCAACGCTTATAATTCGAATTGGAGAGAAAAATGTGCTTGAAAGCGATAAACGTCCCGTTCCCGCACCTAAATCAAAAATTAATTTATTAGTGATATCATTAAACTCAAGACCAGCGAAAAATATGATATCAACCGCACAAACAGCATCAATAGTATATTGTTCAAGCTCAACCTCTGGATTTGTAAATGATTCCGTATGTTGAATAATTGAAATGAGTTCTTTTTTCTTAATTTTTATGTCCTCTCTATATTTTATCGGATCTTATTAACCATTATCAATAAATTTAATTTATCTAATAAATTTTAAATATATGAAGAGAACGAATATTAGAAAATTTAGACAAAGTGTTGAGTTGTATGACAAAATCATTGAAAGACAAGGACATCGTGCTAACTGGAGAATATTTGGGAGTCGTTGAAGAATTTTTACCTGATAAAGATTCTACATATACAAAAGAGGGAAAGATTTTCGCCACTAAAAGTGGACTTCTTAATGTAGATATAGATCAGAGAAAAATTGATATAAAGACACATAACGAAAAAGACCGTAAGGTCGTGAAAGTTGGTGATATAGTAATTGGGTCTATACTTTTTTTAAGAAAATATTCTGTTGGACTTAATTTCTATACTATTAATAATAAATTACATTTCAATTCCTATTATTTTGGAAATATTCATGTGAGTCAAATATCCAATCGCTATATTGAAAAGATAAATGATGCTTTTCAAGTTACTGATATAATTAGAGCGAAAGTAATTGAAGAAAAGAGCAATGAATATAATTTGAGCACAACAGGAAAGGATTTAGGTGTAATTCATAGTGATTGTAGTATATGTGGAACTCCCTTAGATAGAACAAGTTTTGATAAACTGAGATGTCCTATGTGTGGAAATATGGAGTCTCGTAAGCTGGCAAATGATTATAGAGACGTCAGCCACGAGTTTAGATACTAATTTATTCCATTTTATTTTATTTTTAAACATTTTATTTTAGTGGGTGATTAGTTTTGGCAAGAGGAAAAAAAACCATGAGATTTTATAACAATTCAGGAAAGCTAGAGAATGTTATAGTGTTTCTAGAACAAGTCCAAGAAAAAATAAACTATATAAATATAAATTGCACTGTCGAAGGTAGAGATATAGAAATATCCTTATCAGGACCACAAGACCTACAACATCTGGCAACGGAAAGATTGAAAAGATTAGCCGATAAACATCTAGAATAATGGTAATTATTCATCTCAAAACCAAAAAAAATTTATTTTATTCTGTATTTTTATAATAAGCTAGATTTATAGGAGTTATTTTCATGGCAAAGAAAAAAAAGGAAGATTCTGATGAGGAAGAATTCGAAGAAATTGAGGAGTTTGAAAGTCAAGAAATAGAAAGCGTTTATCCGAAATTTGAAACAAAAGGAGAAGTATCAAGTGAGGTATCCGATGAAGTCTTAACTGAAGAAGATGAAGAACTTCAAGAAGATTTAGAGTGGGTAATGGAGGAAGAGGAGGAAGGACCACGATATAAATATCTTGATCTTCAGATTAAAAGGGGAAACGGAAAAAACAATTATGAAATATTTGTTGAGGGACAATCTCATGGATTTCTTAATGTTTTTGTAAAACATCTATTGAATCTGGAGGCAATCGATTTAGCAGCTTACAAAAAAACAGATATTGAAGCACCAAAAATTTTTCTCAAACTTAAAGAGGGATATAAAATAAAAAAGACATTAAGAGATGGAATCGATTCTCTTAGAGATGAGGTTGTCTCTGTTCAGAAAGTGTTTAAAGATTTAATGTAATTTTAAACCTTACTGAAAATTTTTTTAATTTTTCATTACTCCTCATTATTATATTATGGAATTTGGTTTTTTAGTGGAAAATATTCCAAAAACAAAAAAAGCCATCGGTACAGATAAAGGACTTGCTAAAATTGGAGATGGAATTGTAAATTTTACTTATTCTTTAGCAAAATCAATTTATTTGAGTAAAAAATTATCTGGAAAGAAAATAATTAGAACAGGAGAAAAAGTTAGTAAAAATATATTGAGTAAAGCTCTAAAAGATGCTGAGATGAAGTCTTTCGCAAAAAATAGAGCCGACAGTCATGATTTAGCGAATACTGTGGAAGCAGTCATTGCTTATGTTTGGTTAAAAAGAGATATTTCAATTGAGGAGATAGTTATAATTCTATTAAACAATTTATCTGGAAATATTAGTCATCGTATAAGAGAAGTGGATAATGCCGCGAAAGCATTCACCCGTCTATTATTAGAAATAAAAAAATATCTCCCAGAGAAGGAATTGTAATTTATGAAAGAAAATCCAATAATTATGGGCTGCGATGATGCTACTTTTAGTCTTAAAAAAGGGACAGATAAAACATTTCTAATTGGAGTTGTATGTCAAGGAGTTCGAGTAGTAAAAGTAGTTAAAACATTAATAAAAATTGATGGGAATGATGCAACTGAGCAGTTAATTTCACTCATAATAAAAAATCAAAAACATGTTCAATATATATTAACACATACTATTACTTTTGGAGGGTTTAATTTGGTTGATATGAAGGAAATCTATGAGAAAACAAATAAACCGATGATTGCTGTGACGGAGCGAGAGGTAGATCTGGATTCTGTAAAAAGGGCGCTTAATAAAAAGTTTCCCCTCCTTTCTCCTAAGAAATTTGAAAAAATCATTAATGCAGGTCATCTTTATGAGACTGAAATCGAAACTGCCGCAGGTAAATCCGCCATATATTTTCATAAAATAGGCATATCAATTAATGATGCGGAGAATTTACTAAAAAAAGTTTCAATAGATTCTAAGCTTCCTGAACCCGTTAGGATCGCTCATTTAATTGGAAGAGCTTTTCGAAGTACGTGAATAGCTAGTGGCAATTTTTTATTTTAGAAAAAGTCACATAATTTTGAGAAAAGAGATTTATTCATTTAAGAATTCATATTCTAAAATATTTCTCATTCTCTCTCTTAAATCTGCTCGTATCGCACTCATTCCATAGGTTCTCACGCCGAGCATCTTTTCTACATTTTCTGGATGGAGTGAATTTTCCAAATCTTGCTTATTTGCTATCGCGATAACTTTTGAACCTAAGTGATTAGAAAATCGTTCCAAGATTTCTTTTGTTCTCTCAACATTTTTCTCTGTTGAATCACATACTAATATGGTTAATCCAGAGCTCTTCAGAAAATCATTCCACATAAATCTGAACCTTTCCTGGCCCCCTAGATCCCATATGGAACATTTTTTTCCACTTAATATCGAGTCTTCAATATCCAAACCCACCGTTGGAGTTCTCTCCTTCACAATATCTCGTCCTTGCAATAAAGAGACAAGAGATGTCTTTCCCACTCCCGCATCTCCAACAATACATATTTTACTCTTTCTTTCAACCACTATTACTAGCCTTCTTAGAAAATTATTATCTTAAAATATACAAAGAAGGCTCTAATCATAAAAGAAAATAATACTTGGATAATACAGATTATATCAGTTTAATTTAAAATTATAAATTTAAAAAAATTATAGATGAATCATTATTTTCTCCTTTCTAAGGATGTAGATTTTAGTTATGAAAGCATTCTCACTATTAAATCTCAAAAGATTTTTAAATAATTATTTATATTGGTTTATAGAATAAAGTATTAATCATAATGATTGTTTATATTAATTCTTAAAATTATTCGGATAAAAATTAAAAATTATATAATTGGTGTATTTAATGCCTTGGATAGATAAAGAAAAATGTGATGGTTGTGAGATATGTATTGAAGAATGCCCTGCAGATGCTATTTCGATGATTGAGGGAAAAGCTGAAATAGATATGATAATATGTATTAGATGTGGAACGTGTCATAAAGTATGTCCTCAACATGCAGCTAGACATGATAGTGAAAAAATTCCCGAAGAAGTGGAAGCGAATGTAATTTGGGTTAAAAATTTATTAAACAACTATGAAACAGAAAAAGAAAGAAGAAGTTTTATTAAAAGAATACAGAAACATTTTCAAAAAGAGATAACCGTAAATCAAAAAACTTTAGAGAGAATTAAAGAATTTGTATAAGATAATTTTGATATAATAGAACCCAATCTTAATATATCCAAGAAATTTACGTTCTTGAAAGAAATAATATAAAACTAATGATAAAAAAAACCCTACTTATAAAAAAAAAGGGATTTCATTAATATTTAAAGAATCTTAACTTAATATTTAGAGGCTATATGGTTTAGATATAGCTAAATTTTAAATAAAATATATCTCCAAAGGTGAGAAAAGATGGTAGAGATCTTGATAATATGTAAGGATGGAACATTTAATTCATATCTCAGCACATTAGTTATTGCAATGAATTTGAAAAAAAAAGGTGAAGATGTCGCAGTTGTGTTTATGCAAGAAGGATTGGCAGCACTAATAGAAAAAGAATTTAGATTTTCTCCTGGTTTGGAACCATATTCAAAGGACATAAAAGATAATGCTGCTATGATGGGAGTTCCTTCAGACCCTTTTAAATTAATAGAAGAAGCTAATCATATTGGAGTTCCCTTATATGCGTGTCAAGCATGGAGGAAACTTTTAGGCGGAAAACCACCAAAATTTGATGTTCCAGAAGGGTTAGAAAAATTAGAATTATCAGATTTAATTGATGAAATAACAAAATCAACAAAAGTTTTTTCGATATAATACGTCAAATTAACAAATTAAAAATTTTTTTATTTTTTTGATTTTATAATATTAAATTTTTGAGCGAATTTCTCTGAAATTTGATAATATTTATCAATTCACGAAAAAAATTAAATTGAAAAGTGAAGATATAAGCAAAAAAAATAAGCAAAAAATAAATTATTATTAGTTATAAAAAAGGTTTGAGTTAAGAGATTATTCTATTACTCTCCAGTTTCAAGATCTTTTACTATACCAACAGCTACGGTTCTACCCATGTCGCGTACCGCGAATCGACCCATCTCTGGAATCTCTTCATATTTCTCTATGCACAATTTCTTGATAGGACTTAACGTGACAATAGCAGCTTCGTTTTTCTTGATAAACTTCGGGTTATCTTCGATTACAGCGCCCGTCTTCTGGTCAAGTTTCTTTTTAAGCTCAACGAATTTCGCTGCAACTTGAGCGGTATGAGCATGAACAACTGGAGTATAACCTTGTGCAACTGCAGTAGGATGCCAAATTACAATGACTTGTCCAGTAAAACTCCCCTTAGGTGTAATAACGGTTGGTGGATTATCAGGTCGTCCTAAAACATCTCCTCTGTGTACATCTTCTAATGTAAGACCTCGGATACTAAATCCTATATTATCTCCCGGTTCTGCTTCGGGAATTTCTTCATGATGCATCTCTATACTTCGAATTTCACCTTTAAAGCCGGTTGGTTGAATAAGAATTTGGTCACCTTTTTTTAATACACCAGTTTCAACCCTACCCACTGGAACCACACCAGTACCTTTAATTCTATATGCATCTTGAATAGGTACTCGTAAGGGTTTACCAGTCGGTTTTTCTGGTAATTGAAATTCATCAATTGCGTCTATTAAACTAGGACCATCGTACCAAGGCATTTTATCGGTTTTTTCAGTAAGGTTCTCCCCAAGTAATCCACTTACAGGTACAAACGGAATCTTTTTTACAGGAAAACCAATATTTGTTAAAAGAGCTGATACTGATTGTACACATTCTTTATATCTATCTTCATCATAATCCCAGACATCTGCCTTATTAATGGCCACAACCAATTGTTTAACGCCTAAGGTCTGTGCTAAATAGGCGTGCTCACGGGTTTGACCATTAGCTGCGATACCAACTTCCATTTCTCCTTTCTTTCCGGAAACTACTAAGATTGCTGCATCAGCTTGACTTGCACCAGTGATCATATTTTTGACAAAGTCTCGATGACCAGGGGCATCAATGATTGTGAAATATTTGTTGGGTGTTTCGAATTTTCTAAAGGCAAGATCTATTGTAATTCCTCTCTGTCGTTCTTCTTTCAATTTATCAAATACGTATGCATATGACCATGAATCTCTATCAAATTCTTTCGCAATTTTTTCTAATTCTCGTGCTTCTCTGTCTGTTACCGCACCTGTTTTAATTAACAGGGCACCCATCATGGTTGACTTTATGGGCTAATTAACCGAAACGGTTATAGCATACCATGGTCAATATGCCCTATTATAACTAGATTCAAATGTGGTTTTTTATCGGCCATTTTTAATTACCTTTGTTTTATTTATTTTAAATATTTAATTATAATAATCTTCAATCTAATAAAACAATTTCAGTTTTATCAGATTAGATAATCACTTTAGATGTGATATTCTATTTAAATGATGTGGAATTTAAATTTTTTACGGAAAATTAATAAATGTTAACGAGTCTGCAAGAAGAAAAAACAAGATTAATTTAACAATTATCGATAATAATAATTTGAGGTCTATTGTAATCTAATAGAGATTAGTTAAAGGATGAGTCATAAAAAGATATAAGCAAGATTATTGTTAATCTTAAATAATTTCTAAATCAGAATACAACGTTTTTTTTTGATTTTTAATTAACTGAAATAATTCCGAGATTTCTTTTTCAAAACTAATTTCTCGCTTATTTTTATAAGAGATTTTAGAGATTACTTTATGTTCAAGAAATTTCTGAAATACTAAGTCCTCATTATTGATATTTACATAGGTTTCTTTAAAATAATCTAAAAGATGATGGAGATAACATGCCTTTACAAAGTTTTTCTTATCAATATCTTTGTTGTAAAAATATACTAACTGACGGTGGATATTATTCTCAAATACACCTTCTTGAGTCCCCTCATCTTCATGTTCTACTGCCCAATCCGACCCATAATCAATGCTCCTATTCACAAATTCGGCTATTTTGAGGGGGATTCCAGCCATCTGTGCCCATTTAATATGAATAAACCAGTTAGGTATAAAAATCACTTTAAAGAGAGTTTTTGATTCGATTTAATACTATTATATAAGTATGATAGAAAAAAAATTATAGCATTTAAAGAATAAAAGTAAAAAATTAAGGATCGTTTTATATAACAATATTATTTAATTGGAAATCAAAGAATTAAACTATAACGGAGAAAAAGTAAAATGCCGAAATCAAGAACCCGATTTCCACAGGAAGGAGATTTTGTGGTAGGGCGAGTTGAAAATATTCAAAATCAATATGTCTATGTGGAATTATTAGATTATGAAGGTTTACCCTCAGAAGAGCATGCTAAAGGTATGATTCATATCTCAGAAATCTCTAGTCGTTGGGTAAAAAATATTAGAAATCATGTTAGACAAGGACAAAGGATGGTTTTGAGAGTAACTAGAGTGGATCCTTCAAAAGGTCATGTGGATCTTTCTCTTAGACGCACCAATGCCGCTCAACGCAAAACAAAAATGAAGGAATGGAAATATGCAGTCAAACTTGAGAATTTACTCCAATTTTTATGTAATGAATATGATGATATGACATTAGATGATGCCTACGAAAAAATTGGATTTCCCATATTAGCACATTTTAATGATAATTATCAAGAAGCGATTGAAGAACTCAAAGAAAACGGAAAAGAAATATTGGATAATCTTACAGATATATCTGAAGACATAAAGCAAACCTTTTTAAGAATTGTTAATGAGAATGTGGAGATTTCCACCGTGAATATTGTTGGAAAAATTAAATTAAGATTTGATGATCCGAACGGTGTGGATCTTATAAAAGAGACGCTGAGTGAAGCAGAAAAAGTATTAGAAAATCCCAAGAATACCAGAAATTTAGAGATTTCCTATATAGCTGCACCCTTCTATCGATTAGAAATTATTTCGAAAGATTATCTGGACGCTGAAAATATTTTATCTGATGCTTTAGAAGTTGTAGAGGAAAAAGCAGAAGAATATGGAGCGATTTATGATTTCAGTAGAGAATAATATATATTTCGAAAAATGACACGATATTTAAAAAAATGTAAGGATTGTGGAAGATATGGATTAAAGAATCCGGAGTTGAAATGTAGATACTGCGGTGGAGAATTAATTAATCCGTGGCCACCAAAATATTCTCCAATCGATAAATATCAAAAATACAGAATCAAATATTTTAAGGAAGAATTTAAGGAAAGATTTGGAAAAAGCTAATCTATTTCAATATATTCTGCTAGTTTCTCATTTACGAGTATTTTTGCGTTTTCTTGGGGTATATTTGCGATATCTTCTTTCTTAAAAGGCCCATAATTTAAAAGATCTATACCCACTAATGCAGGAGTGTTTTTTATAAATCTAATCACCTTATAAGAAATTTGCTCGTGCATTTCAGATTTCTCTTTAATATTCTCATCTTTTAATGTCTCTTTTAAATTTTTTTCTATAGGTTTTGCTTGATCATCTTCTAACTTCTCCTTATTAATAACCGATTTAATTTCTGGGAATGTGAATATCTTATCATCCTCATTAATCGAGAGAGACTTAACTTTTTGAAATCCTTTAATCGATGCGACCAAATTTTGGAAAAATAACTTTTCTGCTTCAAATAATGAGTCGATATCAAGTTCTTTAAGGGTTAAGGCAGAATTAATTATTTTAATTTCTCGCATTTTTAAAATATCATCAAATAAGAACTTCACATTCTGCTTGTATGTCTCAATAATTTCTTTTTTTATCTCATTTTTTTCCTTTACTTCGAAATTTTTTATGAATTCCAAAAACTTCTTATAATCTGCAAAGATATTCTGCGAAAAAACGGTTAACTCTTCTTTTTGAAATTCTTCAAGCCAATGATCATATAAGTTTTTGTATTCTTTTAGGAGATTCATAAAATCGTAATTATTTATTACTAATACAATAATTAAGTGTTTATACTAATTTATTATTAATTATTCTAACACAGCAACCTCTTTACATAAGAGAAAGATTGCAATATGATTTGGAACTTCAACAATCTCACCATTTTCATAAGGACCGTATGTCTCTCCTTTTATTCTGGTTTGGGGGACTTTATCTTCAATAATTTTTATTTTATGTGTATTTTCAGAACTCCTGAAAATAATAGGATCTAGATCATCTCTCGTCTCATTTAAGGGATTAAATGCTTCTAATTCGTCAATTAGTAATTCTTGAACCTTAAATCCTGTTTTTCCATGTAAAGTCCCCGGATATCGGATTAATCTGTGAATATCAATAGTGACTGGTTCATCTAATTCCACACCCACTTCATCAACAATACCCCTTAAAAATTTCTTCCATGTGATTATATCAAAGCCCTCTATGCTCCATAAGTTATGATCATCAACTTTAAGGGTATATAAAAAATTGTCTTTAGAATTTAAGAAACTTTTTATCACATTCGAATTCAATCCAATTCTTTTTAAAAAATTTGTTAACTGCTCATCAGAATAGGTTTGAAGCATATTGATCATTTTATTTATTATTTTTCTGGACCAGTCTAAATTTTCACGGATTAGTCCGTAAATATTTAAGGCTCTTTTTTCCAACCCAAGGATTTCAAAAGAAATGTTATGACCTGTCAAATAATCTACAATTTCTCTTCTTTGGTCGCTATCGAGAGTTCTAATTCTTTTATTTTCAACCTTTAAATGATAGCCTCTGTGTCCAGAGAAGGCAATATGCATTTCTTCTGGTTGTATCGCAAAATCAGGAATGAGAAAATCATATATTAATTTTTTAATCTCATTTTTAGCGCTATCTAAACACTCATCACATATCCAATTAATTGTTTTAAGCTTTAAACTTCCACATTTATCACATTTTTTCGTCATCCCTTTTCCAATAGTATCGCAGTCTTTACAAATCCATATATCATGATCTTCTTTACATGGCGTATAAAAATGGTCAACATCAATATCTACTATCAAATCGCATCCGATATATTGCTTTTGATCCATATCCGAATTCTCAGGCATGAGATATAATGATCCACTTGAATATGCATGTCTTGGAGCGTTATTAATAAAATACGTTTTTAGCCCATCTATATCATTAAATCCTATATGCCGTATCATCATAGTCTCTTCTTTCCATGGGATAAAGCCGAATTCTCGTTGAGTAAAAGAACTAATTAATGGAATTTTTTCCTTATTTTCTCTATAGTAGGCTTGAAAAAGACGTTTTAAAAACTTATGATCGGTCATTTTTATCTTTGGACAATTTAAATTGATTAAAACTTACATAAAAAAGTGGATGTCTAATCTTTCTTGTCTTATCTAATTTTTTGGAGTAATATCCCTTTAAACATAATTCATCTTTATATTTTTCTGCCTTACATAAACTTAATGACTTTAAGGTTTCACATGAATGAGGATCGTAACCTTTCTTTTTTGCAAACTCTACTTGGTAAGTGGTTTTATCTCTGTCAAAATCTGGCAAAGTAGAAAAGATATCAACTATTTTTTCAACAGGATATTCTAATGCATGTAAAAAAAATGTTAGAAACAACCTTTCATTATGAGTTAAATTTTGTCCTTCCTTCGCTTGAGAAAGTATATTTTTCACACATGGAGGAAAGATGGTTGATATCTCTGCTCCTTCCTTAAATTTAAAATCAATTGAATAATCGTATTCCTCCTTAATTAATTCCCATTGATTTTTAATTATATTATAAATATGTTCAAATTCTTCAATCTCGAGCAGTTTAGACTTAAGTAGCTCAAGATTTTGTTTATCTTTTTCTTTTAACTCCAAAAATTTACCACGGACGTATTCTTGAAGAAGACGTACTAATCTTCTTTTTAGAATAAAGACATACCCCTCTGAAAGGGGATTATTAACTAATTTTCTATACTCATCCCTCAAATTTGAAGATAGTTTTAAATAATCAATATAGTGAATTCGGAAATTTGTTTTTTGTATTTCTGTTTGATCCTTTATTTTATTTACACGGTATTGAATAGGATTTTGGTAATATTTAATATCTAAATTTAGATCTTGGAGGATTTTGTAAAGATTAAAATCATTTTCATCTAATAGTTCATCATATTGGATTTTCGAATATAAATTTGCTATTCGATTGGTTAAAATATCATTATTAAGGATGAATAATAAAATTCTTAACATTAAGTAGAGATAAATATTTGTTTCATCAATTTGATAATTCTCTATAAATTCAATATTATTGAATACTGCTTCAAAGAGGTTTAAGATTCTCTCTTTAAGATTATTCTTTTGTTTTGAAAGAACGTTCATCGTAAATTTTAACGGATCTTGATTGCCGATATCTTCATATACCTTCTTTAATGAAGGAAGCCATGGATAATGCTGAATTAATTCTGGAGAAATTGATTCCGAACTCATCATATCTTTCTATACCTCATATCTTTAATGAGAAAATGGTTATTGTAAAATAAAAAAATATTACAACTAAATAAAATGGGAGTTAAGAGAATTACTAAAATATAGATGATATGTTAAATTGGGATATTAAAACTCATCCATGTCTTCGTCTTCGTCAAACTCAGCCTCTTCTACTCGTGGAGCTAGAAAATAATTTAATTCTCCTCCTTCAAGTAGATTAAAAATCATTTTAAGGGGATGGTCAGTTTTTAGTGAAATTTCAAGTTTCTCTGTAATTGAGGCTATTTTAAGTATTGCTTTTAAAAATGTTAAACTATATGCTCCCGTACTTGTACCAGTGATCTCTGTTTCAATTAAATCTTCAACTCCCAGACTATATACCATCTCTCCTATTTGACCAGAGGAACTAAATGTTAACCCTTTTCCTTCTTCAGATTTAAGATTTAATATCTCCGAATATATTTCAGCATCCTTAATCGCCTCAACCAAAAATTCAGGATCTATTACCCAAGAGGAAGGATATTCAATTGCCAGTAAATTGTCCATGGGAATCTCTTCAATATCAATATCTAAAAGTGCTAAACTAAAGGTTCTAGAACGAGTCATTCCCTCTCGTTGCATTACAATTTTAATTTTATTATCACTCTTTTTAAAATCAATTTCAATGGAATCATTTGTTGCACTTCTCTTCAATATTTTATCTAAATCGTCTAAATTTAAACCCACTTTAGTATCCTCTTGACATTCATATTCATCAAAATCTTCGTTTTTGATGGTTAGCTTAAGTAGACAAATTCGGCTTGGATCCATAGCCGTTATGGTAAATTCATCGGGAGTTACCATAAATTCCGTCTCATCAATGATAGATGATAATGTTTCTACGATCCCTTTCAAAATCCGACTATTTTCTAATTTTAACTTAAAAGTCATATTACTGCTCCATAATTCGGTTTTATTTCAAATAATAATAGGAAATAAGATTTTTTTAATTAATAAGTTTGATATTACTGATTTAATAATCTTTTACTAAAAATTCTGTATCTAATTATTTATATTGAACTTTTATTTAATAACTATTATTATTATTATCTAATTGGAAGTTAATAATTAAACCAAGATGAGTTAACATGGAAAATCAATTTGCAAAACAGAGAATTATAAACGATATTCAGAATGAGGATTTAAAGATTCAAATAACAGGTTATATTAAGGATATCGGGGATGAGAGCTCCTTCGTCTTAGACGATAAATCTGGACAAATCCCCGTGAAATTAAAAGATATGGAATTAAAATTTGATGAAGGAGATTTAATAAATGTGATAGGTGAATTACGCATAAAAACAAGTGGTGAAAAGGTAATTGATGCTCAAATAATTCAAGATATGAATAAACTGAACTTCAAATATTACCGAAAACTATATGAGTTAAAGAAAGAACTGCTTGAAAAGTAAATTATTAATAGGAAGATGGTAGAGTTTTGTCCAGATTGCGGTGGATTACTCAGAAAAAGAACGAAAAATGGAACATCATATCTATTTTGCAGATGCGGATACGAAAGAAAATTGGAACCTGATGATGTAAAAAAACAAAAAATAATTGCGAAGAAGAAAAAGAAACTTGAAGAAAACCTAATTGTAGTCAATCAAGATGATAAAATATCAGTTCACCCAATTGTATCGAGAATATGCCCAAAATGCGGATTTAATGAAGCAGAAACGTGGCAGGAACAGACGAGAAGTGCGGATGAACCAAGTACAACTTTTTTCCGCTGTTTAAAATGTAAGAAAACGTGGAGAGAATATTAATATCCTAGATCATTTGCTAACTTTACTTCATTCTCATAATATCCAGATATTTTTCTGATATATAGGTTCAGACGTGAAAGAGTTGTTTCACGAACATTTAAAAAAACTATATAATTTCTTATGAAGAACTTGTCTAAAAAAAAATGTGTAGTAATTAAAGACTATAAAGCATCTACTTCTGATCCAATCAGAGTTAAAGAGGGAGAAACAATGGAAGTAGAGTTTAGAGAAACTAATTGGATAGGTTGGGTTTGGTGTAAAACTAAGCAAGAAAATGTAGGATGGATTCCAGAATATTTTCTAGAAATAGACAGAGAAAAGCTTCAGGCGACAGCACTCAGAGATTATTATGCTATTGAACTAAATGTTAAGAAAGGTGAAGAATTTATAATTGAATTCGAAGAAAGTGAATGGATTTGGGTTTCAAACAAAGCTAATAAAGCAGGGTGGATACCTTTAGAAAATGTTAAGATAATTTAAAACTAGATGGTAGTTTTTAAGAAAGAACTTCTAAAATTTTAGTAAGAATACGAGCCTTTCCACCAGTAGATTGAAGAAGCGTTTTTCCGCATACTAAACACTCAACATCTGTGGCAGCACATCCAAAAATAACTTGCTGGTTTCCACAGTTCAGACATTTAACCCTTAGAAATCTACTTTGTGGTTGAGGGATTAATTCTTTCAACTTTTTCTTTTGAGGCATTTTTGACAACTAAACTCTGTTTTTTATTTATATTATTTACATTTAATGGATAGAACTTAAACTTGTTGCAATTCAAATTTTTTAACTCTATAAGATTTCCCGTAATGTTTCTTTCCACATTCACTACATTCAAATATCGGGACCGTTTTTTTATTGATTTTGGCATTTTTATGGAAGATTTCTTTTGGAAAGGAGCCATATCCTTTCTTCTTCCTTTCAACTCGTCTTCTTCCGTGATTAAGCTTTCGTTCCTTTCCCGCTTTATATTTACTCACGGAATGTCGAGTATGTTTGTGGCAATTTGGACAGTATCTATTTACTTCTTTAGGAAATTTCATAGTTCTATCTCAATTATTATAATTGTTAAACTTAGTATTTATAGTGATTTATAGATTTTAAATTTTCTTAGTTCCTTTAATTCTAGTTGTACTAAAATGCATTTATATAAAATGATCTGACTATTCAATACCAATTTCGAGACAAATAATTATTGTTAAATATGAATAATTTAACAGAATAATAAAAAATATTATTAGAATTAAAAAAATAATAATTATAATATTAAAAAAAGGTTTTAGATATATGTTTAGAGAGAAATTTAAAGAGGGAATAATTAGTGCTCGAGACTTCAATAGAGAGGATATTGAATATTTGCTAGAAAAAGGCCATAAAATGATCGAGGTTAAGAATTCAAATATTCTTGCAGGAAAGATTTTAGCGACCCTTTTTTTTGAACCATCTACTCGAACCAGATTGAGTTTTGAGTCTGCTATGCATAGATTAGGCGGGAGCGTGATCGGATTCCAGTCTGGAGATGTATCATCTATAAAAAAAGGAGAAAGTTTGGCTGATACTATTAGAACTGTTGAAAATTATAGTGATTGTATTGTCATTCGTCATCCCATGGAAGGATCTGCGAAAATGGCAGCTAGATTTGCTCAAATTCCCATTATCAACGCCGGATCAGGAAGTAAAGAACACCCAACACAAGCTTTATTGGATTTATTAACGATTAGGGAAGAAGTTGGCACATTGGATGGGCTTCATATAGGGATTATGGGTGACTTAAAATACGGGAGAACCGTCCACTCTCTAGCGATGTTATTATCAAATTTTGAGGTGAATGTTTATTTTATTAGCCCGGATGAATTGAAAATGCGGGGTAGATATAAAGATTATCTTTATCAACAGAGGAGAATGAAATTTAAAGAATTAACGAATTATAGAAAAATATTAGATATTTTAGATGTCTTATATGTAACCAGGATTCAAAAAGAACGTTTCGCGGACTTAGAAGAGTATGAACGGGTGAAAAGTTTTTATGTATTTAATCGTAAAGATCTGAAATCGACTAAAGAGGTTTTCAAATTATTGCATCCATTACCTAGGATAAATGAAATTGCGCCAACCATTGATGAATCTGAAAAAGCAGTATACTTTAAGCAAACAGGTTATGGGTTACATATGAGAAAAGCAATCCTTGCCGAATTGATGAGTGAGGAATAAAATCCATCTCTATTATTAAATATTTTAATTGTAACAAATATTAAAAGCAAGGAGTTTTGAGTCCATTATAGTCTTAAATAATTGTTGAGCCTTTTTAGGTTCTGAATATTCATCATTCACTGAAACTAAAAACCCCCCATCTATTACTTTACTAAATTTTCTATAAATGGCTATTTTTTCATCTAATGTTAATTTTGAACTTTTCCGTATAAGCAAACTCAGATTGTTTTCAGTATTAATATCTAAGTCAATAGATTCATTATATCCATCATCAATACTTTGCAAATAAGATCCCTGGTGAGGTTGAGATAAACAAAACTTCTCATTATAGAGAGAATTCCTTTCTGTGATTATCTCTTTCATCGTGTTTAGAATTTTGAAAGCAAATTTTTGACTCGATTCTATTCTGTCAAGTTCAATTCCACAATGAGATTTTACAGCTTCATTAAGTCCAAGGAAACTTATTGATTTAATTGATCTCAAGGTCCATTCATTCTTATTAAAATTCAAAAAATTTTCAAGAAATTTATTCCATAAACTCGAATTTTTTAATTTTCTTTCTACAAATTTTTTTTTATAGTCATATAAGGAAAAAACAGAATTTACACGTTGATTCAATATTTCAAAAAATACTGAATCATTTCGATTTGATTCTTGAGCAATAGAATAGAGATTAATTAAAACCTTATCTAAAACTATTTCCCCTGGAAATGATAAAATCTCTTTGCTTGAACTAATTAAATCAGAATTAATTAAGCTTTGTGTCCCATCAAAAAAAATTGGTGAGCCATATTTAAGGAATAGTGAATTAAAAAAATATTCGATATCTTTCTTATCTACAGAGGTATAATCAATTAATATTTGTGGCATTAAATTTAAAAAGCTATTATGAGTTCGATTAGATTTATCTAAATAATCCTTTAATTCTAAAACAATTCTATGAAAAATTGAAGGTTGAGAGTCTTGCTGTAATTTTGAATTAGTCAAAGAAAATGCATGTTTCGATTGAAAAGATTTATTTAAGCATCGAACAAGAGAAAGAAAAGTATTTATAAAAATAGTCAAGTCCGCATTATTTTTAATGTAGGAGGATAGAGAGGCAAAATTATAGAGTAATACATTATTAGAAAAAAAAGGCGCTAATCCTTGAAGAAAATAGTAAATATTTAAAGCTCTATTATGTGATTTTGTATAATCTAAAGAAGGGTCTTGAATGTGTTGAGATGAGTTATTAAGAATCGTCTCAAAATTCAAAAAAATACTCAAGGGCCTCAGCGACCATGTATTCAAATTTAATAAAGCGATTTTATTAGATAAATAAAGATCAGCGAGCTTTTTCGGTAATAAATTTAACAAGAGAAATTGCTCAGAACTTTCTGAACCTAACTTTTTAATATAATCCATAGGTTCTACAGAATTCATATCAAATAACTTTTCAGCATCATAGGGAGGGATTCCTAATCGAGTTAATTTATGTCGAAATTCTTCAAGACCTTCTTCTAATAAAATAGCATTAATATACTCTCTCATTAGAGGGGCAGTTAGATACTCAACGTTTGTCTCTGATAATCTTTTTTCCACAAGTTTAGCCATTTGATCTGCAAGAAAAGGATCCATATCTGCTTCTCGCATCAAATATTCTTTAACGTTTTTTATATTGAAGGGTTCAGTTGAATATTTAGAAGTTCTGATAACTAAATTCTTATTTTTTTTATTTATGATGTGTTCGATATCTATTACTTTCTCAAGTATTTGCTTTCCAATATCTGTTATATGATACCCTTCTTTACTCGCCCATATTAACTTAGCCTCTTTAAGCGAATTCAGATGAAATGTAAGATTAACAGAATTAGACTCTGAGAGCATTATTGATTTTTGAAGATCTGAGAATGATAAGGCCGTATCAGAAAGATGTAAATTTTTTAACAGATCTAATCTGATTTTCTGCCCTATCGCTTTTAATTGTTTTTCCAAAGTTTCAGAAATCTTTTTGTCGGAACCCATACCTATTATTATCTACCTTACCTAATTTTAAAACTCGCTTATAAAATAATATGTTTTTTGATTATATAAAAATTAGCTTATAACTTTTGATTCCTCATTAATCTAATAACATATTTAATAATATAGGGGTGATATGCTATAAATTATGAATGAGAGATAGTGAAATTATAAATAATAGTTAAGGTAATAAAGAGAATTTAATAAAATATTTATCGAGCGGAAACTGCTATTCGTTCCACTTCGTCCTTTTTCTTCACTGCACGAGAATCCTGACTGTTTTGAGCTGCCATCATTAATTCTTGGGCAATGTTTTCTCCAAAACTTTTTATATTATTATGTGTCCGATTCCCAATAGCTTGCACAATAAATTTGATGGCTAAGTCTACTCGTCTCTGTGGAGCTATATCAACGGCACTTGCATAGGAGATACCTCCCATTGCAATTTTTGTGGTTTCTTCTCGAGGCGCACTATTACAAATCGCATCAATTAACACTTGAATTGGGTTTTTTTCAGTTTTTAAATTAATAAGTCTGAACGCATCTTTAATTGCTTTCAATATACGATTCTTCTTACCCGATTGATATGAACTTTTATGACCTTTTATTTTGGAATCCATAAATCCAGGTGCCAATAATCGATTAATAAATCTCTCGATTATGTTTACCTTCTTCGTTTTCCAGAATGTTTTTTTATTATGGCGTCCGCAACTATGGGGAATAATAATTGGTTTAAGATTGATATATCGTTCAAGGGTCCAATCCTTTACTTCCACATCATCAAAGGACCATTGATTAAATAATTTTACAGGGGCTCTTTCTGTCATTTTTTTTACCTCAATGGTTTTTCTTTTATTCCTTTTATCAGAGCATCTAAAGAAACGCCGTTTACTTTAACTACTTTCCATCGGACTCCTGGTAAATCTCCAACTGCTCTTCCCTTTGCACCACCAATCCCTTCGACGATCACTCGATCATGCTCATCTATGAAATTGAGCGCACCATCTCCGGGAAGAAAAGCTGTAATAGACTTTCCATTTTTTCTTAATTGGACACGTACACATTTTCGAATAGCTGAATTAGGTTGTTTACTTTCTCGACCAACTTTTTGAAGTACAATACCACTTGCCTGCGGAGAGCCTTCAAGCGGATCTACTTTTTGTTTTAATTTCAGCTTTTTTCGTTTGTATTTTGTTTTGCTCCAACGAAATTTCTTCCGATTTTCTTTCAATTTTCGCGCAGCATATAATCCTTTCGGCATTTTATATCGACAATTTAATAAATAATTTAATACATATAAGGCATCATATAACTTAAAATTTTTGAAAATCCCGATGTAGTAAGTATTCCTCTACTCATCGGATAATATATTGAAAATTAGATAAAAACAGTTTTACTATAATCAGAGTTTTAATTTAATGGACGAGTGTCTATTATTACATTATCGACTTCGAAATGCCTCGTTACAAGCATTTTAACCTTTTTAATCATCGTACCGTCCTTTCCTATTGCTTTTCCTCTGTCTTGAGGTCGAACTGTTATAATTACCGTGCGTTTTTCATTCCTATTTTCTTTAATCTCAATATTGTTGACTTTAATTGAGTTCTTGGTCGTATTCAAGATATATTTGATAAATCGTTCCAATTGTTGTGAAAAAGGAATGACATCTATTTTTTTGTTCAGTTTTGACGTTAAATCTTTCACATGTTCTCCATTTTTCCCAATGGCTTTTCCAACATCGTCTTTTTTAACCAGGAAAATAATAACTTCATCAGAGTTCTGAGGAGTATCATACACTATACAATCTTTAATTATAGCTCCAGAGATGTTGTTAAAAAGAGAAATCAATTCCAAAGATTCTCTGTCTAATTTAATGTTTTTCTTTATCATAAAAAATTATCTCAATTTCTGATATATTTTAATTACCTTTACTTTTTAAACTTTGAAGATCGCTGTCGCCATAATCATAGATTCCGAGTATTGAAATCATGTAGCCTTCCGCACAAGCAAGGCCTAAATCCCAGCTAGATCCTTTGTACTTATGGATATATATTTTATTTTCCAATAATGAGTTATAATGTTCTAATTCACTCATTAAATCATAGGGACAATTATTAGCTACAATTATCATTTTAAATGGATTTTTTCTCAAGTTCTTTAGTACTTGATTTTTTCCATAAACTATTTCTCCCGTTTTGAGAGCGACTTTAATATTTATATCGATATCAAAAACTTTTTCCTTTTTCCGCGATAAGTCAAGCTCTTGTGTTTTTTTTCTCTTTGCCATAAATAAATCACATGTACATTAATTAGAATTACTAAGTAAGTAAAAAAATGTTTTGTTATTTTAATTTTTTATGTTATTGCTTGTTTCTAATCAATTCTAAATTTTTATCAATATCAAACTGTATCTCTACTCGTCCTGTGCCGATTGGGCATACCTGTCCAACTATAACATTTTCAGGAATTCCTAATAGCCTCTCTTCCTCCCCATATATCCCCGCGTCAAGCAATTGATTTACTGTCACTTCGAACGCTGCTCTTGCGAACACACTAGTCTTTGATCCAGAGATCCCATGTCTACCAATAGATTGAATAGTTCCCGTATTACACATTAAATCAGCGAGAATGAGAAGATGGCGTAAATCAACATCTAACCCTTGTTGTTCTAAAACGGATTTAGCTTCATTAATAATTAAGCTTCGTGCTGCTTCGATACCGAATAATTTTTCCACTTCATGAAGGTGATTTGACACTGTTCGAGCCGCATCGACTCCCTCAATTTGAACTACTCCTGATAGATTTGTCCCTTCTGTTTTAATAATCCATTCACTATTGTCTTCTGCGGGCGTTAATAGCCCTCTTTTAATTCCTCGTACCCCTTTTACAACTTTTTTCAATATTTTTTCTCTTAGTTTCTGGAGTTTCTGAAGATCCTCTATTCCAGGATCGATGATTATAGAATTACCCTCTCGTTTAATAGTTCCCTTCTTTTTGTATCTTTTTAATACTTCTGGAATCTCGTCAATATCTATTCCCTTATTTTCGCAAATTTCAGGGATTAAATTAATAATAATATTCCAATCTACAAAATCCAAATCAACATCATGGGTTATTTGCTCGATTCGTATCTGCTCAATTCTATTATGAACTTTAATTGCTTCTTTCTCGGTTTTTCGATATTCATCCGTGAGGAAAATCGTCATATTTGGAGTGCTTGGAAATCTACGGGCATCAACAATCTCAATTAGTCGAGGTAATCCTTGTGTAACTGAGAATTCTTCGACTCCCGCGTAATGAAAGGTTCTTAATGTCATCTGAGTTCCTGGCTCTCCGATGGATTGAGCAGCAATTGTTCCTACTGGTTCGGAAGCCTCAACTATAGCATTATTATAATTAATATAGACTTTATTCAAAAGATACTCTAATTGTTCCTCTTCAAGGTCTACATCTTTTAGTTTTTCCTTAATTTCAACAATTAAATCATTAGGAATTCCATCTTCACGTAATTCTTCTAATTTTTCAGTAATTACTTTTTGGGTTATTTTTGCCATTATTTTATAAACCTCCATTTATACTCCATAGTTTTCTTCTCTCCATTCTTTATATTGTTTAGTTATTTTTCCTTGCCAAATAGCGTTTTTTCCGGTTTCTTTTTCAAATTCATCTTGCATTTGATTTTCAGTTGGAACTTTTTTCCCCTTTTCCTTCCCTTTTTCTTTCACTTCTTCTTTTTTCTCTTTTGGTTTCGATTTTTCTTGTTTCTCAGGTTTTACATGTTTTAATTCTTCTTTAATTTCATTGGTATCCAGGGTTTGAGCTTTAAGTAGAAGAACATCTAAATTCACCGCATCTCCATGATCGGTATGTTGAGGATTAATATTATCATCTCCAAAATCAAATTGAATGACATTTTTGTCAGCATTTCTCACGGTTCCATCGTTTTCAATGACCATATCCTGTAAGGCATTCACTAAACGCCTTTGCATATATCCTGATGTACTAGTACGTACTGCGGTATCTACAAGACCTTCTCGGCCACCCATAGCATGGAAAAAGAATCCAGAGGGGTCTAATCCATTCCTATAGGATTGTTCTACGAATCCTCGTGCTTTAGGAGTAAGATCATCTACTTTAAAATGAGGTAATGTTCTTGAGGTATATCCTCTATTGATTCTTTCACCTCTTATTGCTTGTTGTCCCACAACAGCAGACATTTGTCCAAGATTAAGTATATTTCCTCGAGCTCCTGATTTTGTCATGATAACGGAATGAGCTTCGTCTCCAATATAGTTCGCAGCAATTTCTTCAGCTTTTTTACGTGCTTCAGCAAGTACCTGCCGAATCCGTAATTCAAGAGTCTCTTTCAATGACCTCCCAGGTGCTCTTTGCAACACGTCAGTATCATTTTCTCGGAAAGCTTTAATAAGGCGTTTCGATTCTTCAGTAGAATCATGTAACACTTTTTGTATCTCTTCAAATGCTTCTCCTTTTACAAAAACCTCATCAAGTCCCATCGTCATTCCATTTTGACGAATGACATATAATAACATCTGGGTGGCACTATCGAGGAATTCTCTTCCTCGAGCATTTCCATGATCTTTGATAACCCTCTGTAAAATACTATTTGATTGCATCGCACCAAAGGAATTCTCGTCAATCGTTCCCGTTACCAGCTCTCCATTTGTAATCGAGACATACGCATCAAATTCACAATCCTCCTCCTTGCATTCCTCTCCAGGTTTTGTAAAGCACTTCTTACAAAATTTTGAGCGTACTCGAATATTCAAATCATCTGGAAGAAGAGTACTAAAGATTTGCTTCCCTGAATACATTGGCTCGGGATCTGTCACTACGGGTTCTAAATCCTCCAATTTAAAATCTGGATGGTTATCAAAAATATTTCCCATATAAAGAAGCTTTAACGTATTTTTTTCATTATAAAGAGAATCCTTACTGGTGAATTGAAATACGCTTGAAATAAAATCTTGAATGCCTCCTAAAATAGGACCTCCAAACCTGGGTGATAAGATATGCTCTTGGACTTTAAGAAGGAGTTCTGCCTCAGTTCTCGCCTCTTCGCTTTGAGGGACATGAAGATTCATCTCATCTCCATCAAAATCAGCATTATATGGAGGACAGACAGTAAGATTTAGTCGGAAGGTTCTCCCCTCCATGATTTTTACCTCATGTGCCATAATTGACATTCGGTGAAGTGAGGGTTGTCGATTAAAGAGTACAAGATCGCCATCATTTAAATGCCTCTCAACCGTGAAGCCCGGTGCAAGCATATCTGCGATAATTTTTCGATTTTTCACATAGCGAAGATCTATTCTGCGTCGATCGTTTCGTATAATATAATTTGCTCCAGGATGCTTATTAGGTCCATTTAAGACTAATTGTTTCATTTGTTCAATATTCCAATCATTCACATTCGTTGGAATAGTAAGTATTTTCGCGATCTCTTCTGGTACTCCGACTTCATTGATACTTATATGTGGGTTGGGTGAGATTACACTTCGAGCAGAGAAATCAACTCTTTTTCCACTTAAATTACTTCTGAAACGACCTTCCTTGCCTTTTAATCGTTGAGTAAGGGTACGTAAGGCTCTTCCGGAGCGATGACGAGCTGGAGGGATTCCAGACACTTGATTATCAAAATAAGTAGTAATATGATATTGAAGAAGCTCCCATAAATCCTCAACTATTAAGTGAGGTGCCCCTGCATCAATATTTTCCCGTAATCTTTGATTAATTCTAATCACATCTACTAATTTGTGGGTTAGATCATCTTCAGAACGAATACCGCTGTCTAATGTAATTGATGGTCGAGCACACACCGGGGGAATTGGTAAAACCATGAAAATCACCCATTCTAATCTCGCATTTTTAGGAGAAATTCCTAAAATCCGAAGATCCGCATCGGTCATTTTTTTCAATCGTTCCCGAATCTCGATTGGGGTCAATCTCCGAGAACCTTTTGCCTCTTCTTCTTCATAAAACGTAGTAGGTTTTTCAAGAATTATTTTTTTCTTTTTTGCACCACAGAACGGGCATACCTTATTTTTTCGGGCGCTCTTAAATACAATCTTCGTAATATCCTCATCACCTTCGTGATAAATCCTACGATGTGTTACTTGCTCCTCACGGTGCTTTTCTCGGGCCTCGTCACTTAGCATTAGGCGACTACACTCAGGACAAACACTTCTCAAAACTTTTAGGACCTTTTTCGCATAGCCTACGTGGATAACCGGACGTGCCAATTCGATTTGGGCGATAAAATTTAGCCAATTTTATCTATGCCCGAAATGGCCCATGCAGTTACTCACGAGATTCCCACACGTTTGGCATCTTTGACCGGGTTCAATCGTCCCTAGTCGCTGATCCATTAGTCCCGACGGAATAGGCAACCCATCTTCATCATATGTATCTGCCGTGATAATTCTCGCGGCAGACATTTTACGAATCTCATCAGGGCTGAGTAATCCAAATTTGATTTTTTCAATTAATTTCGTACGACTATAGCTGTAACTCATAAAAAGATAACTTCCTTATTTTTAATTTCATAATTATGATATAATAAAAAAACAGTTTGCAACTTCTCCACTGTGATATTTAAAATAAAACATACCTAAAAAATTTTTTGGATAACTTTAAATCTAATCCTTTTGGACTCAATTAAAAAACGCTTCAGTTAAAATTTCGGGTGCATTTAATTTCCAAATATAATTTTCTTAATAGTTCCAAAATTGTTTTTCTAGACTTAGCAGAAAGGCAAATTCTGTGAGAATTAAATTACTAATATCTCTTTTTTTCAATAAATTCCTTTTTGGTCATATTATTTGGCAGCTCTTCGAGTGTTTTTTGTTTACATTCAAGGCAGATTCGTGGGCTTGTTACATGGTAAATTATCGCTAAAATTATACCTATTCCGAATGATATGAATCCTAACACGATTAACACAAACATTAAAAATGCACTACGGTCATGAGCTACTCTCACAAACTTTTCGCAATTATAACAATAGTATTCTGTCACGTGTATTACACCTCCTTTTTTTAAATTTTTTAAAAAATTTTTGAGATTTTTTCATAAATTGAAAACAATCATGGTATCGATTTTTTTAATAAATTTTCATTAAAAATGGATGAAACTGACAAATTTATAATTAGATCTTATAAAGGCATCCTCCCGTAAATGATATCATTGAAAATGAATAAACGAGTTGAATGATTTTTATCGGGATAACGAACATAAGAATATAACCAAGCTGCTTGAATAAATTCCTTCTCATATCCCGAACTTAAATAACTCTCTAAAAAGTTTTGAGGTAATTCCTGCAAAAAGGTTGTCCTCTCTTGTTCCTTGAATTTTCTCTTAACTCTTTCTTTAATGTAGGCTTCATAATCCATTCCCATATCTTCGAGTTCTTTTCTTTGGTTCGGAAACATCTCCTGAAACCGTTTTATCGCCTTCATTTTCGGATTTTCTTCATTATTCATTTTTTTTAACCCTTAACGATTTTTAACTATAAATCTCGAGATTATTATCTATATACAATATACATAATTTTGCCTATTTAAGATTTCTTAGATAAGGTTATATTTATTGAATAAAATAAAATAATTAATAGAAATGAATACGCATAATCTCAGTTTTGATTTAGAACCCAATGATTTTTATAGGAAGGTGAAAAGATAGAGTATAGGAGAAGAGAATCTTTTCTATAATTCTATACTCCCCTTTAATTGTAGAAGAATTTAATTGATTATAAATTCTTAATAGAATAATGGTCAAGGAAGTATATGGAAAAATTGTGCGAAGTAAGATTCTAATTTTTCTAGTTCAATTTATAATTCTCACTCTATTTATATATGGATTTAATTACGTTTACCAAATTGATTTTGATGCGAGTATTAGTGAAGAGAGAAAAATGATAATC
>JAWOFX010000168.1:0-10617 GCA_046497275.1 Promethearchaeia archaeon | reverse complement strand
TTTTATGTATAATATAACAATTTCAAGATTTATAATTTTATTTAGACAAACAATATAAGGTTAAAAGAAAAATTTACCTAGAAAAGATATAAAAATTTACTTATTAAAAATTTATGAATACGAAAAAATGAAATAGAATTTAAAAAAACCATACAAAATTTTTATTTTCCATTATGCATTATTTCTTTCGGATATTAAAGATTTTAAATATTCAAATAAAATAGGTAATTGCAATTGATTAGAAAAAGAGAAAATGAACCTTTTTTACAGATTGCACTTGATTTAATAAATTTAGATCGTGCCTTGCAGATCGCTGAAGAGGCAGTCGAAGGAGGTGTTGAGTGGTTAGAAGCAGGAACACCCCTTATTAAATCGGAAGGCATGAATTCGGTAAGAGTTCTCCATAAGAAGTTTCCCACGCATACCATAGTCGCAGATATGAAAACTGTGGATGGTGGTTCGATTGAAATTGAGATAGCAGCGAAATCTGGTGCGGATGTAGTATTAATGTTAGGAGGAAGTGATGATGCTTCGGTAACTGAGGCAATTGAAGCTGCTCGTAAATATGGGGTTATTTTAGGATGTGATACTATTGATATTCCTCCGGATAGATTAGTGGAAAGGGCATTAGAATTAGAAGAAATGGGTGCTGGGATGATATGTTCTCATGTGGGAATTGATCAACAAACAATTTATGGTGGAGAAAAGACTCTTGAAGTTGCTAGTAAGCTTAAAAATAAACTTAAACCTACTACTTGGTTGGCAATAGCTGGAGGAATAAACAGTGAAACTGCAGCGAAGGCAAAAGAGATTGGTGTTGATGTTATAATCGTTGGGGGAGCATTATATAAATCAGAGAAACCAAAAGAAACAGCTCAAAAAATAAAAGAGGCGATTAGGTCTGCGAAACCAGTTGAAACAGACTTGTATAAAAAATATGATGCAGAACATATTCGAGATGCATTGATGAAAGTTTCATGTCCAAATATTTCTGATGCGATGCACCGAATGGGGGAAATGCAAGGGTTAAAGCCAGTTTGGATCGGTACAGAAGAGAAACCATTAAAATTCGCAGGTCCCGCTGTCACAGTAAGAGCTTATAATGGAGATTGGAGTAAACCAGTTGAGGCTATAGAAGAAGCAAATGAGGGAGATGTGATAGTAATCGATGCTTGTGAAGGAAGAGATGCGGTATGGGGTGAATTAGCTTCTTGGAGTTGTAAAGTTAAAGGAATTGCAGGAGTAGTTATTGATGGCGCAGTAAGAGATATAGATGATATTCGAAAAATTAAATTACCACTATTTGCGAGACATTTTACCCCAACGGCAGGGGAACCCCGAGGGCTTGGAGAGATTAATGTAAGTATTGAATGTGCTAGCAAACGAGTGGACCCAGGAGATTGGATTGTAGGAGATGATTCTGGAGTTGTAGTAATTCCAAAAGCAAAAGCTCAAGAGATGGCGAACCGAGCGATTGATGTATTTGAAAAAGAGAATCGAATTCGAGAAGAAATTAAGCGTGGCTCAACTCTCTCAGAAGTAATGTATTTAAAGAAATGGGAAAAACAAAAATAAATTCATTCTCATTTTTGAATTTTTATACGGAAGTCATATTCAATTGACAAGGTTCAGGAATGAAGCCAGAGGAGGGAATTGAACCCTCGTTATCAACTCTGCAGGCTGACGCTCGGCCGCTAAGCGACTCTGGCTCGTTTGATAAGGGCTTATCTTTAAAAAGACTTAAATGTTAGAACGTAATATAAAATTTTAATTTTTTGATTTAAAGAGGAGGATCTCCTCTTAATAGGTTTTTAAGAGTTTTATTAAAATAAACACATATAAAAAGATTTTTTATTCAATAAACATATAATATTTCTAACTGATAAAATAAAGAGAAAGAGGTTTAAAAGTGGATCCTGAGAAAATAGATTTTTACAGTCTGGGTTTTAATTTTATAGAAACGAAAGAAATGTTTGTTTCTGATTATATAGACGGTAGTTGGGATGAAGGGAGAATGGAAAAGTTCGGTTCTTTTGAGATCTCTCCTGGAGCGGGAGTATTAAATTATGGACAAGGGATTTTTGAAGGAATGAAAGCATTAGAAGCTAAAAATGGGGATATAGTCCTATTTAGACCCGAACAGAATGCAAAAAGGTTTACAGAAAGTGCGAAACGTATGTTAATACCACCATATGATGAGAGTAAATTTTTAGAAGTAGTAAAAAAAGTAGTGAAAGCGAATAAAGAGTATATCCCCCCTTATGATAGTGGCGGAGCGTTATATATTAGACCTATATCGATAGCAAATGGTCCAGTGTTAGGAGTTGCTCCAGCAGATCAGTATAAATTGATAATATTTACCGTACCAGTTGGTCCTTACTTTCCAGAAGGATTCAATGCGATTGATTTAGAAATATCTAAAGAATACACCAGAGCTGCACCGGGAGGCACAGGCTACGCAAAAACATGCAGTAATTATGCAGGAACTATGAAACCGGCCAAGGAAACAAAAGAGAGAGGGTTTGCTCAAATAATTTATTTAGATGCTTCTGAGTTAGAATATATTGATGAAGTAGGAACTGCAAATTTTTTCGCGGTAATTGACGGAAAATTAGCAACACCAAAGCTAAAAGGGACCATTTTACCAGGGATAACTAGAAAATCGGTGTTAACATTAGCAAAAGAGAAATTAGGAATGGAAGTTGAAGAAAGAGATATTTCTTATAAAGAATTGTTTAAAGAGGATTGTATTGAAGCTTTTTGTACGGGTACCGCGGCAGTGATAACTCCAATCGGTTCTATAACATTAGATGAGAAGAAGCGCGTTTTCAACGAGGGAAAACCAGGGAATACCACAGTAGAACTTTATGAATTGCTAACAGCCATCCAGAGAAAAGAAATTGAAGATGAATTTAATTGGGTAGTAGATGTTTAATCTAAATATTTTATATTTTTTTCGCATTATCTCTTGAAAAATAAATCCATATGAGATATATTGAGTCAGGCGGAGTGATATTTAACTTTATTCTTTATTGTATATTGTATTACGGAGTTTATTTCCCATAATTTTAAAGAATTTTAAGAAGTTGATTACATCTTTTGTAGAAATCTGTTTATAATCATTTTTTTTTTCTTCTTTTTTTTCAAGATTTTTATTTTGTTCCATTATAAGGAAATGAATAAATAATTTCCAAAATAGATTATATTTGTATTTAATAAATGAGAGATTTAAAAGTATTAATTATAGGAGATACTCATATTCTTTCCCCGCATGATCTCCCCTCTAAAATTGTGGAAGAAGTGAAACACTCAGATTGGTTGATCCATGCAGGGGATTATATTTCGGAAAGGGTGCTTAATCTTTTGCTAAACTTGAAGGGAAATAGATTTATAGGGGTATTTGGTAATGCAGATCCGCTTAGTATTAGAAAAAAATTACCTATAAAAACAATTTTTGAATTAAATGGCGTCATTTTTGGCTTGACCCATCCTTCATATGGTGGACCAGAAGAGAGCATTTTGAATAAAATATTAAAGGATTTTGTGAATGATAAGATTGATGTGCTCATTTTTGGTCATATTCATAATCCAAAAATAGAAAAGAAGGAGGGAATTCTTATATTAAATCCTGGTAAAGGATATTTTGAAAAATCATTTTTCGGCGCTCCTACTTCTTATATTATACTTTGTATAAATCAAAATAGAAAAATTAAAGCAGATTTGAGATATATTACTGAAGTATAAGAGTTTATGATAATTTCTTTTCCAATTTGATTATCTTGTCCTTAATTTCTTCTGGTAATTTCTCTTTTTTATTCAACTTATAATTATAACACACCACATCTGCCTCGCCAATCGCTACAATTGTGTTTTTTTGCATGCTCCCCATCACATATTCCATCAAAAACCTATCTTCTTTTATTTCTGGAACTTTCGCACCCATTATCAATGTATCTGGATATTTTATTTGCTTTAAATATTTGCAATTTGTTGATGCTAATATGGGGCCAATATCTTTCTCTTCCATATATTTCAGAAAGCCAATTTTTTTAAAATAGGTAATTCTTACGCTCTCAAAAAAGCGAAAGTAAAGAACATTGTTAAGATGTTGAAATGCATCCATTTGTCCCCATAAAACGGGGATCTTAATGAAAACTGGAAATCTTTTCTTAATTTCATCCATATTGAAAAAAAATATTTTTGGTTAGAGAATTTTCTTTTAAATATATATTAATTGATTATAAATGTTTATTATTAAGATATTTAACTTAATCTTAAATTTAAAAGATTTTTTTTTAAAAATCTCTTATTCTTGTTCTTGAAAATAAGGTATTCAGATTTTTATTAACATTTTGATATATAATTAAAAAAACAATGTGCGCCTTATATTATAAATAGTAAGAAGATTTCAAGAATTTTAATTAAAATAACCAAACTCTAAAAAAACCTTGAGCATAGACAAGATTATAAAGTTCAAAAAGATCTGTGATATTTTAGAGATAGAAACAAAAGGAAAGTATGATTTTGAGAGAAGATTGATAATTCAGAAAATGTTTTATTTTCTTCAAAAACTTGGACTAGATTTGGGGATAAAATATAATTTCCACACATATGGTCCCTATTCTGCGGATATAAGTGATATTTATGCAACATTGAATCAAAATAACCAAAATGTGGATTATCTCCCTGATATTGAATTTTCAAATGAGGAAATAGAAATTATTAAAAGACTTAAGACAATATTACTGATGTGGGGCAAAGATCTTAAAGAATTAGAGTTTTATTCAAGTGTATTGTATATATTTCAAGATATGTACATAAAAAATCAAAATAGAAAGAGATTAATACAAGCCGTTAGGAAATTTAAACCTAATCTCTTCAATAAATTTAATATTGAGAAAATCCTTGACGATTTAAAAAAGCAAGGGCTTTTAAAGTAGATGAATTTTTTCTAAAACGTTATGGAAAGAAAAATAAATGATCCATTATTTGGATTGATCGAACTAAATGAAGTAGAATCCTATATTTTAGATACGCCCTTATTCCAGAGATTGCGCAGAATTAAACAATTAGCATTGGCTTATTATATATATCCAACTGCGACGCATGATAGATTTACACACTCCTTAGGTGTGTTTCATTTAACAAAAGAAATAGCTCTTGAATTAAATAAAAAAGCCACAAATATTCTTGATAATTTTAGTATAAAAAATTTAAAGATGGCAGCACTTTTACACGATTTAGGTCATTTTCCTTTCTCACATTCTTTAGAATTCCATGGAAAACAAGATGACTTCTCTATGAAAAATTTTCCTTTCTTTTTAAAATTCCCTCATGAGGAATTTGGGGTTTATCTTATACAAAATTCATATATTAAGGATTTTTTATTAGATAATGGTTATGATATTGATCTTATATGTAATTTAATACAAGGGAAGGATATTGAAAATTTAATTTTAAGTAGAATAATAAATTGGGAATTAGATTCGGATAGACTTGATTATATTCTAAGAGATTCTTTTTTCACTGGGGTTGGTTTCGGAAATATAAATTATCATTATTTGTTAAGTAATTTTCGCCCTTACAAAAACAAAAGGATTGTAATAGATAATAAAGCAATAAGAGATATTGAACATTTTATTATTTCACGCTTTTCTTTGCATGATAGAGTTTACACTCATAAAACAAGTTCATATTTTTCGTATATGTTAACTATAGCAGGTCATTATTTAATATCTCAGAACAATTATCCTTCTTTTCAAAATTCTAATGAATTAAATGAAATTATTTCTACAGAAGAGGATTCCAAGAAATTTTTAGAACTTTCCGATTTTTATATATTAAAAGAAATTTTTTCAGTTTATAAAAATATCACAAATTCTAACCTAAACTCTAAATCGTCTCATTTAAATAAAGTTTTGGAAGCAATTCTTTTCCGAAGAAAATTTTTTAAAATATACAAATATTCAATTTTTAGCTCTAAATCTGAATCCGAAACAGATATTTTAAAATATCGAATAAAGACTCATTTAAAAGATCTAACACAACGTTTTCCGAATGATATTTATGTCCATACTCCAAAAAATGTATTTACAAAATATATGGCAGATAAAATTCCTCTATCTGGTCTTTCAAAAGAATCTGAAAAAAAATTCAAAGAAGAAGAAGAGGAGACGATTTGGATCCAAGATAAAAATAAAGAACCTGAAATATTTTATAGGAGTAATGAAACTTTCTTAGAAAAGATTCATGGATTTGGAATAACTAAGGTTTTAATTTATATTAATAAGAAAAATAAGTTACTGCTGAAGAAATACAACTTAATTGAACCAAAAATCAAACAATTAATTTTTAATGGATGAGAATTAGAAGAAAATATCTTTGAACTAATAAATTAGTTATTATTGATTATTATTTGTAATTTATTAAAGTAATATCCTCGAATATCCAAAATTCTTGAAACTAGTACAAAATATTTTCTTTAAATTCTTTTGGATTAAATCTAAGAGAATTAGCATTTTTTTCTAAATTTATGTTACTTTAAATAATTCTTTTATCAAGATAGTTTGATTAAAATCGTGATCTAAAATGGAAAATATCAATAAATGGCGCTATTTTGGTTTTAGTTTCGTAATGATTGCTCCAATTCAGTATTGTATTGTTGGTCTCATTGCTATGTATTTTTATTCAGGTGGTACATTATATAATTCTTCACAACCAGGATTTACATTTTGGGGGAATTATTTTAGTGATTTAGGGAGGATAATAGCTCTTTCAGGTGAGTCAAACCTCATTTCCTTTATTATATTTACTCCTTCTGCATTATTATTTAGTGTTTCTTTCATTCCATTCATAATTTTGATGCCGAATTTTTTTAATAGACATAATAATCAATATAATATAGCAAAACTGGGATCTTTAGCTGGAATATTCGCCGCGATTTTTCTCATTATTACAATACTAACCCCATGGGATATTTTTGGAAATATTCATCTCCTTTTTGCAACTTTATTCAATTTTGCTGGGTCTTTTATTGCCTTATTTTACTTTATTGCAATTTTAAAAGAAGAGAATTTTCCAAATAGATATGGGGTAGCTTATCTTATTCTGCTCATTTTAGCTATAATTTACATTATACTTACTTTCTCAACATATCATTTATCAATTAATGAAAAAGTTATAATCCAAGCATCTTATCAAAAAATTTCGCAATATTCTTTTCTTATTTGTTATTTTTTACAAGGATACAAGGGTTTTAGATTAAGTTTAGGGATAAATTAAAAAATTATCATAAGTTTTTTAATCGTTTTCATAAAACAATAAATCTTTTCTCTCTTTTAATTTACAAACATATTTATCAATGAGATAGATATCAAAATTTAAATTGATGAGTAAATATTAAAATGCAAATGGTTAGTGCTTATTCTAATTTTATGGTTTTTAAACTTAAAAATACTGGGGAAAGAATTAGACTAAATATTACCGAAAAGGACTTTTCTAAGGACAATGGAAGCACTGTACTAAAATCAGATGAAGTGATAATAATTGTAAAAGAAGATATAAGGAGAATTTATATTTGGAAAGGCATTGAATCCTCTGTACGAAAAAAGTTTATCGCTTCACGAGTCGCCACATCGTTACAAAAAGAATTAATAAATGAAGCCCATTTTCATCGTTGTAAAATAGTTTCCATAGACGAGGGAGATGAACTTAAAGAATTTATCCAAAATTTTAGATTTGATGAGGAAATGTTAGAAAAAAGAGAATTACCAGAAATTCCTTCTAAAAGAGAATTTAGATCATACAGTCCACAAATATCTAAAAACTCTCATGTTGCAAATCCTTCTCAGAGTTTTTCTCAAATACCAAATTATAAACGATCTCCTCAATTAAATGTTAAACCTAATAAACCTATCAAAAAAGAAAATAAAAAAACATTAGAGAAAATCTTAGATAATGAGCATCCTCCAAATTATAAAAGACGACACGTTCTAATTGGAAATTCTGAATTGTATGGAGCTGTCGAGAAAAAATCAAAAATCTTTGGGAAGGAAATATCAGAATTAGAGTGGGAACCGATTACATCTTTTTCTAGGAAAATCCTCGAATTGGATGGGTTTAAATTACGGATATATACTGATAAAGATATGAAATCTGTAGATGCTATTGAAATTTTAGAAAAAATTAGCGAGAAATCAATAGTTACTCAAAAAGAAGAGACACCTGAAGTAAAGATTGCAGAAAAATCTCAAATAAAACCCATTAAACTTACCAAATTAAACCGTTTGGGGCCAAAAACAGAAGAAAAATTTAGAGAAGTAGGAATTGATTCTGTCAATGAGTTAATTGATAAGGATCCCGGAGAATTAGCGAAAAAAATAGACGGGGCTTCACAAAATACTATAAAAAAGTGGATTGAAGAGGGTAAAAAATTATTAGAATAATTTACTCATCCTATTTTCGATATCTGTTTATTATGTTAAAATATGGACTATGAACTTTTTATTAATCATGAAAAATAGTTCTAATTAAGCTTAAAATCTTTTATCTTAGAAAAAAACTCCTTAGAGGGTGCCGCATTAAATAAAAACATATTTACAACAATATCTCTAAATTTCTCATTTTGTTTTGCTAATTTTAACATGATTGACAAATTCTCTCCATCATTCTCATAAAAGAATTCAACCATCGATCTTTTCAGTTGAAAATTTCGAATTATCTTGCTTATATTTGAATTCGTTTTGTATTTCTTTAATTGCTTCTTGGATATATTTTCTTCTTCTAATGCTGCTATAGCAGTTTCAGCAGCAACCTTCCCAGAGACAATGCTCGGATGAATCCCCTCACCACTTATAGGGGAAACAAATCCAGCTGTATCCCCAATTAACATTATATTCTCCCCAAATAAACTATTTTTTTTAACTCCTTTTGCGGGGAGGGGAAACGAAGCAGACCATATCTGTTTATATGTTTTCTCAGGTAAAAGATGTTTTATATGGGGATCTCGAATAAATTCTTCATATATCGTATTAAGATTATACTTTCGATTGGCCTCTTCAAATGTGCCGCATCCAATATTAAATTTTCTCTCACTTAATGGAAAAATCCATCCATATCCTTTATATGGTCTGAAAAATACATGGATACATTGTGTGTCTAAAGATGTTTCACCTTCCATTATAGCACATTTTGCTAATCCTAATTCATCTATTTCCCATTTTTTTCTCAATCCCGATTTAACAGCTAATTTAGAACTCATGCCATCTGCAATTATTAATATTTTCCCATAAAATTCTTCTATTTTCTCTTGGGTTTTAGTTTTTATTCCAACTCTTTTTCCTTGTTTGATTAAAAAATCATAGGAGGTATGATCGTCGAATAATTGTGCTCCCGCATCTACTGCAACATTTCTTATGAAATTGTCTAATTCTAATCTATCGATAACTATGGAATCATCCTTCATACTTTCCCATGAAAAGTGAAGATTCTCATAATCCGCAGAATACATTCCAATACTTTTGATTCTATGGGGATTAAGCCTTCGAAGCTGTGGGAAATATTTAAAAATCCTAGAACTAACACCTCCACCACATGGTTTTCTCCAGGTTGTGTCTTTTTCAATTAGAGCAACTTTGAAACCACTTTTAGCTAAGATTTCTGCGCATTTTGAACCTGAGGGTCCCGCTCCCGAAATAACAACATCAAATTTTTGGTCATTCGTAGTCATGTTAAATTATAGTTTATTTTGATTTTCACATATATAATTTTTTGGTCAATATAAGGGAAATTATTTTTGAGATTTACTCTTTTTAGGCAAAATTACTCTTATTTCATATCATAAAAAAATGAATAGTAATATTGTTAAAAATAAAAAGTTGAATTGAACGTTTTAAAAAGAATGAGAAATAAAAGTCATTGGAACACACCCCATTTCTGTTTGTCTTCTTTTCAATCCCTTATCCTTTATAATTGTTTCATTCTCATGCACATAATACCTATACGTTCTAAGCCTGAACCACAATGTCCCTTTTCGAACACCATACACTCGTGCTATTGAGAACGGCAGGCTAAACGAGTCGCCCGAAGGCTCCCCGCGTACACCCCCGTCTCACCTACCCCGTCTTCTACGGGTGCACTCGTCTCGCTTCTACGGTGCGTGTCACCACGCCCCGTTCTTGCCAGACAGCATTTACAGCTTTGCATTTTATCTATGACGGACACATTGACACATACCATCTAAGATGGTCGGCATCCGTGTCTCGGTTGATATCTGATTTCACAGGTATATCTTATCAACCCGTCAGACAAAATGCCCGTCAATGCTCCTTGGCTTATTTGAAATCGAGAATGGATGACTCTTTTCGGGGCCGGCTTCGTGCTTAGATGCTTTCAGCACTTATCCGTTAGCGCGTAGCTGCCCGGCAATGCCTTATCAGACAACCGGTACACCAGAGGCGCCCGCAAAATGTTCCTCTCGTACTGATTTTCCGTTACCCTCAGTCCTCCAACACACCTGGTAGATAGAATCCGACCTGTCTCACGACGGTCTAAACCCAGCTCACGTTCCCTTTTAATGGGCGTACAGCCCCACCCTTGGAAGTTAGGTGCGCTCCCAGG
>JAWOFX010000038.1:0-3763 GCA_046497275.1 Promethearchaeia archaeon | reverse complement strand
TGAGTGGATTTATGATTGTAGTTAGTTGTGATTTTGCTCAGGTATCCGTGATTAAATTGCGCTCGCCTTCGGGTGATGATAAGGATAATGGTTAGAGTGAGTATGATGTCAAATGTTGTTTATGTATTACTTTTTTGTTCTTATTTTTTATTTTCGAAATTTTTTGTTGCCTTTTATTTATTTTTTATTTTTTTTTATTTTATTTATATCGGCTCACGGAGATGGGATGCGAAATTTTTGTTGAGTTTGGATTATGGATGAGTTAAGTTTTGTAGAAATTCCTGCTGGTAGGTTGGAGGAACTTGAAAAAAATCCTCTTGATATTAATAAATTTTTTCATAGGTTTTCGTCACAAGATCAAGATTTGCCAGATTATTATAATGCACCTAAAAATAAATATTTATTTGTTCATGATCTTCCACCTTTAAATAATCAATTTAAACGACTGTCATTTTGGAATTGTAGAGGATTAAATAGCAGCTTAAATTTTTTGCATGATTTTCTTAAAGGGTCGTCAACAGATGTGTTAGGAATTTGTGAAACATTTCTTGATAAAAATAATACATTCCAACATTATGAAAATTATAAGTTTTTTCATGCTAGTCGAAAACAGAATAAGAGAGGAGGAGTTGGTATTTTTATACGAGATGTTTTTGCATCTTCTTTACGTAATGAATTCATGGTTTGGAATGTTGAGATGCTATTTGAGAGTTGTGTAGTAGAAGTGAATGATGGAAGAAATACTTTTTTGGTAATTGTAGTATATCGGCCACCATCGTCTAGTATTCAAGAGTTTTTAAGTCAATATGAGTCGTTGTTAGATGCCCTCACCCAGCAACACCATCCATTTTATGTAATGGGGGATTTTAATATTGATTTAATGCGACATAATGTTTCGACATCGAATAAGGGATTAGAATTTTTGAATATTTCATTTTTACATGGTTTGTCACCTACTTGTTTACTACCATCAAGAATCTGTGATAACCATGCAACTCTTATTGATAACATTTTTACATCTGAAAATTGCCTTGATACCCATATTATTTTGAATGATACATCTGATCATTGTGTTGTTGTTTCTGACTTCTCTGGATCAGGAGTGGAACGTGAAAAGAGACCAAATAAAAGTTATAAAAGGATAATTAACCAAAAAAAGATAGATGAGATGAAAGTAAAAATAGGAGATATAGATTGGAATGATGTCCTAAATGTTGAAGACCCGAATCAGTCAATTGTTTTATTTTATAGTAAATTTAACCAAATATTCGACCAAGTATGTCCTATGGTATTAAGAAAGAGTAAGGATTTGCCTCGTAAACCATGGGTTACTGAAAGCCTGTTAAAGAGTATAAAAGAAAAAAATAGATTGTATAAGGTGAAGATGCAGTACCCAAATGAAATTAATATTGAAAATTTTAAAAAATATAAAAATCGGTTAACTCTTGTTCTCAGAGAAGCGGAAGCAAAATATTATCAAAATGAATTTCGCAAATGTGATTCACCTCGGGAAACATGGAAATTAATAAATGAAAAAATGAATAATGTTAAAACAAGAAATATTCCATCTCACATTACAAGTCATGAAGGAGTCAAGATAACTGATGAGAGAGGGATGGCGGAAGCATTTGCTGACCATTTTAGAAAAGTTGGACATGGTCTGGTGGATCAAATTTCTGCTGGAACACATAATCATAGAAAATATTTACCAAATAAAGTAGATAAGACTATATTTATGTACCCTATCCGGTTCTCGGAATACCAAAAAGCCGTTACTAGTTTGAAAAATGGATTTTCGGCAGGATGTGATGGTATATCGACTTCTCTGTTTAAAGAATTAGCTGGTGTACTTTTTCAGCCGCTTTTATATATTTTTAATTCTTGTATAAAAAATGGATTTTTCCCAGTTTGTCTTAAAGTAGCTAAAATTTTACCTTTGTTTAAAAAAGGTGATAAAGATAACCCAAACAATTATAGGCCAATTACTATTTTATCACCTGTTTCTAAAGTTTTTGAAAAGATAATAAAAAGTAGATTTATTTCATTTCTGGAAAAGAATAAGTTTTTTTCTCCTAATCAGTTTGGTTTTTTGAGTGGTAGATCAACAGAGCAAGCAGTAGCTGCTTTACATCATTTCTTATCAGAGGCTATGGATGATAGTTATTTGGCGGCAACTATATTTTTTGACATAAAAAAAGCTTTTGATACAATAGATCATGCAATTCTTTTTGATAAGCTGGAAAATATAGGAATCCGTGGAATAGCTCTGGATTTAATGAGATCGTATTTATCTGAAAGAAGTTTTAAAGTCCAAGTTTGTGAAGAATCATCTCATATTTTCCCGTTAGAAAATATAGGGGTACCGCAGGGATCTGTATTGGGGCCGATACTTTTTTTGATTTATGTAAATGATCTTCCAAATTGCATGCCTTCAGGTGATGAGTTACCAATATTGTTTGCGGATGATACAGCAATTAGTTTGAGGGCGGGCAACGAGGAGGACCTACGATTGTCCTTGGAGACTGTTGCTTTGAATGTAAATTCTTGGTTTCATGATAACCGATTAATACCTAATTTAGAGAAGTCGGAATTTATGGTTTTTGGGAGAAGTTCGAGGTCAGTGAAGCGTGTGTCATTTCAAATTATTAATATTGGAGCTTCCTCCATAAAAAGAGTGGATTTATTTAGATATTTAGGTATTTATATTGATTCAACTCTGTCGTTTAAGACGCATATTAGTAAACTTAAAGCAACAGTGTCCAGGAATCTCGGTTGTTTGCATAGATTAAAGTTTCTGTTTCCATACCAAATCATTAGAACTTTATATTTTTCATTAATTGATTGTTATTTCCAGTATTGTTCGACTGTTTGGATGCTGACTTTCCCTTCACATTTACGAGGACTCCAAATTGTTCAAAATAAATCAATAAGAATTCTGGACCATTTTTTAGCACACCCTAGGAAGACAGAGGAATTATCTGAAATTAAAACATCTTTTCTATTTCTTGATATTCTGGATTTACAACAAATTTTGCACCTTAATTTGGGCATATGGTTTTTGAAAATCCAACATAAAGATCATTTTTTCAATAGTATGAAACTTTTGGTTGAAAATAAACATAGCCTTTTATCAAGAGCTAGGATTAAGTTTCTTTTCCCGTTTGTTAAAATTGAGAGATCCAGACTAAGTTTAAGATATCAACTTCCTCATATTGCGAATAAATATAAGTTATTTGAATTAGTAAGTGAATCACCATCACTATACATATATAAAAAGAAATTGAAAAAGATGGTCCTTTCAGCCTACAGTAGCGGGGATTGATTGTATTATTGATTTATTTATAAATTGTTAAGTAAATCCCATCCCTATCTCCGTGAGTCAATAGTTAAGTTATGTATATTTTTTTTTTCTCTCATTTCTTCTTTAAATTTAATTTAAATCATGTTATGTTCTTATCAAATTTTCTTTTCTTTCTGAAGTTATGTTAGCGGGAAGTGTAATTTTTTTTCTCCCTATTGTTTGATAAAGGAGACATTACGAGATTCCTCTCTTCTCCTTTGTACAAAATTTATGTATATGTTTTTGTTAAATAAAGTCAAGTCAAGTCATCTGATTTATGATTTAAAGTTTCAATTTTATAATGGGTATTTTAAGTTGAAATTTTATAATGCGGATTTTACGTCTAGAAACGTCCATTTTACCATGATTTGGTATATAAAAAAAAGATTTTGGGTTTAATTTCTAAGTCATTTGTGTTTCAAT
>JAWOFX010000183.1:0-4720 GCA_046497275.1 Promethearchaeia archaeon | reverse complement strand
GAGAACAAATTAAGACCTCAAACACTTCGATATGAAACAAATGTAAAAAAACAAAATACATTAAAACATAGAATTCCTCAAAAGGAGCAATTTGCTGGTTTAAAACATATCAATTCCATTCCAAAAACCCCATTCTTGAGGGATATTCCAAATTTTAAAAATAGAATGTTTGAAAAACGATTGAAAGAAATCGATATTAGTAATCCTGATTCATTTAGCATTTCAAAGAAAGTTCAATTTCCAAATGCAGAATTGGATATAAATAAAGTTAAAAAGAAAGACCAATAACTAACTTTATTTAACTTTTTAAGCTTTATATGTTTCAAATTATTAAATAACTAGTTTAAATTTTCTTTAAATTTTTAAGTAAAATTTTTTTAAGGATTTCAATAAATGAGAAATTATAAGATAATTTGAATAAAATTTTTTGGTGATTATTAAAATGGAAATAAAATGGATTAATCATGCATGTTTTAAAATTAACACGAAAAATGGAAAAATTATATATTTAGATCCCTACAAAATTCCAGAAGGGGAAGAAAAGGCAGATATTATTTTTTGTAGTCATAGCCATCATGATCATATGGATCAATCTTCAATAGAGAGGGTTCTAAAGGAAGATACTCTTGTTCTTGTTCCAGAATCTATTGCGTCAAAATTAAAAAAATATAATACGAAGAGTATGAAAATCGGTGAAATCAGAGAATTTGATGATATAACTGTTGAACTTGTTCCAGCGTATACAATTAATAAATCAACTCATCCTAAGAATAACGAATGGGCTGGAATCATTATTAGTTTGGAGGGTAAAAGAATATACCATGCGGGAGATAGTGAGCGAATTCCAGAAATGCAACATTTACATAAAAAAATAACAGTCGCTCTTCTTCCATGTGGTGGAACCTACACTATGGACTTTGAGGAGGCAAGCGAAGCTGCAATGGATATAAAACCCGAAATAGTAGTCCCGATGCATAACTGGGATAAGAGCTTAGATGATTTTAAGAAAGTGATGAATAAAAAAGATCCTGGAATTGAAGTAGAAATTTTGAAGGATAAAGTTTTAAAGATTTAAATATTGAAAAAGCAGAATGTTCAAAGATCATCGATGTTATTTAACTATAGATTTATTATGATTTATGTATAAGAAAATTTTATATAAATAATATTATCGAAAATAATTAATTAATAAGCAAACATTAAACATTTTATAACAAAAATAGTTGAGAGAGTATGGAAATTAACAAAGATTTGATTCAAGATACGCGCGTGGCTTATATTTCGATGGAGATAGGTATGGATAGCAATATCCCCACCTATAGCGGGGGTTTGGGCGTACTAGCGGGGGATACTGTTCGTTCCGCAGCTGATTTAGAAATCCCAATGGTCGGGATCTGTCTGTGTTATAGTTCTGGATATTTTTATCAGTTATTTAATGAGAAAGGAGAGCAAAAAGAAAAAGAAATTGAATGGAGCTTTTTTTATGAGTTTGATAAAGTAGAAAAGCCCATCACTATGATGATTGAAGATAGAGAAATCCAAGTAAGTGCGTGGCTTTATAAAGTAATTGGACAATCTGGCCATGTTGTTCCAATATACCTCCTCACAACTGAAGTCAAGGGAAATGAAGATTGGATGCTAAAATTAACTGGTTCTCTTTATGATTCGACTTCAAGATGGAATAGAATTACTCAAGAAATGATATTAGGGATTGGAGGTGTGAAGCTCTTGAAATCATTAGGATATGACAATATAAAAACTTATCATATCAATGAAGGTCATGGAGCTTTCTCTACTCTTGAATTATATAAAATGTTCGATCAAGACCTTGATAAAGTAAAGGAGAAAGTAGCATTCACCACGCACACACCAGTTCCCGCAGGACATGATCGTTTTGGACATGAATTAGTTCAAAAAGTGTTTAAAGACAGATTCCCAGAAAAATTATTAAATCTGGGTTCAGAAAATGGAGAATTAAATATGACTCTTTTAGCCATGAACTGTTCAAGATACGTTAATGCCGTAGCAAAAAAACATGGAGAGACCACAAGAGAAATGTTTCCAAATTATGAAATTGATAGTATAACCAATGGTGTACATCTCCCATTTTGGGTCTCAAAACCTATTCAGCGTATATTTGATAGAAAATTCCCAAATTGGAAATCAAATCCTGAAGTTCTCTCAAACGCGATTGAAATTGATGATTTAGAGCTTTTCGATGCACATATAGAGAATAAATTCAACCTAATAAGTTATCAAAAAGGGCATTCATGGAATTTACTTGATGAAGAATTAATAACTATTGGATTTGCTCGAAGATTTGCCACCTATAAGCGGGCAATTCTAATCTTTCATAATCTGGACAGATTAGGTAAACTTAGTCAGGGTGAGCTTCAATTTATCTTCGCTGGCAAGGCTCATCCTAAAGACCAAGCAGGAAAAGATTACATCAAGAAAATTTACGAAGCAGGGGAATATCTCTATGATAATTATGGTGTGAAGGTAGCTCTTATGGAGAATTATAATATGGATCTCGCCCATATGCTCGTGAGTGGATGTGATATTTGGTTGAATTGTCCTGAACGCTATAGAGAAGCGAGCGGAACAAGCGGTATGAAAGCAGCTTTAAATGGTGTTCTGAATTTTAGTGTTTTAGATGGTTGGTGGATTGAAGGTTATCGTAAACAACCAGATGCTGGGTGGGCAATTGGGAAATTTCCTGAAGAGTATGAACAAAGTGAAAATCTGAATGATTGGGAAAGAGACGCAAATGAGATTTATAGCATTTTAGAAAATCAAATAATCCCTACTTACATGAATCATGATGAATGGTTATATAAATGTAAAAATGCTATTTCTCTCGCAGCATATTTTAATACTCACCGTATGGTAAAAGAATACGCGCAAAAGGCTTATAATCTTAAAAAGCAAAAACCTTGGAAATTTCTCCCAGATTAAATCCGAATCTTATTTTTTTATGTATTTTTTGGATTCCTTTTTATGTTATATTTCAGATAAGGATATCTGAATATAAGTGTTAATTAATTCAACAGAATTAAACCTAAATCTAACATTAAATATAAAAATAGAAAATTAAGATTTTATAAGAATTATATACAGGAAAAGAATTAAATCATTTAGCACAATCGAACAAATTAAACTGACGAAGCTTAATAAATTCATCAAACTGTTTTCGTTCAAAATAATCATCTAAAACTTGCTGTAATATTTCTCTCATTTTCTCAACTCCCGATCTAATTCCTTCAATATCTTTGGAGAGAAGGAGCATATTATCAGAAGTTGATTCCATGTAATAGCATCCTTGGTTAAGACTAATGTTTAAATGTTTTTCAATAATTTTATTTGCGTTTTTTATTGTTTCTGGTCCAGAGAATATAACCATTAAATAAACATCATCATATTCCTTTTTTATATAAGAATCTCTAATTGCTGATGCTTGCAAAGTGGTATTAAAAAAATCTGCAAATAAATACTGAAGCGGAGTTAATTCCTTTCTAAACTTCAGCTTATTATGATAAAATCGAAATTCTTCAGTTAAATCCAACGGCTCTCCTTCCTTGTAATTAAATTCTCTTGGTTCCTCTTTGAATTCAAATTTTTTTATATAGTTTGACATAAACAAATCCTTTAAAAGTAATTAGAATATAATATCAATCAAATTATTACTTAGTTTTATAATGATTTTATTTCTAAAAAACATCTTGTTTATAAATTGAAAACTTATTTATAAGATTCTAAAATATCAATAATGAAAAAGATATTGTAATTTTTATATAATAATTTTAAGGCAAAGTTAATTCTTTATTAAATAATGTCCCAATTAAATAAAAAAATAGTGGAATCGATCCCGAACTTTAGTGAGGGAAAAGACGAGGAAAAAATTGAGAAAATTGTAAATGAAATTAGAAAAACTCCAAATATAAATCTCGTAGATATTCAATTTGATTCAGATTATAATCGAGCAGTTATTACTTTCGTGGGAACACCAGAGGGGGTTTTAAAGGCTAATATCGCTGCAGCTAACAAAGCAATCGAACTCGTAGATATGAATCACCATCAAGGACAACATCCAAGAATCGGAGCGGTTGATGTTGTGCCGTTTGTTCCAGCAAGAAATATCACTATGGAAGAATGTAATGAATTAGCATTAGAATTTGGAAAATTTTTATCAGAAAAGGGGATACCCGTTTATTTATACGAAGAATCAGCCAGAAAAACCGAAAGAAGAGATATAGATAATATAAGAATTGGTGATTATGAAGGCTTAAAGGAAACTATTAAAACAAATCCAAAACATAAACCTGATTTAGGTCCAGCAAGGTTTCACCCTACAGCAGGGGCAACCATTACAGGCGCGAGAAAGCCCTTAATTAGTTTTAATATTAACCTTGGAACAGAAAATATAGAAATAGCTAAACTGGTTGCTAAAAAAATTCATAATCGTAGTGGAGGATTGGTCAATATAAAAGCTATGGGTACTGAATTAGAAGGAAAAAATTATACACAAGTAGGAATAAGTAATACGGATTATAAGAAAACCCCCTTATATCGTCAAATAGAATTGGTGAGAATCGAAGCAGCAAGATATGGAATTCCAATTATTGGAACAGAATTAATAGGAGTACTACCTTTAGATGCTGCCCTCAATTCTTTAGATTATTACCTTCAATTAGACAATCCAAAGAAATTAGAACAAAAA
>JAWOFX010000178.1:0-12779 GCA_046497275.1 Promethearchaeia archaeon | reverse complement strand
AATTCGAAATCCTAAAAGATATATAATGTTTTCGGGTTTTGTCACTAAGAGAGCATCTAGCTCATCAAACTTCTTATGATTTTTAACTTTATTTAATATTTCAAGACTCATATTACATAATTAGAAAATTTCATTAAATTTGTATTTGGATAATAAAAATATTTATTTCTTAATGAATTCTTTTTTAATCTGAAAATCATTTCCAAAAATATCTTTCCAAGAAGAATTGTAGGTTTTTTAGAAAAGAATTATTATATTCCTTATCCACTTTCAAATCTCATCAAGATCTTTATCTTTATAAATTAGAGGGAATAGAATAAAATTGAGAAAATATTAATACTCAAAAATGCATCCAAAACGGCGAAAATCCTATGATTAGTGAATTAATAAATATTCAATTCGTTACCGCAATAGTGTCTTTTATTTCGATTTTATTTTACCTTTTACTCATAAATTCAGCGAAAAAACAAGGCAAACACATAGAAAACCCGGAGTTTTTAATTCTTTTCGCTTTGATAGGTATCGCATTATCTCTCAATAGGATTTTATCAAGCTTTATTCCAGTCTATAACTCATTCGTAGGTTCTGTAGTTGTGAACATAATTATAAATATCCTTGTGATCGTAGGATGTATTTCTTTGTTATTATACGCGTATGAGAATAAGAAATATTTTGAAACTCATTTTTTAACCGGCGCAAAATTGATCCTTATAAGTCATATTTTTGCCATAGCAACTCAATACATCAATATTCTATTATCTATATTAGGATTCAGTGTAACGATGATCTCTACAATCTTTACCATCAATTCCATTATTAGTGAAATTATTTTTATTGTTGCGTTTGGTTTTTTAATTCTTCACGGGATTAATAAAGAGGATAATTCAATCGTAACTGGTGCGTTCATACAAATTTGTCTCCTTCTCCTTCTCCTTACTATAGCTATTGCGTCTCTCTTCTTATAAATTACAAATAAATCTCTTTTTTTAAAATACCTTTAATATTTAATCGCTAAAAATAAGAAGATTTGATTCGTAAAAGATTTGAAAAAAGAAAGAGTGAAAATCGGACCCCATGACGCTTTAAAATGAAAAAAAGAGGAGACGTATTTATCTAATAACAGGGTTAAGGGTTGAGGTATTAAGCCGAATTTTATCGACTTTAGGTATAAGAATATATTTTTTTATCATGGTTTTCCGATTTCCTTATATTATTAATTAGAAACACTCATATATAAATCCTATCTTTTCATAGGACTAAAAGGAAAATCGAATCCATGGGTGATTAAGATATTCTCATGAAAATATACGACCACTAAAATGAATAAGATTAAAATTATGAACTAAAATAACCAAAAAGATTTCTTTTTCTAACTAGAAAGTTGTTATCTTAACATTTTAAAAATACTTTTGATATAGATCCTCAATTAATTTTTTGGATATTCGGATACTTCTCTCATCGGATAATTTATGTAGAGCATCATATATTATTGAATCTCCGTATCTGAATCTAAATTTGCTTAAAATCATCTTTATAAGTTTTTTTCCTCGATATGGTTGGAAATCACATTCAGAATTTATTGAACAACTTCTTAAAAATTTAAACTTCTTTGAGCAATTTTCACATTTTATTTGCTTGCTTTTCTGAAGGAATTGAAATATTTTATTATTTAGAATATTAACAGCATTTTTATCATAAAATCGAGCGATCTTAAACTTATATTGGGTACAAACAATATCCCAACTCGGAATAGGCACATAATTTGCATTCTTGATAAAATAATAGTCAAATTTATCTCTAAATATTTTATCTGATATGTTATCTGAGGGAGAAAAATGAAGTGCAAAAGGAGGAGTGATGGTTAATTTATGAAAATATTGATTAAGATTTACATAATATACTCTTCCACCATAAATAGTGTGCAAGAACTGTTCAACAGGACTAATTTTTAGGTTCTTCCCGTCTCTGGGTTCTTTAGGGCTTCCAACTGCGTTTCCCTTCCCATTTAAGATCCAAAGTATAAAGATTCCTTTTTTAGTATAATCAGAACTTCTATCAATTATCTCCTTTACAGTGATATAAGAATTTTGAATCTCAACAGCGACTTCATCGCCAGAGTGTAACCTGAAATAGACATCAGCTCTTCTCGTTCCAAAATGTTTTTCCAGGCTACTTTCTCTAATATCATGACAATTGGAAGTAATATATTTGAATACGAGACGTTTGATCGCTTTATGAGAGAAAGATTCTGCTTGGGATCCTTTAAATGACATGGAACTCATATTCCAAACTAGTGGATCCCAATTATAATATAAATACTTCTGAGCATGCTGAATTTTTAATTTATTAACAATGGATTAAATAAAGGTTAAAAATTAATAAAAAATATTAGAGTTTAAGTGAACATTAATGGAAGCGTTTGGAGTATTTTGGGATTGGTTTATCGGGTTGGGATGGATTACAATAATTTTAATCATTTTAGCAATAATATTTTTCGCTTTGTTGTTTGAGACGTTATTTCTCTATATCGCTTTAAAAATCGTGGGAGCAGAAAACAGTAACTTTGGATCTGTATTTTTAACCGCATTTTTGATGGCACTTGTAGGATGGATTCCAATACTTGGAGTTATTCTTCAATGGATTTTTATTTCAAGTCGTCATGACACGGGATTCTTAAAAGCAATCGGAATATGGCTCCTTGCAGGATTATTGCCTATTTTAATCGCATTATCAATAATAATATTTGGTCTCTTTCCGGTATTCTCGATTCCTTTACCATTTTAATATTTTTAAGATTTTATTAAGAGCTTGGGGCTTCTTTAATTAATTGATGATAATTCAATAAATCTGCCATCTCTCTTATCTTAAAAATTATCTTGTTTTACTATTTATGAGGAAAAGATGGATAATCATAATCAAAGTTTTTTTGGTCAATCAACCGCCTTAATTCTTCAGAGTTCTTCAAAATCAGACCCGTCAATATTCTTTCAATGCATTAAGAAGAAGTCAAATGGAAAGTGGGAAAAGCCTTCTAAGGGAGAAGGAAAAAATATCAAATGCTCTATGGAAGAGATCGTGATGATTCTGCAAGTCTTAAATAAAAAAGAAGAATCCTGGTCAACTTATCATAAATTTAAGGATATTAATACTCAAATTTCATTTTCATGGGATCCAAATGATAACAAAAAATTATGGATTCATATCGGAGAATATTCAAAAATGTTGGATTTCGCGCAAATCGAGATATTATGTTTGCTTTTAACTCATATTTTAGAAGAAAAAATAATATTTGCGACTGCATCAAATGAAACGGACTCAAATAAACAAAAAAACCAATCAAAATCAAATAATAAGATAACAGGAAAAATCTCCAAATCACAGAAGAAGAAAAACACAAATTATAATCAAAAATTACCAGGTCAAATTCGTGTAGAAGAATCCATCGAGCCACTAAGTAGTAATCCACATAAGACAAACAAAAATAATGAAAAAGTTTCAAAAGTTATCGCCAATATTAAAAAGGAAACAGAAAAGGCTTTATTATTAAAATTAACGTCAGGGAATGAAATCTGGATTCCAAAATCAAGCATTAAATCAAATTTTATAGTAAAAAAAGATATTTCCCAAACATTTCTAGTTGATGAATGGATTATTTCAAAAAATAGTATTGCCGTTTAAATCTGTCTAAGGGCCCTTTAAATTAGGAAGATATTTCTCGTGACAAATTTCAATGAGCTTATTCACATAATCATGCATCTTTGCGGCTAATTCGGGGTGTGATAACAACTGTACTTCTATTTTATCGTCGTGATCCCATAATTCATGAGGTGTCTCTTCATATGTAACTTTTTTTCTAACCTCTTCAATCCATTCATCAGGCAAATGATTAGGGAGATCAACATCGAGCATTTGAGCCAAAAATAATGACCATGCTCGTGGTACTACTGTCATTAAATAGCCACCACCTCCAAATGCTAACCATTTATTATTGCAGTATTTTTCAGCATAATTTTTTATTTCTTTTGCTAATGTTTTATGTAATCTAATGGATACTCCTAATTGTGTTAACGGGTCATTAAAATGCGTATCAACCCCTAATTGGGTCGCTAAGATATCTGGCTGATATTTTTCAAGAATCTTTGGAATGCATTCAGAAAAGATTTTTAGATACATCTTGTTATTGGTTCCAGGAATCAACGGAAAATTTATCGAGTATCCTGTTCCTTTGCCAGCCCCAGTCTCCTCTGTACCTCCTGAGCCAGGAAATAAATATTTCCCACTTTCATGAAGAGAAATAGTTAACACATTCGGATCATCATAAAAAAGCCATTGAACTCCATCCCCGTGATGGCAATCAATATCTAAATATGCAATTCGAATATCTTTATCTAAAGATTTAAGATGTTTTATAGCTACTGCGATATCATTAAAAATACAGAAACCCGATGCTTTATCTTTTTGAGCATGATGAAGTCCTCCAGCGGGATTAAATGCAATATGAAATTCATCATTATCCCAAACTGTTTCAGCTGCTTTTATGCTTGCTCCGCACACTAACGAGGAAGCTTCATACATCCCTTCGAATATTGGATTATCTCCCGGTCCTAACCCATATATAAAAGGCTTAATTTCTTTGTTCTTAGGATTCTTACTTAATCTTTCGACTACATTAATATAATCAGAGGAATGAACTCTCGCAATTTCTTGCTTAGTCGCAAGTCTTGGTTGAAAGATCTCTAAATTCTTATGATTAAGAAGCCCTAATTTTTCCATAAGACTGTAGGTAAGCTCTAATCTTAAAGGTCTTAACGGATGGGATGGACCAAAATTGTATTTTGAATACTGGTCTGTATAGATTAATCCCACTTTTTTAGGGTTCATAATAAATATAAATTTGAAGTCTATTTTAACTAATTTATTATTTTTTAAAATTATAAAATTTTCAAAAAGCTTTTAAAATTATTCTCTAAGCCGCCTATATATAAATTACTCTGAAGTCAAATTTATCCTATTATAAGGAATTTATGAAATATATATGATCATAATAGGTCTATTATTTGCTGTTCTTGAAAGTATTAAATAATCGAATTTATATTATTGAAATAATATAACAAAAAATAAATATAGAAAATAATAAGTCTTTTTATAACCTATATATATTACGTGGACTATGTCGATCAGATTTCAAAACTTTGTCGAACGAGTGGGCAAGGAAAGCGAATTTAAGCCAATGAAAAGTCAATTGCAAAATTCACTTATCGAAGAGGCGGAAAGAAAATACAAAAATTATCCGCGTCTGCTTAAAAAAATGAAAGAGCATTGGCCTGACTATCAGCAACAATCAAAAGTATCACAATTTTTAAAGGATCATCACGAAGAATTTTTCAACTTTTATTTCAATACTTTATTTCCGTTTCGTAAGAGAGGATTGAATATTGATTCTATTGAGACTCCTACTCCTGTGGATATTAAATTAAATTTTACTTATGTATTTAAACCAAGGGAAATTGATGCTATAAAGAGAATAATAAACAATTTAGAATTAGATCGAGAAGAGAATAAAACTGTGGATGAACTTGCCGAAAGTACGATGAAACGAGTTATTATTTTTACTGTAAGTTCATTTGGTCCAATGGTCCAAGAGATATTTGGAAGACCTTTCGCATTTCAATTCTCCAGCATAAATGGTCAGAAATTAGACTCTGGAGAATATGAAGTTGAAGCGGTTATTTCTGGAAGAGAACAGTAAATAAAGATTAAAATGAATCCTTTTTCTAATTAATCTTTTAATAATTCATAAAGTAAAGATTTTATAGTATATAATCTATTTTCTGCTTGATCATATACTACAGAATGTGGACCATCAATCGCATCATCGTCGGCAACAATATTTCTCCTAATAGGTAAGCAGTGCATAAATATTGAATCTTTTTTAGTATACTCTAAATATTCTGATTTTATTCTCCATTTGTCTCTGTGAGGTAATCGCAATTCTTTCTCTTTTTTCGCGTCTGTGTAGAATTTTTTCGCACCCCAACTTTTTATATACACAATATCCGCATCTGAATATGCCTCTTCAATATTATTCGAGAGTGAAAGGGAACCATTCGATTCTTCTGTATTTTTTTTTGCCATCTGAATAATTTCATCATCTAAATTATAATGTTTAGGATGTGTTAAGGTTACATCCATCCCATATCGTGTGCTATTAAGAAGAATAGAATTGGGTACGCTAAATGGTAGTGGTTTTGGATGATACGCCCAACTAATTGTTATTTTCTTGTGTTTAAGATTCTGCTTTTTTTCTTGCATGGTAAAAATATCTGTGAGTGCTTGAAGAGGATGATACATATCATCTTCAAAATTAATGATGGGAACCTTAGACCAATTAGCAAATTCACGCAGGATTCGATTCCCTTCTTTATATATATAATTCACAGCATTCGGAAAAATTCTAATACCTATAACGTCATAATATCTGGAAAGAACTACAGCGGTATCTTTAATTGATTCTGATTTATATCCTATCCACGCATCCTTGATACTATTAAAGATCGGATGCATTCCAAGTTGGAAAGCGGCGACTTGAGTTGAATTACGGGTTCGAGTGGAAGGATTATAGAAAAACATACATATTGATTTTCCATCTAATTGATTTTGGTATTTTTTAGGATTCTTTTTCATATCCTCCGCTCTGCGCAATAAATTATCTAATTCCGATTTTTCCCAGTCTTGAGTCGTTATAAAATCTTTCATTTTATCACGGTTAAATATTTGAATTATTCTCGCTAAATTATCATTAAGGATAAAAATTAGAATGCTTTATATAATAATTTTATTATGACACACAAAATTACTACTTAGCCCTTCTTTAAATAAGAACCTAAATCCATAACCTCATCGCCACGTTTTACTTTAATTTGGCTCTTGATTCCCTTTGCTTGCCTTTCTAAATAAATTATAACATCCAATGGGATTCGTCGAGGCACTCCTCCCCTACTTTGAATAATTGCAATTAAATAGTCGATGTTTTGAATAACTTCTTGTCCTACGAGCTCATTAAAGATATACTGATAAACGTTTGGTTCATTTTCTTTTAAATTTTTTAAATGTTGATATGCTTGTGGTTCTAGAACGACTTTTAACACAAAATCAACCTTATCTTGAACGGAAACCGTCTGTTTTTCATAATTTTCCTGTTGTTTTTTTTGCTCCATCAAGGAACGCATCTTTTTCATTCGGATTTTTTCTAATTCGTGTTCATCATTTTCTTGAGTATCATTCATATTAAATCTCTTCCCAATTCAGATATATGATTTATTTCTTATTTTATTCAAGTTAACAATAATTCTTGTTCCCATAATAATTTTTTGGGAAAACTATTCCGATTCTCTTTATGGATAAATTTCTCTCAGAAAATTACCTCCAGAAATTGTAGGAGGATTTGAAAGAAATTGGGATAGTGAAAGAAAGCTTCTTATTGCCTTTTTAGACAAATATAGAAATAATTTTAATGAAATTGAAGAATTAGATTTATCATTTTGTAATTTTAATTCTCTTCCAGAGGATTAATGAAAATTGAAATCTCTTAAGATTCTTTATTTAGATGATAATAATAACTTTACTAAATTACCCGAATCAATTTTAGAATTAAAAAGTTTGGAGTTATTTGATCTAAGGAGTAATTTTATTTCGAAAGAAGATAATATATTAAAGCTATTAAAACGGAACAAAATCGGAGTAGAAATTTAAATATATTATTTATAAACCCCAATTCTTTTTATATTTTTTTGTATGCGAATTTTTTCCCTCCCTGTAGTATCCTCACTTGAAAAAATAATCATGGGAGTATTCTTTTCTTATAGATCATTTATTTGAGGGACTTTAACTCTCCTGAAAGGTCATTAAACCAAAATTGGAAGCTACTATTAAGTTCTCTCACCGTTTTAAGTAATGGAGGCCTTGTATTTATTTGAGTGAAGAGAAATTCATCCATCGTGATGATACAATCACAGGTGCAAATTGCAGTCGCGAAAATCAAGCAGTCTATAGTATCATTATGCACTTTTTTTAAATCAGATGCTAATTCGATTATAAAAGGATTATTTGTAAACGATAGTTCTGTTAGTCGTGCATCGTTTCGAATGGTGTCAATTCCGATCCTTACATCTTGGGGTGTTATTTTATTCTCTTTTGATGATAATTTTAACCCTTTCGCCGTGAGCTCAAAAAGGGTCAAATTAGAGTAAAAATAGGTATTGTTGGATTTCGCGAGAATATCAATTAAGAGCTTATTAGGAATTGTTTTAATCCCAATTTTAATAAGAGGTAAAAAGTATGAAGTATCAATGAGTATCTTCATGACTCATATTCCTCAAGTAAATCTTTTTTAAATTGTTTCCAAGCATGATAACTTATTTTCGTTTTGGGTGGAACATTCAATATCTCTTCCATTGAGTAAATTTTTCTTACGATTAGTTGATCTTCATGAACATGCAGCAAAATTGGTTGATTAGGTTCAAATCCTAATTTCTCTCGGATTTCTTTTGGAGGAAAGATTTCTCCCTTCGATCCAATCTTTAAAATTATAGTATCCATATCAGTTGTCATCATACATAAAAATATACTCGAATTATATAAATTTTTCGAGTGGGTGTGAGAATTCTGATGTTATTAAATACTAACAATATAAAAAAGAACTTTTATTAAAGGCGGAAATAATGCTTGTTCTGATTAAAATTTTTTGGGAATATTATTCTTATTCTCTTTATGGATAATGAATATTTTATTTCATAAATCAAATTCAATTTCTAATTCACATATTGAAAAGCTGAGAAGGAAAATTAGGTGATCCCCTCTGCCAGTCTCGACCTGGCGACATCTCGGTTTCGGCTGACGTATATTCATCGGCAGATGCCTTTATACGCGATTATATCTACAGCCGAGCACTTTTGATAAATATTCGAAAAGAATATTTTCTACCAACTGAGTTAAGAGGGGATTATGATAAAAATTATAATTGTGGAATTAATTTAATTTTTTCGATTTTATAATTGTTAGTAATAGAGCTATTAAATTATGTGCTCTTGAATTTGCACGAATCTTTCATATCATACTCTCGGAACTATAAAACAATTTGGGTCTTTATTCCCACTGAGTTGGATAATATCACATTTATAATAAAAAATAATTGAAATTTTAATGTATAAAATATTATACTTTACCAAGAATATAACAACTAAAAAATAAAATTTAGGTCTTGTTTATACAAAATTTTTTAACTATTCAATATATAATTTTATAAACTTACAAAATCTAAGTTTTAAAAATAATTTAATATTTGTAAACATAAAGCTAAGGTGACAAACGATTAGAGAAGAGACTGACTATGCAGAAGCAATAGAAGCATATAAAGATGATGAACATGTCATATTAGAACCTTGGGGTAGGAGTATTGACCATCTCAGATTAACTATTATAGGAAAGGATGATACACCTTATGAGAATGGACGATTCGTGTTTGAAATTAAATTTCCTGATAATTATCCTTTTGCTCCCCCCTATGTCTATGCGGTGACCTTGATGTGGCATCCAAATATTGATTCCTCGATCCCCCCGGGAAAATTAAATATTTGTTTGGACTTAATAAATCCAGATAAAGTTGGAAAGGTTGATCCTGCAACAGGAGCAAGTGGATGGACTCCTTCGAAAACTCTGATAAGCATAATAGAAGCTTTAAAGGGCATGATGCATGTAGATCTCCTGCAAATTTATTGCTTGAGAGCATAAAGCCGCCCTTTTTCAATCCTGGAGATCCGCTGAATCACGAAGCAGGTGAGCAATATTTTCGCTCACATAAGAGTTTTCAGAAAAAGGCAGAAAAATGGACGCAAAAATATGCAATGGATTAAATATCATATTTTTTTCTAAATTTTTTTACTTAATATTAAACAGTTCACTTATTAGTAAAATTATCAATTACACAATCCATAATTTCTGACCAAGAGAGCTCCGTATTTAATTTTCTCTTTATGTATTTAATAGCAGCAGAGGAACTATTAGCTTTAGAACCCAGGATTCTAGCAAACTCTACTGATGTATAAAGTTTTTTTCCAAACTTTAAATTATTCTTATATCGTTTTATAATTAATTTCTTCGCTATATTCCAATAATCTTTTTTAGGAGCAAACTCATTAATTAAATCATACCAAGAGCTAATATTTCTTCTTATAAAATGCGTTATAGCTTCGGAATTCTTAAATCCGGGTAATTTTTGTAGAAGATCTGACGGATTTTTAATACCGAGGCCAATGAGATATTTAATTTTTGTGGAAATAACTATTTTCCTAATCTCCATTGTACTCTTTTTCGGAAATTTTTTATTATAAATGCTTGATGTTAACCACTTTCTAATATCACTTCTATTAGCATTGATATTTTTTGCAATATCACTAATTTTATATCCTTTTTCAAAGAGATCTTTAATCCTGTTTAACCTTTTTCTTCTTATAATTGTCTCAAATGGTTTTTTCCTAATTCCATACCATCTTCTTATGTTATTATCCAAAATTCTATTTTGAGTAACGTTTAAATCTAATCTCTCAAACACATAATCTTTTCTAACAGCAATTCTAGATAGTACACAAGCTTCTTCTAACACTTTATCCAATGTTTTATAATTTAAAGAAGCAAAACTACGAGTTTTCTTCCCTCCTGGAAGAATATTTCTTCCAAATCGATAAAATTGAGAATGATAGAAACCTATCCAGAATTGTTCTATTTTATTTGCTAATTCTTGAGTTTTTCTCTGCCATTTTTTAATCATTTTCTTCCGTTTATTTGAATCCTTTATTTTTTCTATTAGAGTCCAACTGCCTTGAAATTTCACAATCTGAATTATTTTAAAGCGAAATATTTTTTTTGCTAAATCCAAATTCTTTCCATATTTCTTAATGGAATATTCAATTGAAGTCGAAGGAGCATTAAATGCTTTATTGAAATGACCACCATTACCCAATATCCTTTTATATGCTGAATTTTTAGTTTGACCAACATAATTTAATCCAGGAAACTCCAAAAAACCCCCATTAATATTTTTATACCAATAAATTCTATAAATTGTAATATCCCCAAAACCCTTATTTTGATCTTCTTTAGACTTATTTCTATGATTTAAAAATCCTTTAGAAAACTCATCATTTACTAATTTATTTCCACAATAAATACAACGAAGAACGCCTTTATCACCTTTTTTGAAAAATACATAATTATGTCTTACAATTGAACTTTTTAATGATTTTCTGCATATTTTTATTTTATTATAATGATGATTTACCTCTCTCCAAGCTTCAAACAGATTTCTATCCATTAAAATTAACAATCTATTCTTTTTTTAAAAATATGAGGGTCTTATGAATTTTCGAAAAATTGTTAAGGCAGAAAAATTGCGCAAAAATATGCAATGGATTGATTTTCTTTCGAAATTCATTCCTTTTTCTATATTTTTGAAATTCTTTACCCATTTCTTGATTTTTTTAGTTTTCTCTATTAACAGATGTTTAAACTTAATAAATTTTTAAAATCTCTCGGGATTCATCTAAAAAAAAACAAGAAAATCAAGTGAAAGAATTTTTATTAAAAAAATCAATTTCTTCAGTTTATAATTTATTTTTAATAAATTGTCCAAAAATTCTTTTTTGAACTTTAATTTTCCTTTTCAAGATTATCTCTTTTCCTAAGGTGGTTTATATATTAAACAAATCTGCATTTCAAGGTAAAAAAGTAATTGTTTTTGATTTAGATGGAACAATTGTAAGATTGGATGTGAATTGGCAAGAATTAAAAAATATTCTGTCCAATAGATACTCTAAAATCTTTGATGAGTCATGTGAATTTCACAGTATTTCTGAATGTCTCAGTTTTGTGGTAGCAAAAGATCAGAAAGAAGAATTGCACAACCATTTTAAGATTATTAGAGAGTTCGAGATAAAAAATATTGAAAATAATATACCTATACCTCAAACTATTGAGTTAATCAAACATAAGAAAAAATTTGGTATTCCCGAAGATACTAAATTGGCAATATTATCCCTTAATTCTAGAAATACTATAAAAAAGTCGCTTAAACAAGAAGATATTTTAAAATATTTTGATTTTATTGTGGGAAGAGAAGATGTAAGAAGATGGAAGCCTGAGCCCGAAGGTTTGATTATAATTAAAGATCATTTTAATGTGGAAACTGATGAGATGCTTTTTATTGGGGATATGAAAAAAGATCTTTTAACAGGAACAAATGCTGGAGTTAAGGCGTATCTTATTGATGATCTAATCCAATTTGTAAATAACCAGCAAAAAGATTAAAGAAATCACATATAGGTCACGATTACATTATATTTCTTAATATTAGACTTTTCTTTTGCTTTTCCAAGTGGTGTTAAAGTTAAAATTTCATTGCTTTCTACCTTTAACTCACCTCTTAATTTTACTTCAGGATCTTTGAAAATAGGATTATTTGCATTAGGATCCCAATATATTTCTTTACTTCGAGGATTGGTTATTAACCATTCATTTGGTTCCAATTCATATCCAGTGATTTTCATAGCATTGAATATATAATTAATATCTGCATCAAAAGGAACAACAATTTGAACATTTTCCTCACCCTCGATATCTCCACACGCCAAGCAATCCTCTCTCTTATCAACTTCAATGGGATCAAATTGCCCATAGACTCCATTATAATTTATATAAGGAGGATACATAGGAGGACCAATATCTCG
>JAWOFX010000099.1:0-14227 GCA_046497275.1 Promethearchaeia archaeon | reverse complement strand
AGGAATGCGGGGCTCCTTATCATCAAAATTGCCTTAATAGGCAGATCAATGAAGGCGTATGTAAAAAATGCGGGCGAATTCTACTCTGGTAATTCATTTAATTTAAAAAATTGAAATAAGAGTAAAGCGAAAAAGAAATGACAAATCTGCAGACCATGATCCATAATATAGAAAAAAGGGATGGATGCAGGTGATGAATACAAAACTTTGCAATAGGGTAAGATTTGATCTACAGCATTTATCATGTTATTCAAATCGAAGTGAGTATAATAGTAAAAAGACTCTGTGAATTTTTCATAACTTAATTATTTATAATTTCAATATATTTGTGTCTTGAATTAAAGATTTCTTCTTTGGTAAAAACATAATTCTCTAATTTATCTGAATTCTTTATTTTCTCTTTCAACAAAACTAAAAAGTTTTCAAAAGCGAGGTCTAAACACCGTTTTCGTTAATTTATATTTTTTTTTGTTAATTTTCTTCATTTCTCTTTTTAAAACTTATTTCAATTTCTGAACACTTTTTAACAAAGTATATAAGTTAGGTGAAGGATTTCCATAGGAGAAACATTTAAATAAGAGTTTTTTTAATACATTAACTGGGTGTCTAGATAAAAAAACCCGATCGTTTTAAAACCGTTTAAAGGTGATAAAAAAAACAGAATAAAAAGTAGGGTTGGATTAATTTCTACCGAGGAATATTAATCAAACACTTTTTATTTTTTACTTATTCAGAAAAATTTATTATAATTTAAATTTTTTTTCTTTTTCTTCAAAAAGTTTCACTCATGAAGGCTTTATACCCATTTTTTGCCCATTTATTTTTAATAGATAAAATATATTCGGATTGGGCTCATAAAATTTTTACAGATTCATGGGATTTTATATTCTCGAATCGCTTCTAACATTGCATAAATATTATCAGGCGGTTGGTCGAGCAAGAAATTAGTTGCTCCGGGAATATATCCATCTGGGCCTAACTCTTCGATTGAATTTTTCACTTCTCTTTTTATCTGTTCATGTTTTCCGTTCTTGAGTAAGTTAGTATCATCTATTGTACCTATTAACGCGATTTTATCCCCATATTTTTTTTTTAGACTTTTTAGATCATTGTTAAATGGTTTTAAGGATTCGATTCCATCGATTCCTATTTCTACAAAATCTCCGAATAACTCTCCTATATTACCGCATGAATGTAGAAGAAATTTTCCTCCATACCTATGAATTATCTCTGCGTGCTTTTGTAAGGTGGGTCGAACGAGATCCCGCCACATTTCGATACTTAATTGTAATCCTTGATTATAGCCATAATCGTCCCCAATCATTACGACCTTCGGTTTGGTGATTTTCATTAAGTTTTCCATTCCCTCTAAGGCAAATTCATTATAAAAATTCCCAATTTCATGTAATAATGCTCTATTTTTTCTCCATAATTTTGCGACTTGACCGAATCCGATTCCAAAATGCAAATTTTCCCATGGTCCAGTTAATCCGATTGAGACCACCAGACCATATTTATCCAAACAAGTATCTATTATTTTTTTATAGTCTTTAAACTTGGATTTTTTATAATGGATATCTTTTTCAAGATAATTTCTAATAGCTTCCTCACTTTCTAAACCTGCTTTCAGCCACCACCAATGCGGAATAGGTCTCTTTTTTGTACTTGTTGGGGGTGGTAAGAGGAGGTTCGCGTTGCTATCTTAAATAAACCACCATGCATTTGAGCAGGTTTATTGCTATGATCCAGCCAGATAACAGGACCTCCAATTGTAATCCAAGTTAAGTCAATTCCAAGTTTAATGGATAATGGAATATTTACGGGACATAACCATGGGAGCTTATCCTCCTTAAATTGATTAAATTCTTCGTAGGTAAATCCATATTCGGCATAAAATCGTTCCATAAAATCCCAATCAGCACCCAGACAAAAAGAAGGGATTCTTGAAGGTGTTTTACAATTGAGGGCATCTAATAACACTTCCAATGAATCCTCCATCTTAAATCGCCAACTCACCTATTAATTTTAATAATTTGAACAAAGATGTTATCCCTTTTAACTTTATTTTTCCCTTTAAGAGGTGCCAGAACCCCTTTGAGAACATATGCCCCTTAATTAACCTTAATACATATTTTAATTCTCCGAAAAACGCGCCGTCATATTCTACAGTTTTAGGATCATCCACGGGAGTAATGTGAAAATCTCCCTTTTCGCCATCCAATTCAAGAAGCGCTCCAGGTAAGTAATCTTTGAAATAAATGAGGACTTTTAAATTATTTATTCCAATGTCTTCTAAAATAGTTTTTAAAAAGCCCATTTGCTTCGTTTGCCACAACACCGAATAGATAATTGCCGGACCTCCTGTTAAATTTTCCATTATATCGAATCTCTTTTATTTGTTTTTCTTACTATCACTAATTTATTTTTTTAAAGTTTGATTGAATTTATGTTTTTTTGACAGAATTACATCAAGATTTCTATCCTCGTGTATTATAAAGCTTGAAAGAGAAAAAATTAACTTACATTTACATAATTGAGTATGATTAACAAATCATAGATAAGTTTTATAAATACCTTACGATAAGATAAAAAAATAAAAAAAGAGATGAAAAAATAATTATAGACTAAAAGCCGTCAGAGTTAGACTTCAGTAATTACAATTGCTTCTTCTGGACATTGAGTCTCGCAAGCCCGACAACCAACGCAATCTTCTCTGTTTTCCTCAATAACTACTACCTTTCCACCTTCTGGCTCGTCAAAACATTCGGACGGACATACTTCGTAGCATGTTCCACATCCAGAACAAGCATCCATATCAATTTCAATTTCAAAAGACATAATGTGTTTCTCTCCTTTGTTCTTTTGTTAAATTTATTTTTCTTTTGTAAGTTTTATTCTTTTCATTTTTTGGTATAAATCCACCAAAAATTTACTAAAGTGTTATTTTTTCTAATAATATAAAAAATAAAAACTTCGTTATTAAGTGGGAAATCAAAAATTAAGGATTTAACTTCAGACTATAATTTAAAGATTTAATAAATGATAACACTAATATTATTTTATATATAAGAGGGCATAACTAAAAGAGAAGAATTAACGCATTATCAAAAAATTTAATTAGGTTTTACTAAATTTTTTACGAAACCATAGTGAATTATTCAATTTTTAGAGGTGATCTTATACCCATAAATATGAATTCATTAACGAAACTTTGGACTTATAGCCATACAAATCCTATTTTAAGAATATTAACCCGAGATTTAAATGGAAATGGACAAAAAGAGATAATTGTAACTACCCAAAATGGAGAACTACTAATTTTGAATACAAATGGAACTCTTTTATTTAAAGATACCATCACCGAAAAAAAAGCGATTTATACCATAAATGTGAGAGATATTACTCAAAATGGGAATTTAGAACTTATCATAGGATCTATGGATGGATTATTACGAACATTTACTATAGATTCCAGTTTACACTTGCATAGTTTATGGGCACACACCTTTGGCGGAAATATAAATGGAATTCTGATAGATGATATTACTCTGGATTCAAAATTGGAACTTATAGTATATTCATTGGACAAAAGCTTGCGAGTATTGAATAGTAAATCAGGAGAGTTAATTTGGGCACAAATGTTCGAGAAAGGGATTGGTGATGCTAAAATTATTGAAGATATTAATTTTAAATCACAAAAAATCATAGTCGCATGCGGGAATGACGGAACATTACGCATTTTTAGGGGAGAAGACGGAGAATTGTTGTGGTTTAAAAAATTTGATAATAAATTACGTACTTTTACAACCTTTTCTATATCAGATACTCCCATCTTTATTTGTGGAGGAGATGAGAAAGAACTCTATTATATTAATAGAGAAAATCATGCTACCATTGCCAAATTATCTTTTTCTGATTACATATGGAGTTGTAAATCATATCCCATAAGGTCCCCTACAGCTTTCCTCATGAGTACATATTCCTATGCCTATCTATATCCTAATGATACCCAAAATTTAGCATATACCTCACAAGTTCTCTATTTGAATACAGCAGAAGAAATCTCATGGCAACTACAAGGTTTAAATGTGGAAAAATTCAAAAGCATCAAGAATAATCAAGAAAATTTTATTGCACTATGTACCACTGAAGGATGCTTATTGCTAGTAGAAGAAAAGAGTGGAAAAATTCATAGCTTTAAACATGAGCATTCTTGTATCAATGATATTGCATATAATAGCAACAGTGACCTGATTTTTACAAGTAATGATTCTGGGGAAATAAATGCGTATAGTCTAAAAAAATAGTGTAGAATAAGATGAAAAAAATTATTCTAAAATTTCGGTAAGAATTCTTCCTTGAGCGTTTTCGGGGTTTGGTATATTTAATAGATGTGAAAGAGTGGGAGCAATATCAATTAAATTAACAATTTCATTTAATTTTACACCATTTTTAATTCCTGGACCATTAAAAATCATCGGCACACTAATACTATAGTCTCCCTGTGTTTCATCGGGAAGATAATACGCATGGGCCCCAAAACAGACCTGTGCATCATATACCGCGGGCTTTTTATATAGTCTCTTTTTTTTTCTCGCAGCGTTCAATTGCGTTACTTTTCCATCAAATATTTGATAGGGGGGCTTCAGAAAATAGATAATATCACCTACTCTCTCTCCATTTTGCCCCAAATATTCTGCATCTTCCTTTCTTAAAACTTTCTTTACAATTTTTTCTCCCGTATCTTGATCTCGGAAATTCTCAAGAGCATCAATTGTTTGCTCCCTCACCGATTCAAATTCAGAAGAACTAACTATTCCCTTAGGATCCCTTCCTTTCAGATTTACCCAGATATAAGGAGGTTCCATATAAGGATATACTTTTGTTTCCTTCCAATCTATCACATATTCTTTTTTGCTTTGATTCCATTGATATTTTAAAAGCCCAGCCTCTTCTAAGGGTAATGTAATATTTACATTCTTCCACACGGGAATCGCACCGTGATCAGAAACGAATAAAACAATTGTATGCTCATCAACACAACTTTTTAATAAATTACCCACTAATTCATCTATGATTTTATATGCAATTTCTATTTGATTATTAGCAATGGATGCATCTTTTTCATTATAGTTTGGAAATTCTGGAAAGACGGGTCCTAAGGTTCTATGATTTACACTATCAAGATGATGGATATGAAAAAAGCATACGTCCCACTTTAAACTCTGTTTAGCATAAGTAATGGCTTTTCCCAATGATAAACTCTCATCCCTCGCATATTCAAGATAGGGTGCTATATCTCCTGAAATCATATACTCAACTTCATTATCCTCACTTTTTTTTTGACTAAAAATCCCATGTTTGATTAAATCTTCAGCGAATGACTCAGGAACGGACCATCCTTTTGTATTATATATTGAACTTCTGTATAACTTTAAATCGGTCCCATTATTTTCTATATTTTCAATTTCTAATTGAAATAAGCAAGGTAATTCGCCATATTCAGTTTCTAATTTTATATCAATCCATTCACTTGTTTCTTTTTCACGTAGTTCATGTGTAATTCCCTTCTCAATCTCTAAATAAATAAAAGTATCATAACCCCTTCCGTTTTTATCTACTATGTACCCATCTAACGTTTTTGTTTTGGTTATTTTACCTCCCTTTATTTCAAAACTAATACCTAAGATAGGGGATTTACTTTTTATTTCTAACTCTGGCTCTTCAATGGGATTAATTTGTTTTTTTGGATTCTTTGATTTATTACTAAATTTTAGTTTTGCTCCACTCAATATCTTTTGGGGTAATGACTCTGGAACAGACCATGTAAAAAGACTCATTGCTCCTTTTTCAAAATTACTCGGCCATCCAGCAGGATAATTAATTACAAAGGGACTATATCCATTTTTATCGGCAGTAGTCCAAAAATATTCTGCGCCCGCATATTTTGAAAGTTGCGTTCTAGAACGATTCTTGAGACTAAATTCAAAAGTTTCACCTGGGATATGGAGATAAAAACTGGTTGCGCCATGAATCGCGGTAGGAGCCCCTGTTGCGATTGTCGCCCAATTTGTCGGAGTATCACAAGGAGGACATGAATAGGCTTCACCTTTTACGCCGCTTTTGATCAATTTCTCTATATTAGGCAATTTCTCTTCTCTCACGAATGTATCAATAAGACACGGAATCGCTTGATCAACCCCTATTACCAAAAGTTTTCTCTTTGAATTCATTTTAATTCATCAAATTGCAATTTTTAATCTATTTTGGAATAATAATTGATTCTTAATGAAGTTGAGATTTATAATAAGTAAGAACTTTAAATTATCCAAAAAAAATTAAAGAAATATATAAAAGGAAAATAAAAAAAATAAAAGTATATGATAAGTTAATCTTCTTCTCGTTCTTCTTCTAGGGCAAGTTCTTCCTCTTCAGCAGCTAATTCCTCTTCCAACTCCTCTAAAGGAACTGGAGCAGGGGTAGTAAGCATACTGTATCCAATCCAGATAGCAATTATAGCCACCAATACAACAACAAGTGTAAGTGGAGCTACAACAAATAATCTCCAGTCAAATAAATCTAAACCTAACCAAGAGGAGGTAATATCAAACCCTTGGGGTACATTCCAAAGAGATTCCAATAAATAATCCACAAAAGAACCCAAAGTGTAGAAGACACCAAGTAAAGCGCCGATTATTATAATAATTGCACCTATAATCTTGTCTTTCGCTATTTTAAACACCTTTTCGCGTATTAATTTTATTTTATATTTTTTATTTTTATCAAATACTAACTATTATATTTCAAAACATCTTTAAATAAAAACCATTTCATTTTGCTAAATAGATTCTAAATAATCGCACAATCATAATTTGATTTTGATTAGTGTAGAATAATAAATACAACAAAATTATTAGGTATTATAGATTGAATTCAGATATATAAGAAAAATGATTTGAATAGGAGTCAATTTCACTTGGAGAAGAAGTATGTGCTCATCATAGGATCAAGTAATATGGATCTTAATATTTATTCCAAAAGATTACCCCAACCTGGTGAGACAATCACTGGTGGGACCTTCAGCAAGTCTTTGGGGGGAAAAGGGGCAAATCAAGCAGTTGCAGCAGCTCGAGCTGGTTCTGAAGTCCTCTTTATGGGCAAAATTGGACAAGATGAATTTGGAGATGAGATGATTTCCCAATTAAGTAAAGAAGGTATTACTATAGAGTTTATTATTAGAGATGAGCACGAGCATAGCGGTGTAGCATTTATAATGATTGATGAAAATGGAGAAAATATGATAAGTGTAGCACCGGGAGCAAATGCTACATTGAGTAAAGAAGAGATTCATAAACACGCAGAGATAATAAAAAATGCCTCCTCATTAGTAGTTCAAATGGAAATCCCAATAGAAACAATAATCGAAGTTTTTGATATTGCTAAAGAAGGAAAAGCAACAAAGATTCTTAATCCTGCACCTCTTAAACCATTCCCTCCGACTGTTTTAAAAAATATTGATATAATTGTTCCAAATGAGGGAGAGCTATTCAGATTGCATTCTTTATTAGGCTTCAAAGCCTATCAAGATAATTCTGAACGTTCTCTAACTGAAAGAATTCTCAAAGCTTGCAATGATCTCTCGATATTTGGAGTAGAGTATATTATCACTACGCTGGGCTCTAAAGGGTCTATGCTCTATGATCATCCATCAAAGGAAATGAAAAAGATCCCCGCTTTTAAAGTGGATGCAGTGGATACAGTTGGTGCTGGAGATTGTTTTAATGGGGTATTAGCAAGTTATCTTGCAAACGACTCATCCATAACAGACGCAGTAAAGGCAGCGACTTCAGCAGCATCTATCGCGGTAACTCGAAAAGGAGCACAAAATTCAATGCCTTATGAGGATGAGATAAAAAATAGGATAAAGGAATATAATAAGAGTATAAAGATTTAAATTATCAATGTGAAAAGAATGTTTTTCGAGAAGTTAAGACCCAATAGAGGAACTAAACTACGTAGGAATGGATCTACTGAATTAAGGATTTCTCTTGATCCACAATTTTTAAAGTCAATATTTCTAATAAATGAGACTGAATTCTTTACGAAAAATATCAAATCCGATAATCTTATAATTTCTCCTAAAAACCATTATATGCTAATAAATAAGTCAAATAAACCCATCCAAATTGAGTACGATCAAGACGTCGAGCAGCACCAAAAAATATATGATCCCTACAAATATGAAAATACTGAGAAGAGAAAAATAAACCCTGAGGAATTTAAGCATAAACATAATGTTCCAGAAGGATATATCGATATCTTACCTAAGTGGTATAGCATAAAATTTACGTATCCAGATCATAATCTAATTTTTCTCAAACCAGAAATGGGAATTTCATTTCAAATTCATCAAGATCGTTCCGAACGTTGGAAGATTATTTCAGGGAAACCTATTGTTTTAAATGATCATCATATTTATTATTATGTGCATTCGGGAAGAGAAATTCATACTCCAATAGGAACCTATCATTCAATAATCAACCCTAATGATAAGGGTGGAGAATATATTATCTTTAAAGAATGGTGGGAAGGTCATTTCGATGAAGAGGATATAAAACGAGTTTATAACCCCAACCATTATGATGAGTAATTTATGAAAAAAAGAAGAGAGTTTCACTCCGATTCTTGAGTTTTTAAATCATATAATTTCAAAATCTCATCCATTAAAATTCCTTCTATAATATAAGTATCTGCTTTCGTAGCAATTCTGAATCAAATTATAAATCTTATTTGAATAAAAAATATCAAAAGAGATTCATTATTTTACACGATAAAAAAAAATAATGGAAGATAGTTAGAAGCGTCATATTTACCACTTATAAACTTTACCTTTTTTATTGTTCTTTTCGCTTCTCCAATAATTCTTTTAATTTTTTTCAATAAAATTAAAAAATTATTCTACACTAAATAAATTTACAATACTATATAATTTGAAATAATTAACGGAACAACATATATCAGATTAAACGGATTTGAAAAAATTATGACTCCCAATGAAGAACCGAATGAAGAAGAGGAAGAGGAAGAAGAAGAGGAAATAGAAGAATCAGAAGAAATTGAGGAAACTCTTGAGAATGAGGAGGAAGAACAAGAATCAGAGGAGGAAGAACAAGAATCAGAGCTTAGCAGATTAAAGTTCCATTATAGAGGTCATACACTTGAGGAACTAAAACGCATGAGTATGGATCAATTCATACAATTATTACCTGCACGAGCTCGACGCTCCCTAAAGCGAGGATTGCCCCCTCGGCAGAAAAAATTACTTGAGAGATTGCGACGTGCGTATCGCGCTAAAAAGAGAGGTAAAGACTTGATTACAAGGACACATGTACGAGATATGCTTATATTTCCTGAAATGGTCGGTTTGAAAATTGGAGTGTATAATGGAAACTCTTATGATGTGGTTGAGATCAAACCAGATATGATTGGACATTATCTTGGGGAATTTGCGCTTACAAGAAAAAGAGTGTCTCACGGTAGTCCTGGAATTGGAGCCACAAGAAGTTCTAAATATGTTCCACTTAAATAAAAAAATAAAAATTACATAAAATCAATGAGTTGAATACAAAAAAATGCCTAATTGGGGGTACTCTTTTTCAGAAGAAAAGTACGATTCTGAAAGGTTAGCGAAAGCTGCTGGAAGAGATTTACGAATAAAACCTAAGCACGCACGAGAGATCTGTGCCGTAATAAAGGGTATGCGTCTTGGTGAAGCAAAAACATATTTAGAAAAAGTTATCAGATTGGAACAGTCAGTACCATTCAGACGTCACAATAAAAAGCAAGCCCATCGGAAGGATCTTAAACAATTCAAATGGGATGCGGGACGCTATCCAAGAAAAGCAGCTGCGAGGATATATGAAATTCTCACACAAGTTGAATCCAACGCAGAATATCAAGGTTTAGATATTGATTTATGTAGAATAATTCATGCAGCAACACAAAGAGGAAGAAAAATAAAACGATATATTGAGCGAGCTTATGGACGATCCTCACCTTATTTCAAACATTTAACCCATGTGGAAATCATTGTGTATGAATTACCAAGTTAAGTAAAATAAATAATAAAATAATAATAAAAAATTAAAGAGATTGATGAAACTATTCCACTAGCAAAACATTTCATTGAACAAGGTATCAAATTGATGCAAATCAACGAATATTTGAGAAATGAATTAGCTCGTGCTGGCTTTGCTGGGATTGACCTTCAAAAGACACCTCTAGGAGTTCGAATAACTTTAAAAACATCCCGTCCTGGACTAGTAATTGGAAAAGGTGGGAAGCGAATCCGGGAGATCACAGAAGAATTAGAGAGTCGATTTGAACTTGAAATGCCTCAAATTGAAGTTGAAGAGGTTGAAAATCCAAGTTTGGATTCACAAATAATGGCAGAGCGCTTAGCTTATTCATTAGATCGGGGAAGACATTATAGACGTGCGGGATATTATATCTTACGACGAATTATGGACGCTGGGGCAAAAGGATGTGAAATCCGTATTGCTGGAAAAATTACTTCACAGCGAGCTCGAACCCAAATATTTAGAGCTGGCACAATGAAGAAAAGTGGTCAACCTGCTCAAGAGGCTGTTGATAAAGGTGTTGCTCAATGTATCCAAAAATCAGGAACGCTGGGAATTATTGTAAAGATTTTCCATGCGGGTTATGCTACCGGAGATGGAGTACAAATAAAGCGGGAATTATTGGAAAAAACGCAGAAAGAAATTGAATCAAAGAAACCGAAAACTAAGGCAGAAAAATTAAAAGCTGGTGAATACTTAGTTGAAGAGGGTGAAGAAGAATTGACTGAGGAGGATCAAGAGCTAATTGATGAGGTAGATGAGGAAGATATAGCGGAAGCATCTATTGAAGTTGAGAATGATATAGAAGAAAATCAAGAAGAATAAATAAAAAACAAATGAGAGGATAATTATGGTATTAAAAGCGTCTGAAATTAGAGAAATGGACGATCGTGAACGTAGACGAAAATTAACCGATTTACGAGAGGAAATGATGCTACTCTATAGTATGCAGACAGGAGGAGGATTATCAGACAATCCAGCAAAAGCAAAAATGCTTCGGAAACAAATTGCTAGAATCCTCACAGTTATCAATGAAGAAAAACAAGAAAATGAAGATTAATCCAAAATATCTAATATATCATGATCTAATTGGACTCCAGGCACATGCAAAGTCTAAGGAAAAGCCAAACAAAGAATTCAGACAGATTGGAACAATCATAGACGACACGGAAAATATGATAGTAACAGAAATAAAAAATCAAGAAAAGAAGTATGTAAAAAAGAATTATGTTTTTCGGATTCTTATCCCGAAAGAAAATAAAGATGAGAAAAATTATATGGTTGAATTCGACGGCATAAAAATTGTTGGTCGTCCTGAAAACCGTTTAAGAAGTTTGAAAAAAAAGAGAAGGTTTAAAAAATGAGTAGAAATATTGGGGTTCCGAACGTGTCCCCTCCAAAGGTAAAGGCAGAGGAATGTGATGATGAATTCTGCCCATTTCATGGAACTACAAGAATTAGAGGGAAAATCACGAAAGGAACCGTTGTAAGTAAACGATCAAAAAATACAGTCGTTATTAGATTTGATTATGTTCAATTTATTAAAAAATATCAAAGATATGAAAGACGGAATTCACGACTTACATGCCATTTGCCCAGTTGTTTGAGTGATATTGTTGAACTGGGTGATATGGTGCTTGTGGGAGAGAGTCGTAAAATTTCAAAAACAAAATCATTTATTGTATTAGATAAGATTAAAAAACCAGGTGAAGCATAGTGGGAACACGCCGAAAATTGGGAAGAAAAAAGATCGTTAAACCTCGAACAAGTTATGGTCTCCAAAATGGTTCAAAAGTGATCATCGCAGATAATTCAGGCGCAAAAATCGCTAAAATTATTAATGTAGACCATACAAAAACACGACAAAGAAGATTACCTCAAGCTACAGTAGGAGATATCTGCACGGTTTCCATCAAGAAAGGTAAGCCTGAGCTCCGTGGAAATGTCTTGAAAATGGTCGTAGTGCGTCAGAAAAGGATCTATCGCCGAGTAGACGGTACTAGGCTCTGTTTTGAAGATAATGCGGGTGTAATCGTAACTCCTGAAGGCGATCCGAAAGGTACTGAAATTCGAGGCCCAATCGCTCGAGAAGCAGCTGAAACATTCCCAAGACTTGCTTCCATTTCATCATTAATTATATAAAAATTATTCAGATGTGTTAAATATGAAAGTTAAATCAAAAAAACCCAAAAAACAACGTAAGGCACTTTATAATTATAAAAACCATCAGCGTTCAAAATTATTGCGTACACGACTAGCCGATTTTCTCCAAGAAGAATATGGTATAAAAACGTTACCATTACGTGTGGGCGATCAAGTACAAATTACAAAAGGAGAGTTCAAAGATTTTGAAGGAGAAGTTACCGAGATCGATAAAAATCTTCGCGTAAAAATTAAAGAAGCTGCTTTTGAAAAAGCTGATGGGACAGAATTTAATCCAGGTATTCACATTTCAAATTTAATTATAACTAAGTTTAAGGAAGAAGGAAAAGATATGGATCCTTGGCGTGCTCATCAAATAGACAGAAAGTCTGTCTTCGGATTTGATTGGGAAGAAGAGCTGAAAGGTCCAAAGAAAGAAAAAGAGGTGAAAGTAGACTAAAATGACGAAACATGGCGATTCTAAAACATTAAAAAGGTTAAATACTCCAAAATTTCTTCAAATTAAGAGAAAACATGGGAAGTTCTTCGTGTCTCCATCACCAGGCCCCCATCCAAAACGATTTTGCTTACCACTCTTGCATATTGTAAGAGATTTATTGCATATCATGGATAATCATCGTGAAGCAAAGAAATTAATCGGAAGGGGACATTTTAAAGTTGATGGAAAAGTAGTAGTGGATGAAAGGTTCCCAGTAGGCTTAATGGATGTAATATCAATAGATGAAATCGACACTCATTATCGAGTTATACCTGATTCACATTATGGATTAATGCTTCATGAAATTTCAAAGGAGGAAAGTGAATATAAACTGTGCCGAATCAAGGGGAAGACAACACTTAAGGGTGGTCATATCCAATTAAATCTGCACGATGGAAGAAATATCCTTATTCGAGTAAAGGATCCTACAGATCCTGAAGAAGATACTTATAAACGAATGGATGTGTTGAAAATCTCTCTTCCAGAACAAGAAATTCAGAAAAAATTGGAATTTGATGTAGGAAAGCTCGCTCTAATCATCGATGGGGCTAATATTGGACAAGTCGGAAAGATTATTGACATTCAAAAGCGTTTTGGTCCAAATGCAAGCACAGTATCGATTGAGCATGATGGTGGGCAAACTGAAACTTCCTATGATTATACTTTTATATTGGGTGATGAAGAACCCGAAATTGATATTCCTCAAAATAGTGAAAAATAAAGTAAAACAGATGTGAGAAAAAATGGCTTCAAAAAGTAAAAAACAAGATTCTGAACAATTAAACGCTTATGACCAAAAATGGCAGAATCCTATGAAAAGACCATATTTAGAAAAAGTGGTACTAAATATAGGAGTTGGATCTGGAGGAGAAGAATTAGAACGTGCATCAAGCGTATTAGAAAGAATATCGGGACGACAACCGCGAAAAACTTTATCACGCAAGAACGTAAAAGAGTTCAATTTACGAAAAGGACGCCCTATTGGAGTGAAAGTGACTGTTCGCGGTAAAGAAGCAGAGGATTTACTCAAGAGATTGATGATAGTCTATAATAATAGAGTTAAACGAACCAGTTTTGATAATTATGGAAATTTTGGTTTTGGGATAACTGAGCATATCGCAATTCCCGGAGTTGAATATGACACATTAATCGGTATTTGGGGTCTTGATGTGACGGCTAGACTCGTGAGACCTGGAATGAGAGTGAAATATCGAAGAATCCATAGAGCAAAAATTCCGAAAGACCATTATGTCTCTCGAGAAGAAGCTCAATATTTTCTTGAAAAATATTTTAATGCTCGAATAGTCGAAAAACTTGAAGAGGAGTATTAAATTAATTAGAGAATTAAAAAAAATAATATAAAATAAAATATTACAACTATTAGGTGAAAAAAAGTGCCCCAAGGTGGTAATAAAGGAAAAGGGCAGAGAGTTTGTCGCAGATGTGG
>JAWOFX010000087.1:0-9961 GCA_046497275.1 Promethearchaeia archaeon | reverse complement strand
AATATGCTGAAGATCTGATTTTTTCTAAAAATGTCAAAGTTAAGAAGAAATTTTCTAATAGAGAATTGAAATTATATAATTATTTTTCTTATAAAACAGGGGGGTTTTTTCCTGATAATATTATTGTTATGAATGATTTCATATTCTACTTTATCAATCCAAAATATTACTTCTTATTGTCTGAATATATTCATGGGATAAGAAAAGATTTCAATAAAAATAAAGTATTATTCATCAGAAATGAGGAGAAATTAATAAAACTACTATTTAGCTTCTTTCCGGATACTTATATTCACGATGTTCACATTAAATGGATGGAGTCTAAAAAAAATGAAAGAAAATCTTTAGAAGGAATTTTAATATCCATTTCTTTTTTAAGTTATGAAGATAGAGGTATAGCTATAGGAAGAAAAGGAAGTTATATAAATACTGTGAATCAGCTTTTTAGGGATTATATCTATGTTCAGAATGAGGAATTTCCAATTAGGATTGAATGTGAATTAGAGTATTTATGAAATTTTTCTTTATAAACTTATCTTACAAAAATCCTTTTATTTTAAAGCACATTTAATATTCTTAAATAATAAAATGCTCACAATTTTTTAGGAAATTAAAGTGCCGGATGAAAGCCTTATTGAATCAGACAAGCGTGAGAAGAAAATAGCTAAAATTTTAGCAGTTTGTTTTGCTTTATTATTTTTAGCGGATTTTATGATTGTGAGTTTTATTTTTTCATGGGCAGATTGGGTAGCAACATTAATTTTTTCACTTCTTTTAATTGCTCCTGGGTATATATCAAACGCGGGTATGGTTTTAGTAGGTGGTGGAAAACCGATTGATGGTGGAAAGATTTGTAAAGATGGTAGACGTATTTTAGGTGATCATAAGACAGTAAATGGTTTGATAAAAGGGCCGCTATATGTGGGAATCCCCATCTCTTTAGGAATTTATCTTTTATTTATCATTTTATGGCCATTTATTAACCCTATTGTAGAGGCAGCTGCTTCAATTGGGCAATATCAATTGTATTCTGAAGTTTCTTATTATCAATATTATTTTACAGGTGGAAGTCTTCCTATAGGTGTCTTAGTGTTAATAATCAGAATTATCTTATGCTCCTATGGTGCGGCAGTAGGAGATCTTATTGGTTCATTTTTAAAGAGACGTTTCGGTATTGAGAGTGGTAGACCCTTTTGGGTGATAGACCAACTTGATTTTGCTATTTTTAGCATGCTTTTTGTTTCAATCCCTGCCTTAATATCTCCTAATTTATTTTTAATACCTGATTTAAATATATTTATCTTTTTGATGATTTTAACCCCATCAGTGAGTATTATAGCCAATACAATAGCTTATGTTATCGGGGTAAAAGATGTGCCTTGGTAAAAAACAAAATTTTTACTTATTAATGCTATATTAAGAAATATTGCGATACTAACAAATATTTTTTAATAGCGCGACATAAATATTTATACTTACAAATAAAACCGATTATAATTATTGTTTTATTAAAACATTAACATTTTTTGAACGAATTTGGCGTTAATAAGAAACTTTAAATAGTTTTTTATGAATCATATTATATACTATTGCTCGAATGGAAAGAGAATAATTTCGATTGGAAAGAAAAGGTGTCAATAATTGTTGAAAAATGAAAGAAAAGAGTATCAAAATTTTAATATTGATCAATTTTACAAAAAATATCTAAATGGTCCCAAGATTTTTACAAAACGTGACGCTTTAGAGCCTTCATATATTCCTAATGATTTGCCTCACAGAGATACAGAGATTGAGCAAATTGCAAGCAAAACGGCTTGTGCATTAAGAGGAGATACCCCTCCAAACTTCCTATGTTATGGAATGACAGGTACGGGAAAAACCGCCACGATTCGTTATATCAGTCAAAAATTAGCTCAGTTTACTAAAAAGAATAAACCTTGGTGGATTTATATTAATTGTAGTATTGTATCCACCCCTTACCGTATACTTGCTCATATTTATAATACGATTGTGGGAAGTGAGAAGATACCACCTACAGGATTACCTAAAGATGTAATATTTAAAAAGCTGCTGGGGTTACTTGATCATAAAATTAAAGAATCAATTTGTTTTTTAGTATTAGATGAAATCGATATGATTGCTGATAAGCGAGGGGGGAACGAAATATTATATGATCTTACTAGATTAAATGAAAATTTGGATAATTGCAGAACTTGTTTAATCGGTATTTCTAACAAATTAAAATTTAAGGAATCATTAGATCCAAGAGTAATTTCAAGTTTGGGTAAAGAGCATATCACTTTTAGCACATACAATGCAAGAGAGTTGGGAGATATACTTAATGACAGAGCCAAAATAGCTTTTCATGAAAATGTGCTTAAAGAGGGAGTGATTCCTTTATGCGCTGCTCTAGCAGCTAAGGAGCATGGAGATGCCAGAAAAGCTTTGCAATTGCTCAGAAAAGCAGGTGAAATTGCAGAAAGAACACAAAATAAGAGAGTGACTCCAGAGCATGTTAATAAAGCACAATTAGAATTAGAAAGTGATCAAATTATTGATTATATCAGAGGAATGCCCTTACAAGCACAGTTAGTCTTAACAGCAATTTATCTAATATCGAAATTCAGCAGAGAAAGGATCATTGTTTCAGGTGATATTTATGAAGTTCATGATGAACTTACAAATAAAATACCTGGAGTAAGAACTTTAACTAGGAGAAGAATTAGTGATTATATTAACGAACTCTCATTAGCAGGCATCATAACAGCTACGAAAAAATCATTGGGTTATTATGGTAGGACGAAAGTGATTGGAATTGATATTGATATGAAATTATTAGAGAATGTTCTTTATGAAATTCCGAAAATTAAGGGTTTATTAAATTATAAACCAATTTTAATACAAAATAAGAAAGTTAGGATAAATAATAACATCTTTCGAAAGTTAAGTTAATGTGTAAATTCCCATTCGTTAATAGAACTTGCGATATTGTTAAGAAGTTCTAAAGCGAAGTTCTCATTTTCTTCTTTTAATAATAGAAATAATTTGACTAAATGTTTGCAGAATTTTTTATCAATTGATCTTCTCTCTATAAAATCATGACAATTATGAGTTAATAACTTTTTCTTAGAATTAATCTTAATTTTATAGGAGTCTTCTTTTGACCCTTCAACTTCTGCTTCAATTAACCCATATTCTTGTTCTAATCTTATAATATTAAAAGATTCATCAGAAACAGCCACTGCTCGATTTAATGTCCCTTTATCTAAAAAAGCTTTCAATAAAACATTGAAATCTGATTTGATGTTAGTTTTAAAATCTCTAAGATTCGATTTTTGCTGAGTTAAATCTCTTTCATATTTTTCTGTTTTCTGTTTTCTTCTTTTTTGCCAATTTAATAATTTTTTCTCTAAGGTTTCCGAAAGAGAGAGAGAATTGTTTGAATTCTTCTTCAATAATTTATTATCAATACTTTTCTGAATTAATTGATAGGCTTTTTTTGGTGAGATTAATAGTAAATCAAAGGAAATATGATAAATTAAACTTTTTTCTGATATTTGGGGAAGATCTATTATTTTCCATATGTAAAGCAAAAACTCAGTAGGATCTTTTTGCGGTATGTTGAACAAATTCATAAAATCTTCAAAATTTTATTTAATTCTAATAAAGTCTTTCAAGTAAAATTATAGTAAATTTAATATAAGTTCTTCTGCTCATGAAAGTTTGTTTAAATCTAACTCAAAACTATTTAAGGAATTTAATTCAAAAAGGGGAATCCTGCCAGGTGTAGGCGTAATTCCGAAACTCTTCATATAATCCGTTTGCGTTTGAAAACAACCTGAATTTACTAATTGAACATTCCTATAACTTCCTAAACCATTTATATGTAAGTGTCCAGTATGAAAAATTTGAGGAATTTCTTTAATCACAAGCCAATCATTTTCTATGGGAGCAATTTGCGTTTTATTTCCATATGCTGGTGCGAGATGTCTACATTTTAATAATTCTTTCATAGAATCCACGGGTTTTTCATTTTTCAATCCTGGGATTAATAAATTTAAATCAAGCAAACTATCCCCATGAAATACGAGAGTTTCAACACTATTTGTTTCAATTATACAAGGATTTCCCACGATTTTAACTCCAATATCAATCAGTGTTTGGCAGTATTTCTTTGGAACTCCTGGACGAGGAATTGCATTTCTAACAGGCTCATGATTACCGCTGCTATAAAAAATTTTAATATAATTTGGTATTTTAGAAATTAATGAAGCAGCCTTTTCATATTGCTTATAAATATCTCCTATGATCAAATCTTCTTGTTGATTTGGGTACACACCAATACCATCAACCAAATCTCCATTAATAATAATATATTTAACTTTACCCGCAGTTTCTCTCAGATTCTTATTACCAAGATTACCATTCAAAAAAGCAATCATTCTTTCCCATAACTTCTCTTCAAACTCTCTACTACCTATATGGGTATCCGAGATTAACATAATAGAGAGAGGATCAGGAGAAAGACTTGGCTTTAAACCCGTTGGAATATCTATTTTTGAAATAACGGATGCAAATATAATTCCCTCGTTTCCTTGTTTTCCGGGACTATATTCACCTTGAACATATAGCATTTGATCATTAATAATAGTCTTGGCCGTATTAATTACATCTTTAAATTCAGAGTCTTTCCGTACTAAAACATTTATTATACCAGTCAAATCTTCTAAAACAATAAAATAATGACCATTTTTTGTTTTTCGATATTCGTTTACTAAACCAATTGTAGATACTTCTAACTTTTCGGAGAATTTTAAAATATTACTAATGTTTATAGTAGACTGCGTTTCTGGTCTTTTACGCATGAGTTTATATAATTGATTAAATTTATCAATGTTGAGATTATAGAAATCCTCATACTCACCAGAGGTAAAAAGTTTTCCTGTTGGATCCATTTTTATATTATAATCGAAATCATATTCTTTTGCTACTGGTTTAAAGTTAAAATCAGAGAGAGCGGGACTCATTTTTTTGATTTTATTGGAAATTATATCTTTTTTTTCAGATTTTTTACTATCAGATTCTTGCTTTGATTGTTTTTCTATTCTTAATGTTGATGATATTTTATTAGCATCAATATTCATAGAAGATGATGTGATATTTGTTGGATTTATAGATTGCTTTACATTTTCACCTGGTTTACTAAATGATTTTTGATTCTTTGAAGAGTTCTCCTTTTTATTTTCTTCTTTTAAGTTTTTTCCATTTTGATTTTTATTTTTCTTTTCTATATGATCCAGTTTTTTAGATTCTTTAACAATATTTTTTCTAATGGCTCTCCTTAATGCTTTTTTTATTTCTTCATTAGAAATTTTTTCCAAAAATTCTATAGTTAAATGACTATTGAATGTTGGAATAAAGCTTGTTTCCTTAATAATCAAATCTAAACTTGCTGATGGATTATTAGTTGACATTATGAAATTTAATACATTTGGAGTGACATTTATACCCGCGTTTAAGAGTTTTTTAATTAAAATTCTTCTCTTTTCCGAAGTTTCTTTTATCATCAGTTTATTCCAATAAAAATTAATAATTATTTTGTTGAACTAAAAGTTTTAATTTTATTTATTAAAGAAAAAATATCTTCTTCTATAAATAAGAAGAGGGCGAAGAATTAATATTATAAATCAAAAACTCAGCAATCCCCCATGAAATAATTTGGAAAATAATATGTTAATAATTAGAGTTTAATTTCGATTTCATTTTATAAAATCATATAAAAAAATTAGGACAGTTTTAATAATTAAAGAGGACTGATAGTATTGGTTAGGATGAGCAAGGAGATGGCACAATATACGGAAAATATTCAAAAAAGAGTGGATGAATGTTATGATATTGCCAAAAAAGCAAGAGAATTAGGTTTTGATCCAGAAGAATTCATTGAATCCCCTCAAGCGAAAGATTTAGCAGGAAGAGTAGAAAAATTAGTTGGGCCAAGAGGAGTTGCCGAAATTATTAGAGATTTAAAATCGAAAGGAAAAAGTGACGATCAAATTGCATTTCAGGTAGTCTCTGATATTTTAGATAGAAAAATTGGGAATATCGAGGATTTAAATGAACGTGTTGACAGGGCAATTAGAGTAGGATTAGCAATTCAAACGATGGGAGTAGTCAGTGCACCGCTTGAAGGAATTTCTAAAATAACAATTCGAAATGATTATCAAGGGAAAAAATATCTTTCTTTATATTTTGCGGGACCAATACGAGCTGCAGGTGGAACCACACAAGGATTATGTGTACTTATTGCTGATTTTGTGAGAAAAAAATCAGGCATTCCAAAATATGAAGCAACGGATGGAGAGGCTGGAAGATATGTAGAAGAAATAAAACTTTATGATAGAAGAGTGCATTTGCAATATCCTTCTTCTAATGATGAAATTAGATTTGCTGTAGCGCATATTCCCATTGAAATAAATGGGGATGCCACGGAAGATGAAGAAGTATCTAGATTCAGAGATCTGCCTCGGGTTGAGACAAATAATATTCGTGGAGGCGCATGTTTAGTTTTAAATGATGGAATTCTATTAAAAGCGCCCAAACTCTTGAAGAGAGCTAATAATATGGAATTAGAAGGATGGGATTGGTTAGAAGACTTAGAAAAAATAGCTCATGGCGACTCGAGTAAAGAAGAAAGGGAAGAAACAGATGGAGATGAAATAAAAGAAGAGATTTTATCTCCAAATTCAAAATATATAGCAGATATCATTGCTGGGAGACCAGTTTTCAGTTATCCTTCAAGAATAGGAGGACATAGAATACGATATGGAAGGTCACGGAATACTGGATTAGCAGCTGGAGGATTACATCCCGCAACAATGGTTTTATTAGATAAATTCATTGCAATTGGAACTCAGTTGAGAATTGAAAGACCAGGAAAAAGTACAAGTATTTGTCCCGTTTCCTCCATAGAACCTCCAATAGTAAAATTAAAGAATGGAGATGTGGTAAAAGTAAAAACAATGGAACTTGCTGAAAAGATTTTTCCAGAGTTGAAAAAGATTTTATTTCTTGGTGATATTTTATTTGGATATGGTGAATTTGCTGAAAATAATCATAATTTACTTCCCTCTGGTTATGTTGAGGAGTGGTGGGCGTTAGAATTAAAAAATGAAATTGAAAAGAATAAATTAGACGATCCAGACTTAAAATTATACGTAGATGATCCATTCTCTAATATTCCTAAGGCAACACAAGCCATCGAAATTTCTAAAAGATTTGAAATTCCTTTACATCCTGCTTATACAGACTTTTGGGGCAACATCTCTCCAAATGAGCTTAAAAAGTTACACGGAGCTATGAGAAAAGCATATTCCAAAACGGATGGAAAAATCCAGTTAAAAAATGAGAAGAATATCAAAAAAATATTGGAAAAAGCCTTTATAGTTCATAAAGTTAAAGATGATAAAATATATTTCAGTAAAGCAATGGATTTTGTGTATGAAGAAATTTTCAATTTAAAAGACATTAATAAGATTGATTCTAACGATTATGATAATATTTATTCTTATTTTCACAAGCTTAGTGGGATCAAAGTCAAAAATAAAGCACCTTACTATATGGGTTCAAGAATGGGACGTCCTGAAAAATCAGAACGTAAAAGTATGAAAGGTATCCATACTCTTTTTCCCCTTAGTGATAAAGTGGGGAATTCTAGGTTAATAGAGAAAGCAATAGAGTTAAGAAAAGTTAAAATTGATGTATGTCGGAAACAATGTCCAAATTGTGGGAAAATAACTATATTTAATAAATGTCCCAATTGTAATTCACACACCGAACTCCAGAAAATTTGTACTAATCCTAATTGTAGAAAGCTCTCTCCAACAAGTTATGATCTTTGTCCTCAATGTCAAAGCAGATTGACTTATTCTGAAGAGGCACTTTTTAATATAAAAAAATATGTGCGAAAAGTAACTGATTCACTAAATTTACCTCTTCCCGAAAAGATGAAAGGAATTTTTGGTCTAACCAATCGTTATAAAGTACCAGAGCCAATAGAAAAAGGAATTTTACGAGCTAAAAATGGAGTTTTGGTATATAAAACAGCAGAAATTAGATATGATGCCACTGATATACCACTTACTCATTTTAAACCTAGAGAAATCGAGATTTCTCTTCAAAAACTTAAAAGTTTAGGATATACACATGATTGTGAAGGAAAACCCCTGCAATCGTTAGATCAAATTGTTGAACTAAAAGTTCAAGATGTCATCTTATCGAATGATAGTGCTGATTATCTTGTTAAAGTGGCACATTTCTTAGATGATGAATTAAATCTATTTTATCATATGTCCCGATATTATAACATCAAATCTAAACAAGATCTTATAGGTCATCTTGTTGTTGGGTTAGCGCCACATACAAGTGCGGGGATTATAGGAAGAATCATTGGATTTAGTCATGCTCGCTCAATCTATGCCCACCCTTTCTGGCATGCTGCCAAAAGGCGTAACTGTGATGGTGATGAGGATAGCGTTATGCTACTTTTAGATCCATTACTCAACTTTTCTCGACATTATCTTCCTAGTAAAATCGGAGGGAGAATGGATGCTACTTTAGTAATTGGAACTTTATTAGATCCTAAAGAGATAGATACAGAAGCACAGAATGTTGATACTCTTTTTCAATACCCTATAGAATTCTATGAAGCAACAGAAAGATTTGCATCTCCAAATGAAATAGAAAAGATAATGGAAATAGTAAAAGATCGTTTAGGAAAAGAAGAACAATATGAAAAGATTGGATACAATATTCCCACGGATGATATTAACGCGGGGCCCACCATGACAGCCTATAAATTGCATGAATCCATGGATGAAAAGATCGAAGCTCAACTCCATTTAGCAAAAATTATAAAATCTGTTGAAGCAAAAGAAGTTGCAAAAAAGATATTATCAAGTCATTTTAATCCCGATATCTTGGGAAATTTAAGAAAATTTGCTTTACAAGAATTTAGATGTGTAAAATGTAATACAAAGTATCGTAGACCACCCTTGTCGAATTCTGGTAAGTGTTCAAAATGCGGAGGAAATGTAATTCTAACGGTGAATCGTGGAGGGATTGAAAAGTACATTCCTCGAGCGTTAAAATTATGCAAGGATTTTAGGCTTGATGACTATACATACCAGCGCATGGAACTAATCGAAGAATATGTTACAAGCCTCACAAATAATCCAAGAATTAAACAACAAAAATTATCAGATTTCTTTTAAATCTCTTATTAATGCAATAGATTGATATCTCAAATGCTTTAAGTAAAATTAATTAAGATTTTTATATTTCTGAGATAATTAATTTAATTAAGAATCTGTTATGGTTAAGTAAATATAATTCATGTTTTACGAGATTAGATGAATGCAGAGAGGGAGATTCGAACTCCCGTACTCCTATGAGACCAGAACCTCAGTCTGGCGCCGTTAGCCACCGGGCTTTATGTTTTGACCAGGCTTGGCGATCTCTGCATGTTATATATTCAATGTTCAATCAACAGAGAAAATTATTTGTGATTTTTATAATCGCTGAAACTTAATTAATTTTATATTTTTTATTTTATCTTAATTTTTGTTATTTTATTAATCAATAAGGAATAGTTGTAAAAATGAAAATCAATATTATTGATTTGGATCAGGATTTAAAGAATAAATATGGGAAAATTATAAAAAATTGAATTGTTATTATAAACAATATTATCTCATTTTAAAATTAGGTCTTGCTATAAAATATACAAAAATAAGGAATAAAAATGTTCACTCATATAAGAGAACTAAAGTTTGAAGGGAGATAAATAAATTTTTATTTTATAAATTTGGTTTAATCATATAAGTAAGTATAACTAAATGAGATTCGAATATGACGGTTGATAGAAAAAAATTAAGCGCCCTTTTAGAATGGTATCAAAAAGAAA
>JAWOFX010000063.1:0-11534 GCA_046497275.1 Promethearchaeia archaeon | reverse complement strand
GTTGGAGTGAAAGAATTTTTGATTAATTTTTCCTGATATTCTTTTTGAATTATATCTAAATAGAGTTGGATTTTAGCTCTCGTTTCATCTGAGATAGTATTTGCCGCATAAATTATAGAGATATTATTATTAGTTTCATAGGAAATTTCAATATCTCCCTGCTCAATAAAAAATGTTGAATGTGAAAACATATTTAAAAAAGCAGCCATCGTAGAGAAGTATTCGGAGATAACCGCTTTCGATAATTTATTTCCGTCTTGAATAAAATCCATAACAAATAGTGGAGTTTCTTCTTTGATTACCGTAATGTATAATAAATTGTTAAAATTTTTTAGTTCCATTTTTTATAATACCCCGTGACTGAGGTTCATTTTGATTTATAAGATATAAATCAAAAATCCTAAGGTAAATAAAAATAGTTTAGTATTTAAATGTATTTTCTTCTTGGTTTTTCCCGTGAGAAAAGTGAAGAATTTAAACATATTTATGAAATTTGTTAAATATTTCATTCAAAAATATTTTTGTCCCTCTTATTTTGTTCCTTTTTCCTAGGAAAAAAAGGAAAAAAGATCCCTAAGGTCTCTATTCTTCGTTTATGAAGATTTTCTCAAGTCTAAATTGACTTTCTGATGTAATAATCAAAAAGAAATAGCATATTTTTAAAAAAATTGAATCATAAATCGATTTAAAATTTCTCTGAGAAAGTTAATCTTGCTGTTTTTCTTTCTTTTTTTTATACATATCTTTATCTTTTTTTTCCAAAGTTAATGGATCCCCACCGAATCTTATTTTTTTCCCTTGATAATATAATTTGGTCTTTTCCTTGCAGATTTCATTCCATTTAGCAATACCTAGCTTTTTTATCATAAGCAAATTATAGATCTTGGAATTGTGAGGGAGAAATATTTCAAAATTCACAATTGGTTGGAGTTTTTCACAAGGAAAATCTTCACATTCATAGCAAAAATTTAATCCTTTACTCGTTACACATTCATACGTTTTGCATACTGGGAAATTTTTGATTTGTCCCTTTTCCTCTCGGCATCCCTTGCATCCATATGCTTTCACACCTGGACAGCTTGGACAATATATGCCGCAAGGAGCGTGATCTTTATAATATAAACTCATAAAACAGTACCTTCCAGTCATTCTTTATATATAATTGGAGGAAGTCTTAAAAAAGCTTTTCGACAAAAATTAGAAAATTTCCAACCTACTTTTCTTTAAAAAGATTTGAGGATTTTACTTTGATGAATAGAAATTAATCACGTAAAACTATGAGGAAAACCTATGGGACGCACAGTAATATCGTTTAGACCAGCTCTTGAGAAGGAGATAGAAAGCTGGAAAGATTTTAAACGAGCACTTCGCCCAGAAGACCAAAAGATCTTTGATAAATTAATGAATTTTGCCAGAATCCATGCTGACGCTGGGAGTTTAGCAGCTCGTCCAATGCTTTCTGAAATTTTATTCATGTCATATGCGATTGAACAAGAAAAAAAAATACGCTCTCTTGAAAAAGAAATAAAGGATTTAAAAGAGAAAATTAATGAGACTTAATTTTGACACTAAGAAACGAATTTGATGGATGGTTATTGGATGTCTCTACCTCCAGTAATGGCATGTATCTTTGGGTAAAAAGGACAGATACTCATAAAGTTATAAAAATATTTCAAAAATTCCATCCAGAATTCTTTGCACTTCCAAGAGAAAAGATCGATCATGATTATAGGCGATTATTATCTATTCTGAAAGACCATCCACATATAAAAGATGTAAGAATCTGTGAAAAATATGTAAAGCTTGAAGATCATAGAAAATCGAAAGTATTTGGAATTTCTGTTATAAAGCCTTCAGTATTCAAACAAACTATTAAAGATATTGAGAAATTGGATCTATTTATTCTGTATAATACTGATCTTCCCATTGCCCAAATGTATTTTTATGTCAATGATCTATTTCCGATGTCATTTTGTCATTTTAATATTGAAATAGAGCCAGAAAAAAGGAGAAGAAGATTAATCTCTCTGAGATTGCAGGATGATAATGAAAAACTCTTTTATAACTTGCCTCCTCTTACTGCTATTTGGTTAGACGTGAAAGTTCAACAGCAAGGCTTAAAATCTTATTTTAATGAACCTATCGCGTATGTTGAGATCAGTCTCATTGAAAACGATCAAAATTGGAACGTTCCAAGAGCAGATGGTGCCATAAAAAAGAAGAAAATCATTATCGACAAAGCAGATGAGGTAGAAAATATTAAAGCAATTAGTAGAGTTATTGAAAAATTGGATCCTGACATTATTCTTACAAAAGGAGGAGATGAATTTTTGTTCCCTTATCTTATCGCAAGAGCTTCACTACATCATATTGGAAACGATCTTTATTTTGGTCGAAAAAAAACATCTCTCCGTCATTGTTTATTTGATCTTTCTGGAGGACCAGATCATTACTTTACCTATGGGATTATTCGACGACGATCAAAATCACAAGTATATTTTACTGGAAGATTTCATCTTGATACCACAACGTATGGCAGTTTGCATTTTACAGAAGGAAATATTCCTGGGGTTATAGAGGTTGCTCGAGTTTCACGAGTACCCCTTCAGAGATTGTGTAGAATAACTATAGGAGGAGCTCTCCAATCTATTCAGTATTATTATGCTTATAAGTTAGATCATTTAATTCCTCCTTTTAAAAAAAGCCCTGAGGATTTTTCAACAGCAATGAATCTTATCAAAAGCGATCGGGGAGGTCATATCTTTGAACCAATGATTGGGGTGTTTGATCATGTTGCTGAACTTGACTTCTCTTCGATGTATCCTTCATTAATGGCGAATTATAACATATCCTCAGAGACAATTAATTGCAAGTGCTGTAAAGAGGATGGCACGGGGATTAAGGTTCCAGGATTGGATTTTCATATCTGTTCAAAAAGGGAAGGAATTATAGCAAAATCGATAAGTCTACCTTTAAATAAACGATTAAAATGTAAAGAATTTGTACGAAAAACTGGTGATCTTCGATACAAATTTACTGATATCGCACTTAAATGGGTGTTAGTAGTAAGTTTTGGATATCTAGGATTTAAAAATGCAAGATTTGGAAAGATTGAAGCTCACCAAACAGTTTGTGCGTTTGCCCGCGATTTTCTTATGAGATCTTCTGAGATTGCGGAGAGGCATGGATGTAGAGTTATTCATGGTATTGTTGATTCGTTATGGCTGCAAGACACTCAAGATAGAAATGAGGAACATTTCATAGGCATTACCAAAAAGATTGCGAAAGAAATCACGGAAGAAACAAATATTCCTATGAGTTGGGATGGAATGTTCAATATCATAGCATTTTTACCTTCGCAAGCAGAACCTGATATTCCAACTCTTAATCATTATTGGGGGATTAAGAAAGATGGAACAACGAAAGTCAGAGGGATCGAGATACGACGAAGAGACAGTCCAACTATAATAAAAAACGCTCAGCGCGACTTTATCGATGTATTTAAAGATGTTTACTCTGTAGAACAATTCAAGAGAAAAATCCCTGACGCAAAAAAAATCCTCGTTAGATATGCAAAAAGAATTAAGCAAGGCTCGCTTACAAAAGAAGAACTTACGATACGTCAACGAATCTCTCGAAAACCTTCACAATATAAAGTGAATTCTTATCAAGCGGTTGCCGCTAAACAAGCAGAACAAAAAGGAATCATAATGACACCTGGAAAAAGTATACGCTATATTATTCTAAACGCAGACGCTGATCCAGATTTTCCAAATAAAAAGGTAATTCTCGCTGACCTCTATGATAAAAATATCCATTCTTATGACACGGACAAATATTTGGAGTTGCTTAAGAGAGCATTTGAGAATATTTTTCCCTTCGAGTTTGATGATCTTGATAATCTATTAAATGAAATTTCGGTGAAAAGTACTAGTCAAACCAGTTTACTCTCATATGGGAACAATTAGGTTTTTCAATCTCTTTAAGATGTTTCATTTTTTTTTGGGTTAAATCAAAATTAAAATAACAAAAATTATTATTTAGGACCTTCAAGTAGTAATTTTCTTAGAAAATTATCAATATGGTATTCTTAATATATCAATAAATTAATACTCTCTTTGGATTTTTATTTCCGCAATTAATTATTTAAAATATGTCTGAAGCAGAAGTTTCTTATTATGACTGGGAATTATCATTTAAAAAAAATGATAAGAAAGAAACTAATCTCAACAATAATAAAAAAGAACGTACTTCGTTAGGTATTCCTGAAGAGGAATTTAAAAATCATCTTCGGAAATGGAAAAAGGAGAATTTATAATTAAATTTTAAATTTTTTCCTCTAATTTTCTAATTTTTTGGTAAATGAATTGTAAAAGTACAACCCTTATTTCTTCCCCTAGATTCGACTGTAATTTCTCCATTATGCATCTCAACAATCTTTTTTGAAATATAAAGCCCTAACCCTGATCCACTTATATCCAAAAATTCTAAACCCTTTCCATATCTTTCTATTTTCCCAAATTGAGTAAATAATTTATCTATTTCATTACCAGTTAATCCAACTCCAGTATCTGAAACTGAGATTTCGATATAATGTTTAGTTTTTTCTGCTGAAATCTGAATCAAACCTCCTGGTGGAGTATTTTTTATCGCATTAGAAATTAGATTCATAATCACTTGTTCAATTCTCACTTTGTCAATAATTAATTCAATTTTTTCTGGTACATTCAATCCAAATTCCAATTTTCTTGACTCAAAGAGATAGCGCATTTCATTAGATAAACTTTTTATTAGAGAAGAAATATTATATTTTTGTTTAGATAGTTGTATTTTTTGATAATTTATACGACTTATGTCAAGTAGATTTTCAATTAACTTTTCAAGTCGTTTTTCATTCGAATCAATCATTTTTAAAAAATCAATTTGCTCTTTTTGAAACTCTTCTTTATAAGACTCCAATAAATATTCAGTTGCACCACTAATTGCCATAATTGGAGTTTTCAATTCATGGGACACTCGTGATATTAGATCTCTTCTCATATCATCAATTTCCTTTAATCTTCTCACTTCTTCTTTAATCATTTCTTCTGCTTTTTTTCTCTGGGAAATTTCTCTTATAAAGATCGCAACTTTATTCTCCGAATAATAGAGTAATCTTGCTTCAAAATATCTCATTTTGTTATCAATTTTTAAATTGTACTCTACTAGTTGAGGTTCTTTTGTTTTTATTGTTCTTAGAATCGCATCAATAGCTTTTTTCCTTAATTCATTTGGTAAGATTTCATCTAATTTTTTATTAAGAAATTCCTCTGGTGGAAGGAATAGTTTATCCTGTTGACCTCGATATTCTAAAACGGTAGTATTTGAATCAACTAAAAAGAATAAATCAGGAATAGCTTGAAAAATACCTCTGAATTTTTCCTCCGATTCTTTTAATTTTTCTTCAGCTTCTTTACGATCTGAAATATCTATTAAAGAAGTCAAATCAGCCTCTTCCCCCCTATATGGAATAGTTTTTGAGAAAATTTCTACCCATATACGATCACCATTCTTCTTTTTTATTCGAAATTCATAATTCTTTACTTCTTTAATTTCTCCTCTATATTTCTTGTAAATCATATTAGTGATAAAATCTTGGTCATCAGGGTGAATAATGTTCAAAAATTCTTTTTCCTTCCAATTCTTTATCTCATCAGCACTATATCCCGTAAATTCTATAAATTTGTGGTTAAAATATTTAATTTTGAAATCTTGAATAATTATTATTCCCATAAAATGTTGTTCAGCTATTGTTCTAAATTGCTCCTCCGATTCTTTTAACTTTATTTCTGACTTCTTCCGATCGGTAATATCAATTATACTAATTAAATCTGCGGGTTTCCCATTGTATGGGACTGGCTTTGAAAAAGCTTCCTGCCATCTTATGCCCCCATTTTTAGTTTTAAAACGAAATTGATAACGTTTTATTTTATTATTATCCTTAGTTTCATTTTTTTGTATTTGTTTTAAAGTAAAAGCCCTATCATCAGGATGAATATGCTTTATAAGATCTTGAAAAGTCCATTCTTTTAATTCTTGTTTGGAATAACCCAAACTCTCTCCTAAACGTTTATTTAAATATTTTATTTCATTGTTTTGAAGAATCAAAATACTCATGAGAGCTTGTTCACCTAAGATTCTAAACTTCTCTTCTGATTCCTCTAATTCTCGTTCTGTCTTTTTCTTTTCAGTGATATCAACAATTTGGGCAATAGTTTTAATTCCATCATATATATCACCCGTGGCTGTTGAATTTATTTTAACCCTTCTTACCTCACCATCACCACGTTTGATATTAAATTCATACATTTTTTCTAAATCTTCTCCTCTTTGACGACGAATATAATGATCCACTACTTTATCGAGGCTATCTTTGGCGAGGAACTTTCGAAAATCCTGACCGATAATTTCCTTTATGGTATATCCGATCATTTCTTCTAATTTTTTATTAGCATATACAAAACGATAATTATCATCTATAATAAATATTCCTTCATTAGAATTCTCAACAATTGTTTTAAACTTTGTTTCATTTTCCTCTAACCTATTTTCCGTTAATATTCTTTCCGTGATATCTTCACAATACACTAAATAGTGAGATTCATGAGTATTGGTAATTTCTATGGGATTTATATTGAATTTTATAAATTTTTTAGCATATTGATTTATTTTTATGTTAGTTTTTTTTTCAAATTCTCTAAGGCTAATGCCAGTAATAAAATTGATTTCTTCTTTATTTTTTAATTGCTTTAATTCAGAAGGAGGGATATCTATGTGTTGAAATAGATTTAATTTATAAGTTTCAGATGGGGAAGATAGATTCCAAATATCTTTAAAATTTTTATTAGCTTGGATTAGATTTCCTTCGGTGTCAAAGATAGCAATACCTAATGGTGTTTTATTATATAAATAGTTAAGAATTTTCTTATTGTCTAATATTTTGAAGGGATCGCTATCAGGCATATTCATTATTTACTATTTATCCTATGTCTTGATTTTTTACATCATATTAAAAAATAAAATGATTCGCTTTCCATTTTTTTGTTATAGTCAAAAAAATTTAATTTCACATTACTTTTTAAACAATAGATCTAATATTTAATTTTATATGTTTTGCTTTTTCAAAAAATTTTGATTAAAAAATGCAAAAAATAAACCAAGAAATTGATGATAAAAGTTCAAAAAAAATAAAGTAATATAGAATCTTAATTTGATCGATTTTCAACTAGAAATAATATTAAAATAGAAAAGAAAATTGAAACTTAGGTGAGATTCTCTTAAAAACTCATCCTTGCTTATTTGAATTTAGGTAAAAAATTCTCCTGTAATTCCATCATATCTTGATAGATTTTTTCTGCCATCTTAAAACTTCCACAATTGGGATCGATTGCTAAAGCAATTTTTGCCAGTTTTTCTGATTCTTTCAAAATTGCTTCTACACATATATCTTGGATTGTGGCTTCAATGCGTAATAAGGACGCGATATTTTTTGGGATTTTTCCAAGATTTATTCCATGAATTCCATCTTTATCGACACGAGCGGGAACTTCCACCACCAAGTCTTCAGGAAGATTTTCAATTATTCCATCATTTGGAATATTTACCGAGTTTTCATAAGTATTTTTATCTTCAATAATGGCCTCAATTATTGGGATCGCTCGCTCTCCTGATTGCACTTTATATAACATTCCTCTACTGGGATATCTACTCTTTTTAAGTCTCCTATGATATCTCTGAACTCTTTTATAAATAAGTTGATTATGTCTATCTGTTCTATTTATCCAATCAATCATATCTTGAGTCTCTGTAAATTCTTCCCCAAATTGGATATATTCACCAAGGTGATTGTCTCCGGGATGAGGAAAATATCCAAATCTTTTATAAATCTCAAAAGTTAATGTGGAGAATTCGAATGGATCCTCATGCTTCATAAAAAATTTCATTGCTTTTTGATTAAATTCAGGCATTAAATTTGGACCATCATTTTTTTCCTTTAAATCTAATAAGAATCCAAAATGATTCAAACCTGCCACAGTTATTTCTAAATCTGCTAATTTTTTATCAAGCATTCTTGGGATATCTCTTTCTAGAAAATGGATTTGATGACAAAGTCCTGCGAATTTGACATTTGTAGCCCTTTTAATAGCTAAACATACGCGAGACATAGGATTTGAAAAATTTATCAAGAACGCGTTTGGACATATTCTTTCTATATCTTTTGCAATCTCTATAATAGGTGGAATAATCCGAAACGCATGAAATGTTCCACCGGGGCCCCCACATTCTCCTAAGACTTGAGTAGAGCCATATTTTCTGGGGATTTTGTAATCTTGCCACCATAATTCCATTCTATTTCCAACTTCTATTGAGTTGATAATAAAATTTGCATCCTTAAACGCTTCTTCTCGGTCAGTGGTTCTTTTAAGAGTAAATTTATTTCCAGCCATCTCATTTTCTTTCTCAAGAAGCTCATAAATCATTTCTAATTTTTCTTCATTGATATCATGTAAGACAATCGTTGAACCTTTTAGCAGATCGCTGAGATACAAATCAGAGAACATCGAGGGACCAAAACTAGTTGATCCTGCCCCTACTAATACGATTTTTTTATCCATTTTACACTATTTCATAAAAAATAAGATATTAAATTAATTGAAGTAATTGTGTAAAATATAAGAATTTTAAATTTTTCAAAAAAATCTCCAAATAGGAATTTTTACTACTTTATAGATAATATTTAAATAATCTGTTTGAATTAATTGTTATAATAATGATCTCAAATACTATTACTGCTAACCCATCGGAACTCGGATTTTTATCAGAGTTAGAGGTAGTTGTAGTAGTATTATTATAAAGCAAGAGAACAGATCCGATTTACCTTTTTCTCATGAAATACTTGCGGGGTGTTCTCTTGGATGCGTGAGTTTATTTTATTTGAGAAAGGTCATTAAGATGTGATCTGCTTTTCTGAGACATTAAATAAATTAATTAACAGAAAAGGAGGAAAAAATGACAGTTATTCGAAAGCAAGATATTGAATTCAAGCCATTAGAAAGCGATAATCTTATTGATATTGCTGAAATTTTGGATTACACTAAATTTGGGTTGCCGGCTGAATTCCTTATTCATGACGATATCGCATGGTAATAACGAATCTGAAGTATTATCTAAAAAATAGATGTTTTAAGATATTAATTCATTTTATAAATTCTTATGAATTATGAATATTCTAAATTAAATCTTTTCTTATATTTACATAATTAATACTTTCAATCAATTTTATTCAAAATATTTAAATATCTACTTTATTATTTAATATTGTGTTTGTTAATTTTTTTAATTATTAAAAATAATGACTATATCCCTTGGAATGAGATAGAAATTATGGATAATGAAATGGAGCGAACATTTAGAAAGATCGCTGTTGATAAAATAAAAAAATCTGAGAAAAACAAAGAGGATAGAGGATTTTCTCCCGATGAGTTTTATACTTCTATAATAGATGATACCAAAATGAGAAAAGGTCAATTAGCAAAGGAAGATGAATTGAAAATGGCTCGTCTACGGGATAAATATAATAATTCTAAGAAATAGATTTAAAAGTACAAAATAAAGATCTTTTTTTCCGATTAAAATTTAGACATATTAAGTGATATATCTATAATATAGATTTTATCCTTTCTAATGCTTCTTTTATTCTCTCAATTGGTTTAGTTAAGGCAATGCGTACAAAGCCTTCTCCATATTGTCCAAATCCGATTCCTGGAGTGATTATTACTCCTACGTTCAATAATTTTTTTACAAATTCCATACTATCTTTATTTTCTGTTGGAACTTCGGTCCATACATAAAAAGTGGCTTGTGGTTTTTCAGTCTTCCATCCCATTTTGTTTAATCCATCTATTAAGACATTTCGGCGTTTTTCGTATATTTTTATATTCTCTTCAACAATAGAAGGTTTTTTATTACTATCATATTCTTTTAAACCTCTGATCACTGCTTTTTGAATGAAAATTGGACAGCCCGAATCAATTTGAGATTTGACTTTTCTTAGTCCTTCAATCAAATAAGAATTTCCCGCAGCCCAACCGCATCGAAAACCCGTCATACAAAACATTTTAGATGCACTGTTGATTTCAATATGTTGTTGACTAATTTCTAAAATTGAAGGTGCGATATAATCTTCATATGTAAACTCTGAATATGGATTATCATACACTATGAAGAAGTTGTAATCTTCAGCGTAATCTACTACTTTTTTAAGATAACTTTCTGGAGCTATTGCCCCTGTAGGATTATTCGGATAATTTAAATACATCATTTTTGCCTTTTTCAAAATATCAGTATCAATTGCTTCTAGATCAGGGAGAAAATTATTTTCTTTCTTTAATGGCATTAAATGAGGAATTCCATCACATAATTTAGTAGCTCCATTCTCGTACACAGGATATCCCGGATTCGGACAAAGAACGATATCTCCAAGATTAATAAATGCTCTGGCAATATTCGCGACACCTTCTTTTCCCCCAATCACATTCGTAATTTCTTTTTCCATATCAAAACTTAAGTTAAAACGCACTTTATACCAACGAGCAATCTCTTCTCTGAATATGTCCTCTCCCATGCTTGTAGGATAATTTTGATTAGCCGGAATTTTGACTTGATTTATTAATTCTTCAATAATAATATCAGGAGTGGCAAGATCAGGATCTCCTATCCCTAATGGGATAAAATCTATTCCTTCTTTTTTCTTTTTCGCTTTAAGTTCTTCTATTGCCGCAAAAATGTATTTTGGCAATCGATCAATTCTTTCAGCATATTCTAAATTAATCTTTGACATAATAATTTTCTAAATATTTAGAGAAATGTAGGATACATCATTAAAAAAATGATAAAAATCTTACGATTAATTAAAATATATTCATTAGAGTGATTTTGGACTAAATCATACGAATATTAGAGACTTTAAGAATTAAAAGATTTTTAATAAAAAGAAAAAAGATATTTTTAATTGTTAAATTTTAGTACAATTTTCCGATTTTTTCAGGTAATTCATATTCTTCTTCTTTCATAAACCAAAATGGGATTATTCCTATATTAGACACAATTGCTAAAAAGATAAGAACTACTGCAAATTGGAAGTAGAAATTCAAATCTGCTAATAGTCCAAAAATTGTTGATGTGGCAGTTAATCCAATTACAGTACCAATATTGGCAAATGAATTGCAAGTTGCATAATATGTAACATCAACTTCAGGATATTGAGTAGATTCCTGACCGATTATAGCAGAAAATCCGCTATTTCTCCAGCCACTTGACGCTCCTATCAATAAAGCAAAGAATATTAAAATACCCCACCATGTATTAATTAAGAAGAGTAGCAACGATATAGTTGTGATTAACATTGAACTATAGAAACTTAATTTACGCGATTTGAGGTCTGCTAACCAGCCCCCTATAACTGCACCAATGATAACACCTAGTCCAATTATTAA
>JAWOFX010000058.1:0-12789 GCA_046497275.1 Promethearchaeia archaeon | reverse complement strand
AACTTTTCAGTGATGGCTTACGCTGTTTGCTATCCTGACTTTAATGGTTCTGGAGAGAAACTTGTCCACGACCCAACATTCAATGTCTTCATGGTATTCGAGCCAACGGCATTTTGGGCTCTTATATTATTAGTCGGTGGAGTTAGCATTTTAGGAGTTGCCACGGTTCTTATTAAGAGAAAGAAAGATGGAAAGACACCATTTTAGAGCAATTAAACAATTAATCTAAATTTTTTTACTTTTTTTTTAACCTTTTTTTTATTTCTTACCTATGTGATTCAATACTGCAAAAATTAGGTACATGTAGTCGTTAATCTATTTAAACGACCCACGATTTTACTAGAATTGATAACCAAAAAGTATATAAATTTAAAATTAATAATGTATTAATATTTTTAAAGCCTAACTATACAATTACGTTCTTGTAAAAAAAATGTATAGAAGGGAAGTGAATAAAAATGCCAATAAAAAAAGACGATAGATATCAAGTAGATGAAAATAAGCTCTGGTTTAAGAAATGGTGGCCAGAAAATGTTCCGAAAAATACCACATTTGAGGAAATCACTATAAATGAAATGTTAGACCGTCAAGTAGAAAAATATGGTGATCAACATGTTATGTGGTTTTTGGAGACTTGGATGACTTATAATGAATTTCAAGATAATGTGAAAAGACTCGCAACCGCTCTTCACGAATTAGGGATAAGGAAGGGTGATGTGGTCGCGATGCATCTTCCGAATTGTTTCCAATATATAATTGGCTATTATGCCATAACAAGAATTGGAGCAATTGCGTCTGGAATAAATCCAACTTATCAGCCGATGGAGATTCTTCATCAGTTCGAAATCATTAAACCTAAAATGCTTATTGCTCTCGATGCATTATACGAGCCTTACATTAAGCCGATAATTAAGAAGTCAAGTATAGAAATTCTCGCATATACAAATGTTGCAGATTTAGCAGAAGGCTTAGGTTTCAAAAGAACCTTAGGAAAATTGATTGGTAAAATTCCAAAAGGAAAAGTTGATTACCCTGGAGCTATTGATTTCATGGATTTATTAGAAACTGAACCAAATGTACCAGAGGTAGAAATTGATGTGAAAACTCATCCAGTTACCTATATTATGACGGGTGGTACTACTGGCTTACCAAAAGGAGCTGTATTGACTCATTTTAATGCAGTATCCAATGCTCATCAAGGTACTTTATGGTTTGGCGGTGAAAAACCAGGTATAGGTGGAGTGGGAGTTCTACCGTTGTTCCATAGTTTTGCTCATACTGTTGTAATGAATACTACCATCTCTCTCGGTGGGTGGCTCATGTTATTTCCAAAACCTCCCGATACAGAAGAACTATTGGAAACGATTAGAGAACTTCCTGCCCCTGAAGGATTAGTATATGCCGGTGCAGAAATTTTATTCAAAAGGTTAGCGGAATTCGAAGATATCGATAAATATTCTGATGCCATGGCAAAATTAAAATTATGTGTTTCAGGTGCGGGACCACTTCATAGACCTGTGAGAGATGCTTTTGTCGAAGAAACAGGTGGGAATATAGTTGAAGGATATGGACTCACAGAAGCCACACCTGTCGTAAGTGCGGGAAATCTCTTTGGTGAGAGCCCAATCGGAGTAATCGGAATGCCTTTTCCGGGCACTGAATGGGGTATTTGGCCTACTGATGATTGGGACGCAGGTCCAATATGTATGGGAAATCCTGATGATAAAAATTTTGGAGAAGAGCATACCGGTGAATTATGTGTTCATGGACCGCAAGTGATGTTGGAATATCTTAATAAACCCGATGAAACTGCGGATACCATTAAGGAATATAAAGGTGCGCTTTGGCTTTTAACAGGTGATATTGGATTTATGAATGAGGATGGCACTGTCGAACTGAGGGATAGAAAGAAACAATTAATCAAATATAAAGGATATTCTGTCTATCCGAAAGAAGTCGAAGAATTACTCATGAAAAATCCTGAAATTTCTGAAGCTGCAGTAGCGGGTATCCCACACGAGGAGTTTGGAGAAGCGGTAAAAGCATGGGTGGAATTAACACCTGGTTCAAAAATGACTAAAGAAGATATAAAAACATGGGCAGAAGAAAACATTACTCATTATAAAAGACCTTATTTTGTTGAAATAATCAGCGAAGTACCGAAAGACTTAATAGGAAAAGTACAAAGACGTATTCTACAAATCAATGACCCAATGTATAAGGAAGAATTTGGCGAACCCGATGAGCAAGACAAAGTATAACCATTTTCAGTTTTAAATCTTATTTTTTTATTCTTTTTCAGTATTTAAAATAGAATTCTTTTATTTTTCCGTGTAATTCAAAGATTCTTTAAATCTAAAAATAATTATATTAGAGACGAATTTAGAAATGAGACTGAAAAAATTGAAGATAGTATTTATTTTGAAGCTTAGAATTTTTAAATTATGCTAGACCTGATTTTTTGATCATCAATTGTGTGATTGCTTCGAAGGTTTTATTTACATTTTCCCCAGTCTTGGAGCTGCATTCAATGAATCCATTAAGACCTCGTGATTTTGCGATTTTTATTCCCTCTTCTGAGTTAACTTCCTTTTGCTCTTCTAAATCGGCTTTTCCCCCAACAACAAGAATGGGAAATCGATTTTCAGGTTTAATTTCTTTTCTAATTACCAACAACCAATCATCTATGTGGGCGAGCGATGAAAAATTGGTAATATCATACATGAATAATCCTCCAGAAGCTCCTCTTACATAGGTCGGTAATAAAAATCTGAAGCGTTCTTCACCTCCAAAATCCCAGATCTGTAATTTTACCTTTCGACCTAGGGTATCAACACTCTTCACATTAAAATCTACTCCTATAGTCATTGTAGAATCTGACTTAAAGAGACTGGTTAAAAACCTATGCGTTAAAGTTGTTTTACCGCAACCTGCGTCACCGAAAATAACTAATTTAAACGTAGCATCAAACATTTTTTACTCGCCCAATTAATATTAAATAATTTTATTCTGCTTTTGAATTTTTAGATGATCTTCAGCTTTTTCTTTTGATGTTATAAATATTAATAAAATCCTTCCTTAAAAATTTTTTAAGTTGTTGATTTTGATAAATAAGTAACTAATCCATCCATATAAAAATTTGTTTTAATAAAATAAAAAAACACATCTTAAAAGAGTTTTAGAATTCAATAAATTCTTAAGAAGAATGGGAAAATTAAAAATTTTAATTTTTGAATGGGATTAAACAAAATTCAGTGGTTCTAAGAATATCTATTTTATTGTTAATGTATTTTCTCCATATTCCTTCAAGGCATTCCATTGCTCTTTAGTAGTTCCGAAATATTTAAAGATACCTATTCCAAATCCGAAATCAAATCCTTTTATTTGTTTGAGCATTTCTTCAGCATTGCATTCTACAGAATTAGTAATAGCAAGGGCTGGACTCCTATATTCATGAGCTCTTTTTTTCATATTTCGAATATAATACCAATAGAAAAAATCTCCCACCTTACCCCAAAACCACCCATCATCTCGAGTACCCATTAGATATGGATATTCCATTGGCGAAACCATATCAAAAATAGATGATAATTTTTTCCAATTCTGTGCAATCTTCTTTCGTGTGAACCATTTTTTAGGTCCTGGAAGACAAAACCAACCAGTTATACAATCTGAATCCCTCTTTTTTATGGTAGAATGCAGTTTTTCTCCATATCTTACTATGGTCTCTTCTTTAAAATCATACCATTCTTTGCTTTTCATGATTTTCGGTTTTGACCCAAATTTTTGCCTAAAACGAGTTTGACACCGTTCACAAGTACACAGATCTTTGAAAGCACCATCATATCGTATATAATCAGCTAAAAACGCATCTATTGAATATTTTCGGGTCACTTCATCCGCTAGTGATAAAAGGTAATCAACATGTTTACTATTGGGACACATAAAACTTGTAAGAGGGATATAACCTTTTCCCCGAGAACTTCGAGATTTGCCAACTTCTTCATCTCTTTGCTCTGTTAAGAACGGAATCTTTTTCTGATATTCTTGAAATGAGCTATTTTTGGGCAAATCTAAGCGCATCTCCCCTTCTGGATGGGTTGAAATATCGCCCTTTTTATATCTGTGATCGAATTTTTTCCCATCCTCACCATGCACACTCACTCTATCGGGATGGAGATGTCCTTGATACGCATCATTCATGCTTGTAAAGGAGACTAATAATGGAAAGTTCCTTTCTTGACATTCATCAGAAAACTCTCCTAAAATATCACGATTGGTCGGATTCCATCCAATTTCAGTATCCCATAAACAAGCACCTTCAGTATCTTTTATAACTAATCCAACCGTATTGAAATGGCATTCTTCTAATCTATCCATTATCTCTTTAATATTGAGCTGTTTTTCAGCAAATTCATAATCCAGTTTTCTGAATCCTTTTGGACCTCTAACTGGCATTATAGCCATTGCATAAATTCTTTCAGTACCAATTTTTTTCTTAATAAATTTCAACTTTTCTTCATAAAGAGTAAAATATTTGGACCAATTGATATGTTTTCTCATTTCTATCACTTCGAAAGAGTTTCTAAAATCTTTATTATTTATTCTGATTTTTTAAACAATCTCTTCATAAATCCACAAATACAGTCACCGCTGCATTACATATTATCATCTGATTTGAAGTGTCTCCCAATTCTTTAATTTGAACGCATTCTGCGAGAAGTCCTCCTTTAACAACTTCTATTGATTTTTCTCCAAAAGGAATTGCTTTCAATACTTTTTTTTCATCAATATTTTCTGGGAACGGTGCTCCAATTTTTACATGCACTTTCATTTTCAGCAGCTCCTTAGGTGTTCTCAGATCGCATATTTCAATTAATCCGGTTAAACAATTATTTGAAATCGCATTTTTAATAGCTTTTATAGAAGCGTTTGTACAATCATTCTGATGACCATGTTGATCAGTTCCACTCCCTACTTGAACAATAAATCTTTTTTCACTCATAATGTGCACTTTAAATTATTAATATTCCTTTATATAATAATTAATTTTTAAAGACTCGTTAAAGTTTTTTATATTTTTAACTTTTTAAGTATTTAATGAGTTTTGATCATCCCAAAATTTCGGAATTATATTCCATAGATGAAAGTTCTTATAAGCGGTTTGATGAAAAAAACAATATGATTTATCGACGAGTCTGGGATAAAAGCCTTTCAACCTATAGGCAGATGTTTGGAAAAAATATAGCATCTCATATTGCTTCTGGTAAGGGAGGATATACTCGTGTTGATTTTGCGTTTGTTAAAGCAGGTTGGACTGTCTATGAAAAATTTCCTTTTGCCTTTGCATGGGAGAAGGATAATGTTGAAAATATGGATTATGGAAGTGAATGGACATCTAAGAAGTACGAAATAGATAATGCTGAATCCTTCACCCATAAACTTAAAATTGTTGCAAAATCGTTTGGAGCATCATTAGTCGGTATAACCAATATCAATAATCAATGGATATATAAAACAGGGTTTATTAGAAAAACATTGGAAAGTGAAGATAAGGCGAAAGAAGATATTAGAAAAGGAGATATAAATAAAGACACATTTGAAAATAGGATAATTTTACCCGAGGGGATAAATAAAGCCATAATATTAGCAATTGAAATGGATAAGAAGGCAATTTCCACGGCGCCAGCGCAACCAGCGGCAGCTGCAGCTTCCATTGCTTATTCTAAAATGGCTTTCAGTATTTCATGTTTAGGGGAGTTTATCAGAAATCTAGGATATAGAGCAATTCAATGCGGAAATGATACTGCATTAAGTATTCCTTTAGCGATTGAGGCGGGTTTAGGTGCTTTAGGACGGATTGGACTCTTAATAACTCCAGAGTTTGGACCTCGAGTAAGAATTTGTAAGATTTTCACAGATTTACCCTTAGTATCAGATAAACCTAATTCTGATTTTATTAAAAAAGTCAATGAAACTTGCCAAGAATGCTACAGATGTGCCCAAGCATGTGAGAGTAATGCAATTTCCAAAAAAAAGTTTCCAACGATGAGGGGGAATTCTATTTCTAATAATAATGGTGTTTTGAAATATTATGTTGATGTTGAAAAATGTTTTGAATTTTGGATTGAAAATTCTAGTGATTGTGGGGGCTGTATTGCGGCGTGTCCCTTCTCAGGAATTGAAGAGTCGATATCTCCTCATGAATTTTGGGATTGAAAAAATTAGCAATATAAAAAGTCATTAAATTCTATAAAAATAATAAAATTTCGATGTAAAAATGAAAAAATTAAAAGTGGGAATAATAGGAGCAGGATTTGTTGCTGATCACCATGCATATGGCTATCAACTACTTCAGGAAGTGGAAATAATTGGTATTTCTGCTTTGCATGAAGAGAATCCGAATAGGATCAGAAAAAAATTAGGATTAGAATGTAAGTGGTATAAAGACTATCAAAACCTCTTGAAACAAGATTGTGATGCTATTTCAATATGTTTACCTAATTATTTACACAAAAAAGTCGCTATAGATGCATTGAACTCAGGAGCACACGTTTTAATAGAGAAACCGTTAGCTAGAAGAGTAGAAGAAGGGATTAAGATGCTCGATGCTGAGAAATCTTCAAATCGACGTATTTTTTATTGTGAAAACAATATATATGCTCCTTGTTTTAAAAAAACCAAAGAAGTTATCGAGGAGGGAGGAATTGGAGAAATTTATATGGCAAATGGTCGAGAACAACATTCTGGACCTCATTCTTCATGGTTTTATAAAAAAGATAAAGCAGGGGGAGGAGCACTATTAGATTTAGGTATTCACGATATTGCATGCTTAGTTTGGTATTTAGATTGTGAAGTTGAGGAGGTTTTTTGTCAAACTAATACTATTATACCAGAAAGAGAGCTTTATGGAAAATGTGAAGTGGAAGATAATGCTGTGGGTATTTTATATTTTGAAAATGGTGCCCACGTTGTAATCGAAGAGTCTTGGACAAAACCTGGGGGTTATGATATGGGATTCGAACTCTATGGAATTGATGGGCAAATATCTGTATCTCCCACATTTAATAATCAAATACGTGTTTATAGTGAGAAAGGGTATGGTTATGCGGTGGAAAAAGCAAGTTCAACTAAAGGATGGACATTTCCCGTACCAAATGAAGCTTGGACTTTCGGATATCCACAAGAGATTCAACATTTTGTCGATGCGATTATAGGAAACAAAAAAATATATACCGATGGAGAATTCGGTCTTAAAATATTGCAGATAGCTGAAACTATGTATAAAAGCGCCAAAACAAATAAGAAAGAAGAAATAGATTATTTATAGATTATATATTGTTTCTCTTAAATTTCAAAATCATAATTATTCTTCTTTTTTGGGTTTTTGTTTCTTATAAGATGGGTCATACCACGTGCGTTGCGCTCTAATGATGTTCTGGGGCATATCTTCATATGGAGAGTTTTCTTCTTTCAACTTTAGATTTACTCCATATCGTAAATCCGTCTCTGGATGCAGATATCCCACTTTAGAAATACCGTTAGCCGCTCTGAGAGCAGTCCTTCTATTTATTAGAGATGCTCCTTTTATATAAAAATATTTCCAATGATTTTTGTCAGGAATAAATTCTAAAAAAATTCCTTCTTTCATATCTCCCTCAGATTTTAAGGGATTGAATTTTCCTAATTCTTCATTCCATTTTAACATTAGATTTTTAGAAATATCTTCGCTCATAATTAATTTGTCCTTTAGATCTTTTTTAATTAAATTAGATTGCACTTTATATATAATAATTTATATTCAAAGGGACAAAATAAAATAGTTTCAATAAAATTTTTTAAGAGATTAAATTGAGTGTTAATCTCTCAATGCTCAATCCTTGAGGAAAAAAATTTTAAATCTCGAAAGAAAAATGATGTTAACCTAATTAAAGGTTTTTATTGGAATCAATATTATCGATTCTATATTTTGTTACATCCCTTTAAAAAAAATACCCTATTTGAACAGAATAATTAATATTTGTTGTGTAATATATGATATTTGAATTTGAACTGTTTATTGAACCCACAAGATATTTTCAATATGATTATATCTTATTTGATGGTATTTTTCTAACAATTTGGATTTATTTCCTCATAAAAAATAGGAAATGGTCTGCTCTCTCCTTCGGTTTGATCTGTGGGTTTATTGTATATTTTATAGACGCCGTTTGGTGGTGGAATACACCCATAGATGGTACATATATAAGAGAATACTGGATTGATGGAAATCAATTAGTAAATCCGTTGGGAGAGTATTTTTGGATAAAATTTAGTTGTGATTTTATGATGTGTATTTCATATTCCTTATTTGCATTTCCATGGATGTGGATTATGTATGAAAAAATTAAAAAAAAAAAATTAAAAAATAGTTTTAATAAACAAGATAAAAAAGAAATAAAATTTTATACTCTATTCTTTTTTGGAGCATGGATGTTGATTCCTCTTCTTAGTATAATCATCCCTTTAAATAATTCAATAGTATACACGGTAAGACATATGGAAAGCCAAATAAACGTTTGGATTATAAATATCATTATTGGATATTCTATTCTAACCCTCTTATATGGAACAAATATTATTAAAAGAAAAAATTATAAAATTATCGGTTATGTTTTCATTGTAGGATGTGCAGAATCTTTTTTTATGGAATTTCCTCTATTTTTTTACAGAATTCGACCCACCGGTTTGATATTTCTATTATTTGAAATTGTATTCCTTGTTAATCAAGGAGCTCCGTATCTTTTTATCGCATATGACTTAATATTTCCCACGATCTCGAAGCAAGTAAGGCGTTTTAAAGAAAAAGAGATCGAAATAGTTGTTAAATAGTAATTAGAAAACCTGGAATAAAAATCAATATTTATAACTAATTTTTGTTTCAAAAATAGATTAATATATAAATATATGAAGATTTTATTTTATTTTATTTTTTTAAGGTTTTTATAAAATCAACCACTTGGTCTAGTTTCTCTTTTGATGATAATAACATCTCTTGCGGAAATTCAACACTTCGAGTATATATGTCTGAAACAACAGGAAAATTTTCATCATTACTTTTTATTCCGCCCCAATTAGCTTGGGAATAATCTATTCCTTTACGAAGTTTTACCCCTTTAAAACATTGCAAACTATGAAGTGGAGGATAACAAGCATCCGTTGGAATTCCGTTTTGATTTAATTTATTGTAGAATTCATTTTTAGTTAGATTTCCGAATTTTTCTGATTCAAATACAATTGGAAACACATACCATCCTAACATTGTGGTGCCTGGAGTTGGTTTCATAGCATATATTCCTTCAATTTGGTTTAATCTATCTGAGAAATATTTTGCATGTTCATTTCGAATTTTATGTTGCTCAGGAAATTTTTTTAATTGAGATCTCAACAATGCTGCTAAAAATTCACTTATGCGATAATTAGTACCATAGACAAAATGTGCATAAGAAAAATGGTTTTTCTTTCTGCCACAATCAATGATTGAATAGATTTTATCAGCCAAATTATCATCATTAGTTATAATAGCACCTCCTTCTCCACTGGTTAAAACTTTAGATGCTTGAAAACTAAAAGTTCCAGCATTTCCCCAATTACCAGCTCTTTTTCCCTTATAAAGAGTCCCTTGAGCATGTGAAGAATCTTCAACAATTTTGAGATTATATTTTTTAGCAATTTCCAATAGTTTATCTATTTCCACAGGGTTACCTCCCAGATGGACTGGGATTATTGCTTTAGTACGTTCATTAATTAGACTCTCAACTTTATCCACATCCATAACGAGAGTTTGCGGATTAATATCACAAAAGATAGGTACTGCATTAGTAGCAACCACCGCGGAGGCAGAAGCGACAAAAGTATAATCTGATACAATCACCTCATCGCCCAAGCCTATTCCTAGAGCTAATAGTGCTGCTTCTATCGCAACAGTCCCATTTGCAACTGCTATGCAATGTTTACTTTCTTGAAAATTGGCAAATTCATTTTGAAATTCCCACACATTCTCTCCACAATGTTGACTGGGTGATCCCGCCCACCAATTGCCAGATTCAAGAGTTTGTTTTAATACTTTAATATCTGTTTTATCAAAAATCGGCCATTCTTGAAAGTTATTATCTAATTTTTTTTTAAAGGAAATAAAATCACACCATCCAATTATTTACTATGAAAAGTTTTTTACTCTATTTTTAATTTTTCAATAGCAGAGAAAATTAATTTTATTAAAAATAGACCCAAATGCTATTTGTATGATATTCGTTGATAAAAAAAGGATAGCAAAATTCATTAGCACCCAAGTTCCATATATATCTGAGGAAGAAATAGAAGCAATGATAGAAATTCCTCCCTCTGAAATTAATTTTACTTATGCTTTTCCCGTTTTTCGATTAGCTAAACATGAAAAGAAAGCTCCTCAACAAATAGCAAAGCAACTAAAAGAAAATTTAAAAAAACCTGAATTTTTAGAAGTATTACAATCAGATGGACCTTATCTTAATTTTAGAGTTAATCCATTATTACAATTAGATCTCATTTATTCTATGGGAGAAGATTATGGGAGAGTAAAGGAAAAGTTTAATGAAAAAGACCTAGAATCTCAGAGAATAGTTATAGAATATCCGTCTCCAAACACAAACAAACCTCTTCATTTAGGTCACATTCGAAATATGTTAATTGGTAAATCAACCTCAAATCTCTTGGAATATAAAGGAAATAAGATTTTTCAAGTAAATTTAAACAATGATAGAGGGATCCACATATGCAAATCGATGCTTGCATATAAAAAATTTGGAGATAAAAAAACACCTAACAAAAAACCTGATCATTTTGTAGGAGATTTCTATGTGAAATATAATCAACTTGAAGAAAAGGATGAAGAAATCATCGAAGAAGTTCAAGATTTACTTCAAAAATGGGAAGAGGGAGATCCTGAAGTCCGTGCATTATGGGAGAAAATGAATAAATGGGCGGTTGAAGGGTTTCAAGAAACATATGAGACATTTGATATCTCTTTTGATAAACAGTATTTTGAATCAAATTATTATAGAAAAGGTAAGGAAATTATTCTTAATGGTTATGAAAAAGGATTATTTGTAAAAACTCCGGATGGAGCCATCAAAGCACCTTTAAAGCAAAATTATGGTTTACCCGATAAAATACTTCTGAGGAGTGATGGCACATCTATTTATATAACTCAAGATATTTATTTAGCGTATTTAAAGAAAAAGGATTTTAACTACGATGCTTCTATTTATGTAGTTGGAAATGAACAAGATATGTATTTTAAGCAATTATTCGCAGTTTTAGATTTACTGGGGTTTGAAGAACATAAATATCATCTTTCTTATGGAATGATATATCTCCCTGAAGGTAAAATGAAAAGCAGAGAAGGGACGGTAGTTGATGCGGATGATTTAGTGGATGAGATGATAAAAATTGCTTATGAAGAAGTTAATAGCAGATATCCTAATTTATCTGAGAAAGAAAAGAGCGAAAGATCAAAAAAAATTGGGATGGCGGCTTTGAAATTCTTCATTCTGAAAATAAATCCTAAAAATGATTTTATATTCAATCCAGAAGAAAGCATTTCTTTTGAAGGTGAAACAGGTCCTTATATTCAATATGTTTATGCTCGAATTCAATCAATCATTGAGAAATCAAAAGAAAAAATAAGCACAGATATCGATCCAAGTCAGTTTGCTCACAAAACAGAATTAACCCTAATTAACCAATTGAATTATTTCCCTGAAATTGTAAATGATGCTGCAAAGAGTTATGATATCCATCTTATTCCACAATATCTCCTCAATTTAGGGCAAAATTTTAATTCTTTTTACAATTCTTGCCAAGTTATTCAAGAAAATAAAGAGTTGGAAAGAGCAAGATTATTATTGATTAAATGCGTGCAAATCGTAATTAAAATTGGATTAAATTTAATTGGTATAGACATATTAAAAGAAATGTAATAATTAATTGAGAGTACAATATCATGACATTTTTTGATTTTGGTGAAGTAATAACGAAGGATACGAAATTTGTACTCTTCGGATTTCCATGGGATTATCTTACCTCTATAGATTTACCTAACTCATCAGACGCCCCCGAAAAAATTAGGGAGGTAACCAATGATTTAGCCTTAACCACAGAAATGGGGCAATTTATTCCAACTTTTAAAGTTGTGGATTTAGGAGATATAGAAATTAAAAGAACTGATGTGAATCAGAACTTAAAAAATGTTGTTGAATTTATAGAGAAGATCTACAAGGAAAAAGATGATGTTATACCTGTGATGATTGGAGGGGATCATTTTTGTACGTATCCAATCGTAAAAGCAGTCGGAGATCATTTTAACCCAAAGAACAAATTAGGAGTGCTAATATTTGATGCACATCTCGATCTTTATGAAGAATGGGATAAAGGCGTATATTCTCATGCTACTATTTCACATAGAATTTATGATTTGGAATATATTAATAATAATAATCTCTTAATCGTGGGAACAAGGGATATTGATATCCCAGAATACGAAATAGCAAATAGTGAAGATATATCTTATATTAATGCATACGAGATAAAAGAATATGGCTTAAAAACATATATTCAGAAAATTGTATCATTCTTTCAAAAATCAGAAATAACTCATCTTTACGTGTCTATAGATATTGATGCGTTAGATCCTTCTATTGCTCCAGGGACGGGATTTGCAATTCCCGGAGGGTTTTCTTATAGAGATGTATGGTTAATACTACGAGAAAT
>JAWOFX010000060.1:0-14732 GCA_046497275.1 Promethearchaeia archaeon | reverse complement strand
AAGTTGAAAGAACCTACAGATCCAAAATTAGCATCAAAATCTCCTTTACCTTTTTTAGGATCGTAAGGTATTAATCCATTGGATTTAAAAAACGGTTCTAAATCATATAATTTTTCCGCTTTATAGTTCCCATGATCAGAAATCACTGCGATTGCAGTATCATCATAATGTCCTTCAGATTTTAAGAATTTCACTAAATTTCCCAGATATTCATCACATTTTAGGATTTCCTTTATATATTCTGGGTGATCATAACCTCTCTCATGTAATAATTCGTCTGTTTTAGGAATATATCCCACTGTGATAATTGGGGGTTCTTTAGTCGAAAAGAATTTTTTTGGTTCTTTAAATGCATTTTGAATATTTTTGAAAACATTTTCAGTGTTAAACTTACTCGGAGGTGAAAAATAGGAACCTCGAAAGATTATATTCAGTGAACTAAAGAAATTTCCTTCTCCTGCCTGCTCAAAAATGGTTTTGACATTTTTTCCAAGATCTTTTCCAATCTTCCAAACATGGGTTCCAATAGAATAGTTTCGAATAAATGGAGGTTTTTTACCCTCTGAAGGTGGATCAGTACGAGAAATCCAATGATATGCAGGGATTCCACTTCCCTCTTCAGGAAAATAACCTGAATAAGCTCCCGTAACTATATTAGGATAACAAGGAAAGGTTACGCTTGGAAAGGATGTTATACAATTCTTACTATAGAGACCATTTTCAGTAAGATTCTTGAAATTAGGCAGTTTACCATTATCTAATAGTTCAAAAAATTGAGATGATTTAACATCATCCATTATAAGTAGAATTATTTGATTTAGTTTGGATTGTTTTACCATGAGTTATAAAAATATTTTGTTTTTTATAATTACTTCCATTAAGCTTTCTATGATAATAAAAAATATTATTATGATAAATAGTTAAATTCACTAAAAATCCAAATAGATACGGTTTAACTTATTTTAGAAATAGTTGAATTATAAATACTCTTATTTAATAAATTTTGAACGACTTATACAGCTTATACCTGAGATTAGTAGAAGAAATTAAAAATTTAATTAAATATTATAACTTTAGTAAGTAAGAATGAAAAAAATTAATATTCCACATTATGGAGAAATCCTAATAAAAAATATTATCTTTGATATTAATGGTACAATTCAATTTCAAGGAAAAATTTCCGATGAAATTGTTAAAAAGTTTCAAGAAATTAAGGAGATATATAATCTTTATTTAATTTCTGCTGACACAAGAGGTAATTTGAAGGAATTAGCAGAAAAACTCGGAGTAAAATACATAAAAATTAATCCAACCGATGTTTCTGAGGCTGAAGCAAAAAACCAAGAGTTGGAAAAATTGGGAAAAAACGAAACGATCGCTATTGGAAATGGGAATAACGATTCTTTAATGCTTAAGAATGCACTCTTCGGAATTCTTTTAATTGGAAGAGAGGGAGCTACAACAAAAAGTCTTTTAAACTCAGATGTAATTTTTACAGACCCTATGGATATAATAGATTTTTTGAAGGATGAGAAAGCTATTATTGGTACTTTAAGAAGTTAAATAAATATAAATAAATTCTTGGTAATAATTCTAAATACTAATGGAAAGCATAAACCCGCGCAAGGCATTCATCAAATAATTTTGAAGATTGTTTACTTATTTGAATCATTATTTTAATTATTTCCCACAATCTAAGGACTTTTGTTCGTTTATTTTAATAAAAGCTTCTTCTTGTTTATTGCGAAACTTAGATTTTACATTTCTATTTACTTGAACTATAAACTTGTAAGCACTTTTTTTACCCTTATTAATATTATCAAACAGTTCTTCCTTGTTTAGCCCCCCGGAAATGCTTAATGCTGTTTGGAAGGTTTGTTGTGGTTCTAAAGTTTTGAATTCGATTTGAAGAGCCGAAAGTATCTCACCTGGTTTATCGTATAAGGTATCAGATAAATTCAATTTCTTTTGGTTAATATGAAAGTTCTTAGTGAGGGTAGTCTCATAATGAGTAGATCTTGATATTGGAGAAAAACCTGCATATAATCCCGTTTTATCATATTGATAAATTATATCGTTCTCTTTATCATATCCAGATAAATCATTATCAAATCCTTGTAAACCATTAATATCGAAATCGAATACAAAATAAATGTTGAAATCTATAAGATTGTAATCAGATATATTTTTGAATGTAAAGAATGTATTTATATAAGGTACTTTCGGTTTAGAAAAGATATCAATATACAATCGAATATAAGGGTTTTCTTTTTTAAATTTCACAGGTACTAGCTCACCATTTTTAATTAGTTCTTTTAAGTATTCTTGAATATCGAAATCCAGAGTGATTCTATCGATATAAGTACCCTTTCTACTATTTACAAGTTTATATATAGGTGTTGGTTCAATATTTTTCAATATTACAGGAACTGTCCCTACCTTCTTGCCATGCATTTTAAAGCTGAACCAAGGTCCTGCATATTCTTGTTCTGTGAGATAAAGTATCTCTCTGTCTTTATAGGTTAATTCCTTCAGAGAAAAGCCCATAAGATATCCAGAAGTATTTCAAGTCGCAAGCACGTCATTGAAAGATACACGTAAAACTATTTTTAATCTCAACCTCCTTTAAGAATTATTATATTATTATAAAATATTTATTTATATTAATAATCTTGATCTTATTCTCAAAAATTTATAACCTAAAAAATCTTTTAATTAATTTAATGAAGAGATCTCTGTTTTTGCTAAGATTTTAATAAAATGTGATAAATTCAATATCTATAAAATGAATTAAGAAATTAGACCATGTTAAATTTTTTCTAAAAACTTATACGCTATATATAGGAATGCATCATTAACATTTTCTCCAGTTTTAGCTGAAGTAATTATATAATTATATCCAGATTGATCTGCTTCTTCTCTAATTTTCTCTTCACTAAGAACGATCTCATTAACAAGGTCGCTCTTATTTGCAACTATTATGATAGGAATTGGCTGGCTTATAGATTCCTTAATGTCTCTTATCCAATTTTTTATATTATATAACGTATCTTCTCTTGTGCGATCAACTACAATCATTGCACAATTTGCACCATCATAGAATCTTTTTCTATATGGTTCGAGGCTCTGCCCGCCAATATCCCAGATGATAAAATTTATTTTTGTATCCTTGGTTAAATCAATAACATGTTTGGTTATATCAACGCCAATAGTAGAAATATATTCATCTTTAAATTTATTTTCTACAAACCTCCTTATCAATGAAGTTTTTCCAACTTTCCAATCTCCTGTTAGAATCAACTTAGTTGAATATTCTCCTTTTGGAAGTTTTCCACTTCGAGTTTGCGAAAGAACTTTGATTATTTGAGGAATTTCGAGTGAAACGTTCTCTTTTCCTTTGATTAATAATTCTACCTTCCCAGCAACATGTTCCGATAGAACTTTCAATTCTATATCTCCCGTTTCTAGTGTTGCGAGAGTAGTTAAGATGGTATTTGGCCCGCGAGAACAGAAAGCAAGCTTTTTATCACCAGTTACTGTGATATTAAAAAAAGTACTCTCAGTTCCAAATTCTTTTTTTACTCTTTCAATATATTCATCAAGAATAGCAGAGAGGACACCAATCACAGTATCTGAATCTTCTTGCGCTTCCTCTCTTGTTTCCGAAGAAATTATTAATCCATCTTTATCCACGATCGCTACGGCTTTGACTCCTTTTAGATTATTCATAAAATTATTTAATAAGGCATTGAGTTGTCGTTCCATTCTTATCACAGATTTCTTTAAACTAGCTTATATTATAAATTAAATATTAAAATATTGGAATATAAATATAGGTTTTTAATTTGGTTTAATTAATTCCATTAAATATAACTCAGAATTAATAAACATCATTTTAGCTAATAAAGATAAAATTAAAGGACGTTGAAAAAGTTATCATGGTGATAATATAACATTTTTTATTTAGTAAGTTTAAATTATACATATGATTAATTCAACTCCAACGGAATATGAAGATAATATTGCGAAAATTTTAGACCGTTCAATCATATTATTTAGAAGAGTTGGCAATGATGAGTTAGCAGAGAAATGGGATCGAATTTTAAAGAATTATTATATGAAAATAAGTTCAAAAAAGAAAAATTAATATTTATCATTTTTTACTTATTCAGACTTTTCTATTGCCATTTGATATATCTCTTTCGTAATTGTTTCATATATTTTCTCTAAAACAATGGAAAAGGCTTTTGGATACTCTAAATTTGGAGGAAGACCCAAATTTTCTAGCGTTTCTACAATTTTACTTGATTTTTTAAATTGAAAATCAATTTCTTTCAATTCATTTCTTTCTAAAACTTTATCTTTAATTTCTTGATGTAAGATCTTTGGAACCTCAAACGAATATAAACAATTTTGGTTTTCTTTATTTTCTATTCCAGATCCAATATCTACTTCAAGAGTTCCAACTTTCTGTCCCAATTTTAATTCTGATAGTAATTCCTTTTTTGTTTTACCTCTTATTTTAAGTAAGATTAATGGATTATAGTCAACTACTCGTGAAATATATAAGATGGTTGCTGCAATATGCTTACAAGGAATAGCTTTATCAGGGCAGGAACATGAAGCATTTAATCCTTCTGAGACGTCAGGAAATAAGGAATAATTGTATTTCTCAAAAATTTTGATTATATCTTCGGAAAGCTTTCCTTCTAGTAAAATGATTAAATTTAAGAGCGTGTTAGCTATTTCATTAATTATTTTTTCCCACCCTTCCTCTGGAATGATTTTGAATTTAACTCTCACACGGTAAGGAGTTGGTGCTGTTCCTTGAACTAAAGAAAATATTTCTCCTTTATGTATTCTTAAATTACTTAAACGCTCCTCATCTTCTGCATAATTTATCCCTCTCCTCATTCTATAAGGTCTTCCTATTTTTAAAATAGAATGAATCCATTCTTTTCCCCAAGATGTTCTTGCAAAATCAATTAAATCTCTTTTTATTTGCATTACTTCTTCATGTTTCTTTTTCTTATCTATAGGATAATGATTATCTTTTGTTCTTCTTAGATTTCTTCTATTTTTCAATTAAAATTTTCCTCCTCAATTTTTATTCCTTTATAGATATTAAATCTTTAATTTTTTCATCATTTAATTCAGATATCCAAGATTCGCCACTAGTTATTATCGTATCTGCTAGCTCTTTTTTCTCTTCAATTAAATCATCTATTTTTTCTTCAATTGTTTCCACAGTTATGAATTTGTAGACATTTACTGGTTCAGTCTGTCCTATACGATAAGCTCTGTCTGTGGCTTGTTTTTCTACTGCTGGATTCCACCATCTATCAAAGTGAAACACTGTATTTGCTCCTGTTAGGTTAAGGCCCGTTCCCCCAGCTCTTAATGATAGAATTAAGACAGGAGGGCTATTAAAATCTTCTGATTGAAATCGTTCTACAATATCCTTGCGCTTTTCTGCTGGAACCCCCCCATGAAAATACAAAATCGGAAATTTGTATTTAAAACTTAAAATTTTCTCTAAAATATCACCCATTTGGGTAAATTGAGTAAAAATAATTGCCTTCTCATTTCTTTCAATAACTTCATCAAGCATTTCAAGTAATCGTTCTAGTTTTGGCGATTGAGAAACGAAATCATTTAGATTATGCTCCAAAATGTCATTTGTAAGATTTTTATGTAAATATTGATATGGATGGTTGCAAATTTGTTTAAGTTTTGTTAACATACTTAAAATTAAGATATTTTTACCTTGCTTCTTATCCCCATCACTCTCAAATTCTTTTAGTACATTGGTTACCAGCTCCCTATATAGGCTTATTTGTGTTTCACTTAGCTCTACATATATTTTCATCTCATTTTTCTCTGGCAGATCCTGAATTACTGATTTATCCGTTTTAACTCTTCGCAAAATGAAAGGTGAAATAATGCTTTTTAATCTCTCTATTGCATCTTGATTATGAAATCTTTCAATTGGTATTATAAAATCTTCTTGAAATTCACTCCTATTTCCTAATAATCCAGGGTTCAAGAATTCAAAAAGCGTCCATAATTCCATTAGACGATTTTCTATAGGTGTTCCACTTAGACAAATTCTATATTGACTCTGTAATTGATAAATTGCTTGAGTTTGCTGAGTTTCATAATTTTTCATGTTTTGAGACTCATCAACAATAACTCCGCTAAATGGAATAGTTTTTAATAACTCTATATCATTTCTTATTGTTCCATAAGATGTTAATATGACTTTATGAGGTTTTAAATAACTGGATATGTTGGAAGCATCCTTTAGACGATCTGGACCATGGTGGAGTTCAATCTCAAGATTTGGACCAAACTTTTCAATTTCTCGTTTCCAATTATATAAAACAGATGTTGGGCAAATTACCAAAGTGCTGCCTAATCCTTCTGAAAATTTTTCTTTAAAATGAAGTAAAAGAGCAATAACTTGTATAGTCTTACCTAATCCCATATCATCTGCAAGGCAAACGCCAAAATTTAGCCCACACATGTTTGCCATCCATTTCAATCCAATTTCTTGATATGGTCTAAGCTTTCCATTGAATTTTTTTGGAATTGCTATTTCTTCAAATTCTTCAATTGATTTTATTCTTTTGACAATTTCATTGAAATCTCCCTCTATAATGACTTCATAGCTTGGACCTGTTTCTTCTAAATTTATTTCTTCCGCTAAGCCTAATTTTATTGCATCAATATAATTTATATTCCCTTCTGACTCAGAAAATAAAGCCTTATTCTCAGAATCCTTAAAGATTTCTTTAATATTTTCTATATCTTGTTTTTCTAAGAGAATCCAATCTCCTCTCCAGTTAATAAGTGGCTGATTAGTTTCTAATAATCCCTCTAATTCACTTTTTTGTAATTTTTTATCGCCTACCTCGATTTCCCATTTATATCGCAAAAATTCATTAAATTGAAACATAGGTGCGATCGGAGATGAGATGTTTTTAATCTTTTTTTTATTTTTTGAAGTTATTACCATTTTTGCTGATAATCTCTGTTTTCCGCCTACCTTGAAGACTTCTGGTAGAATAACATTAAAACCGCTTTGGATTAATAAATCTTTAGGATATCCAAGGAAATTCATAACTTCAGAAGAATTAAGTAGGAGCTTTTTTGGATATGGTGATTTTAAAGCTTCTCTCATAGGAGGATAAATTTTAGAAATTGTCCCCAAACTTCTTAAAATAATCTCAAGAAATTCTTCTTTTGTTTGAAATGTATGAATTATATCAATATCAATATTTTCTTTTTTAATCCATAAATCTTTTAGAGGAATGTTTTTATCACCCTCTTGAGAATATAATAATACCTCTAAAGGCCATTCTATTTGATCTTTTTCAGGATATTCCAATTTTAACGAAATTGTAATACCATGCTTTAAAGTTGATGTTTGAGCGACATTAACCCAATTTTTGATTAATTTTGGAATGATAGATTCATGAAATTGAGTTATAGAAAAGATTTTTTCGCTTTTCGTTAAAGATTTAAGAAATTTGTAATCCCAGCTAAGATTAAATTCTCTTCTTTTCTCTTTCAATTTATCCACATTATAAAAATCGTCAAGAGCTCGAAATTTAGTTATCTTTAGTATATAACGGATTAATATATCCCCTATAGTATCGATATAATCGGATAAAATGTAAGAGGGATGCCACAAACTGTCAGAGTAAAATTCTCCATCATCACAAGATTCATTATTTATGAGCCTACCTGGTATATTATATGCAAACCATGGAGTATTATGTAGAATTTCTTGGAATCTCTCATAATCATATTTATCCTTTAAAATCAATCGCCAATGACCTTCAAAACTCTTATCATTTTGTTTTTCTAATATTGGGACAAAATTTCCTCTATTTAGAAGTTCAAAAATAAATTTAGTTATGAAGGACCAACTTTCGATTGAACTACTATAAGAGTAAATATATTTTGATCCTTCTCTTTCCAATATTTCTAATTGATTTAAAAGTTTTGAAGCTGGAATTAAAGGGAGTATTTTTGCTTTTATCTTTCTTATTCTAAATTTATTATTTTTCTTAATTTGTTGCTTTAGAAAAGCTAAATTAATTTCACAACTTAGTAATTTTTGTATAGGAATTTCTGGAAAAGTATTAATAATTTTTTGCTCTAAATCTTTGTCAGAGTTAGATACTCCCAGCCAAAGTAAAAAGAAACTTGCGTTAGAAGGAATGCTTTTTTCATCTATTGAAAGACTAAAATCGCTGTTTCTATTATTCCAATATTTAGAAGGAATATAAGTTAATTTTAGTTGTTCAATTTTATTCATTAAATTAAGCTCCGTTGAGTGATAATAATAAGATATTTATTATGAATTTTAGTTGAGAAAATAGAAAATAATTTACAGTAATCCTTTTGTTGAAGGAATTTCATTTGAAACGATCTGTTTTGCTTCTTTTATAGCTCTTGCAAGAGATTTAAATGCTGCTTCTACCATATGATGTTGATCTAATCCATATAATACTTGAAGATGTAAATTCATTTTCGCATTCTCAGCAAATGAATTAAAAAAGTGATACACATCCTCGACAGCGACATCCTCTATATCACATTCAGTTAATTGAAGATCTAAATCTAAAGCCTTTCGACCACAAAAATCTATTACACAACGTGCTAAAGATTCATCCATCGGAATAAATGCTGATCCATATCTATTAATCCCTTTCTTATTTCCTAATGCTTGAAGAATACCTTCACCCAAGCAAATTCCTATATCTTCAATTATGTGATGTTTAAGATCTCCAGAAGATTTAATATTAAGATCCATTTGGGAATGTCTTGCTAATAGCGTTAACATATGATCCATGAATTTATATCCTGTGTCAATATCGCTTGTACCCGAACCATCAAGCTTCAATTCAATAGAAACTTTGGTTTCGGTTGTTTCTCTATTAATTTTAGCAGTTCTTTCCATTTTAGCTTCGTCCATAAAAATAATAATTACACTATTTATAATTCTTTTTCATTTTTATCGATTTTAGTATGTTTAATAATTTTAAGTTAAATTGAAATATTATTAACTAATTTTGATATAAGTTCAAGTTTATTGATGTTTCCGTTTGGAGGAAACTCATCAGAGACACCTAATATTAGTCTGGGTGAAAATAAATCTATAACTTTTTTGGTATAGTCTAGAAGATATTTTTCTGAATATTCGTTCAAAAAAAGGATAGAGGGCACACCATCAAGTAATATTTTTGAACCAATAGAATTTTTAATCTCTTCGAGACTGACATCGCCTTGAGGATAGGCAGTGAGGGCTTCCAATCCATCAAAAGGAAGATCCCTAAAAAATGGAAGAAGATCTTTTAAGGAACCATCCATATGAATATGACAAAATTTTCCGGCTTTATGTAACTCTTTAACCCTTTTATTATAATAGGGAACCAAATATTTTTTAAAATATGGAGGGGGAGAGAGATTAGCATCGATATTTTCTCCAAAATTTATAATTTTTAAAGGACTTTTATTGACTTCGTTAAATATTTGATCATTCCACGAATTTATAAAACTCATAAAATTTTCTATTTCGGTTGGATACCGCTTCAAAAATAAGATGGTTCCGACAAATCCCATATAATCGATAATTAATCGCATATAAGGCGATCTTGGAATATATTCACTTACTATACCTCTATCTCCAATCATATTTTTCGCTTTCTCATAATTAGCATAATTAAAATGAAAGCTGGAATTATTCAAAATTAATTTCATTATTTCGACATCTTCTAAAGTTTTGATAGGATATTCTTGAATATGAGAATGCTTAGTTCTGCTCATTAAATTCCCTTTTGGAGTCTTAAATATTTTGATAATTTCATCTCTGTCCTTCCCCTTTTTATTTTTTATCTCAATACCTGAATCGGGATTGATTTTAGTTTCAAAAAAGGAAAAATAGTAGGTTTCAAAGATATATCTCGGACTAGCATTAAGTAATTCATATATTTCATGTTGAGTTTTTCCCACATATTTTTCAGGTATATAAGTTTTATAATCCTCCTTATGCTTTTTTTTTAAAAAAAGCTTATTTTCATTATACCAGTAATAGATTCTGGGACTAAAAACAAGTTTATCGAGATTATTACCTGAAAAGGTATTCAAAAATCTTTCCTTAGCAGTTTTACTCATAATTTCCAACTCTTTTCTAAACAATAATATATATCTTCAATATCAAATATATCTTCTTCCAAAATTAATCTCGTCCTTCCCTTTTCTATTTTTGTTTTGTAATAAATCTTTTTATATAGTTTTCTTGAGTCTCCTCTAAATTATAAAGAAGAAAGACATTTTTATTAATAGAATCTTGTTGTTTTTCCACAAAAGTATCATTTTCATAATTGTTATTTAAAATATTTTTTACTTCTTCCTCGATATCACGAGCTAATAATCTTTCTTTTTTAGTATAAGGGATTTTTATCGGAAGTGTTTTAATCTTTTCTATAAGAATTCTTGGAAATAATTGTTTATAGGACCCAAATGATTTAATAAAATAATATGATAAAAGATATGAATTTATTAACCCTAAAAGATAAAAATTATTAAACTCTGGAACGGGAGAATCAATAATCCTAAGATTATAAAAACTCTGGGAGCTTAAAGATATATTTTGATCGTAACTTGCGCAAATTAATCCATTTTGATTGATTTGGCGGATGATTATTCTTTTTTTGAAAGAATTAAGATTTTTATAGTTAATCCCGCGTTTATTAACGTTTATATACTTATATTTCCCAATGTTATAACGTCGGAGTGAATAAATATAGGGAAGATAATCTGAATTTTTAAATGTGGTAGGATAATTTTCAACTATAATGTTTTCAATAGAATCATTATCATAGGATGTCCCACAAATTCTACATACATTATTTTTTTTTGGTATTGGATAATATTTTTTACATTGTTGACAATAAAATATTTTCCCTTCTTTAGTAAGTTCAACACCTCTATTTAGTATGATTTTATAATCCTTTTTGAAAATTAATTCTCCCAAGGTGGGAAATTTATTATTAAGATAATCTAAAATCTGAATATCTATTTTATACAGATTAATTAAAAAGCGGTAATTCCAATTTTTTAATTGTTTTTGTTCTATTGTATTTATTCCTTTTCTTCTTGAATTATTGAAATAAATTTTAATCTCATTATTTTCTCTTTGCAATCTATCCGATTCTTTCTCTAATATTAAAATAATATTAGAAACAACACTATTTTCAAATTGAGATCCCATAACACTAATATTTAATATTTTAGTGTTGTCAAAAATGTATTTTCTAATAGTTTTTCTATTAGATAAGGCCAATAATGAATCTGGAATGATAAAACCTAACTTTCCACCCTCCTTTAAGAAAATTTTTCCTAATTCTAAGAATATTTGATAATAATCATATTGACCTGTGTTTGTTTTAAGATTCTTAGATTCAATCAATTCCTTATGATTTTTGGGAATATTTCTAATGAATAAATAAGGAGGATTCCCAATAACATAATCAAATTCTTCTGGAACTAATGAATTTTCATATTTTAGCAAATTCAAGCTATTTTCATTAATAATATTGAATAAGGGAGGTTTAAAATCATTCGTTGATATATCTAATATTTTGTATATTGGATATAAGTAGATATGAAAATTAATTTGCGCTAATATACAAGCAATAGGATTTATATCTATACCGTATATATTGTTTTTTATACTTTCAATAATCATATGTGCTTCTTCTGGTAATAAATCCAAGACTCTTTTTTTATTAAATATCCTCAAGTAATACTCAATTAATCTCTTGATTGAAGGAATTAAAAAACTTCCCGCACCACAGCTCAAATCCACTAATTTCTTATTATCCAAGTCATTATGAGATTGATATTCACAGCCATCAAGAATATTTTCTACAATTTTTCGAGGAGTATATATTTCCCCCAATTCTTTCCTTTTAGAATAAAGTACTTCTCTCTTGTATAGCTTACTGACATCAAAAATTTCTCTATTTTCATGTTCTAAAGAATAATTTCTTGATTTTCTAATAATTTTATTGATTAATTTCTTATTTATTTGTATTTGGCTTCTATTAGAATTTTGAATATAATGAGCGAAGTTCTCTTCAATGATATTTTTTTCATCTAAAAAATCAATACAATCGCCTATTCTCATCATTTATCTAAATCACTCATTATTATTAATATTTCTATCAATTTTATTTCTAAAATCATCATAATTATAGATAATATTCAATTAAAAAGAATCTATTTATTGTTAAATAATATTAGTTGTATTATTCCTTATATTAAACATTAAATTAACAGCAAATATTCAGAAAATAAGATAGGCTTATAAAATATTGATTTCATAGTATTTATAAATAAGAAATTTTTATAAGAGAGAGATATATAAATTTTATTTAGGAGTATTATTTTAGAAATTCAATATAATTAACATCAATATTATCAATGATTCAAAGTATTATCTTAATTACATTAGCACATATTTTCTCAACAATTGGAATTGCGTATCTTATCAGAAATAAAGAAAAATATGTGATAGATTTAACTGAGAAAATATTAATATCTCTTTATCTCTTTATTGAGGCGATTTATTTTCTCTTTTTTAATCTTTCTTTTGTGGTTGTTTTCCCCATTTTTTTTGTAAAAAATTTTTGGAAAATATCCCTCTTGTTGAGAGTATTTAAACTTTCACTACTCAGCTCAACTCACGTTTATATCTTATTTAAAAATCGTTTTGCTTATCTCCCTTTTTTTATTTATGGTTTTTTAGGTGGCATAATTGCGAGTTTTTTAATTTTAGGTACCCCGTTTAATATTTCAATTTACGAAGGGAACTATCTTTTTATTATAAACAATTCTTTATTCTATAACCTTATTTTAATTTTTAATATATTAGTAATTATTATAGGAATTCTAGCTCAATTAAAAGGTTCAAAAAATATCAGTTTTGAAAATATCGCAAACCTGTTTATTATTATTTTATCTCTACTATTACTTAATACATTTTTATATACTCTTTTTCTGGCATTTCCTTCATCCTACTTAAGATTCTTGTATTCCATAGTGTTTTTGAGTTTTCTAGGTGTAGCCGTTTTCATTACCATTAAGGAGTTTGAATTATTTGTTGTGGTAACTAATAAGATCTACAATTTCGTAATTTTTCATCGTTCTGGTGTGTTATTATTCTCTTATGATTTCGAAGAGAATAAAGAAATTGAAGAATCATTATTAAAAGGTACTATATTAATAGGTATAAATCATATTCTTTCTAGTTTTATAAATAAGAAAAGTAAATTGAATCTAATCAAAATGAAAGAACGGGATATTATTTTTGAATATGATAACAATTATGGGTATGCTATCTTGCTAATAGCTAGCCATAGAAGTAATATTATTGATAAAGCAGTACATCTGTTTATGAAAGATTTTTCGCAAATAAATAATCAAATCTTAAATAAGATCAATCAACAAGCTCAATTGATTGATGTTTCACAATTTAAAGATTCAAAGAACATTATAAAAAAATATTTTAAACCATTTCTATCTTAATTTTTAGAAATAATCAAAAAACAATAACAGAGTTGCATCATTAATATAAATATGTAATGAGAAAATTAATCCTCTATAAGTATAAAAATAATAAACTTCTTTACAATATTTAATAGCATGTCTGACGTTTTTTCGGTATTAATATTTATTGGTCTAATAATTTCTATTTTGACTAGCGGGATTGCTATTCCTATTATAGTTAAGAATCGAGAAAAATATGGACTAAAAACAATCCCATCATTATTATCAAGTTCTATTTTATTCAATGGAATAGTATTCTCATTAATATATTATCTTTCAATTGAAATCATATTTACCGAAAGAATTAATCTAACATTATTTTATTTTACTATTATTTTTGAAACAATCTCCTTATTAATATACTGCTTTGTTTTTAGCTTTCTAAGAAGTTATGGTCATCCCCCCGTATTTTTGTTTTTATTATTTAATATTATCCTTAGTTTAATTGCTGGAACTTTACTCTCACCTCAATCTATTAATATTAATTTTATAAACAACGATCAAATTTATTTTTCATTTAACCTAGTTCTCAAACTACTAATTATTCTTATTAATTTGGCCGGAGTGATCTATAGTCTATATAAATTACATGAAATCTATAAAATCTCAAATAATAAAGACTTTTGTGATAAACTAATTCTATTTACAGCAATACTAACAGTTTCAGTTATTATATATTGTTTCTATATTTTTTATAATCTTATTATTTTAAGAACTCTATTTATTTTGATCTATTGGATGTCTGTTAATATAATATGCTATTTAGCAATTGTTTATCCAAAATTATTTCTTGCTCTAACAAATAAAATTTTCTTTATCAATATTTACCATAAGACAGGAGTCTTGTTATATTCTTATAAATTTGAAAAATCGATACCTCAAGAAAACGATTCGGCCATATGGGGGAATATTTTGATAGGTTTAAATCATATATTATCTGAATTTATCAATAAAGAAGACCAAATCGATTCTTTACAAACTAAAAATGCTGAAATCGTTGTGAATTATAATAATGATTTGGGTTTTGCTGTGTTGGCGATAATGAATCAGACAAACAGTTTTATAAATCAATGTTTAGAAAATTTAACTCAAAAGTTCAAAGAGAAATA
>JAWOFX010000059.1:0-18625 GCA_046497275.1 Promethearchaeia archaeon | reverse complement strand
ATCCGAACACTTATCCCTTTTAAATTTAATGGTTTTCCATAGTAAACTTTAATTATTAGACATTATTACAATTATTTACCTAAAAAACCATAATGTTTTAAGTTATCAATTTCCAAGAAATTGAGAGACTTAAAAAATGAATATGGTGTATGTTCGTAGCCACATAAGATGTAGCTACACGCTAAAGCGCTGGAAGTTAAACTTTGTTGCGTTAGTAATAGTACTTCTGTTGAAATCAGTGGGAAATACTAAGCTGTGAGTTCGCTCACGGTCATAGCAACATCGGATAGTACCTGGTCCCATTCCGAACCCAGAAACGCTTATTCTATGTGGCTGAACACCTTTCTTTTAAAAAAATCATAATTATTGCTGTGAAATAATTTTTAAATCATCTTATATACCATAAATTATACTAAATGAATTTAGAAACGAAATAAATTATGCCAAAAAAATACGTTGTCTTTTTAAAAACCATTTGGAGAAGCTGGTTCATAATTCTCGTTATAATTATTATCATTTTAGCAATTTATAATCCTCTCGCAGCAATAATACTTAGTATTATCACCATCGCTTTATTTATTGCTTCGTATATACCATCCTTTTTTTTCAAAAATCGTCTTCTTAGATTTTTAAAAAAATATTATCGAATAGAAGAGAGTGATATAGTAAAAGGCTTTGGAAAAGAAAAGGGCAAAATAAGAAAAAATCTTTTCAATCTCTCTCAAAATCAAGAAAAAAGAGATTGGTTAATAATTCTCTTAAATAATAAATATATTTTCTATCATAGTGATTTGATAGAAAAATTTATAGAACTCCAGACGAAAGGTTATGGAGAAAAGGAATTATTTGAGACATTTAAAAAAGTTGATATTAATACACGAGCAGAAATACGAACTATTGAAGAGACTTTAAAAAGACACAATAGGATTAATCAAAAAAATCAAAATTCTCAAAATATAGAATAAATTTGTTTTTTCTATAAATTAAAAATTAATTTAAAAATGAAAAAAAATGTCAGATCAAGAAATATTAAATTTAAAAGATTTGAAAATATTCCAATTAGGTTATGTATATAGAGATATTGATAAACAGGCTAAAATAATGGAAGAAGTATGGGGTATGCCAAAATTTGCAAAACTTGGGCCGAATACTAATGAAATTATATACCGTGGTGAAAAATCAACCTATACGACAAGAATTGCCATGAGTAGATATTTCGGTAAACAAATTGAACTTATTGAATGGGTTTCTGGGGAAGGAATTCATAAAGAATTTTTAGACAATGGCAATGAAGGCTTCCAGCATATAAGTTGTATGGTAGAGGGTTTAGATGATTATATTGAATTATTTAAAAAAAATAAAATGGATCCTGTATTTATTGGAAACATTGGAAAACAACATTTCGCTTATTTCGATACAGAGAACACTTTAGGTTTTCTAATAGAATTACAAGAGACTAAAAAGAGAAGAAGAGAAAAAAAGTTGTGAGAAAGTCAAATAAAAAGGATTTTAATTTTATGGATATTCAAAAACTCTAATAGTGTATTCAAATTTAAAAAAGAGCTACAACTAAATAATTTCTTTTTTAATTTCTCAATTTTTACAATAATTAGTTATTGATCTTTTAGTTTATTTAGTTTGAAATTATACCTAGTATTTCTAAAATTAGTGAAATCAGCCCAAGAATCACAATTAATTCAGCTTTACCATCAATAGTTCTAGAAATGCTGATTTTTTTAAGGGAAAATCCATCTCTTGCTGATTGATTTTGCCATCTTTTAATGATTTCTGAGCAGAGGAATTTTCATATATTTGTATGTGAAAAATCTGATAAATAAATCTATATAGAACATTACTTTCCTGGTTTAAAAAATTTTTATAGAAAGAAATAAGTGAAAAATAAAATAAATAAAGGAAAAAAGCAAATTATTCTTCCTCGATATCTAAAGGACCAAAATTATAATACTTTCTCACAGGTTTTTTAATATTCCATTTACAATTCAAACCTTCTGGAAATTGTAAGAGGTCACCTTCCTTAAATTCAACCTTCTCTCCATCTTCAGTGGTGACTTCAACTTCCCCATCTAGAATATAGCATGTTTCAGTATCACTATAAGACCAAGGAAATTCACTTTTCTCCTTCTCCCAAATCCCCCATGATGTAACATTTAATCTATCAAGCAATTCATCAGAAGGTTTTTTCTTCTTAATTTTTCCCATATTTTATTAATACCTCAGATAATTTTTCATTAATATCAATATTTACTGCCATTTAAGTATAAGAAATGAATTTTTTTATAGTTTGTTTTAATTGAAATTTTATGAACTAAAAATCAATAATTTGTCTTATTACTAAAGAATTTTATATTCAATATTTAGAATTTTAAAAATGTTAGAATTGGATAAAACAATGAATAATTGTTAATACTTCACAATTAAAAAGATTTATTTAGTTGTACTATGATTAATGTATTATATTCATATAAGAATAATTTTAAAAAATTAATACTTAAAATTAAGCACTAATATTACATAAAATCGGATATAAATCTTAAATCTTCTATCTTATAGAACAGAAAATCATGAAATCACTAAATTAATAAAACAGAATTTTAATTAATTAAACATACATCCTTGAATGAAATTATTGAGATATAATCACAATTCAAATAGATATCGTCTTAATAACTGAATCTAAAAATCTAGTAAATATGTGAAGAAAATGGGCAAAAAATTCATTTTGAAACTCTTAACAGCGGGAGAGGGAGGAGTTGGAAAAACTACGCTCCTTCATCGCTATGTAGAGGGAAAGTTTTCACAATCTACAAAGATGACGATCGGGGTTGAGTTTTTTCTAAAAGAAGTTCAAATTAATAGTCAAGACTGCACTCTTCAGCTCTGGGATTTTGGTGGTCAAGAGAGATTCCGATTTTTATTAGAAAGTTATGTATTAGGGGCAAAAGGCGCTTTATTAATGTTTGATTTAACCAGAATTCAAACATTAGAAAACTTAGAACAATGGGTTAATATTGTCCGAAAAGGTGATCCAAATCTCCCCATCCTTTTTCTTGGTACTAAGCTTGACCTTAAAGATGAAATCATGGTTGATGATGAGTATGCGAAGAGCTTCATGGAGGAATTAAACCTCTTTGACTATTTAAAGATCTCATCCAAGACAGGAGAAAATGTTCAAGCAGCGTTTGAATTATTAACAACTCGAATCCTTGAAAAACAACAGATATAAAAAACTTGAATTCCCAATTCTTAAATATATGTTATTTACCTTACTATTTATAAGATTAATTGGATATTATTGAGTTAAATCAAAATAAAATGTCCTTAAAATTCAATGCTGTAATACTGGATTCTAATTTTATTTTACTTCCCGTTCAATTTCATTTAGATTATTTGGAAGATATTGTTTTTAAATTAGAAGGGAAAACAAAATTTATAATATACAAACAAGTATGTGATGAATTAGAGGCTAAAAAAGAAAGATTTAGAAAAAAAAGAAAAAGTAACAAATTTCATACTCAATTAGAAGCAGGAAAACGCTATTTGGAGATGAATAAAAATAAATTCCATATTTCCTTTATCGATGAGGTAAAAAATGAAAAGGAAACTACAGATCAGTTTCTCTTAAAAAAAGCTAAATTATTGAAAAAAGAAATCTCTTCTGTTTTTTTAGCAACCAATGATTATGAATTAAGAAAAAAAGCGACTCAATCCGAAATTTCTATAATTTATTTAAGGAAGAAACAATTTATCTCTATAACTAGGGCATAAGATTAATGCTTTAATTAATATAGAAGAAAAATAAATTTTTTAATTATAACTAAGTTTAAAGATATATACTTAAACATAGTTCATCAATTTTTTAAAATTACTTTTAGGATTAGGAAATAACGGTTCAAATTAAATACAAATTTCATATAAATTAGTTTAGCGAGTAAGATGTCTGATAAACCCATTGTGTTGAAGATATTGACAGCAGGGGAAGGTGGAGTTGGAAAAACCACTCTTCTTCATCGTTATGTTGAAGGTAAATTTGAAGCGAATACTAAAATGACGATAGGGGTTGAATTTTTTCTAAAAGAGTTAAGAATTCATAATAGAAATATAATGCTTCAACTATGGGATTTTGGAGGCCAAGAACGCTTTCGATTTTTGCTACAATCTTATACTTCTGGGGCAAAAGGTGCATTACTCATGTTTGATTTAACAAGACCCCTCACGCTGGATAGAATTGGACAATGGATCGATATCTGTAGAACGGATAATCCTAACCTTCCTATTTTGTTTTTAGGAACGAAGAATGATTTGAAAAGTGAAATTTCTGTGAGTGATGATTACGCAATGGAATATCTTGAAAAATACGAGCTTATCGATTATTTGAAAATTTCTAGCAAAACAGGTGAAAATGTTCAAAAGTCTTTTGAGCTTTTGACCCTTAATATTTTAAATAGCTTGGGAAAATAATGATATCTTTTGAGAACGCTAACTGTTTTTTTAATACTTTTTCAAGCAGCTATTAAAATTTCTAGGATATAGTGATAAATGTTATTAATAAGGTAAAATAATATCCTATAGACCTTATTGGAAAGTTTGAGTGTTATTTATATGAAAAAAGTAAATGAAAATGAGTTTGAATATCGCGATGGTGATTCTGGCGTAAAATATTTAATGCGAGGACCCAGTATTGATTGGGGGGTCATTAAAATTATGCCGGGTGATAAAATGGCTGAACAAGCCCACGGACATAATTATATAGATGAGACTTTCTATTTTATGGAAGGAAATGGAATAATGATGGTCGATGATAATGAATATAATGCCCCTGAAGGGAGTGTTTTTCTGATTGAACCAAAAGAGATGCATAATATACGAAACGAGTCATCGGAACCAATTAAGGTGGTATTTATAAAAGGAGATTATAAACCCGATGATAAAATTTAATCTAAATTATTCATTATGTTAAATATAATCATTTAAAGGTAATTAAATATGAGTAGAGATTCTGAAGAAGGCGTAGGAAGAGTAAAAGCACCTAATAGACGAGCAGGTGAGATGTTTGCACGAGTGATTGATATATATGGGAATGATCGAATGCGTGTTTTTTGTGAGGATGGAAAACATAGAATCGGTCGAATTCGTGGAAAAATCAAGAAAAGGGTCTGGATTCGCAAAGGAGACCTTGTAGTTGTGAATCCGTGGGATTGGGAGACTGAGACTAAAGATCAATTAGGTAAATGTGAAATAACATGGCGTTATAGGAAAAACGAAATATCATGGTTGCAAAGACACGGAAAAATACCAGAGATTTTGGATATAAATAATATTCCTGTTTAATTTATTCCTTTTTACCTCTTATTTTTAAATCTTATTTCTGTTCGTCAGTAGATTAACTAAATTTTTATGCTATCTTCTAATTGAATTGCTAATTTTGAGAAATGCAAAAATTTTAATTTTATAAATACTTATTTTTTTATATCTGTTTTTCTAATTTAAATAATGAATATTAAAATTTAGAACAATTCAAATTAGGTAGATGAGAAAAATTATATGTCAGAACAAGAAGAGAAATATACAGATCCAGAAGTAGAAGAGATTGATGCGGATAAAGTAATAAGTAGCGCTCAATCAGAAGAGGGTGAAGATTTAACAACTTTATTTGCGGTTAGAACAACTATAAACCAAGAAAGTAATATCCTAAAGCAAATATTTTATAGATTTAGAATCTTAGACATTATTCCAGATATTAAAGCTATGTTAGTCTCACCATTGCTTCCAGGGTATATCTTTTTTGAAGCCCCCCAAAAACGGGATGTTCAGATCGCTGTGCAAGGAATACCACATATAAAAGGAAGAATTGTTCAAAATATTGTTTTAGAAGAGATAAAACATGTATTATTGCCTCGTTCAGTTACAGAATTTCTTGAAGAAGGAGACACGGTGGAAATTATTAGTGGTGTGTTCGAAGGCGCGAGAGCTAAGGTAATGAGAATGCCGCACGACACCTCAAGTAGTGAAGAGGTAGTAGTTCGTTTGCTTCAAGAGGAAACTCCCATTACAATCAAAATCCATGGAGATTACTTGAAATTAGTAGAAAAGAAGAAAGAGGAAATAGAAGCAGAAGAGCCTGTACCTCAAGTTAGAGTTGCTGGTCCAGAAGAGGAAGCAATTTCCGAGATAGAAAAAGCATTAAGCTTCGAAGAGGATGAGTATGAGTATGAGGGAGAGGTAGAAGCTGATGAGGGCGGTGAATATGAACGGGGTGAGGATGAAGACTTTGAAGAGGAATACGAAGAGGAAGAGGACGAATGGGCGAAGTTTGATGGGTTTTAAAAGAGTGAAATTATTTTATTATTCCAAACTTTCTTCTATTTTATCATTAATAAAAGAATTGAAATGCTTAAAAAAAAATATCCTTATTTCTGTTTTCTTTAGAGAATACTCGATATTGTCCAAAGAATTTACCTCTTGTAAATCTTTTTATTATTAAATTGTTTTTTTATTTATATAAGGCTTATAGTTATTTAAAATCAAAAATACTTTAGTGCTATGATTAAAAACGTATTCATACAAAAAGGCAACACGGGTGAGCTAATCTTTTATAAAACCTATGAAGATATTTTCGATGTAAAATTAACCAGTAGCTTTTTAAGCGCTATTTTTTCTTTTGTTAAGCAAACCCTAAAAACTGAGAAGCTTTCAGAAATTGAGGTGGGCCCATTTAGATTCATATTTGAAATAGAGCGAATGGGAAGAGATGAACTTTTATTTGCTCTTTTTGCGGATCGGACAGATAATTTAGTGGAACTTCGTAATCAATTACGTGAAGTTAAAGCTCAGTTCCTAGAGAAGTTTGATGAAGATTCGTTAACTCATAATTTTGATGGAGAGATTTCCAAATTTAATGATTTTGATGCAAATATTGAAAATATTTTAGAAAATAATAAACAATTAGTCTCTGATGATGTAAAGGAAGATATTATAAAAATTTTCAATGAATTACAAACGTTTTCTGTGTATGTTGTTTCTTCCGCCTTATTAACCCAAACGGGAAGAGTTATTGTCTCTTATTTAGATCCTAATGTTTTGTCTGAAATTATACGCCTTCTTGAAGGAAGATTTATGACGGGTAATTACAAAATTACCGAATTAATCTCATTAGAAGATTTTGGGATATTATCCCTAAAAGGAATTGATGAGCATTTTATATCTGTTATCCTTTTTAAGAAAAATTGTCCATTCGAAACTAGTTTAATTACTACTAAAAAATTTTCACAAAGGTTGCGAAATTTAATCATTTAATTTTTAAATATCAACACGCAATTATCTATTTTAAAAAAAAAATTATTAAATGAAATCACATTTTTTTTAGTATACTAATTTTTAAAAAATAACAAAAATAAAGTGAAAAAAATTGGCAAAAAGATTTGAAACTCAAGTAATTAATGACGAAATCTTAGACGCATTGAGCTTAAAAAATCGTTACAACTTCGTTAATAATAATTTAATGGCGATATTAAGTCCTGATGAATTCAATTTTCTCAAAGAAGTTCAAAGATTCTGCATGCGATTTGAAAAGAAGAATGAGATAACTCACGGCCCTGAAGAGGACATTTATGATTGGATTCCTACTTTTGGAGAGAAAGGATATATCTCAAGAATGTATCCATATGATGAAATTGACCAAAATTATGAACCTCATGGTGCTGTTGCTGATTTTCTTAGATATTTAGCAATAGATAATTTTGATACTCAATTCGCTATGGGTGCTGGAGCCACGATATTAGCAACTAATCCTATTCATTGGCATCACGAAAATGTGCCTGTTAGATTAGAAGCATTGAAGGAAATGATTACTGGAAAAACTCCTGGGGCTATTCTTATTACAGAACCAGAGCGCGGTTCAGATGCTACTCATATGTTAGTAGAATGTGAAGAACAAGATGATGGTAGCTTTCTACTTAACGGAACAAAGATCTTTAATACCAACGCACCAAAATCCAAATGGGTGGTTGGATATGCTACCACAGAGAAAAACAATAGTAATAAAATGGGACAATTCTTAATAAATACTAATTGGGATGGTTTTAATGTAAAGCGTGTTGGAATACCTTGGGTCCCAAAGCTCTATTTAGGGAAAGAAGAATTAAATAACGTAAGAGTTCCAAAAGAATATATCTTAGCAGGAATTGGTAAAGGAAAAACACATCTATTTGAAGGTTTAGTTATGGAAAGAGTAGGTATTGCTATGGGTGCCATTTCTCAATGCTGGGGAGCATTATCTATAGCTACTATATATGCTAATCTAAGAGAACAATTTAATCAAGAGATACTGAAGTTTCAAGGTGTAGGATTTCATCTAACTGATTTATGGGCAAAAACTACAAATTTAACATTAGGTATGCTTAAATTTACCGAATCTTATGATGAGAAAGTTGAAAAATTTGGTGGTGATCAGAATATCCCAAGAAATATTCAGCAAGCAATGGTTGCTTCAGGCAGTCAACTTAAATATCATGCCACCAAACTTTCTGAGCAAGTTTGTTATGAGGCAGGGAATTTAATGGGTGGAGCAGGATTATGTGATAACACACCCATGCATGACTACATAAATATTTCAAGAATACAGGAAATTATTGGCGGTAGTACTGAAATACAGCAATACGTTATGTCTCTATCATTAAGAACACTATTCAAAATGTCAGTATAAATAACTACTTAATTCATTCAATACCAAATCTTCTTTTTATTATTATTTTTCTTATTATTAGAAAAGTTATGATTATATTTTTATAACTTTTTATAGTTCTTTAACAAAGCATATAATTAAACTTAGCTGTTTTAACTGCTAAATTTTAATAAAAATAATTAGTAAAATATGTGAGAAGAAATATGGGTCAAAAGTTTAAGACTCAAGCTATAAATGATGAAATTTTAGAAGCATTAAGCTTAAAAAATCGATATAATTTCCTTAATAATAATCTAATGAGTATTTTAACTCAAGAAGAATTTGGATTTCTTAGAAATGTTCAAAGATTCTGTATGCGATTTGAAAAGAAAAACGAAATTACTCATGGACCAGAAGAGGATGTTTATGATTGGATTGATGATTTCGGAAAAGAAGGATACATTTCTAGAGCTCATCCCTTTGAGGAAATTGATACGGGTTTTGAAGAATATGGGTTAACTGTTGAAATGATGAGAAATCTTGCAGTGGATATGTTTGATCCACAATTTGCCATGGCAGGTGGAGCTACTGTATTAGCTATTAATCCACTTCATTGGCATCATGAAGATGTCCCAGTGAGATTGGAAGCCTTGAAAGATTTAGTTGTCGGTGATGCACCTGGATGTATATGTATTACAGAACCTGAAAGAGGATCCGATGCAGTCCATCAATTAACCACATGTGATGAACAAGCCGATGGGAGTTATATAATTAATGGAGATAAAATTTACAATACTAACGCTCCCAGATCTAAATGGGCAGTGGTTTATGCGACCGCAGAACGCAATAACGGCAACAAGATGGCGCAATTTTTAATCGATACTGATTGGGACGGTTGGAATTGTGAGAGAGTCTTCATTCCATGGGTTCCTAAGGTTTATTTAGGAAAGGAACATCTAGAAAATCTTCGCGTTCCAAAAGAGTATATTCTTGGGGGAGTGGGGAAGGGAAGAGAATATCTTTTCGAGGGTTTAGTTCCTGAAAGGATTGGAATTGCAATAATGGCAATATGCGAATGTTGGGGATCTGTTGCTCATGCAGCTTTATATGCTAATATGAGAAAACAATTTGATCAAGAAATTCTCAAGTTTCAAGGAGTCGGTTTTCTCTTATCTGAATTATGGTCTAAAACAACCAATTTAACATTAGCTTTACTGAAATTTTGCGAAGCCTATGATGAAAAAGTTGAGAAATTTGGAGGAGAAGATAAAATACCAAAAAATATTAGCCAAGCAATGGTTTCTGCTGCGAGTCAGTTAAAGTTCCATTGTACATCTCTTTGTAAAGATGTATGTTATGAAGCTGGGAACTTAATGGGAGGTGCAGGATTATGTGATAATACTCTCATGTACGATTATATCGGGATTTCTCGTATCCAAGAAATTGTAGGAGGCTCACGTCAAATTCAACAATATATAATGTCATTAGCATTACGTACTCTCTTTAAAATGTCAGTATAAGTCATTTAATTACAATTTTAATCTTCTTTTTTATTTTTTTTGATCTTTTTTTCATAATAATTCATTTATTTTTGAGTGAAGTCTAATTTAGAAAGAAACTAAAAATTATAATTTTCAAGCATTTTTCAAGAATATTTTTAGGTTATGTAAATATTTTCATATCTCTCTTAAACTTTTCTGCATTTTCAATGCCTATTTTTAGAAAAAATAGTAATTATTTATAATATTTAAAAAATAATGTTATAATTGAATTGAAATCTTAAATTTCAGTGAGAGAAAAATGCCAAAAAAGTTTAAAACACAAGCAATTAATGACGAAATACTTGAAAAATTAAGTTTGAAAAACCGCTATTCTTTTCTAAATACAAATCTGATGACGATCCTTGAACCCGAGGAATTTAATTTTTTAAAAGGAGTTCAACGTTTTTGTCAAAGATATCAAAAGAAAAATAATATAAAACATGGACCTGAAGAGGATATTTATGATTGGGTAGAGGATTTCGGACAAGAAGGATATATAACGAGAGCGCATAATTTTGAGATGATTGATGTCAATTATGATTATTGGGGATTAACAGCAGAATTTTTAAGAACTTTGGCAATTGATATGTTTTCACCACAATTCCTAATGGGCAGTGGAGCTACAGTGTTGGCGGTAAATCCAGTCTATTGGCATCATGAGAATGTGTCCGAAAGACTAGAAGCATTAAAAGCTATGGTAACAGGAAAAACTCCTGGAGCAATTTTAATTACAGAACCAGAGAGAGGATCTGATGCCCTTCATCAACTTACTACTTGTGAGGAACAAGAAGATGGAAGTTTTATTTTAAATGGAACTAAGATTTATAATACTAATGCCCCCAGATCTGATTATGTAGTATGCTATGCGACTACAGAGGCCAATAATGTAGGGAAAATGGCTCAATTCTTAATAGATACACGATGGGATGGTTTTAATGCTGAACGCGTCAATATTCCATGGGTTCCAAAACTATATTTAGGAAAAGAAGAATTAGTAAATGTACACGTTCCTAAGGAGTATGTTCTCGGGGGTGTTGGAAAAGGACGTGAATATATGTTTGAAGGTTTAGTTCCAGAAAGAATTTCCATCGCAATAATGAGTATTGCTCAATGTTGGGGTTCTCTTGCTCATGCAGTGATTTATGCAAACCTAAGGGAACAATTTAACCAGTTAATCCTCAAATTTCAAGGAGTAGGTTTTTTATTAACGGATTTATGGGCGAGGACAACAAATTTAACACTTGGAATGCTTAAATTCTGCCAATCCTATGATGAAAAAGTTGAAAAGTTTGGGGGAGATATGAAGATTCCTGGAAATATACAACAAGTGATGGTTGCATCTGCCTCGCAGTTGAAATATCAAGCAACTAAACTTTCGGAAGAAGTATGTTATGAAGCAGGGAACTCGATGGGAGGTGCAGGGTTATGCGATAATACTCTTATGCATGATTATATAAACATCTCTCGAATTCAGGAAATTGTAGGAGGATCACGTCAAATTCAGCAATATATTATGAGCAGAGCGTTAAGAACCTTATATAAAATGGCTGGAATTTAAATCTTTTTTTTCTTTATAGTATTTTTAATAGGTACATTTGAAATCTATTAATGTAAAAATCATAAATAGAATAAGAAATAAAAGATATAGCTTTTATAGGACATGAATAATTTGATTGATGGTTTAATCTTCCTCTGGAATTAAGCTTTCTATTGTATCTTCTAATTCTTCAATTTGTTGATCAATTTTTTCAATTTGTTCATAAATTTCGCAAGAAGCACAGCCATTATCTTCTTGACATTGAGGAAGAGTATCGCAATTCTCTTCGAGCTCATCTCTTTTTTCCATAAGATCTTCTACTTGTTTTTCAAGCTTTTCGATACTCATTAAATCACCTTTTTATTTTAAAAATAATAAGTGATACATAATTTTTAAAATAATCATATCCTAAATTCATGGCTTCTAAAGATTAATATTGTAATATTTTATATTTAATAGAAGTAAAATAATAAGTCGAGAAAATAAAAAAAAAAATAGATTAGAGCTTCGAAATAATTAAATTTATTATTATGCTTTTAAATTATTAATTTTTTCTTCTATTTGTGAATTTAATTCCTTTATTTCTTTATCTAATTCATCAATTTTATCTCTAATCTCCTCAAAGCGATTTTCTTGGGTTGACAATTTTTTTACGTATTTTTCCCTTAGAGAGGCTTCTTGAGTAGTGTTTCCTAACACAGAAATATTTTCACGTAGACGCTCTTGTTCAGTTGTAAGATCATCTCGTTCATTCTCTAATTTTGATTTCTCTTGATTTAAAGAATTCACTTTCCCAATTAATTCAGCAACTTCTTTTAATTCTTTTTCTAATTTTTCATCTATGAATTTTTTTCTGATATAAAAAGAGACTCTATTTAAGATATCCTCTTTATTCCAATTCCAAATATTATAACTGGTATAATTTTCTTTCTGCTCGAGAATTTTAAATTCTATAGCGTCTTTTGGTTTCAAAGTCAGTTTAAAGCGCCAATAATTATCTGTCTCCTCCGGTTCAATTGGTTTTTCGATGATTGCATATTGTGATTTCTTGGGATGATCAATATATAAATCTTTTATCTCTTCTGTTTTGTTTTTAATCTTGTAGGTGCTTAATAGATTAGTATAATAATATTCATAGCAATAAGCTCCTCCGAATGATATTTTATGGATATTCTTATTTTCTGTTTTTTCTTCCGTATTAATTACAACCGCTTGTTCAATTGCATAATTTAACAATCTGGTATCCTCTTTATTCATAAATGGGATGATTGCCTCTCCCGCGAGATTATTATCATATACTAGAGTGACTGGCCCTCTTTCCAAAGTTAAATTAGTATTATTAGTGATTTCAAGACATGCATTCGGGTTTTTATCATGTTCAGTCTTATTATATAAAAGAATGCGTTTAGCTTTAATTTCTTCTGTTAAGATAGGCACAAGAGCACTTTTCTTTCTTTTTATAGAAACAGGATTGGAGATATTATACTCAAATAATTCTCCTAAATCTTTTATTTGGGTTTTCGTCGATGCCTTTACTTTATCTAAAAGTGTACTATCATCCATTCGTGCCGTTGGGGAGGGAGCAGCTTTAAATCCGCCCCCTACATATGCGGCTTTTTTTGCCCTCATCATAGGAGGTCCAGAGGGAGCCATTTCCGCTTCCCTAGCATATTCTTTATATTCATCAGCAACAAAACCTTCTTCAATTTCTGTTGGAGTCGCACTTATTACTTTTGGAGGTTCAATTTTTGGACGTTTAATAAAGATTGGTCGATAAAAATCATATATAAATGAAACAGGCATTCCCGCCACTAGTGTAAGTTCAATATCTTCCCAGTCTTGATTAGTTGTATTCTCAACCATACACCATCCAGAAAGGAGAGCTGCTTCACGTTCACTCTGTTGTTTACTCATTATTAAACGATAAGAAGTTTTCCATATTGGTGATTCTCTAATATAGCTCACAATGATTTCTCTACTTATGTTATCATTTCCCCCTGATTCGCAATTGATTATTATATTTTTACTATCTTTCTTTTTACTTGCGATTATGGTTTCTAAGTAGAATTTAAGATCGTTCTTTATTTCATCATTAAGAATATCGAAAGAAGATATTTCTGAAAAAGGAAGTTTTACAATTACACCATTTTCTTTCAGTAATACTAATAATTTTTCAGTTATTTTCATCTCTTTTCTGATTTGTTCATTCAATTCTATTCCCATAATCGTCCCAGAAACTTCTTCTACGTCATTTCCTAAAGTTAATTTAACATTTGCTCCCTTAATTTGAGTAAGAAGAGATGTTAAAGAATCTTTATCTGGAACTTCAAGAATTATTGATTTTAATAACTGAGAAGTTTCTAACGCAGCATCATATGAAATACTGGAAATGAAACCTTTTTCACTCGTATCTAAGACAAAGAGTGATTTTAATACATCATTCATCTCATCGATTTTAAATTCAAGTTCAAATGTACCATTTCCCTTTATGTTTCCATTGAGAATAAAATAGCTGACTCCGTGTTTGAAAATAATTACTCTTTGGACTTTTAATTTGTTCATAGAAAGAATATAGCTAGTCTGAAATTTAACTTTAATTAAACTAAAATGAGTGAAAAAGTATCGAAATTTTTTAAAATAGGTTTTAAGGAGGGAGCAAAAGAAAAAAACAATTACAGATTCTTTTTTAAAATTCTAAGCATTTCTTCTTCTAAAGTATCTTCTTTTCTCGGTTTTTCAACTATTCTACCTAGAAATCTCCCCTCTTTATTAAAAAAGTAAAATGTGGGGATTGCTTCTAACTCGAATTTGGGATCTGTTGCTTCCGGAGGAGAATGCTCTCTGTGCCATAAAGGCTCATCCTTTTTATGAAAAGGATTAGTTTTAACACCATATAAGACTTCGAAATGCATCCGGTTATTATTAAGTTGTTTTATGATTTTAGTCATATTTGGAACTCTTTCAGCACAATCATGGCACCAATCAGCTCCAATTACGAATATTTTAACTTCCTCATTATTTTTAGATAATAAATTATTTATCTGATTCAAAATATCTTTTTTTGGAGGATATTCTTCAAAACTCTTTATCAAATCATCCTTTTCCTTAATATATTCTAAATATTCATCAGTATCTTTAGTTGGAGATTTTATGTCATCCCATTTCAAATCCATTATTATTTCTACCGGCTTCTATAATTATTGATTAATGTTTAAATTCAAATGCATATAAAAAAATAAGATTAATAATTTTCTTTTTTCTAAATTATAAATTCTTAATTTAGGTTTTTTCAATTATAATATAAGGTTTTTTGTTCTTTTTTATACTAAACTAATGAGAAGTTTTAATATATGGAGATTAAGATTTAAGCAATTTTCTTAAAAGGAAAAGTGCACCTAATTTATCTAATGGATTATTTTGATTCCCACAGCGGCTAGACATAATACAAGCAGGACAGCCATTAGGAGTATTACAGCTACACGAATCAATTAATTTATATGTGAGCCTTAATAGATCATTAAAATTAAAATAAAGTAATTCAGAAATCCCAATACCTCCACGATAAGCATCATAAATATAAATAATAGGTTCTTGTTTCACAGGATCAAAATCAATAGAAACTCCACCGAGATCCCAACGAGAAATTTGTGCTAATGCAGGTGCTATCGCAATCATCGCATGCTCGATTGCATGTATTGATCCTCCCAAATCAAATCCCTCAGATTCCAATTGTTTTTGAATTTCAAAGGGAATATAAAACCAAAATGCTTGAGTTTCATATTCAATAATTGGAATATTTTCAAGTGGATGACGGGATCTAATTTCTTGAGACAATGTATCAATAACTTTATAGGAATAATATTCATGTTCTACTCTTACATCTCCAAATTGAAGTTCAATATTTTCCTTGGGCCCCGATGTACTCTGATATAGTAACTCCAAAGGCATTATATCCGTATGTTTCAATGATTGTGTATAGTAATCGACTCTTTCCTTAGAGATAAAGACTTTTCTTTCTTCTAAATCAATTTCTTTTACTACATAGGTTTCCGCTTCATAAAGATACACTGCCCCCGGATGTAGATCTCGAAAAACGTAACTCTCATCTTCGGTTGTTAAGATATAATCCTTCATTGGAGTTTTCAAGATTACCTTATAGATCTTATCGGAAAGATCACTTAGATTATATTTTTGATTCGGATAATAAGTGCCTTTCCAATAATATTTTTTTCCGCGTTTCATCAATAAATTATCTTGAATAAGCTCCTCCAAACAATTAATATATAATTCTTTATCTTGGAGACAAAATTTCTGATATTCGTCTAGTTCTAGCGGCCGTTCTTTAGCTGCACATGAAAGATGATTTTTCAAGATATATTTATTTTTAAGTGAGATAAGAATCTCTTCTTGAATAGGACCAAATAAGACCTCAGGATTATGAATATAGAATAAATCCAAGGGATTTTCCATTGGAATATATGTTGAGATTGATAATTCCTCACCCCTTCCAGATCTCCCGATTTGTTGCCAGAAACTGGAGAGAGTTCCTGGAAAGCCAGAACAAATAGTTGCTTCCAAAGATCCGATATCAATTCCCAATTCTAAGGCATTTGTTGAACTGATCCCTAAAATATTTCTTTTTTTAAAATTTTGTTCGATTTCTCTTCTTTTCGATTTACTAATACCTGCTCGATAACTGTGGATTTTATCTTTAATGGTTGGGAGGGTCTCTCTCGTCCAAATTGCTTGTAATTCTGCCATTTTTCGAGATAAAGTGAACGTGAGTGTTTGAATATCTTGTTTCAAATGAGTTATAAATAAATTTTTAGTTTCTTGGTGCGCAGATCGATATTTCTCAGAATATTCATCATAAGGTAAATCCCATAATATTACCTTCTTTGCGCCGGATGGGGAATCATCTTCATCTATAACATTAAAAGGTTCACCAACTAATTTCTCTGCAAATTTTTTTGGGTTATTAATAGTTGCACTGGAAAGGATCCACAAGGGTTTAACTCCATAAGATTCCAACATACGTTTCAATCTTCGAATTAATAAAGCGAAATTTGATCCAAATATCCCCCGATAAATATGAATCTCATCTAGAACAATATATTTTAGATTTTGACATATTCTTCCCCATTTTCTTTTAAACCACGGAAGATAAACATGAAGACCGTAAGGATTTGTAATTATAATATTAGCATCTGATAATACTTGTCTCTTTTCATTTGCTTCAATATCCCCATCGTACAATCCAACTCTTGTTTGTTTGATGTTTGTTTGTGAAAAAATATTTAAAATCGTGTGATATTGATCTCGAGCTAATGCCTTAGTAGGAAAGATATAAAGTGCTGTAGTTTTAGGATCTTCCAATATTGATTGAAAGACTGATAGATTATAACATAGCGATTTTCCAGAAGCGGTTGAGGTCGAAATTACTGTATTAAATCCTTCTCTAATTGAATTAATTGCCTTAGCTTGGTGTCTCCAGATATCAATATTGTTACTTTCAAGCCAGCGTTGAATTCTTGGCTTTATAGACTTCTCTATTTCTCCGAATATCGCTTTTTTTTCAGGTATGTGCTGAACATAGGAAATTTGATCAGAATAATAATTCTCTGATTTTATAGATTTTATAAAGGAGTCAAAATCAACCATTTATATCTTAATAGGTTATAATTAATCATATTTATTAAAAATATCATAGAGAGCTGATTTATTTATTTTTAGTTGATTTACTAAAAAGCTTATAAGAAATCCATATTTGACCAAATTTAATTAAATTTAAAATCAAATTCTTTATTATTGAATTATAAGATCTTTTTTATATTTAGAGAGAGCAATAGATTATTATGTCAGATTCAGAATGGATTAAGGTGAAGTTCAAGCAATTCGTGAATAATTTTGGAATAAAAATTATAACTGATAATGCTCCAGAGATTTTATTTTCAAAAGAAGATAAAGAGCACGAATCATATAATTCATTAATAGGGTTCTTCCTTATCTTGGGAGGGCTATTAATCTATATATCGATTTCAGTAATGATCTCTTCAATCTATTTTAGTATTCCTTTATTTGCATCTGTTATAGTTATTTGTGTAATTATCGCAAGTATTCTTATTTTTAATTATTGGAGAACAAATGTTAGAATTAAACCAATTGAATGTTGGATTGAAATATTTAAAGGTCCATCTGAAGGGAGAACTTCCAATTATTGTTTTACTTTTTATCCTATTTTTTCTGGAAAATGTCATCCAAATGAAGCAAAAAATTTAATCTATAAATTGTATGAGGAAGAGATTTATGGAAATACAATAGACATTACTCAAATTGAATTATACCTTACAATTGAGGAAAATGATCCAAAGAAGGTTAATCAATTAGGGTTTTTCTTCCAATATGGTGAAGGGAAACCTTTTGCAGTTGAAGATTTAAAAGTAGCACCATGGCAGTTCTTTCACTATGAAAAAAAGGGAGGAGATAATTATATAGCGGTGGCAAATTGGTTCCATCAGTATGAGTGGAGATTTGATTTGGCTTTAGATTATGATAAATTGAATTCATATGCACCGTGGATAATTCAAAAATGGGATCCCAACTCAATTAAACCACTAACTCAAGATTATAAATTCCAAATTAATTGGGAAAAAAGGCTACTAAATTCTTTGCCTAAATTAAAACCTTGGGAAGGCAGTCTTTCGGAACAAAAATATTATGATCCGAACCTATATAAAGATCTAAAGATAATTGAAGACGCAATCGCGCAAATTGTAGGAGAAAATACAAAAGTGGAAAATTATAAAGATATTAAAGAAAAATTGTTTGAATTTAAGGCGTATTTTCAAGATTTAAAGTCTTAAACAT
>JAWOFX010000021.1:0-5847 GCA_046497275.1 Promethearchaeia archaeon | reverse complement strand
AAATAGGATCGGGATAATTTACGGTATAGATCCAGATACCATAATGCTAACAGATAAATTTGTAGGACATTTGATCAACAATGAAGAATTTTGCACAGCTTGTGAAGAATTAGAACAAAAAGTCAAATGCGATGAATGTAGAAGAGATTTGAAAAGTTATTCAAATTATATTTATTATTTTGAACAGGTTGGAAAGAATGTCCCTCAATTTATTGATGATCCTATGCAATATCTTCCTAAAAACATACCCCCTATAGACTACTTATTAGTTATTGGAATCCATGAAGATTTATTATCTGGTCTACCAGAATTATTAAAAGATTCGGAAATAAAAGCTGTAATAGTACCAATTGAAGATCCAAAATGGGTTCCAGCGGGGTTACAGAAACAAGTTCTGGAAGCTTTCGAAGATGTTGGGATCCAAGCGGCATTTCCAAAACCATTTTGTTCTTTAAATGTTAAAGAAGATGAATATAATAAAGTAGGTTTTAATCTAACACATGAACATAACTATATTAAACAATTTGTAAAATATTTTCAGATTGGAAAGCCTATTGTTTCTATTAAATTGGATAAAACTGGTAAAGCAATTGAAGATGTAGAGGTAGTAAGAAGTGCTCCATGTGGTTCTACTTATTATATTTTACAACAATTAAAAGGGAAATATCTTGAAAATGGTAAGGCAGGTCGCAAATCACTTAATGAAAGAATCAGTTCTGCTCATCACGCATATCCTTGCAATGCATCTATGGACCAAGATCCTATATTAAAAGACTCCATATTACATGTGGGAGGATATTTAATTCGGAGAGCGATTAGAAAGGATTTAAATTTGGACCAGGAGGAAGGTCCTAAGTTAAAATATATTATTAAGTAGTAAAATTAATCTAAAGGATATTTATTTCTTAATTTATAAGTCTACTCTCTATTTTCAATTTATATTTATAAAAAAAAAGAGATCTTTGAAATGATGTGTAAATTCTACATCAAAAACGTAAATAAGATTATATAAAATAAAGATTTCATTTTATAATTTTGTTGAGTTAATAAGTACGAGAAGATGAGTATACGTAAATGTTCTTGTGATAATGGTTCAGTGTGTACAATTGAGGAGGGGATACATGATGAATCATTTTTTGAGGACTATTTTTGGTATTTCATTCTTTTTTCAGGTATTCTTATTCTTATTTCAATCTTATTAGATTTTTTATTTCATTTCATTATTATTAGTCAGATTCTAGCAATCTTCTCTATATTTTTTTCTAGCTATGAAGTTTTGGAAGAGACTTTGGAAAATATTAAAAATAAAAAAATCACCGCAAATTTATTAATGGTAATTGCGGCAGTAGCTTCTTTCTTTATTTTTCATGGGCAAGAAGGCGCTACTGCCATATTACTGTACGCAATAGCAGAACATTTAGAAGAAATAACAACAGAAAAATCCCGTGATGCCATCAAAGAGTTACTAGAACTTGCTCCAGATGAGGCGTTATTAAAAATTAGAGGAGAATATAAAAGTGTTCCATCAGAGGAGATTTCTAGGGGTGAAATAATAGGAATTAGACCCGCTATGAAAATTCCTTTAGATGGAATTATTATTAGAGGAGAATCCTATTTTGATGAGAGTGCAATAACAGGAGAATCAATTCCAGTATTCAAGAAAAAAGGAGATGAAGTCTTTGCGGGTAGCATTAATTCTGAGGGTTTTGTCGATATTGAAGTAATAAGAGAATCAAAAGACACTATTATTGCACAAATCGCTAAAAGTATAGAATACGCCCAACAAAATAAAAGCAAAAAAGAAAAATTCATAGAAAAATTTGCTAGATATTATACTCCGAGCATTCTTTTAACAGCAATTTTAGTTATGATTATTCCTCCTTTATTTTTTGGTTTTGATTTTGTTGATTGGTTTTATCGAGGCTTAATATTGTTAGTTGTTTCGTGCCCTTGTGCATTAACCTTATCAACTCCCTTAGCAAATGTCGTAAGTTTGACCAAATTAGCCAGAGAAGGGATATTAGTTAAAGGCAATCGTTTTATTGAATTAGTCAATGATATCGAAACATTCGTATTTGATAAAACAGGAACCTTAACCGAAGGAAATCTTAAGGTTTATAATATTATTCCTTATGAACTTAATAGAGAGGAACTCTTGAGGATAGCTGCGAGTTTAGAAAGATTATCTGAACATCCTATTGGACAAGCAATAGTCAGTTTCGCCAAAGATTCAAGAATAGAGTTCTATGAGGTTGATCAATTTGAAATTGAAAAAGGAAAAGGAATAAAAGGAAAAATAAATAATGAGATCTTCCTTGTTGGAAATGAAAGATTTTTTAAAGAACAAGGAATAGATTTGCCTCAAAAAGATTTAAATGAAATAAAGGAAACTGGCACAGTCCCTGTTCTAATTGGGAGTTATAAAAAAATACTAGGTTTAATTAGTATAAGAGATGTCTTGAGAGTCTCAGCTCCTATTCTAATAAATGGACTTAAAAAAAGAGGATATAGCACAAGCCTAATTTCAGGTGATACTCAGTTAGCTTGTGATACTGTGGGTGGTTGTTTAGATATAGATGATATAAAAGGTAATCTACTTCCTAACCAAAAAATAGAAAAAATTAGGTACATTAAGAATATTTCCAATGGAGTCGCAATGGTAGGGGACGGAATAAATGATGCTCCAGCTTTAGCCTCAGCTGATTTAGGTATAGCTATTGGCGCTTCCGCTACAGATCTTACATTGCAAACTGCGGATATTGTTATAATGAATGATGATCTCACTAAATTATTGACCTATATTGATATTACAAAAAAAACAAACAAGATTATTAAACAGAACATTTGGACCTCTATTATAATCAAATTATCTTTCGCAATCTTAACTGTTTTGGGTTTTATGAACTTATTTTTAGCCGTCGGGATAGGTGATATGGGAGTTTCATTATTAGTTTTGCTTAATGGAATGCGAATTATGAGATATAAATCAAAATTCCAAAATATTACCACTAAAGAATTAGAAAATGATATGAAAATGATCATTTGTGAAAATTGTGCAACTAAAAGAATATTACCCCAGCATCATGGAAGAGATATGATAAAAATAGATGATAAACTTGTTTGTTGGAGAAAATTAATTAATCATGACCAGCTGCCGTGTGATGAAGAATTGCCTTTATATTGTCCAAAATGTAATGAGAAATTGAAAATTAGTTAAATAATTTCACTCCAAAAGACATTCTCTTTTTTTCATATCTTAACAAAACCACTAAGTTTTTTTTAGGATTTTTAATATTTTATATCAAACCATTATCAGAAGGATATAAAAATCTCGCGGGAATTGCCAAGCTTGGCCAAAGGCGCTGGACTCAGAATCCAGTCCCGTAGGGGTTCGGGAGTTCAAATCTCCCTTCCCGCATTTTATTTTAAACCATTACTATTCATTTTTGAATGAGAATAATCCATATTATCCTATTAATATATCTAATGATTAATTTCAGTTTTTTTAAATCTATATTCCTAATTGATCCTTTAAAATTTATTATTCAGATAATATTTAAAAATTTGAAAAATTATATATGATCTATAAGATGTCAGATAAGCGAGATGATTCTGAAAAGGGAGAAATTCCAAAGATAGTGGAAGAAAAACCTATTCTTTTTCAATTTAATGATGAGCTTCAAGAATTCCAAGAATTACAATTTGAAGAAGATTTGGAGTTATATGAAGTATTAGATTCTGATTTTGTTCTTTTATTTGTGGATCCCAAAAGGTATAGAGTCTGGGTATGGCATGGAAATAATGTCACCACCCGAATGAAATTTATTGCCGCAAAAATTGCGCCCAAAATAAGAGACGAATTTGGAATCTCTTATAAAATCACTGCTGTAGATGAGGGAGATGAAACTATGGCTTTCAAGATTATGGCAGGTCTAGAGGAGGAGATAGATTATGAAACAATTCAAGAGGGTCCTTCTTATGAAGGGACTGAAGAGGATCTCGAGTTACTCGATTCACTTTCTCGGGAAAAAATTCTCTTATTATTAGAAAAGGTGGGACTGCCGGAAGGCTTCGAAAGGAAAATGGTTATTGTAAAAAATAAAATTTTCGGATATAAAGAATATGAAAGAGATTACATGGGAACGAGTATAAAAGAAAAACAATTATTTCCTCTGGAAAATGATATAGAAGATGGAAATTATTTAGCGAAAGGTTATATCCCTCGTATGCTATTGTCTTTTAATAATGTAATTCTCACTGAATTGTTGAAAGAAAAAGATGGTAAGGCTAAAATTATCCAAGAATCAGAAATAGAAGAGAAGAATATAAGTAATTCTGAAAAGAAAGAAAAGGCTATAAGATAAATAAATTTGATTATTGTTTAGAATACTTCTCTATTATATAATTCTGTAAAGACCACGCATATTTCTCTATATTGAGGATTAGAATCTCTTGCTGTAATTCACGTAGATAAGAAACATCCAACCGCTGAAGCTTTTGTTTTAACTTATCAATTAAGTTAAATATATCAACAATGGTCTTCCAATCATTTGCCCATTCTTTATCCTCAACTGATTGTTGATTTTGTATGATAATTCCCTCCAAGTATTTTATATTTTTAATATTCATTAATTTGAAGGTAATAAGCCTTAAAAAATCTTTTTGATATTCATTAAGGTTATAAAATAAAAAAAGAGATGTTGATTCAAATTATAATAGAACCATCATCTTTATTTTTTAGTAGATATTACTACTGTATTTGATAAATTTTGAAGAACTCTTATTCTGTTTTTAAGATCCCCGTCACTTATAAAAATTCCAATTAATAAGTCTAAAATTAAAAAAGGTGAAGGTTTAGCAAGGTTATTAATTGCATAATTTACAGGTTGAGCAATCTCCAATGTATCAGCATCCACAGTTCTTAATTTTAATGCAATTTTACCTAATGTTTGTCCTTTATTATATGCTTCCAAAAGCCAATAATAGAGAAATCCAATTCCCCAAATCAAAAAGGAAGAACTCCATAAATTTTGAAATTTAAAAGCAAATTCTATTGGATCTAGCAAAAAAATGGGTAAATTTATGAGATAAAACATCAATTGTGATATAATACTAATTATTATTATGTCCAATATAAACGCTATTAGCCTCTCACCAAAACTCGCATAATTTGGTTGTAATTTAACTGCAGGTTCAATTTTTTTTTCTATTCTAATTGGTGAAGGAGCTGATTCTTTTTGTTGACCACGCAGTTCAGCTCCACATACTTTACATAAGTCATCATTTTGGTCATCAATTTTAGCACCACATTTTGGACAAAATTTCAAATCTTCAGACATTTTTTTATGATGAATTTAATTTATTCTAATTATGTTTAAACAATTATTGGATTTTAAAGATTTTGATGTATTAAATCAAATAACAAAATAAAATAGGTTACAAAATTGGAAAAGAAGAATATTTATATTTGCGAGAGTCGCCTCTTGGGATGCTTTAGTAGATTCTTATAATTACAAATTATTAAAAAATAAGGAAAATTGGTAATCAATCTTTTATAAAAATTTTAAAATATTCTTCAATAATTTTGTTGGTTTCCTCGAATTCAGAAACATTAATTATTTTGTTAATATCTTCTATTTCATTTAATTCATTCTGATATTTCTCTTTGAACTTTTGAGTTAAATTTTCTAAACATTGATTTATAAAACTGTTTGTCTGATTCATTATCGCCAACACAGCAAAACCCAAATCATTATTATAATTCACAACGATTTCAGCATTTTTAGTTTGTAAAGAATCGATTTGGTCTTCTTTATTGATAAATTCAGATAATATATGATTTAAACC
>JAWOFX010000096.1:0-55201 GCA_046497275.1 Promethearchaeia archaeon | reverse complement strand
TTTTTTAAAATTTTGAAGATTTTAAATTATTAGTAGATATGAAACTTTAGAGAAATCTATAAATATCACTTCAATATCTGTTATAAATATTAAATAAAATTAAACACGAGTGTTTTAAATTGGTACATATAGTAGAGGAAGGAAAATTTAATGAGAATGCTTATTTATTAGATGCGGAATTTATGAAAACCGAGAAGACGTGCGCAATCTACGTCATTGAAAGTAATGGAAAAAGATTAATGATAGATACCGGTGAGGCTTTAAGTGCGAGAAGAGTGATTAAGAAAATAAAACATTTTGATATTTACCCTATTCATCAAATTTTATTAACTCATGCCCATTGGGATCATATCCAAGCCTTACCAAAAATAAAAAGGTTAATGAAGGACACGGATATAGAAGTATTTGCCCATGAAAATGCCCTTGATGTACTTAAAAATCCAGAGAGAATGAATGAATTTTTTGGCTATCATGTAGATCCAATCGAGGAGGTGACTCCATTAAAACAAGATGATATTTTAAATCTAAATGGGTTGGAATTAAAAATTCATGAATTATTTGGGCACACCCAAGATTCTATCGCCATTGAAGATTTAAAAAATAAAATTCTTTATGTAGGAGACGCCATAATCGATAAGATTGATAAAAATACTTACGTACCTGTATTATTTGGTCCAGATTTTGACGAAGAGAGCTTGCTCAAAACGTATGAGAAATTAAGGAAATTAAAAAATGAGATTGATGCTATAGCTGTAGCGCATTTTGGAATATGGAAAGGGGATGATATGGAGGAATTAGTTAATGAGGTGGAAAATCTGTATTTTAAAGCGAAGAATTCATTAATTGAATGGTATAATGAAAATCCTTCAGTAGAATATGTTACTAAAAAGTATCAACAACATATCGTTCCAAATTCGGAAATATTCTCGGAAGAGCACCTTATGGGATTACAATGGAATATAGAACAGAATCTAGACACAATGAAAGCAGCAGGATTTATAAAGTAATCAATCTAGTGAAATATTTAAATCATTTACATAAAACTAAATAGAGATATAAAAATAATAAAATTAGTAAAAAGATAATTAAAAAATTCTAAAAAATATCAACTTCTTGCCTTTTTTTTTCTTGGCGAGAATCTGCTCTCATCTTTTTTTTCTTTCGTTTAATCATTTCAACAAAAGATTCGATTCTTGTGAGTAATCCCGCCTCACCGCTATGTTCATCCATAATGAGAGCAAGATATGGGATTCCAACTACCTTCATATCTCTCATTATTAATTCTGAGATAATACTGTCAGGTCCACATGCAAAACTTATCAGAAAAATAATTCCATCAATCTCATCACGACCCTTTCTCATATAATATCGACATACTTGCATTATTTCCTCTTCGTGCCGCCAGTAATTATGAAGTTTTCTATTCACTACTATTGGTACTTTAAACATAGATTCTGGCATATTTTCTTTCGTTATAACTTCTACATCCCTTTCTCTGAGCTTTTTCTGAAAATCTAAATTAATATAAGTGTCAAATAGATTATATTCGTGTCCTATTAATAATAATCGAATTTCACCTTCTGTTTTTTTCTTAGGCAATTTAAACGGTTTATCCATTCGCACTAACCTTAACGCATGAATAACCGGTGCCCCATTCCTAAGAAATCTCTTATATTCATGGTAATAATGCTTTGCCTCTTTATATGCTTCTAATGACTTGGAGCGCGCTACTCCTAATTGTTTTCCAAGATCTATCGCAGACATATTTACGGGAAATTCCTTCACATTTACTTCAAAATTTAGTAATTTCGGTATTCCGGGTAAAATTTTAACTACATCAGGAAGAGATAGAAATTTTGGACAAAAAAAACCGTCTTGAACTTCAGAAACATATCGTGGAACGAATATATAATCTAAATCAGGATTATTATCAATCAGATGCATAACATGTCCATAATATATTTTCATGGGTATGCATAATTCGCCAAAACCTTGCTGTACCCCCGTTTCTACTATTTTTTTATTCGTGGGAGGACTTAAAACTATTTCTGCTCCAAGTTCTTCTAATAATTTTTTCCAGAATGGAAAATATCGATAGTAATGAAGTGCTCTCGGTATTCCCACTTTTGGTTTTCTTTTGTGTTCACGTGTTTCTGATGCAGTTTCCATATTGTAGACCCGATTATTTAGGCATTAGGTTTTTCATAAACTAAAAGATCTCTAATTCTATTCATTAGTTCATTTGTTAATCTCTTTAGTTCATCATAGTCCGGCATAGGTTGATCAAAATATTTCGCATGTTCCATAAACGGTTCCCCCGCTTTGAATGTTTGTCCATGGCCGAAATGGAGAAATTTTCCGTGTTTTGGATACGTTTTTTCGGTACCCGTGATCCCAACGGGAATGATAGGAACTTTTGCTTCAATAGCTAATCTCATTGAACCCGTGTGTCCTTCAAGCACTTCACCGCCTCCTCCAGAGGTTGTACCTTCTGGGTATATCATCACTATCTTCCCCTCTTCTAATAATGTTCTCGCATAATTAAAACAAGGTATATCATTTCCACCTCTTTTTAATGGAAATGCATGATGAGTCCGTACCCACGCATTCACTACTGGAATTTGGAATAACGATTGCTTAGACATTTGCCATAGCATACGTTTCTTGGATATTTCAAGTGCATAAGCATTCATGATGACATCCCATTCAGAATTATGATTAGAGCAAATAATCGCACCAGCTTCACTTGGTACATTCTCCTCATATCCAAGCACTTTAATAGGAGCGAAATTATCACAAATAAATTTCACTACAGGATAAGTAATTCCGTGTTGAATTACTTTTTGAAGTTCATACCTAAGTCCAAATTCATCTAATATTTTTAGAAATGTCAACCAAGCATCATCTATAGACCGTAATAAATAATTTTGATAAAACTTCAACCAGTATTTAAAGCCTTTTTGTTGTTTCTCTCTTTTCTCCTCTTCAGGAGATCCTATTGATAATTCCTCTAATTCATCTGGTTTTTTATGTTTAATTACTTTTTTACCAAAATTACCTTTTCCTTCCTTAAGATCAACTACTTTTTGGTGTAATTCATCTGTTAATTTCCTAACAAGCTCTGGAGTTAGTTTCCCTTCATATTCATCGTAATAGATTGGTTTCCCTACTCGACATCGAACTTGTACAGGTTTTCCAACTAATTTTCCTTTTGGTAAAGCATCCCTAGATCCAATAACTGCGACTGGAACGATAGGTACACCTGCGTCTATAGCCAACCTTACTGCTCCCGTTTTGAATGGCGCTATAGATTCATCCATGCTTCGAGTACCTTCTGGAAAAATACCTATCCATTCACCCATTTCGAGTTTATGTTTAGCATATTGCCACGCTTTTCTTATATCTTCTGTGTTCCCTCTTTCTCCGAGAGAAAATGCACTCAGATTTTTAAATAAAGTACGAACGATGGGAGTCTTAAAATTCTCCGGTTTACTCATATAGTTAATTTTATGAAAACATATTCCACCGACGAAAAATGGGTCCAAATGACTTTCATGATTACTTACCACGATTCCTGGTCCATATTCTGGAAAAAGCTCGCCGTCTTCATATACTGCTTCGTATCTCCAAATTAATCTCATAGCTTGTTTAACCCATATTTCCGCTAACCACCATTGTATTCGCTGTTCTTTCTCAGTCAATTCTAATAAATCAATGATTTCATGATAGAAATCATTAATAGGATCTATTGGATTATATTTCAATATCTTATAAAGTGTGTTTTGATGGGGTTTTTTCCATTTTAACTCCTCTGATTTAGATTCTTCCTCTGCTTCCCAGTCGCCGATACCTTTTTGTTTGATTTCCTCTAATTCCTTATCTAATTCGCTTTTATTTGTTACCATATTAATATCAACTCCTTAAGTCTTAATTTTTAAAGATTCTTGAGTTTTAGAATCTGAATTTTTCTTATATTTTATTCCAAATATATCCATTAACTCATATAATGATTCGATTAACATATTCGGTCTATATTCAATTAATAAATCCTTATTGCTAATTCCGCTAGCAATTCCGATTGTCCATATTCCTGCTTCTTGTCCAACTTCAATATCTGTAGGCATATCTCCAATCATTACAAATTCATTTGTGTTTGATTTGGGAAATTGTTCCAAAACGGGCTGCAAAGCTTCAGGATTAGGTTTTAACGCAGGCAATTCATCAGCACCATATACTTCATTAAAATATTTCTTAATTTCCTTCTCATCAAGATGATGGTGTAAATTTTTTGATTGGTTATGTGATATGATATATAGATCATACTTTTTACTCAATTCTTTAAGTAAATCAACTGCGCCTTCGAATAAGGGGGCCTCTTTTTCATAATCGAGATATCGGGTAAAAATCTTAGTTGCAACTCGCAATTTTTTAAAATATGTGAGATGACTAAGTGTGGTAATAAATTTGAAAATATCATGTGATTCTAATATAATTTTTGGCAAGGGGAATCCTTGTACTGATTCTAATACGGATCCAATTTCCTTTTTCGTCTCTGAAATATCAACATCTAGTTTATACTCTTCAAACGTTTCATGAAGTGCTCTTTCGAGCGGCTCACTAATATCTAAAAGAGTACCGTCAAAATCAAATATAATTCCTTTCAGAGTGTTTGATTGAATCCACTTCAAGAACTGATTATCTTTTTCCATGATATTTTATTGCTTTATTTTAATCGATTTTATAATTATATAGATTAATGAATCTATTTATTGGAATAATATTTTTTTTTTAGTTAGATAACTTTCTTTTTGATAAAAACTTTGTTTATATATCAATATTTAGTTAAAATAAAAAGATTATAAATAAATTGAAATTCTGATTAGTATGATTTTAACGCAATTTTCAAACGTGAATTTTAGTGTATTTTTAAGAAATAAAATCATCTTTTCTAAAATAAATATAAAAAAATAAAATGAATTATAATTGATCCAAGATTAAGGTTTCAATCCCAAGTAAAGTAAAATTGCCGTAATTACAACAGTTATTCTCACAATCGGAAGTAAAGGTCCTGGTGGAACTAATGTATCAAATAGCGCCGCTATAGGGAAAATTATAAATCCAAGTGCAAGGTATGTAAACTTTTTTCTTAATATACCTGTAGATTCTTTAGCTTTAATTGCAGATCCAATGCCATTAAACACTATAACGAATAGCAATATCGCTGCGAGGGCCCAGGATGAGAAAAATGTTAAATTAAAGGAGGTATCAATAATATTCTCTCCCGGTGATGCAGGAAGATCATATTCAAATGTTTGATTATTATAAGGAAAGAATATTAATCCTATAGCAAATATTACACCAAGCACCGCAACCACCACTAATATTATATTTTTCCTGTTTGGCGTGATTAATTCAGTTCCAATAAGCATTGCGATAAAAATGGCGGGAGCTACCCAGATATAGGATAAAAATGCGTAAATTATGGGAGGATCCAAATTCTCTGTGGATGTCAATATCGTTAAAAAGTCAGTTGCGGGTCCTAACCAAAGCATCCCAATCAGAATAATCATAATTCCCGCATATTTCAATAACTTCGCTTTTAATTTCAATCCCTTATATAAAATATAGATACCGATTAACACATTTGATATAACCACACCTAAAGCAGAGCCACCATTCAATAATATATCTTCAATTGCCATATTTTCACTTATCCTATGATTTATTAGGTTATGATAAAAATTATTGTTAATATAAAATGAGGTTGTATATCTTAATAAATCTTGATGTATGTATTTCGATATTTTTTAGAATTAAGTTATATTTTTTAAGATAATTAAATCTTAAATTTATATAATTTTTTAAGCCAACTTCAGATTAATTAGCAATACTATTATCTAATAACTTAAATTTTTCAATATCATGGGTAAAATAACTAAAAATCTCAAAGATACTAATCTAAACGATAAGGTTAATTACAATAAACTCTTATGGCCTTTGTACTTACTAAATGGATTTCAATCCATAGCTTACGGGTCATTTATTGTTCTTATCGTACCTTTGTCAGAGATTTTCTGGCCTACAGAAACCACTCATTTTATTGAAATGGGAATCCTTTACTCTTCTCTTTCATGGAGTTCGGCAGTTGGAGGATTAGTTTTTGGTAGATTGATAGATAAGTATTCTAGAAAGCATATCATTATTATTATTTCTGTATTCCGTGGCATACCGATATTCTTGTTAGGATTTGCTGTAGCTGGTAAAGGAACTTTAACTTGGGCTTATTTTTTAGTCTTAATCTCTATCTTTGGGTTTTTTGCTGGTGGAAGTTGGCCAGCTGTCATCTCTCTTTCAAATGATACAGTACCGAGATTCCAACGTTCCCAATTTTTCGGAGTTTATGAACTCGTTCGAAGAGCAACTAATACATCAGGATGGCTCGTAGCAACATATCTTGTCCAGATTGGGTTATGGAGAGAATTTTTCCTAGGAATTGGTGCATTGATTTTGTTGGCGGGTTTGGTTTTTGCTATACATAATGATGAACCTAAAAGAGGTGCATTTCAAGAAGAGCTTTACACCGTCTTAAAGGCTGATGATGTTTCCTATGAATTTCAAATAGATAAGGAAATGATGAAGAAAACCATGTTAAGTAAAACCAATATTGTTGCGCTTGTTGAAGGAATTTTTACTTGGATTTTAATGTCTAGTCTAAATTTTATGATATTGAATTTTATTCAGAATCCACCGATAAATATATCTGAATTTTCCACAAGTGTTTTCCTCGTTGTTTTTGGGCTCACGGGAGGAATTGTTGGACAATTAATTTTAGCAAAAATCAGCGATAAATTGGCAGAAAAAAATGAACTAATTAGACTTCCTATTATTGTTATCTCTATAGTTGGAGGATTAGTCACCTTCGCAACTTTCTTTTTCCTTCCTTGGAAACCATTAACTCCGGCACAAGGAGAGGATATTGGATTTTTGTTAACTCTTCCAATAATTTGGATTATGGGAATATTATACTTCACATCGACCTCTTTCTTTTCTCTTTATGTGGTCAATCAGAGTCCCGTTCTCCAAGCAATTAATCTCCCTGAGGCTCAAGGACAGATAATCTCTTGGAACCAATTCCTTGAGGCTTTTGGAAGAGGTGTGGGACCTATCCTCTGTGGATTTCTACTCTCTATTACTGCCCAGAATTATCAGGTAACTGTACTTCTTGTGGTTTTATGTATCTTACCGGGAGCTATCCTATGGATAATCGCGCTTCGATGGTATCGGGATGATCGTAAAATAATCCAAAAAATTTTGAAGGAGAGAGCAAAAATTTTGGAAACAGATAAAAATGAAAGTGCTTCGAGAGATATTATAAAACCTTAACAAAAATTTATTTTCCTTTACTATATGAATAAATATAAATAATGCCTTTATCTATGACTTTTTAATAATGTAAGATACACCTACAAAAGGTAAAATTTACATTAATGAAAACGATTTGGAGAAATTAAACGACTCTGAATTAACTAAATTTCGAAGGTAGGAAATAGGATTCATATTCCAATTCTTTAATCTAATTCCTGTTCTCTCTTGCTATGAGAATGTAGAATTGCCCTTAATCATAGCTGGGGTGAATAAAAAAGAAAGGATGAATAAGGTTGATGAAATATTGAAAAAAGTAGAATTGGAAAGATATAAAGAACATAAACTCAATGAATTATCAAGAGGACAACAGCAGAGGGTAGCAATAGCCAGAGCTTTAGTTAATAAACCAAGTATCCTTCTTGCTGATGAAATCACTGGAGATCTTGACACTCACACTGTTGATATGATAATGGATTATCTAATATCCCTTAATAAATCTGAAAATCAAACCATTATAGCCATTACTCACGATATTCATATTGGCTAAAAAAACCAATACCATTTATCAAAATCAAGATGGTAGATTGAGTAAAACAATAAGAATTTAAAAAAGAAAAAAAATTATTAAAAATCTTAAATCTCGAAAAAAGATCTAAATGGTATTACTAAAAGATCTCCCACAGTATAGATTGACATTAATATTACCAAGATTATCGTCCATATTTCTAAGTTAGGGTTTATAATCGTGTTAACTAAAAAAACTCCAAAGATCCAAACAAGTTGATAGAATAGTTGTAACAATAATACTGGGATATATTTTTCTGGATCAGAATATCCGAATATTGAGAGAAATCCGAGAATCAACCATAAAGAAGCTATGATACCCAAAAGATAGGAATTCTGTGCAGGCCAAGCGAAAATACTATAAAATATGTTTGGAAGAATAAGCATAAGCAATCCTACGGGAAGTAGAGTACAAATATTAAATAAAAACATAACTCGAAGTTTAGTTGCTGGTTCTATATTTTTTATTTTTTCGAAAATTTTGCATCACCATGAAATTGTTTTGATAATAGCGAATATTTAATGATTTATTGGGATAGCTTACTATTTAAACATTTACTCTTTCCCCCAAAATAATTATTAAAGGGTATATGATTTAATCCTTTTATTTCGTATTTTTTTTGTTTGACTCTTTAATGAAGTGTCTTAATCCTATGATAATTATTAAAGAAAACGCTATAAAAGCTAAAACTAAGTAATAGATAAACGGGATATTTAGTATCACATACATAGGTCCCACAAGTGAATAACCTAAGAATCTTAAACTATTTATAATTGCTGAGCTCGTACCTCTTGCTTCGGGATTTATATCCATAGATTCTTTAAAGAGTGCAGGCCAAATAAAAGCAGAACCTAAATATATAATAAAACTAATTATCATAAACTCCAGGATTGATTGGCTAATAGGCATTCCAATTATAGCGATCATTAGTATGAATCCAATCATCATCATAATTAAAGGCTTAATTTTATTCAAAATATATCCACTAAAGGGAGAGATTCCTGTTGAAATCAACCCATTTATCGTGAGTATCAGACTAACATAATTTGTTATCTCCACTTGTGATAGTCCTGATATTGCTATATCGATTTGATCGTTTAAGGTGTTAGTTAAGGTTATAACAGAAAAAAAGCCAAAGAAACCTAGCATTCCCAGAAGGGTTATATTCATTTTTAAATTATTACTTATTTGATGAAATAAATCAATAATGCTCGACTTGATATTTTCGAATTTATTTTTTCCACTCAATTCATAGGTTCTACAAACTAAAGCTTCACATTGCTTCAAGGCATAAATAAAAAATACTAAAGAAAAGAAGGTGATTATAGGATTGATGATAAATAGTATTCTCCAATCTATATTTGCTAATAATCCTGAAATTAGAGCACCTCCACTTACGCCGATTCCAGCAGATGAGTTATATAACCCCATTATTAATCCTTCCTTTTTTTCAGGTGTTATTATTGATAAGATTGCCAAGACTGTAGGATTAATGAATGCGAAACCAATTCCTTGAAATAGAAACCCTGCTAAAAATAAAAAATAACTTCTCACCATAACAGAGAGAAATGTTAAGAGAAGCCCTAAAAGAAAAATGAAATATCCCGCATACACGACCTTTTTTCGATCTACAATATCAGAGAAGGATCCAGCAAATAGCTGTATAAACGCAAAAGGTAACATATACACGAAGAAGGCCAAAGAAATAAGCGACACTGAATCAAGATAAAAATTTAATCTAAGTTGTCCAAAGATAGGAATTAATGCATTCGTACTTAATGGACCAAGAACTGAAGATATTAAAACTAAATAATAGCGGCTTCTAAAGTGTTTTTCCACATTATAAACCTAATTTTTTGAATATACAATTTTAGATTATTTAACATAACGGAAAGATCAATAAATATCTTGGTTTTTTAATTTTAAGATGAATTTTAAATCTCTAACCATAAGATATGAAATAGTTTTTGAATTAAAATTTTAATAACAAATATTTAAAAAAAATATAGAAATAATTAAATATCAAGTGTTCTGAGCTTACGGGAAAGATTTCTTCTCTTTAAAATTTTCATGAAATCATCTTTCCGTTGATTTAATTGATTTAGGAACAGATCAAGCTTATCGAAATTCGTAAAAAAATGTTCTTCACCATTCGCGATAATCTTGACGCCTCTATTATCTTTCTCGATAATTGCATAGATCCCTCCAATATTTGAATCATGTTTTATAAAGACTTTTTCCTCATCATTTTTTTCATTCCCTTTTTTAGCCCAAAAATTTTCCTTTAACAAAAATCCTCGAAACATACTCATTTATTTTCACACACACTATCTTATAATTTTAATAGATAATCCCGAGAAATCATGCGTATATATTAGTTATGATCTTCGGGATAAGATCTCAGTAATATATGTAGATAATTGAGCCGTTCATTCTTATACCAGTGTATTATTCAGATTACACATTATCCAGATATTATATTTTGATTTTAATGCCAATTTCTATGCATATATTATTATATTTTAATGAACTCAAAATTCCTTTTTAAATCAAATAGTAAAATATTGTGAACTATTTACTAAATAAAATTTACTGAGGGTCAAAAACGTGTTATTTCCACTGGAAAAAAATGCATAATTTTCTGGTATTTGACTGTCTTTTTATCATTCTAATTAAATATCTAAGTTAAATTTTTAAGAATCTATATTACATCTATTAATCAATGAAAAATGTTAATCAGACATCATTTTTATTAAACTTTTTAATAATTAAAGTTAAAAATTTATATACCTACATATTATATTGGATTTTTAAAGTCTTATTTGACTATTAGATGTAAATTTTTATATAAAATATGTACGAGTTAATGGAACAAAAAAATCTAAAAAAAAAATCTTTATAAAATTCAAAATCCAATTATAAACTGTATAATTTTACTAACTAAAGAAAAATGATTAGTGAAACAGAATTCTTTACTAAAATTATTGAAAAATATTCTGATATTAATCAAGATCCAATCAAAATTGAATTGCTGAAAAGCAATGCGATAAGAGAACTAATGGAAGTTCACTCTAATAAGGGAAAACAAGATTTTATTCAGAATGCAATGCCAATCATTCTCTCATTATTTAGAGAGGAGTGTGTGGATCCGTTTGATGCTTGCAGTAAAGATATCGAAAAATTATCATCAAACGAGAAGCAAAAAGTTACAAAAATTCTTAAAGAAATAAATTAGGGGAGAATAGGATTAATTTCATTTTTCAGGTAACTTCCAATTAGCCTAAATAATTTAATTAATATCAATATAGCTAAAATCTAGAAAATTTCAAAATTTATCAGTTTTAGATATTAATTCTTCCTCATGAGGGGATCTTTAAAGGATTGCGAATTAGAACATTGCTCTCTGATTATAATTCTTAGAAACTTTCTGCGAACTCCCACATATCATCATTGATAGTATGTAAATTTTTAACAACTTTTCCTTTCTCCTTTTGCTCCATTTCATTGGCATCAAACATGGCTTTTCCGACTGCTAATGTCCTATTATTATTCTCATCTGCAATTCGTACAATATCTCCATTCTTAATATTAGGATCAATTTTGGTTATTCCAGGACGCATAATATCCGCTTGATTCAAAGTCACATATGGAACCGCACCCATATCTACAATAATTGTCTTTAACCCTACTCTATTATCTAATAAGAAAGTGAGAATAGGAATATACCCTTCTTTAGACTTCCATAGGGCTAATTTACCATTGATAGCATAAAGCTTATCTTCCTCTTCAGTTATTATGATCTCTACCTTGCTTTTTTTCGGAAATACTTCATTTAAGAAAGATTCACCATACATACTCTCTAATTTATCTTTTAATTCTTCTAATTCATCCTTACGGATAAAATGTCTTTGCTTGATGTTCATACATTTTAGAATAAACTCTTCTTATATAAAAACCTTTTAATTATTCTATATTATTTTATATGAAATTTATGAGTAAAGTTGTAACTTCTGCATGTGTTATCATCCCTCCTCGTGAAAAATGGGACCCCATTCAAAAAATCAGACAGAAATATGATAGAAAAATCGAGAGATGGATGCCACATATTAATCTTTTGTATCCATTTACACCAAAAGAAAAATATGATACTATTGAAAACTATATACGCGAGGTTTGTGCCTCAATCGAACCTTTTGAGCTCGTATTAAAGCAATTTAAATACTTTCGACATAAATATCAAACTTACACAATATGGCTTGATCCTGAACCAAATAAAAAAATCATTTCTCTCCAAAGAGAATTATTAAAAGTTGTTCCACAATGCAATGATATTATCCAATTTAGAGGTGGTTACCAACCTCATTTGAGTGTAGGACAGTTTACCACGTATAAAATTAATAAAAAACTTAATAAACTCCAAAAAAAATGGGACCCACTTACTTTCCTCGTGGATAAGATATTTTTTATTAGCAGAGAGAATAGAAAAAATAGCTCCTTTAAAATTATCAAAACAGTTCCTTTTAACCTTTAAAAAAAAATACTTTTAAACTTATGATAAGTTAACTATAAGTAAAATATAAAAACATTTAATACATTAAGATATCAAAGATTCTTAATAGAGTAAATAATTATCAAAATAATTTTTTATCGAATGGGCTGAATTATGACTAAAAATAACAAAGGAATTGTGTTTCAAGGAAAAACAGAACACATATATAAAATTATCATAATTGGGGATCCTGCTGTGGGCAAAACGAGCCTCTTAACAAAATTTTCATCAAATAAATTCGAGAAAAAGTACTTACCCACCGTCGGAGTTAATATCACAAAAGAACAAATTGAAGTGAATCATTTAGGAGAAGATATACTAGTAAATATGATGATGTGGGATGTTGCTGGTCAACCACAATTTTATATGCTCCATCGTCCTTATTTTAATGGTGCTGATGGAATGATTTTGGTATTTGATGTTACACGGAGTAGTTCCTTCTCTAATGTTAAGAACTGGTATAATAGCGGAGTTAAGTATGGATTATCTGGCATTCCCCGCATACTTGTAGGGAATAAAATAGATCTAAAAGATGAGAGAAAGATTATAGTTCCAATGATGGAACATTTGGGAGATGAATTGAATGCTCCTTATTTTGAGACATCTGCCTTAACAGGCGAGAATGTTAAAGTGATGTTCAGAAAAATCGCAAAATTGGTTTTAGAATCAAAAATGAAGAAACCTTAAGTCTTTAAGAGTTTTTTTCTTTTAGTTCTCCCTATAGTTTATTAGCCCAATACGTTGCTTTCTGATATAAGATTTCTTTTAATTCTGGAGAAACCGTCTCTTTTTTTTTGACATGTTTAATCATTTGGGAAATTTCATATAATATTTTATGTCCTCCGGTATATTCAAAGATCTTATCTTTTAATTCGTCAAGATCTTCTATAATATTAGATGGAACTTCTTGGTCTCCCACTCCTTCTTTAAATTCAATAATCATTTTCAAAATAAGCTCTTTTTTATCAGTTGCGGATGAGTCGCGTTCAATTTGGTCTTCACTCTCCTTGCTTTTCGATTCAGACTTTTTCAAAACTAACGATTTTAATAAATCTATTTCTGTTTCAAGAGTATCTTGCTTTTCAATGATTTTATTCAATTTTGGGATGAGTGCTTTAATATCTATAGTTGCTTTATTTAAATCCTCAACTTTGTCGGTTAAAACTTTAATATTAAAATTCGTTTTCCCGAGTTTGGTAATTAAATCCATTCCGAATTTTTCTAGTACTGAGGAAAACCCATCTAACCTCTCTTTTAATTCTTGATTAGCATCTTCTTTAATATTTTTGTCTTCATTATTTGTCAAGAATAGCACACCGATTTTTGATCTAAATAGCTTTATCCTAATGATAGGAATATCTAAAAAACTTAATTTATTTGTATTAAATATAAACCTATTTGTATTAAACATTTTCTTTCATCCCCATATAATTAAGTCCAAAATAAGAAAAAATAAGAAAAAAGAAAGTTAAAATGGTTTAAAATCTAAAATAAACAACTCATATCCATTGGAAACGGGAAAGGAAGGATTGACCTTATGACTGAATATATCCTTTACCTTATAACATTTTTTCATCTTTGATGTGTAATCTTTTAACCATATATGGATGTATGGCTTCTTGAATAGGGGCAAAGAAACGTGGAATTAATGTGAAAGGATAGTCCAAAATAAGGAAAAAAAAGTTAAGAAATTATTAACTCTTCTAAAATAGATTTCACAATACCAAATGCTTTTTTTATGGGAAAGTCATAATACTCTTCTTTAAGTATTGTAGTATTGTCCCAAATGTAATTTTCCAACATTTCAAATGCTTCACCATTAAGATCTTTTACTTTCAAATTTAATACATCTGAATAGTCTAAGATCATCTCGTCGTTGCAAATTAGAATACAATCTTTGAATTGAAATTTTTTACACTCTGGATAGGGTGGGACACATTCGCAATTGGCTATTTTTTACAATAAGAACAAATATGAAAAAAAATTTGAAATTTTGCGGCGTCTAGACGATTTTATCGAATTTTTTAATTATAAATTTTCAACTACATATAAAATAAAAAAATATTAGTAGCCTATGGATAATAGGGATTTAAGACTTTCTTGCGATTCGGGGCGTAGGAGATGTTCTGATAATGACAATCATTCAGATATTTTTAGAGATGATAGTGTTTTCATTATAAAACGGGAACGCATTGAAGAAATGGAATCAATGATTGACGAAAAAGGGCGTTATTCCGCCGAATCAGTGCGAATGTCTCGATCAAAATTTCCTTTAAATGAATTGGATCGCCTTGCTGACCGCTCTCGTGCACTCGCGAATAATACTTTATATTTATTGCGGCAATGTTATTTTTATCAAAATACAAACGATCCCGAGAAAATGGAACTTTATCGTAGAAATATAGATGATAGGTTTTATAAAACCATAAAAAGATCCAAATATCCTAATGAAAAAAAAGAGCGAGCGATAGAGATTTTAGAAGAATTATTTGTCAGATTTAGGGCTTTGGGAAGTGTTGTTCCAACGATAATGAAATTTATGGAATCTTACAAAGATATCGGATATTCTCCTTGTGCTCAACAGATCGTTTTAGCCGTGTGTAATACCTTTATCAGTCATTTAGGATTAATAAAGAAATATTATCACGACTTAAGGAAATGGAAGCAAACTGCCGAAAACCGACGCGGACAAAAACCATCACGACCTGGTCTACCCCGCTACATTGGTAAAAAAATAAAGGGAGAGCGACAAGGGAAATGGAAATTAATCTATACAAAGCAGAAACTTGAACATAAAGAAAATCTAAAAAGCCTTAAAAACGCCATTAATAATAAAAAATATACGTGTTATATGTATGTGCCGCCCTCACACGATCATTTAATCCCCCGAATACGAGTCAGAACAAAAGTTTTGGGACAGCTTTTTAAAAACGGCGGGTTTGTGGAGATCATTCCTTGCGGGAGAAATTATTCATTTAACATCCATTATATTAAATCAAAACCTCAACGAGTCAGAGAATATGGTCTTAAGTATGAGAAAAACCCTAATAGAGCCATTTCTATAGACTTCGGAGTGAATAATTTCCTTACTATATTCAATAATTTTGGTATGAGATTCCCTATATTTAAAGGATCAGCATTAAAGCGATGGAATTTTAGAGTGAATCATACAATTCCTAAACTTCAAAGTAGGATTGATCTAATTAACGATGTTTTAGAGCGATATGAAAAAAATAAAGAAGCGGGAAGGTTACTTTCATTAGAATCAATTATCAATTCTCGAATTCACACCTATCTCGACGAATTTGAGAAAGTGAGAAGGATGATTCTTTACATTTTTAGGAAAATTTCTACTCTTTCAAGATTGGATATACGTGGCTTAGGGAATAGGGACATTATCATTAAATGTTTGAAATCTCGTCGTTTTTTTAGGACAATGAAAAACACAAATTGGGATGATTTTAGGAAGTTCGCCGAAAATGAAAGAAGAATGGTCTATTCTGGCATTTTTAACATCATCAAAACAATTATTCTCACGGATTCCACTCCCCAAGACAAGAGAGATATGTTTATAGAATATTTAGATTATGTTAAATCACGGGATAGTGATAAAAGTAAATTCCTTAATCAGATATCCAATTTTTCGGTAGGAAGATTGCAAAACAAATTGGAATTATACAAATTGAAGACTGATGAGTTATGGGACAAATATAACAGAGTGAAGCGGGACGCTATCAGCAAGATCGCCAAGAAACTTATGTTTTATTGCCTATACTATGGAGTAGGAACGATTACAATCGGCTATAATAAAGGTTGGCAAAATCAACGTAATAGAAAGATAAAATTAAATAAATTAATTAGAGTTTTATTCGTTTCACTACCGTTTAACCAAATGTTTGAGAGAATTCAGCAAGAAGCGGTCTATTTTGGAATTAAAGTGGATTACACGCCCGAATGGTATACTAGCAAATGTTCATATATCGACGATGAATCAATTGGGAAAAAACCAAATGGTGAATATGCTGGATTACGCAGGTTTACCCAAAATGGAGTAAAACATAATGGATTGTTTAGAACAAGGAACAGAAACATCATTCACGGAGATATCAACGGTGCGGCTAATATCGGTAGGAAAGGTCATCCAAAATTATTTTCCAAACGAATGATCGCCTATAACTTATGTTTGATTTCCGATCCTCGCCGACGCCTAACCGATCAAACAATGCAAAGGGTTACCAAATTTATCATAACCCCGCCCATAAAATTTTCCCCCTCAAACGGACACCCCACAAAAGAATTAAAAAGGAAAGAAAGGTTAAATAAAAGTAAGGTTAGACCACAAAGGTATCAAATGAGTCCGGACAAATTTTTGGAAAAGACTCTACCCGCCTATGTGTGAAGTTTATTAGTAGTTTTACCCAATACCAATTCACGAAAGTGTTGCGGTTACAGAGAACGTGCACTCTTAAAAATGCATTAAATATAAATAATATATCTAAAAAACTTAATTTAAATTCAAGTATAAAGTCAAAATTTTTTAGATTTAATAGATCTCAATATTTTAAATAAAGTTAATAGAAATTCGGCAAGGGATATATCATCATAAATTATGTAAATGTTCTCAGTAAAGACGGCAAATCTCTGGTATTTAGAAATTATAGTGATTCTGAGATCGATCGAGACTTATTAGCAGGATTTTTAAGTGCGTTTTCTGGATTTATAAAAGAAATTAGTCAATCCGATATTAAAAGTACAGCCACAGAGGATTTCAAATATTACTATACGATTATAAATAACATTATTATTGTAGTTTGCACCGATCTTGAAGAAGAAGATGCTGTTATAAATTCAAAAATAAGCACTATTAGAGCTAAATTTTTGGAAAAGTACGGCTCCATAATTGAGGATGGGAGTTGGGCAGGAAACCGTTCACTTTTTTTAGATTTTGAAAAAGAGTTAGATAATATTATTTTAGGCTCAATTAAGGTAAGCATTATTGGATTTGGAGGTGTTGGAAAAACTACTCTACTCCATCTTATTTGTGGAAAAGAGATTGATCTTGAATATGTCCCAACAGTCAATGCAGATATAAGTTCCTATGATGGGGAAGGTATTAAAACAAATAGAAACGTAATTTTTTGGGATTTTGCCGGGCAATCTCAATTTCGAAGTTTATGGAAAAACCTTCTTGAAGGGACTGATATTACTCTGTTAGTTACGAATTCGACTTTTGAAAATGTAAATTCAACTAAAACCATAATCCAAGATCTTCTCGATAAATATTTTAAGGATATACATGTCATTGGGATAGCAAATAAACAAGATTTATCAAATCGGCTAACTCCAGAATTTTGTGAAAAGATATTATCTGAAGGTGGGAGAGAAATTATTACTCATGGGATGATCGCGATAAATGAAAATTATAGAGAAAAAATCCATGCGATATTAAATGATGCTATTGATAAAATTGAAAAAAAAAAGTTTGAAAACGAAAACCCTTAAAGTTAAATTTAATCTCCGAAATCATTATTCTTGAACAAGAAAGATTTTATTTCTTTTTGAACTATTTTTTATATCTCTGAATTATAATTGGTGGAAAAAATTGATCGATATAGATTTTGAAATAGAAGATATTGAATATGAGCAGAGGAATAAACAATTTGAAGTCATAAATTTACCTAAATTAACAGATGAAGAAAAAAATCTAATTGATCCTGTTATAGCACCCACATCGGGGTTAAGAATTCAGATCTATAATATTAATGAATCAACCAAGCCTCCAAAATACATCCTAACTAATCGGAAATTATTTTTATTTCTGCGGGTATTTAAAGCAATTAGCTTGAAGTTTAAGCAAATGAAAGATGAGTCTAAGCTAAAGGTGTTGATTGTAACAGATGATCGTCCAAGTAGTCATATTCTTCTTAATTTCTCTTCAAAAATATTTGCTTATGAGGGATATCAAGTTTATCATCAAAAAGATAAAAAGGATTGGTCAAGAGCTTCATCTCCTTATGGAGCCGCGTCTGTTGCTCTCTATGATGATATTAATCTTATAATAGTATTAACTGCAAGTCATAATGATTTATCTTGGAATGGAATTAAATTTTACATCGATTATCCGATTCCAATATCAGGAGATCTCTTTAAGGATGTTTCAAATATTGCACTTGACTTAAAGAATATAAAATTAAAAAAAAAATTTAAACCACAAGTAATTGATGCAATTCAAAAAAATAATGATTATGTAAGGGATTTAGTTTCAAAAATTATAGATATTAAGAGTCTCAATGGAGAAAATCTTGTAATATGGCCATATTTAGGGAAAGCAGAAGGAATCGTGAAATTGTTTAAAGATTATGGTGCTCAAGTACATTTAATAAAAGAAACAATTAATCCTCCGAATCCTATAGAAATTGTTAAAGAAGAGAAACTACAAGATGTAATGAATGATTCAAATTCCAAAATAGCACTTTTGCTTGATGCTGACAGAGATAGAATTGCTCTTTATGTGAAAAAAAATGGAGAATTTTCATACTATATCCCTAATGAAATATATTCAGCAATGCATAATATTTTAGCAAAAGAATTCGAAAAAGAAATTATTAACATAAGAACCATCCCATCGGATTTAAGAGCAGATCATACAAGCTTTCTAAATGTTTTAACAGGAGTTGGGTATAAACACCTTGGAATTATATTGTATTTCCTATTTGATGTTGAGGTCGATCCGTCAAAAATTGATTCAGCAATTTTATATATGGAGGGAGAAAATGAAGAATTAATTCAGATTCAAGAAGCTCAACCTCTTAAAAATGAAATAATTAGGAGAATGGAGAGGAATGGATTGACAAATGTTCAGTTTATTGTTGTAATGTGGGAAGAGTCAGGAGGACATACTTTGAATATTTTAAATGCTTCAAAAAACGGAACTAAAGGTGGATATGAATTTTCTACAGATTTACCCCTAATAGCAGATAAATACATAGTACCAGCTTTAGTCTTAATCACTGAACTAATTAGCAGAGGATATGTTATTGAAGATGCTATTGATTGGTCTCTTAAAGGGATAAATCAGACTATTCATGCGGAGGACGAGGAAAAATTAAAGATTATGGAAAATTTTGAAAAATTAGATGGTAAAGAATTAACCATAGCCGGCAAAAACTATAAAATTACTGGTCTTTATGATAACGAAGGTAATATAGAAATCTATAAATTGAAGAGTAACAATTCAACTCTTTATTTTCGCCCTTCCGGAACAGGTCCCCAAGTGAGGTTTTATATTTTTGGGGATAGGAATACTTATCTTAATGAAATAAGAACAGTAAAAGAGTATGTAAAGGAAAATTATTCTTAGTTAATTCTTAAGAAATATTAAATTTGTTTTTTTATTTTTGTAATGCTCCAGGTATTATTATTTTATCATCTTGAAAACGGAGAATATTCTTCTTTTGGAGCGATTTCATAACATTTAACACCTTTTCTTCATCCCATTTTAATCCAGTAATTATTTTTTCTTTTTGCATCGGTTTTCTATTTATCAAAAATCTAATAAATTCTTTTTGATTTTGAGTTAAATCAATTTGATTGAACGCATAAAATGTGTCTTCCCCTATGATTATTATTTTATTTATCATTTTGAGATTGGCTAAATCATTTAGCATTTTTTTAAGCATTTCCTCAGTAAAACGTTCATCTTTCTTAAGAATATAATCTTTAATCTTTTGATATTGCACAAATCCACCATTTATCATGGAAAATTTTTCATCATAATTTAAAATCTGTCCTGAGATAATATCTTCTGCACCTGGCGCTTCTTCTCTTAAATTTTCTATATCTAATGAGATATCACTAAGATCATCCTCACTTGAATCCGTTTTCAATCTTTTTTTTGAGGATATTTTTAATTCTTCATCCAATGCCTCCATTGCGCCAATCAGAGAATCTTTATCTTTAATATCTTGAATTTTCTTAATTTTTTCTTCCTGTATTGTAGATTTTAATTCAGGAAGTGCTTTTGTTGTTGGTTTTTTCCCAAATTTGATTTTTTTCTCACTTTTTGTATTTTTTTCTTTTTCTGTTTTCCCAGTTATTTTATTCTTTTCTGCTTTAGCTATTAGTTCTGTCTTCGTTAACTTATCTTTAAATTCAGTTCGCCGAATTAAAGCTTTCTGAAATTTTTCTTCCTCTCTTTTCCTTTGTTCTTTTTTTATATTGTTTAAAAGTTCTTTCCATTTTTTTCGTTCTTCCGGAGGATTAAAACTTTTAATTATAATTGAGCCATTAAAATCTAGAACTCCTTTTTCAGATAATCCATTAAGTATTTTTTCTGCATAATCACTGTTCCATTCTGTTAGTTCTAATAATTTTTTCCTTGTAAGATTATCTTCTTCATAAGCGAATGTGAGTACAACTTTTTCTGTTTTAGTCAAATCTAACTTTTTATCCTTAAATAATAATATATGAAATGCAGGATTTATTTCGATAATATCACCTAATAAATTAGTTTCTCTCATAACTTGTATAATGGGTAGAAAATCTTCATCTTTTATGTTTTTTATTTCCTGAAATGCATGATATTTCAATCTTGGAAGAGGAATAAAATCAAACTTGTCCAGAGTTTTTTCTTCAATAATTTTTTTAATCCTTGTGGACATTTTATCATAGAACATTCCTAATCCTATTCCAACTTCTTGTTTCGACTCTTTTATTGCAGCTTCATCCATAGATTCTAAAAGAGAAATTGCACCTTTGAGATCATCCATATCTTGTTTAAGTTCTTGTTCAGATTCGGGCATTGCAGAACTTAAATTAGATGAAAACACTGAATATTGCATAGTTCCTTTTTCAATTAATTTCCTTTCAGCCTTCTTAAATTGATTTTTAACAAGTTTTACTTTTTTTTGAATGGATTTCTCCATCTCTTTTTCCGTGTCTTCAACGATTTTACTGATTTCCTTGTATTTCACCATTATTTCTTTTTCTTGTTCGCTTTTAAAATATTTTTTAATAGTTTTATAAATAGCTCGATTTCCGTAATATTTATTCAATAATAATAAAATGATAATAAGTGCTAATACACTCCCAATCGTGATTAATATAATTTTCATATTTATTCGGAAAAATTCTTTAATAAAATAATAAAATTAATTTTTTTATTCTTTTACTATTGATGTTTTTTTCAAATTTCAATATTTAATTGGTATGAAAATTTTAACTAATTATTAAAAATTACTTTAACAATAAATATTTGATTTGATGACTTAAAATGAAGAATATTCAAGAAAAAATCATCGAGGATAGCATTTTGGAAAAAATGTCATTAGAAAATGTATTTAACATATTTAATGACAATGTTTTTCCGATGCTCAATGATGAAGAGAGGGAATATTGCAGAGATTTGCAGGATTTTTGTATAAATCTAGAGCCTAAAATTGATAAATCTAAGGATGTATATGAACTGTTTCCTGAATTAGGTAAACACGGTTATATGCAGAGAATAAACCTATGGAAAGATTTTGAACCATATGGAATGAAAAAGGAAATCCTTCTGGCAACTCATATTTCTATGTTAGACTCTCAATTGGAACTTGCACGTCTTGCTAGTGGTATTCTATGCGGAAACCCCACATTTCATTATTTTAAATATGGTGGTGAAAGTGAAGAAATTCGTAAAGTTCAAGATGGATTGATGTCTGGAGAAAAAGTGGGTTGTATTGGGATAACAGAACCTAGCCAAGGTTCAGATGCGGTAAATTTGAAAACAAAATGCACAAAAACAGAAGATGGAGATGTTATATATAATGGAGAAAAAGTTTTTACAACTAATGGTCCAAAAGCTGACTATTTTTGCGTCTATGGCGTTTATGATACAGAAAAACCTCGAAAAACAATGGTCCAATCTATTCTAACTCCTGAAATGGGTGTTAAAACAAATAGATTATGGATTAGCGCAGTTCCACGTGTTCATATTGCACATACTATTATGGATAATGTAAAAGTTCCTAAGGAATACATTTTAGCAGATAATGGTGGTGGATATGTACGCTTGTTTGAAGGCTTGGTTCCCGAACGACTCGGTATCATGGGATCTGGAATAGGAATTTGCTGGGCTGGATTAATTTATGGAATAATATATACTAATTTGAGAGAACAATTTGGCCAGAAAGTTATTAAATTTGAGGGTGTGGGTTTTGGTCTTGCTGAATTGTTAAGTAAATGTACCGCTGCTACATCCTTGGCTTTGCAAACGGCTACAATTTATGATGATAAAGTGTTATTTGCAGATGAAGTAAATAAAGATGCAGAGAAATGGGTTGCGAGCGTTTCCTCTCAAGGGAAATATTATGTTTCAAAACTCACTCATGAAATATGCTATGAAGTTCAACAACATGCCGGTGGTGTCTCAGTCACTGACAATACACCTATAGATGAGCTTATGGATACCAGCAAGATTGAAGAAGTTATAGGGGGCGCTAGAAATATTTGTCCAATTTCTGGCCAATTACTAGAAATATCCAGCTGTTCATAATACAGAATGCCCTCAGACGATATAAAAGTATCTTATAAGATTTTTCTATAACCTCTAAATTATTTATTCTTTTTTTTTCTTTTATCAGACTTTTTTAGTGGAATAAATACTAAATCATTCAAATCAGATTCGCTAAAAATGAAATTATATATCATAATTTTTTAAGTAATTTAGTATGTTTTTTGCTTTGCATTATTAGTTCAGTAAATTTTTTATCTGAATTAATCGCTTCTATCCCTAACTTTTGAGCTTTTGATAATTTACTAAGTACCTCTATCTCTCTGGGAGTACATAATAATTTGGGCATTAAGAATTCCTTATAATCCTTAAGATTTATAACTTTAATGTGTTTGGGCATGAATATTTCTTCATTAACATCAATTATATTTTGAAAAATATCTTTTGAAGCATATTCATTCTCTCTTAACAGAATTATTAGAAGATATCTAAACTTAGATTGATAATTCTTAAAACATTTTTGTAGGATTATTTTATCCTCTAAAGAAAATGTAAAATCAATCGAAATTTCGCTAATATGATCGGGGAATTGTATAATATACTGATTTTTTTCAATTTTTTTGATAAATTTTAAGTCTCTGCTAATAAATAAATCGGGATGGTATCCATCTTTGACCATTACTTCTCTTTCGTAATTAACATTACAATTTTTCAATCTTAAAAATTTAATAGAATAATATTCTAAAATTGGGTGTGTCAAAATTCCTATCACTCTAATTCTCTCTTGACAGTAAGGACATCCATGTCCTCGTTTAATTCTAGAATATGGAGCTAACCAAATACCATGATTATGATTAGCAGTACATTTCCATGGTAAATGAACCAAGCTAGGGGGAGTATCCGTCGAAGAAATCCTCTCTTGAAACAGATCTTCATCTATGACACAATTCAAATCATCTCTCACTAAACCTAATTTATAATAATCTTCATATGAAATAGAAATCTTTTCCTTCCAAATTTCCAAAGCACAAATGGGGCATCCTATAGCAGTATTTTTTAATACATTATAGGTTGTTTCCCATTTTCCATGTTGTTTGCATTCCCATACAAGAGGAATTTTAGAAGTTGTTTTTGGTTTTCTCTTTTCATTTTGAGAATCCAAAATTTCTTTAAATTTAGCGGTTTCAAATTCTTCATTCGACATCGCGAATATTGCTCCTTTAGACTTAGCCAATTTAACACAATCCATATATTTTAGACTCAATGATTCTCGATAACAGTCAGGGCATCCATATTTAGTATTTATCAAAGTATTGTAAGTTGTTTTCCAAACTCCATGATCCGGACAAATCCAATTGAATTTAATATGACTTGGAGAGGTAGATCGATTTTTAATCATTTTTTCGAATGTTTCACGAGTATAAGGAAATATAATTTCTTTTTCGCTTGCTAATTCTAACATGTCTTCAAAATTGAGTAAATCTGATTTCCAATTTCTATATTCTAACCCCGCTTCATTCACAATATCAACATAATTAAAATTATATTTCTGCAAAAAAACCACAAAGCCTCTATAACCTAAATTTATTAATTGATTTGGGTTCGGTGCTTGATGAAACTTTAGATCCAAGACCTCACGCAAACATTGGGTTATATGTATTAATTCATTAGCTAGATTTTTAATCGATTTCTTTCGATATACTCTTTTTTGGCTAAGGTTAAGTTTACTTATAATTTCTGAATATTTTAACCCATTCTCATAAAAAGCCTTAATGAATTGAATATAGCCTTCCTTAACGAGTTCACATATTGTAGGGACATATTTTGAATCTAAACTGTATTTTTCATTAAGATGATTTATGATTTCATTATTTAGGTAATTAGCATAATCCTCCTTACCATTAAAAGCAAATTTATTCAAATTCTTATTATCTGATATATTTGGAAAGAACTTTGAATCTCTATTAGACGCATTGGCACAAAATTTTTTTGAATGTTTTATTTCTGTAAATTTCTTCTCTTTTAAATTAAATATATAGTTAATATCATCCAATAAGTAATTTTTATTGCTAAATATTGAATTCTCGCTTTCATTTTTTCTAAAATAAGCCTCAATATTAATATCTTTTCCACATTCTGGACAGTAAAAGTTTGCTATCTCTATTTGTCGTTCGCGCAAAGAAAAGGAGCAACCACATTCAGGGTAAAAAATTTTATCTATTTTAAGATAATTAAAAATACTCATACTATCAAAATATAATATATCTATTTAAAGAAAAAGAGTAAATATTTTACTTATAACTTCAAAAATTGGGAGATATATAATTTAATATGATTACTCTATGGATTTTAGATTATTTTATATAGAAGATATAAAAACTTTTTATAATTTTTTTCTTTTGCTTTTTTCAATCAACAAATTTTATCGTTTAGTTATTATAAATAGATCTATCTTCTTTTAAATATAATCATCGATCGCAGATTTCTCTATTTTTTTATCATCTGATTTTTCTTTACCTAAAATTAGGTGTTTATTCTTCTTTAAAAATTTCCATCCAAATCCTTTTAATGTATCAAGAGGTCCTTGAATCCCTTTTGGATTTCCTGTACTTGTATAAAGAATTTTTGTAAACTTTATTGCTTCAAAAACTCTAAAAGGCGTTCCAAAACGTTCAATTAATTGTTTTGCTTTTGTAGGACCAATATCTAAAAGTCCTTCGAGGATAAAACATCTTCTTTCGAACGTTCCCATATTTTTTGGAGCTGAACGGCTTAAAATAGGCATTTCATCTTTTATTTGCTCCCGGTAAGCAATTCTTTCAATAACTATCGCAGTATCATCTAAATTTCGAGTCGGAATTACTGCAATTCCTAATTTATAAGATATAAATGCAAGAGCACCATATATGGATTTGATATTCATACCTGTATTATCAAATATCTCATCAGTTAAGCCTTCCAAAATAAGAACGGGATTTGGATAAGTTTCCTTTAATCTAATCAACTGATCAAACAGTCGATTATCCATTATAGACGCAATAAAGTCAGATCCCTCTTTTCTCTCAATAGCTACATTTTTAGATACAATGATATCTGCTATATCTAACTGTTTAATTTCTAATTCCACAAACTCATGACTTTCTTCTAAAATTTTAATGAGTTTATTCTCTCTAGTATCAATAATTATGTGAACTGTTTCATTTTTATCCATAGTCTTACCTTATTATTATATTATATTTTAAGTAATTAATATCTCGATAATTAAATTTCAGATTAAAGGCTTAAAAAGAAAAAATTATTAGAATTTTAAATTTTTTATTGAATATAATTTAAAATCCATAGATTAATCGAATTAAATGATATATCTCTTTCCAGAAAAATAAAACAATTATGATTATTAGAATTTGAAGGGAAACCCATAATGATCTTTTTAATAGATATCTATATGAAACTAAATTGGGATAAAAAAGCGAATTTAATTTGAAAAATCTTACTGCATTTACATTTTTTCCAAAAATATTATAGTATTGATTAAATTTCTTTTTTATTTCTTCACTTGTTAGAGTATTATCATATTCTTTCAATAATGCTATAAAACCTGTAGCAATTGCTGCTGAAAAACTAGTTCCCGATACTTCAAGATTGAAATTCTTTTCCAATTTAATTTGAATTTTTGAACCTGGAAAAAACATATCTGGTTTAACCCCATTATTAATAGATATATTTTTTCTTGAAAAATTAGAGATTTTACCACTATAATCTATACTTCCAACAGTAATAACTTCTGAAGATGCTCCAGGACTACCTATTGTATTTAGTTTTAATCCAGAATTTCCAGCAGGGACAACTATTATTATCTCTTCTTTTTTACTTAATTCGTTGCAAGCATTTGATAATATATCATTTCCATCAGATGCTTCAGAAGTAGAAAAATTAATTAAAAGAATATCTATCGGGAATTTTTGGGTTCTAATTTTGTCAAGTTGGTGAAGAATATCAGAAAAATAAAAATTTTCTTTTTTATAGAGACTTAGATCGTACAAATGAACATCAGGAGCGATTCCTAACCTAAAATCCTCCTTGTCTTTAAGTTGATTTATAATCAAATTTGCGCTTAAAGTACCGTGTGAGATTTTTTCTCTTTTTTTCAATTCTTTCTTTTCATTTTTCTCGAAAACTATATAATTTCCATCAATACCCGTACGATAAAAGCTTTGATAATAACTTTGAATGATTGTATCGATTATCCCAATATTGATACCTTTTCCAGTATAATTTAATTGAGATCTTTTATATTCATTTAGATTCAAAAAATCTAATATTTCATAACTCGACGTAAAGAGTTTTTGATCCTCTTCTATTTGGGAGACTAATTCATTCTTAGAGAGCCGTTTTATTTCTTTTAAAGAAGTTTGAGTGGAAATTGATGGAATCAGATCAAATTTATCTAAAATTTGGAAATTTTTCATTTCTGATAAAAATTTTTCTCTCTCTTCAATTGTTTTAAAACTAATAATTATTTTCAATCCATTATGATCTAAGTCATTTTCAATATTATTTGCTGACTTATTTTTAATCTCTTCGAAATTGTTAAGCTTATTTAAAAGTAAAGGAAATATTTTATGTTTTTCCATTAGTCTAATTGATTTTTTTTATGTTATATATCTTCCTAAATTTTTGTATAGTTTATCTATGGAATTATTATAATAACATATCTTCTTGATTTAGCAAAAAATAATATAGATCTTAACCAAATGTATGATTTTTCATAATTTCTTCTATTGTGTGGTTTTTATGGACGATTTCCGAAATGGCTCTTACTAAGTTGGTTGGATCTGTTGCTTGAAATACATTTCTGCCAAATGCTACCCCAGTACCACCTGCTTGTATTGAATCATAAACCATTTGTAATAATTCTTCTGTAGTATCCATTTTAGGTCCACCTGCTATTATTACTGGAATATGAACGCCCTTGACAATATATTTGAAAGAATCAATATCTCCAGTATAATTTGTTTTAACAATATCTGCACCTATTTCAGCGCCAACACGCACAGCAATATTTACAACTTCTGGATCATTCTCATCTTCTATTTTTCGTCCTCTAGGGTACATCATGGCTAATAATGGCACTCCCCATTCTCTGCACGATTCAACAACTTGTTTAGCGTCTTCAAGCATTTCAGGTTCATCATCTGCACCAATATTTATATGAATGGAAACTGCATCTGCGCCCATTTTTAACGCTCTTTCAACACTACAAACAAGCACTTTTTTATTTGGATCAGGGGCTAATTTTGTTGCTCCAGATAAATGTATTATTAAGCCTATATCTTTACCATATTGTCGATGTCCGGCACCTACCATACCTGAATGTTCAAGAACCGCATTCGCCCCCCCAAGAGCAACTTTATCAACCACAGAAGCCATATCCTCCAGTCCTTTTATGGTACCGACACTCATTCCATGATCCATAGGTATAATTATTGTTCTTCTCGATTCTCTATCAATTATTCTTTCAATTCTTATGTTTTTTCCTAAATTCATAATTTTCACGCTTAGCTCGTTTGAATATATTAAAAAATTAATATTTAATAATAACTTTTTTGTTGAATATGGAATTTTAAAAAAAATGAGAAAATAAGGACTAAGATCTCGCTTATCTTTTATAATTAAGAATAAATTGTTTTTTTCATTTTTTATTTCAATAAGGATAAGAACCACATCTTTATTTAAAATATATAAAATTGATATTAATCTAAACATGTAAAAAGAAGTATTTTATAATCGCATTTGTTAATATCTATTTGTAAGTATTTAATTATACCATTTAAAATAACGAATACGATTCGATTGAAATATAATCATGAATAAAGATAATAAAAAATCTGAAGAGGAATTTATTTTCGAGTTTTATGAGGATTATGAAGGATCTTTAGATAAAGATATTGATTCAATTGCCGAGGAATATAACAAGATAGATTTCGAAGAAAATCTGAATGATGAACAACTTGAAATAATTAATAATATTTCAGGGCCAATGTTGGTTATAGCAGGGGCAGGGTCGGGGAAAACCCGAACAATTACGTATGCAGTGGCAAAACTCCTCCTTTCACGCGTTAAACCCAATGAAATTATGCTGGTGACCTTTACTAATAAAGCAGCTAAAGAAATGATAAAGCGAGTGGAAATTTTATTAGGAAAACGACCAAAGGGTATTTGGGCTGGTACATTTCATTCTATGGCGAACCGCTTTATAAGACGTTATTCTAAAACATTAGGATTAAAACCAAATTATAATATTATGGATGAAACGGATGCGAGAGCTTTGATGAGATTAGCTATGGACGAGTCCAAAACCTCTGAAATTGAAGAGCGATTTCCCACTTCTAAAATGGCAAAAAATATTCTTTCATATTCGATCAATTGTAATAAATCTATACGTGAAGTATTAAAATGGAAATATAGTGATTTTGACGATGAGAGAATCGAAGATAAATTAAAAGAGATCTATAAAAGATATAGCAAAAAAAAGGAAGAAGATGGATTATTAGATTTCGATGATCTATTAATCTATTGGAATCGGTTATTGGATGAAAAAATAGTCGCTCGAATGATTGCAAGAAAAATTAAATATATTTTAGTAGATGAATATCAAGATACAAATTATATACAAGATGAGATCATTCAAAAAATTGCAGCATTAAATCCTGAAAAAAATATTATGGTGGTAGGGGATGATGCTCAAAGCATTTATGCATTTCGTGGAGCAAATTTCAAAAATATTTTAGATTTTGAGAATAATTATAACAATTGCAATAAATATAAGATCACCTACAATTATCGCAGTGTTCCAGAAATATTAGACCTCGCGAATGACTCAATTCTTCATAATGAATTTCAACACTCAAAAAAAATGAGGCCCACTAGGAAAGCGGGAGTCAAACCTTTTCTAGTAAACGTTGCCGATGGAGAAGAACAAGCAAAATTTATAGCCAACCAAATATTAAGATTGAGATCTGAAGGATATGATTTAAATCAGATGGCTATATTAATTCGAGCTAGTAGACATTCTCTAAAAATCGAGCAAGAATTAAAAGTTAAAAATATTCCTTACGAAGTTAGAGCAGGTGTTGCTTTCTTTGAAAAAGCTCATATAAAAGATGCTTTAGTTCACCTTAGAATAATAGAAAATCCTTATGATGAAATCGCTTGGTCTCGAATTTTTAATATGATCCCAGATTTGGGCCAAACTTCGGGTTCTAAAATTTTTACTGAAATTTCCCAATCAGATCATCCATTAGAAAGATTAATGGAAAAAAATTTTTTTACTAAAATTATGAAAGGTTCAAGAATTCCCGGTAAAGGTGCTCAGAATTTAGTTAACCACATCAAAAATCTGCGATATTATAATTCTGATGAATCTCCATCCGAGGTTTTAAAGGAAATAATTGATTTAATTCAGGATTATATTAAAGCAACTTATGAAAATTGGGAAGAGAGATTAGAGGACCTAAAAGAATTAGCGATTTATTCTCAGAATTATTCAACTATTCAGAAATTTTTAGAGACACTCAGTCTAAATAGAAATAATATTGAATCAAAAACCGTGTTGGCTGGGTCAGAGAACGAAAGTGAACAACCGCTCATTCTTTCAACGATTCATAGAGCAAAAGGTTTAGAATGGCGAGTTGTATTCATTCCTATGTTATGCGATGGGTTCTTTCCGTCAAGCAGGGTTAAGGATAATACGGAAGCAATTGAAGAAGAGCGTAGAGTTTTTTACGTAGCTATAACAAGGGCTAAAGATCAGCTTTATTTAATCTCTCCTGCTTTAATTCAATCATGGAAGGGATATTTAACAGCAAGAATATCTCCTTTTATTGATGAATTAAATTCAAACGTGTATAGGAAGTCTTCAGTCAAGTTTAAACCAAAATCAGATAAGAGATCGAATTTTTGTACCGCAGATGAACTTTTAGAAGAGAAAGAATAATAGCTTCTTTCTATTTTTTTTCTTATTATATAATGTTCCTTTTAGATAGAAACTTTAATTTAGAACTCTATTATGTTAGATATAATTTTACAAAATGGGATTTCTTTCCCTCAAAGTGTAAAATTTAATCAAGATAGAATCTTACTATAAGATATTATCATTTTAATCGAATAATGGAATTATTTATGAAATCTTGAGGTATATCAATATGAAATCTATGGATGAATTAGGAGTCCCAATTCCTTCAAAAAAGTCATTAGTTGTTAGAAATATCAAAGATGTATCAAAGATACAAAGAGAAGAAGTGTTAGAAAAAACGGAATATAATATGTTTTCTTTTCCAGCGGATTTATTAGTGCTTGATTTCCTCTCTGATAGTGGATCTGGTGTTATGACAGATCTTCAATGGTCAGCACTATTTCATGGTGATGAGTCATATGGACGAAATAAAGGTTATTATGTTCTTCTTGAAGCAATTAGAGATATTTTTGAACGTGGAGATAATTTTAAGAAAAGAATAAATTTAATTCTTTCTGGCGAAAGAGATTCTCAAAAGTTAATGGAAGAATTATATCTCAAATCTTATGAAGGAGGATTTGCGAATGGTGGAATATTTCAATTGAAATATCCAAATGCTTTTATTGTACCTCAAGGACGATGTGCGGAATTTTTATTATTTTCTACTCTTTCAGAGGTCCTTAAAAATGATTCATCACTCGATCAATTTTATATTCCTAATAATGGACATTTTGACACTACTGAAGCAAATGTTAAATCTTCGGGAATGATGCCAATAAATTTCTTCGATAACAATCTATTAGACGAATTCCCAATAGATCAACTTGGAAAAAGGAACAATTTCAAAGGAAATATGGATTGTAAAAGATTAAGTAGATTTATTGAAAAAAAGGGAGCTGATCATATACCTATAATTTATTTGACTATAACGAATAACACTGCTGCGGGACAGCCTGTTTCAATGGCGAATATAAAGAAAGTTAGTGAAATTGCTAAAAATTATAACATACCACTATTTTTTGATGCTTGTAGATTTGCTGAGAATGCTGTCTTCATAAAAAAGTTTGAGGAAGGTTATAAAGACCATTCTATACAGGAAATCATAAAAGAAATGTTTTCATATGCAGAAGGATTTACGATTAGTTTTAAAAAAGATGGGCTTGCAAATATTGGAGGAGGTTTATTTTTTAGAGATAGAGGATTATTCCATAAAAAATTCTCTTTTGAAGAAGATATAGGTATCAAATTAAAAGAAAAACAAATTCTAACGTTTGGAAATGATTCTTATGGAGGTCTAAGCGGAAGAGATATAATGGCACTCGCCGCTGGATTATATGAAGTAGTAAGAGAATCGTATCTAAATAATAGATTATCTCATATCCAAGATTTTGCTCAGAAACTAGCAGAAAATAATATTCCCGTTGTTCTTCCTCCTGGTGGACATGCGGTTTATTTAGATATGGATAAATTTTTCGAGGATGTTGAGATGAAACCGGAGGATTTTGGGGGAGTTGGATTTACTATTGAACTGGTAAAATATTATGGAATTAGAGCTTGTGAATTAGGGCCATTCGCCTTTGAATGGGATAAAAAAACACCCGAAATGAGGAAGGGCATCCTAAATTTAGTAAGATTCGCACTCCCTCGAAATATGTATAATTCCTCACATATTAATTATGCTGTAGCAGCGATCACAGAATTATATCAAAATAGAAAATATATTCCAAAAGTTAGAATAAAAAGAGGGGCTGAGCTTAGATTAAGGCATTTTCAATCAGGATTAGAACCTATTTATAATTAATTTCTTTCGAATTGTTGGGAAAAATAAGACTATATGATATATATGATATATTGATCTTTTGTTTGATTTTGAAAAAATCTTTAATCAATTCTTAGGAATATATTTTTTCATATAAGAAGTGATCGGATTTATATATACGTTTATCATTGTATTGATTATCAAATTCTTTAAGAAAATAAAATTTTAAGTGTTAATAATGAAAATCTGTTATAAATGCGGCTCTGAATGCTCTGATGACGCCACTTTCTGCCCGAATTGTGGAGCATCTGTTAAGCAAACTACTTCTAAAAAAGAGTTCGAATTTAGCATAGGATTGTTTTTTACATTATTTTGTACTGGATTGATATGTGTTCCTTTATTTGGGGCGATCTTTAATGGATTAGCTGGACCTGGCGCAATTGCTAGTGGAATCATTGCAGGAATTTTAACTGCAATTTCATTTGGTTTTATCTATTTAGCTTACGATCGAAAACAAGTTGCTTGGGGGGCTTTGAGTTTTCTCCTATACAATATCATTGTGGGCTTCTTTATAGTCTATATAAACATTTGGATGGGACAACCTCTCAATATATTTGGAAGTGTTGCAAATTTTTTTGGTTTTATAGGTCAGACTTTTCTCATTAGTGTAGGTCTTATACTATTAGCGGGAGTTTTAGCTATTTTAGGACTTGCTTATGGTGGAGGTGTCTGAACTGCAACAAGCTTTTGGTTACAAATTAAAAAATAAGAAATTTTTTTCCTCTCTTGATTCTTCGATTATATAATCGTTACTATGGTCTTTCTATATTTGTTAGTCGTTCTATTTTAGCTTTATTCGGATAATCTACATTATAATGGATCCCTCGACTTTCTTTTCTTGAAAAAACCCTCACTATAAAAATTTTTGCGACAGGTGCTAAGGTTCTTAACTCAATTAGACTCTTTTCAATTTAGAAGTCCCAATAATCTTTCAGTCTCGTCAAGAATTAGAATTATTCGTAATTGGCTAATAAACTTTTTTTGATCTTAATTACACAAATCTACAACTCAATTAAAAACCCAACTTTTCTTTTTATCAACTTTCATTTTATTTTTCAGTCTCGTGTGTTATCTCTTCTTTTAACCAATCTTCCTAATAGAGCGATTAATGAACTAAAAAGTAAAATTATTGCACCCAAATATATTAAGAACTCACTATCACCACCAAGAGTGAGAATAATACTTCCTACAAATCCACCGAGACCATATGAAATTATACTAGTAAATTGTAACCAAGATATTATAGATTCTCTGTCAGGTTTATGCTCATGCATATGTGTATGTGCTCCAAAAGTAAATCCTTGTCCTTTGCTAAAGTAAATATTAAGATGTTTGTGTGAATGTTCCGAATAGCTTTCAAGCAATCCTTCATCGAAACGATTTTCAATTTCTAAGATCGCTATATTTCTCGCGGGTTCGATTAATGATTCTCCAATCCCAACAATTATAAAAAGAATTAATACCATAGTCCATAAATAAAATTGGCTATAAAAAATCACCGCAAATCCTTTAATTAACAGACTTAGAAATATTGGTATCCATGAGCCGAGTTTATCTACTAACCTTCCAGTGATTATCTGCGATAACCCTAAAACAGCATCTCCAGTGAAATAAATAAAAGATATTTGCGTTGTTGTTATACTATTTGATGCCAGTACTAGTGCTAGGTTAGGAGTATAAATTCCGTGGGAGAAGTCGTAGAATGCATATATGAGAAATAATAATGTAAATGGAGCAAACCCCATCATTATTTTAATATTTTTCAAATGCATATGAGGAACAGCTATTTTTTCCAATTTAAAAAGTTTAAATTTCTCTTCTTGGTCGTAATTCATAAAAGCGATAAGGAGTGAAATAAATGAAATTATTATTCCAGCAAACATTAGGAGCTGAAAAGCTGAAAAGATGGTATATTGGAAAAATTCCCTAATATTTTGTTCTAAAAAACCTGCTAAACCTTGTCCTATAGCACCCCCAAAAAAAATGCTTCCAAAAACGGTTCCAACAACTTCTCCCTTATTATTCTCATATTTTCGATCAACAAAATTCAAGATCCCTACAATTAACAATCCATACCCTAACCCTTCAAAAAACCTCCCCATTATAAATATAGGTAGAAAAGGTATGCTTAAAGTAATTAAACTTAATATCCATAACAATGTAGACACGACAAATTCTGAGTTTCGCCGTTCACTAATTTTTGATAAAAAGATAATTCCTGAAATTTGTCCTATTGCATAAAGTACCGAAGTTAGGGAAACTAGACTTTCTCCCCCTCCTAAGTGGACTAACTGAAAAGGAAAAAGTAATCTTGCCACTCCTATACTGAAAGATATTAATGTAAGTTGGATAAACAATAAAAATACTTTTTTATCTTTAAACAGAATTAATTTCATTATTCAATCTAAGAATTATTCAATTATTTTAGATTTTTCTAAAGCATTTTAAAATTTAAATTTAAGAGTTAAAGAATTAAAAATTTAGAAATTTTCAAACTCTCTTTAAGCTTACAGAATCTATATAATTCATGTAAAATATAAAGCCCATAAAAAGACTTTTAGAAAAATTAGGATTATATAAAGTTGAGTTAATCAATATAGTGGAAAAATTTATCCATTTTAGTAGAATATTATTAATTATACTTTACCATGGTCTTTCTAATTGAGTTGACCGTGCCATCTTTGTTTTTTTTGGATAATCTACATTAAAGTGGATACCTCGACTCTCTTTCCTTGAAATAGCACTCACAATAATAATTTTTGCAACAGTTGCCAAGTTTCTTAACTCAATTAAATCTTTTTCGATCTTAAAATCCCAATAATACCTTTCAATCTCATCAAGAATAAGATTAATACGTTTTTTAGCACGCTGTAATCGGCGATCTGTTCGAACGATACCTACATAATTTTGCATGGTGGTCCTAATCTCTCCCCAATTTTGAGTTATTACAACAGCTTCAGTAGATGGGATTGCATTACCAGGCTCCCATGGTTCAAATTCTTTAATTTTTAAATTGTCTTTCTTTTTAATAAGTATTTGAGCACATTCATGAGCACAGACTAATCCTTCAATCAATGAGTTGCTGGCTAATCTATTAGCTCCATGAAGTCCAGTGCAAGCCGATTCACCGATTACATACAAGTTCCTTACTTTTGTGGAACCATCAATCCCAGCAACAACTCCACCACAACAATAATGGGCAGCAGGAACTACTGGGATAGGTTCTTTAGTGATATCTATATTAAATTCGAGACATTGTTCATAAACTCCAGGAAAGTGCTCCTTTATGAAATCTGAATCTTTATAGGATGCAATATCTAATAAAACATAATCATCACCTGACTTTTTCAATTCTGAATCAATCGCTCTAGACACAATATCTCTTGGGGCTAATTCTTTCATTGGATGATATTTCTCCATAAATTTATTCCCCTTGATATCCTTTAATTTAGCACCTTCTCCTCTCATCGCTTCAGTTATTAAAAAAGATTTCGCATAAGGATGATAAAGACACGTGGGATGAAATTGGAAAAATTCCATATTTGCAATTTCAGCACCTGCCCGATATGCCATTGCTATTCCATCACCAGATGCAACATCTGGATTCGTAGTGTATAAATAAATTTTACCAGCACCACCAGTTGCTAAAATCGTAGCTTTAGCGGATATATTATATATATCATTACTAATTTGGTCTAAGACATAAACTCCTTGACATTTTAAATTCTGGGCGAACAAATTTATTGCACAGCAATTTTCCCGGATTTTAACATTCTCATATTCTTTTACTTTCTTAATGAGTGTTTCCTCTACATATTTTCCAGTCACATCATCAACATGGAGGATTCTTCTCTCAGTGTGACCGCCTTCCCGTCCTAAATCATAAGAACCATTCTTATTTTTATTAAATTCTACTCCCCATTCAATTAATTCATCTATTCTTTCTGGAACTCGACTAAGAATGCTTTTTACTATTTTTTCATCACATAATCCATCACCGGCTTTTAAAGTATCATTTACATGTTTCTCAATGCTATCCTCCTTGCTTAACACACATGCCATCCCTCCTTGAGAATAAAATGTGTTACATTCACGTAATTTTTCCTTAGTAATTAATAAAATCTCCTCATTAGGAGCTAGCTGAGCTAATTTAATGGCTAAAGAAAGTCCAGAAATCCCTCCACCGATAATTAAAAAATCAGTCTTATAATTCAAGAGTCTATACTGCCTTTTTTTAAATTAAGATAAATTAAGTTGTATTAAATATTTAGTTCCATATAAATTTTATATTTCCTTTTTCCATTTCAATAGATAAAAATTTTTGGAAACAAATATTTTCTGAAATGAAATAGTATGGGAAATAAAATAAGAAATGTCCTTTTTATCTGTTTTGGTAATACTGCAAGAAGCCCCGCAGCTGAAGGTATTGCAAAGGCTTTAAAAAGGGATAAGTATTCAGATGAGTTAAAAGATGTGAATTTTGACTCTGCTGGATTTTTTAATGTGTACAAAACAGCTCAAGCTGAGACAATAAGATATCTAAAAGAGAATTGGAATATTGATTTTAGCGATTTTAAAGGTAAAATTATGGATGAAGAATTACTTGAAAAACAAGATTTGATTTTAGCGATGCAATCGAGACACTTGAAGCGTTTAAGGAGAAAATTTAAACATGTTGATAATCTTATGAATAAAGCACATCTTCTTTTGGAATATGCTGAGGAGAATGGAGAATATGATATTGAAGATCCAGTAAACTTAGACCCCGGAGAATATGAAAAAATAATCAAAACTGTTGAGCGCGGAGTTATTAAATCAATAGAAAAAATTATTCAAATAAATTCAGAAAGAGAATAAAGTATAAATCTTTCATCATCTATATTATTCTAATTATTTTATAAAAGATGTGAAATTAAATCAGAAACGATCTGAACAAGAAATTAAAGTTCTAATTAGATCTATTTTTGATCATTGAAGTTGAATGAAAAATTTTTTAATGGATATAAAAATAGATTAAAACATCATCTTTTTAATTAAACAACTTTTTTTTTAATTAAATGAATTTACCAGCGACTCTTCTAATTTTAATTTTATTTTCCATATTAATGGCCTTCTTTTCTCAAGATAAGATAGATTATTTTCCTATTGGATTAATTATAGGTGCTATTTCAGTTATTTCATTACTTTATTTTAATGTAACACGGGAAGAGCTCTTATCATTTATCAATTTTGATACATTAATTTTCATTTTTGCCATGCAAATAATTATTTATTATGCTACTGAAGATAAAGTTCTTGAATATCTTTCCCTTAGAATAATCCATTTTACTAAAGGAAATAATCGATTATTCTTTTACTTAATTTGTATCTTCACGGCCTTTATGGTTGCCTTTATTGAGGATTTATCTCTTTCTCTTATTCTAGCACCACTAATCTTCAGGACATGTCGAGTTTTAAGAATCCCTGCTGGGACTTATATGATGGGTATGACTATTACAATAAATATTGGAGCAATTCTTACGCCTATTTCAAGTTTAAAAAATCTGATAATAAGTCAAGAGTTTGACTGGGGATTTGGTGAATTTATTGCAAATATGGGATTTTTATTCGCACTTACTCTTGTTATTACATTAGTTTCTCTGGATTTTTTTATATTAAAAAAGGAAGAACAGCCAACGGAAAGAGATAAGAAAATATTGCTCTCAATGGTAAAACCTGATATAGTCATTGAAAAGAAAAGAACGTTTTTAATAACTTCCATTATAGTACTATTAACATTCATATTCATGATAATTGGAATCAACCCAGCTCTTTCTGCTCTGTTCTCTGCCGCATTACTTCTCCTTTTTCATGCAAAAAGTTCAAGTTTCTCAGATATTAAGAACGAAATTTCATGGAGAATTATTATTCTATTTGCAGTATTATTTATGCTTTCAAATTCGTTAGAAATATTTGGTTTTGCAGAATTCATCTCCACAAATTTAATAGAATTGATAAATGGCAATATTTTTCTCGCAGTATTATTAATTTTAACACTCTCTTCTATTTTATCTGCATTTCTCGCAGGTACGCCGGTAACTATTATTTTTTTACCAATTCTTTCAGCTATTGTGAATCAAGGATTATTCCCCAATCCTCTTATTATCGCTTTCATAGGAGGAGTCAATATGGCTGGAAATTTCTTACCTCAAGGCTCAGCATGTGACCTCCTTACCTTAAATATAGCAAAAAAATATAATGTAAAAAATTTGAATTATAGACGATTATTAAAAAATGGAGGTATTTTTGCGATGATCCATTTTACATTAATTTTAGTATATACCTTAATTTACACCCTAATTTTAGGTTAAAATGCTTATAAAAAATCATATTACTGAAAATCTACTCATCGTAGACCCGTTATTGGATAAGGTTTTAATATTATCTATATTCCGATTGAGTTTTGGAAATGGTTTAGATTTAGCATTAATTAAAGAAATTACAATGAAACTATATGAAGAATCTTATATTGATGTAAATAATATAAAAATGGAGAGGAACATCTCATTTATTTGACTATTATAATCAATAAATTTTTTTCCTCTCAACACTTATATTATATATATAATCTCATATTACATAATTTTTTGAAATAATTCTTATATCATTCAAAATATGACAAATATTAAGAATGTCTTAATTATATGCTCTGGTAATACTGCAAGAAGTCCAGCCGCAAAATATTTAGCAAAATTTTATGCTAATAAGAAAAATCTAAATATTAATTTCTCTAGTGCGGGATTTTTTAATGCTTTTACTTACATGCAACCTGAATCGAGAGCTTTTTTGGATAAAAAGAATATCGATCATTCAGATTTCTCTCCGCAAACAATAAATAGAGATCTTCTGGAAAAGCAAGATTTAATCATAACAATGGAAAGATCCCATAAAACCCAAATTAGTAATAATTATTCTAATATAGACAGAATTAGTGAGAAAATATACACTCTTAAAGAATTTAATGGAGAAATGACCTCTCTTGATATAGAAGATCCATACTATACTTCTAATTCTAGATATAAAGAGATTTTAAAAATAATCGATGAAAATGTCGAAAAGATGATACAAAAAATCAAAGAAAATGCATACTAAAGCCTATAGATGGTTTTTTATAATTTTAAGAATATATTCAAATCATTCTATTTTTATTTCATTTAACACATCATCCAGAAAAAAAACATTTTCCTCTCCTAATTCTCCCCCGATAATATTCGCCAATGAATAACGAAATGCCCATACTTCAACATTTTTATTTAATTCCTTAACCTTTTTTATGACAGGAAGAAAATCGCCATCTCCCGATACTAATATAGCCGTATCATACGCGTCTTCATAGGCAAATGAAACCATATCAATCGCAATCCTCACATCGACTTTTTTTTCAAATGTGTTTTTTGAAACTCTCTTATCAAAACTGGCTTTAATCTTGTAATTGCTATTATTTTTGAGATCATTATACCATTTTTTCTTTTTATTACTCATTGGATAGACAATTCCTTCATATAGAAAGATATCAATTAATGTTCTGTTTCCCAGAAGAACGGATTTTAGCTTTTCATAATCCGCTTTAATCTTATATTTTTTAAAACCCTTGAAAATGTTGGAATTATCAATAAAAATCATTACTTTTTCATTAGACAAAAAAATCCTCTCGATGTTCTTTCTAATTAATATTATCTAAAAGAATTTTATACCAAAAAACTAAACGCTTTAAAATAAAATTTTTTTATTTATGTTTAAGTTCTTTTTTAAGGGTATCTATTACTTTCTCAACAACTGGAAACATAATTATAAAAAGATTTAATAATTGGTAAATTGGTTCAAATCCCTCTTGATCCTTCAATTCCTCTCTATTTTTCTCAAGATCTTCCTTCATTTCTTTAAAATCATCTTTATATTTAAGATAGTACTTCACAGAATGCAAATAAGACCTAATAAAACCATTTTTAACTGAATCCATCGAATATACATTCTCGCCTTTTGAGCGTCCTCTTTCTTTTATAATATTTCTCTCTAAAAGATAATTTATTTCTTGTGAAACTGTACCAAGTGAGAGATCGGTCAATTCCCTGAGCTTCGTTTGGGTCAGATTTTTTCTGGTAATAAAATATGATATAATCAAAGCGGTTGATCGCTTTTCACCGATTAAAAGTTGAGATTCAAGTAATTCCTGAATAATTTCTCCTTCTATATCTCTAATTTCAGGATCAAATTCAAACTGATTAATTTCCTTCACCCATAATTGATTGTATTTGATCTGAAGTGATAACTTTATTCAAAATATTTTCTAGTAAATTACAGAAATCTTTAAGTTCTTCTAATCGCTTTAATAACAAATTAAATCCATGTTTTTTTTTATTATCCATTGCTTTAAGATAGGATATTTTTTTATTCATAAAATTCAGCAATTCCTCTGCCTTAAGAGATTTTATTAAAGATACATTTTCGGCAACATATGACATCGAATCTCCAATTGAGTATTGATATTTGCGCGTTCCCTCAATAAATTCTTTATGAACGAAATGAAAATTAGTTAAAATCGTTAAATTCTCAGAAATTGCTCCTCTGGAAAATCCTGACAGCTCTTTTAGTTCTGATTGAGTTAATCTATTATGAATCAGAAAATATCCTATAATAGCGGAAAGAGTTTCATTAGTGCCTTTTTTCTTGCCAATATCAACTAAGAATTCGATTAATTTCTTCTCATAGCTACGGATTTTCCCTTCATGCAATTTTTTCTTTATTTTGTCTTTTGAGGACTTTTTAGATATTAAATCTTCAATTTGGTTCCAAAGAGAATCAAATTCTTCGGAAGCTTCCTTCTTATCGTCTATAAGAGTAATAAGTTTGTGGAACCTTTTATCAGAACTCAATGAATTTGATACAAAATCTCGTAATTTTTTTTTAAATATATTAATTTCATACTCTCCTTCTTCGATATAATCATGGAATATTTCTTCCACTAAACTATTGAATTCTTTAATATTTTCGGGCGCTACCATGAATAAGTTTTAAATCCTTAGTTTTTGAAATCTTAATTCTCATATAAAATATAATTTATTATACTTATAAATCTTTCACTTCATCTGAAATGAAAACATTTAAATATTACCTTCGTTATTAATTATTTGGATATTAAATTTCACTTCATCTGAAATGAAGGTGATAATTAAAAATGTATGCGATTGAGGTTAAAAATTTAAAAAAGTATTATTCTAAGGGAACAGTTAAAGCAGTTGATGATATCTCTTTTTCAGTCCCGCAAGGTGCACGGTTCGGATTTTTAGGTCCTAATGGAGCGGGAAAAACAACCACTATTCGATGCATCATGGGATTCTTACATCTTAATGGCGGGGAAATCTATATTCAAGGAGAGAAAATTAGACCTGTGAATGACGTAAAATACAGAAATAATATTGGATATCTCCCTGGCGAACTCGGATTATATAAAATTATGAATGCGATGGATCTCTTTCAACATTTCATGAAATTATATGATATGGAGATAGATTGGGATTATGTGAAAGAGCTTGCCGATAGACTTGAATTAAATCTTGAACGGAAAATGGGAGAATTAAGTAAAGGGAATAAGCAAAAAGTTGGTGTGATTTCTGCATTGATGGGAAAATTTAACCTTTTAATAATGGATGAGCCTACATCTGGCTTAGACCCTTTAATGCAGAGAGAGTTTTATGAAATTGTTAAAGAAAGACAAGAACGATCCAAATGTACAGTATTCTTATCTAGTCACGTGCTTCCTGAAGTGGAAAACTTTTGTGAAAGCATAGCGATCATTCGACAAGGAAAAATCATTGAGGTTTCCAGTGTGCAAGATCTAAAGGATAAAAGTCTCAAAGAAATAGAATTAGATTTTACATCAAATAAAGCATTGAAGAAATTCCAAACTTTATTAAATACCGAATATCCAATAGCTAAGGTCAAATATAGTTTAGGTGCTCATCTACTCTTTACAGCACCACCTAAAGAAACAAGAGAATTATTATCTATAATTGGTGATAATGAATGGAATGGAGAGCAAATCAGAGATTTTACAATAAAGCATTCGTCATTGGAAAACATATTTATGCATTATTATAAAGGAGGTGAGAAAGAGTGAAAATAATTGAGATAGCGAAAAAAAACCTTTCCCTTAATAAAACAGGAGTTTTAATTTATTCTGGATTAATCGCTGTATTTTTTTTCTGGTTTGCTTCCGTATATGATCCTGATTTGTTTGCCGATTTGGAAGAATTTTACCAAAATTTCCCTGACGCCATCAAATCTCTTATTGGAGGGTCTCTATCAATCGGTGATTATACAAGTTTTATGAATGTATATCTTTTCTCATTTGCGTGGATGTGGATAGGATTATACTTTGTTCTTAAAGCTTCTCAAGATATTCCCACGGAGATAGAAGAAAAAACCATAGAAATCACCCTTTCAAAGCCAATCAGACGGTGGGAATTTGTATTGGGAAAATTTTTAAAACATTTCCTCGTATTATTATTTATAGTTGGACTTGTAATGCTTGGTGTATATTTAGCACCTTTTATTTTCCCAAAGATTAACCCTATTGATGTTAATTACTTTATTTTGACTATAGCTTTTGTTTTATTGATAATTCATTTGCTATCATTGTTGATGACTGGTTTTGTTTTTTCAGTGTTTTTCAACAGAAAGCTTGCTCTAGCATTAAGTTTTGGTGCATTAATTTTTTTCTATGCGATAGGTCAATTTTATGGTCTTTTCCCTGAGTTTATGCAAAGTATAAAATATTTAAGCATGTTCTATTACTTTGATACTTATACTCTGTTGGTGAATGCCTCTCTTGAGGGACTTTTGATAAATATGTTAGTCATTTCAATCTATTCGGTTGTATTATTGATCGGATCAATCTTTATCTTTCAAAAACGAAATATCCCAGTTTAAATTAAATTTTTTTTCTGATTTCTTTTTTATTAAGAGGTATAAACTATTATGAAAGAATATTTAAAATTATAAAAAAGAGAAAATTAATAAAAATAATTTAGAGCTTATTTATAGAATTGAAACCCCAAGTATTATTGATTCCCAGATTATCATACATTAAAGGTATTTGCGTTAATGCGAGGGGTACTGCTTGACCTGCGGGAATGAATCCTGAAGCAGAATTAAACGCATTAAATATGGTTTGGTTTTGGTCCAGTTGATCCCAAAACACGTGGAAAAACCAAGACCCTGCCCATCCATCTGGGTTTTTATTATCAATCCAATACCAAGAAAGGCGATCCGCGGAGGAACTAACAAAAAGACAATTATCGATATCATACCAAGATGATCCTATTGGTTTCTTTTCATTTAAGAAATTTCCGCTAAAACAGCAATCAACATTAATCATCATTCTTAAACAATTGATATTTTTGACTAAGTCATAAAATTCTGTTTCACTTATTCGACTACCATCTGCCTCAAAATGAAATGTGGCATTTCCATCTCCAAGCAATTTATTTGAGCCATGATCAGTCATAAAAATAATTAGTTGGTCATATATACTGATATTAGACGCAAAGGAACCCGCAATTGAGACATTTAATTCCCGCTTGAATCGGGTTGCATTTACATCATCATTTTCAACATCCACTATAGCATCAGCTGTATCATTAGATATTCCATCAAAAGCATCTATATCGATGGTGGGGTCATTTGTGTGATAAAGCATTAAAAATATGTTCTTATCTGTATATCCATGTCTCTTTAATACTTTATAAACTTGCAAAGCTTGAGCAGGGAAGCCATCTGAATCTTTTCTACGATTGTTAGGATCAAAAGGATTTGTCACATTTACAGCTACCCATCTATCTACAATCACATCATCAAAATATACTTTATTATCTGTACCTGCTGAAAAATTTCCTTCGAATGATAAAACCAATTCTAAACCGGTTATTTCATTTTCAGAATCGTTATTATATAAACTCATAATACTAATATTTTTCCATCCGCCAATTGTAGAATTAATATTTTCCGACCAATCTAATCTTACTGTTTCTCCATTAGAATTTAACCAATTTAAACCAATTCTTGTTCCTAATCCCAAAATGTCATTTGGGGTATCAAAGAATATCCAAGTAGATAGATTATAAATACTCTCCTCTTTTATTTGATTATATTTTGTCCAATTGTATGTGTAATTTACATTATAGAATTCAGAAGAACCAACTTCAATAAATATTGATCCTAGTTCCTTATTTCCAACAGTAGGTTCGTATCCATGAGGGAGCCCACCATTAAAAGTCCAGTTTTGTTCCCCTCCATCAAACCCAAAATTTTCTTCTACTTCACTTCCGTAAAAATCATTTGCACTACAAAGAATAATAGCTTTGCGCTCCCCAAAATCTAATACTAGTACTTTAGGAACGAATATGAAAACTATAGTAACGATTAGAATGATAGAAATTAAAATAGCAGAAAGAGTTATATATACTTTTTTATCCATAGTTCATTCACATAGGATTTGTTTTATTATGTTAATTAAATAAGTATTAATCAGATCTGATTTTTAAAGATTATTTAAAAGTAGTATTAAATCGATCTAATAACCAATTTCAATTCAATTAATAATTTAGAATCCCTTCAATATAAATAAATTAAAATTCTAAATTCAAATCCAAGGAGTTATATCCAAAGTCTGAGTCCAAATTTCATTATTTTCTAATAATTCTGGAAAAGATTTATTTATTTCTGCTATAGCACAGAGAAATCCAGTAAGTTTATGAGTATTTTTATAATTATTCAAGAAATATTTCTTATCATTCATATTTTTAACAACATGGTGAAGATATTTAATTATTGCATTTCTAATCTCATCTTCTCTATAGTCTTCAGTTTGGATATTACATCGAGTTAAACAGAAAATCGCATCTAAATCAATACAATATGAAGAATGAGTATCCCAAGTTCCCCATTTATTTTGTAAAGCTAATGTTGAATCAATAACTCTTTTAGGATACGGAATTGGATGATTCATGAATTCATATATCCAATAATAATGAACTGCGCCACCAAGTTCATTTTTAGTCAATCTATTTTTATTAAGTCTGTGAATCCATCCTAAACGCCAAAATCCTAATTCTGGATCTGCTTTTTTATCCAACCATTCAAAATACCATTCAAAGAATTTTTCATGAGGATAGTATTCCTCCCCTAATGTCGCATATATCGCCCCAATCCCACCTCCACGATGAGAGCCAGCCCAATATAATAATCCCCATTCGGGAGCCTTTTCTAACCATGTAAAGACCTTTTTCTTGGAGGTAAATCTTTTGGTTATTTTAAAATCAAATAAAGGTTTTGATCCCAAAAGCTTTAACGCTGCAACACTGAATGCAGTACTATGTTCTTTAAAATGCATCCCATAATTAATTAATCCTTCTTTAAACCAACCTGTCTTAGGATTTTGATATAATTGAATATTTGAAATCCACTGTCCTAAATTTTCACCCGAACTTTTTGATAAATACTCATCTAGTTTGTTAGGGATCTTCAAATTGAATACCATATCACACAATCCATATAATGAAGTCTTTTGCCCGTTTCTCTTTACCGAAAAACTCCATTTTTTACTTCTAATTCTAAATTGATCAACCCATACACTCAAATTGCTTAAAAAGGGTTTTAAACTATAATTGTTAATATTAGCGTTATCTTTATTCATTTTTTATCTCTAAGATCTGATATGACTTTCTCTATAATATATTTTAATTTGAAATTTAATATCTCTTTTCTGGATAAAATAATTTTTCACATTTAACAACTTTTTTTATCTGATATCTATAGAAAGATGGCAATTAGACGGAAAAAAATAAAAATCATAATCTTATTAAAATATCTAATTTTTGAAATATTATTGAAGAATAGCTTTATATAAATTGGAATAGACCTTTTAGCAAGTGAGTTTTATTCCAAAATAAAGTTTTGAAAATATTATTAAAAGGGGATCATTTGAATTTAGACGAGTTAAATAATAAAATCTCAAATCCTTGTGAAAATATAAAGCCATTAAAAGGTTTCGAAATTATATCTGAATCATTAGTTGATAAAGTATATGATATCTATGGAAAAAATATGCTTCTCTCAATCCTTTATCAAGTTGGATCTGCACCGGGTAAAATTATTGCCAATCGCATAAAAGAACAATATCAAAAGGAAGAATTCGATATTATTGAAACTATTATGATTTTAATGAGTGAATTGAAAGAATTTTATTCCATACAAATTAGAAAAGTGGAACAATTAGATAGTAGAATTCGTATAGAGATTGAGAATCATTGTTTTCTAAGAAAATCAATAAAAAATAGAGAAAATCTTGAATTTGGAAAATCATTCTGTCGAGTTAATAAGGGGTATTTTGAAACAGCATTTTCTGAATTGCTTGGCAATAAAATAAAGAGAGTAGAAATAAACTATTTAGATAACAATCCAGAAAAAGATGTATGTATAGAAGAATTGAACTTCTATTATTAATATTAAAATGAATAATTGAAATTTTCAATCTAATCTTAAATTATAGCATTATAATCCTTTAGCCTTCTTGTTAGATTTAAAAAAATAGAAAATAAAAAATTTATATTTTTTCTCCAAATAATAAATCGGAGAGCCTTATGGCTGATTGAATTTCATTTTCTGTAATAAAGCCTGATACACTCCCATCATCTTTCACAATTATTATTTTAGGTTCTTGTTCTTCAACACGAATCTTACTGAACGCTGCTTTAGCAGTTTCTTCCTCTGAAATGTTTGGAAATTCTGAAATGTCTTTCATAGCTTTCCCAATGATGAGCTCTGATCTTTGGTTAGGTGGGATTTTCTGAATACTATCAATTGTTACTATGCCAATAATTTCATCATTTTTGATAACAGGAAAATAAGATTTCCTAAAATTCATGAAATATTGTTGGATTGCATCCTTAATTTTTGTATCAAACGGGATCATTTGATCCGGTTTTTTTAAAACCTCTTTAGCAGATATTTTTGACAATTTATATTCATAAACCGTCTGTTGATATGCATTTCGTGAAGAATTACTAAGGAAAAATCCTAGAATAATGAACCAGAAACCTCCAATTATCCCGGGAAGGAAAATTATTTCAAAAAATCCATATCCCACCATTGCCCAGCCAAAATAATATCCAACCTTTGATGCTGTTTCCGTTGCAGATAGAAGATCGTCTCTTTTCTTCCAGAGATATGCTCTTAGGACCCTCCCTCCGTCCATTGGAAATGCGGGAACTAGATTGAATAATCCTAATCCTGTATTAGAAATTCCCGAATAAAAGAAAGTAATTGCCAAGATTGCTGGAAGAGTGATATCCAACCATAATGGAATAAAATACAATAATAAAAATACCCCTCCTATGATTAAACTTGCTGCTGGCCCTGCCCCTGATATGATAGTTTCTGAACGCGGCGTTTTAGGTTCTTCCTCAATGTTGGAGACTCCACCAAACATATATAACTCAATTTCCGATACATTTAACCCATGTCTTAAAGAAATAATGGAATGTGATAATTCATGAGCTATTATTGATCCAAGTATGATGAGTCCATTTATCACGCCAACAATAATAAGACTTGTAATATCAAATATTCCCGTAGATGCATAAAAAAATTGGGCAGCGGAAAAACCAATTAAACCTACTATTGCCAACGTCGATAGATGTAAATCTATTTCGATACCTTTTACTTTTCCAATTTTCATTTTATTTATCCCTAAAAATTATTCAAAATTTCGAAGCTCACTTTGTCTTAAGAAGCACTTATCTACTTCATAAAGTATAATCTCGATTTTCTCCGAAATTTACTTAGTTTTAAGCAAATAATTTAGATATATATAAATTTTGACTTAAAATTATACATAGTTTTCATCCTTCTTTTATATTTTTAAATCTCTCTGATATGGATGTTTTTAACTTAAAAAATAAAAATAAAAATTATAATAAAATCAAATTTACAAAATCTGCAAAAAATAGTATAAAAAAATAATAGAATTTTTCAGCCTTCAATTTTTAATTCCGTTAATTTTATGGCTGAATTTAAATCTTGTGGACTAATAAATCCAACAACATGCTGATTATTTTCTCCGCCTTTAACAACAAGTAAATTAGGTTTCATTTCATTGGTATTTATTTTATTCATAACATTATCTCCTCGCTCGCTTTCATATATTGTGGGGAAGTTGTCTAAATTCTGCGCTAGATATCCTATTATGTATCTCTGCCGCAGTTCAGGAGATATATTCTTGATATCTTCAATAGAAACGATCCCAATTATTTTATTTCCTTGTGATACGGGAAAATAATCTCTATTGTATCTCATAAAATAATTCCTAATAGCATCAGATACAAAAGTATTGAAAGGAATAATAGCATCTGGTATTTTTGATAATTCATGTGCATTGAATTGTGATAATTGATTATTCACTTTAACTTGCTTGTACGCATTCTTAGCAGATGATATCAAAAATAATCCGATTAAAACAAGCCAAAACCCGTTAAAAAGCCCTAAAAATAATGATTGTAAGACTCCAAAAAATATCAATCCATAACCAAAAAATACGCCTATTTTCGAGGCTGTACGAGTCGCAGATACTAGATCTTTCCTTCTATACCAAAGAAAAGATCGCAAGAGTCTTCCTCCGTCTATAGGGAACGCGGGGAGAAGATTGAATATCCCCAGAGTTATATTAGAGAACCCAGCATAGAATAAAGTAATATATATAAACGCAGAATAATTGATAGGCAAGAAGAGTAGTCCAACAAAAATAATGCCTAAAATTATACTCGTCAATGGTCCAACAACAGCAATAATGAATTCACTTTTCGGTGTTCTGGGTTCTTCCTCAATTTTCGAGACACCACCTAGAACATACAACTCAATCTCTGATACGTTTAACCCATACTTTTGAGCTACAATTGAATGCATTATTTCATGAGCTAAGATGGAAAATAGCATAATGAATCCATTGATAACTCCGATAGTAATTAAGACTGGGATATTAAGAGACCCAGTTAAGCTATTATAAATCGTAGCAGCATAGAATCCTACTAATCCAACAATTAATAAGGTTGAAATATGTAATTTTATTTCAATGCCATAAATTCGTCCTATTTTCATATTTTATCCTCTTTAAATAATTTAATTTTTTTAAAATGCTTATTTAACAATATAGATGAGATTTCTCATCATCAAAATTAGCGGATTTCTATTATAATTATAATGAATTGGGTATAAATTCATTTTTATTATGATTTCTAATCATTTTTCTCTTTTTTCTTATAAAAATACTGAATTTTCTTTTGATTATTTTTATTATATTATGGAGAAATCAATTGTATCAGTTTTCAAAATTGATAACAATTTTTAGAAAAACAAAAATGCAAATATCAAAATGTGAAACATTAAAAAATTCTATAAATTACTTAACATGTTAAATCTCAAAATAAAAAAAAAACTACAAAATATTGGTGTAACAAAATGGTTGATGTTAAAAAAGTAGCTGTTGTTGGTGCGGGCCTCATGGGTTCTGGAATTGCTCAAGTTGCCCTTATGGCCGATTATGATGTGACTCTTGTTGATATCAAACAAGAGTTTGTAGACAGTGGCGAAGCGAATATTAGAGAAGGTATGCAAAAACTTGAATCTAAAGGTAAACTGGGAGCGGGTATCACTGCTGACTCTGTTATGTCAAAATTGATAAAATCAATAGATCTTGCAGAAGCTGTTAAAAATGTTGATATTGTTATTGAAGCTGTGGTTGAGAAGATGGATATTAAAAAACAAGTGTGCAAAACTGTTATGGATAATGGGCCAGATCACATAATTTTTGCGTCAAATACTTCAACAATGAGTATTACAGAAATTGCCAAGGATAGTGGTGCTCCAGAGCGAGCATGTGGTATGCATTTCTTTAATCCTGTACCTCTAATGAGATGTATTGAAGTTATTCGGAGTGAAGATACATCGGATGAGACTTTTGAAACTGCAATGGCAGTTGCAGAATCCCTACCTTGCTTAAGAGGGGACAGATATATTGCTCCTGTATTGAAAGAAGGACCGGGATTCATAGTAAATAGAATGAATGCACCGGTTAATATTTATATCGGTTGGGTTTTTGATACTGCAAAAGAAAGAGGGCTTGATTGGGCGCAAATAGATGCTGATGCTGGTGGAAAAATGCCTATGGGCCCATGTGAATTAGCTGATTACGTTGGATTAGATACAATGATGCATACTATGAATTATTACAAAGAGACCTTATCTGAAGATTTTGAACCACCGCAAGTTGTAAAAGAAATGGTTGATAACGGAAATCTCGGAGCAAAAACGGGAAAAGGATTTTATGACTGGAATCAAGGAAGAGAAGGTATTAAAAATAAAGTTAAAGCTGCTGAACCCGCTGGATTATTTGACCTTCAAACTAGTATGGCAATTATGTTAAATGAAGGTTGTAGAATTCTTGATGAAGGAATTGCCAGTGGTTATAAAATAATTGATGATGCAAATATGGCTGGAATGAATTCTCCCGGACCTTTTGGATGGGGTAAAAGTAATTTCGAAAAAGCAGCCGAAATTTTAGAAGATCTTGTTGAAAAAACGGGTAAAGAATACTTTAAACCAATCGAGCTAATGAAGACTGGCGGCTTCAAAAAGATGAGAAAATAAATAATAACTTCATTTTCATTTTTTATTTTTATCCTATTTTTTCTTTTATAATTTTTAACTTTTAAGCAGTTTATTTAAAAATTGAGCTTAATTAGTCCTAGCTAAAGATATATCCAAATATTTCAAATCAAAGAGGAATACAAAATGGTTAGTATTGATGAAATAAAGAATATTTCTGTCATTGGTGCAGGTGAAATGGGGCATAATATTGCTCAAGTTGCACTGATGGGAGGATATAATGTTACTTTAGCAGATATTAAACAAGAATATATAGACAAAGGAGTCAAAGAAATCACAAATGGAATAAAAAAGTTGGAGTCTAAAGGAAAATTAGAAGGGAGTTCTGATGAGGTTCTAGATCGATTAACAACAACAACAAGCAATGCTGAAGCTGCTAATAATGCGGATTATATAATTGAAGCGGTTATTGAAAAAATGGACATTAAACAACAAGTTTTCGAAGAATTAGATAAAAACGCCCCCGAAAACTGTATATTAGCAACTAATACCTCAACAATGTCAATTTCAGATATTGCGAGTGCCACAAATAGAGAAGATGAGGTTATAGGCATGCATTTCTTTAATCCTCCAATTTTAATGCGATTAATTGAAATAATATATGGGGATAAATCTTCTGATGAATCTATAGAAATAGGAATTAAATTTGGTGAATCTTTGCCTTGTCTTAAAGGAGACAGATTTATCGCAAAAGTACTGAAAGATCGTCCTGGATTCATCGTAAATCGACTTAATGCTCCTGTACAAATATATATGAGTTGGATGTTTGATAAAGCTGCTGAAGAGGGAATTTCATGGAATAAAATTGATGCGGATGCAAAAGGTTTAATGCCAATGGGTCCATGTGAATTAATGGATTATACAGGAATTGATACGGTTTACCATACAATGAAATATTATGAAGAAACACTATCTGAAGACTTTAAACCGGGCAAAGTGCTCACTGAAATGTATGAAGAGGGAAAACTTGGTAAAAAGGCGGGTGAAGGATTTTATGATTGGCCAGAAGAGGGTCGCCCAGATATTGATAAATCAGAAAAGGCAGGAATGTTTGATGTACAAAATAGCATGGCAATTATGTTAAATGAAGGCTGCAGAATATTGAAAGAAGGTATAACTGATAGTTATAAGGCTATTGATAAAGCAAATATGGCGGGAATGAACACTCCTGGACCGTTTGGACCTGGGAAACGCAGCTATGAAAAATGGGCTCAAAAATTAGAAGGCCTTGCCGAAAAAACTGGAAAAGATTATTTAAAACCCATTGAAATGATGAAGACTGGAGAATTCAAAAAATACAAATAATATTTTTTTCGCATTTATGTTTTTTTTTAACTTATTAGGGTTAATTACTGCTTTTAAAGATTTTATTTGATTAAACCATTATCTTTCTTTTTTACATAAAAATTTGAAAGTTTTTAATTTTAAAAAAAATAATACTAATTATTCTTAATTCAAAAATAGAAAACTCAATTAAAAATTAAAGAATTCTTAAAAATAGAGGTAATATGATATGTCTGAAGAATATGAACATATAAAAGTAGAAGTTAATGAAGAGGGTAATTATGCGGTAATTTCTCTGAATCGTCCCGACAAATTAAATGCTCTTCAAGTTCAAACAGTCAAAGAAGTTTCTGATGCAATGTATTCTTTTGAATTAGATCCAAAAGTCCGTTGTATAGTATTACGTGGGACAAAAGATTATACCAAGAAACCTGCATTTTCCGCCGGAGCTGATCTTTCATCTTCCTTTGGTCCTGGAGTCAAACCTAATATTCCAATGCATATGTCTATTGCGATGGATATGCGTCATAGATATTATGATCTTATAGAAGTATTTCCAAAACCAGTAATTGCTGCTGTAGATGGATATGCATTAGGTGGTGGCTGTGAACTTACTTTAGTTTGTGATATTGTAATCGCTTCTAAACGATCTTTCTTTGGATTTCCAGAAATTCAAAGAGGAATTTTTCCAGCAAATGGTGGAACCCAAAGAATGGCACGACACATTGGGTTAGCAAGAACAACCAAGATGATTTACTTTGGTGAAAGAGTATCTGCAGAAGAAATGCATGAATGGGGTTATGTTTCTTTCCTTGCAGAAGAAGGGGATGAATTCGAAAGTTTAGTCAATGAAAAAGCTTCTTGGCTGGGCCATGCTGCTACTACATCACTGACCGTTATTAAGAAATGTCTGAAATTTGGTACCGAAGTTCCACCTAATATTGGTTTACAGTTTGAACAATTAGGTTTTGGTGTGAATTCCGCTGCTGAAGATGTAAAAGAAGGTATTAATGCCTTTTTAAGACGAAAAGAGCCAGAATTCAAGGGATATTAATCCTATTTCTTAATATTTTTTTTATTTCTTATTTTTTATTTCAATCTATACGTAAAGCAATTAATGATTTATACTATAAGATATTTTATTTATAATATCGATTATGTCTCCAAATAGGAACGTCGTTGAAGAAATTGATGATGGGAAAATATTTTTACGAAAAATCACTAAAGATGATGCTAAATTCTTTTTCCGGGCCTTAAATAATAAAGAAACTATTAGATATATGTCAATCGGACCTCTTTTATCACTTAGGCATTCTAAAAATTTAATTGAACGTTATTTAAACTATTGGGAAAATAGAGAGCAATTTAATTATATCATTGAAGCTAAATTTGATAATATAAAAGAATCGATCGGAGCAATCAGCCTTTGGAATGTAAATTGGCTTCATAAAAGAGCTGAAATTGGTATTTGGATAAAACCTAAATACTGGGAACAAGGATTTGGAAAAAGAACAATCGAATTAGCCAAAATAATTGGATTTAATTATCTAAATCTTCATCGACTTGAAGCTTATATAACTATTCAAAATAATCGTTCTATTAAATTATTTAAATCATGTGGATTTGAAGAAGAATGCGTTTTGGAACACTATTTATGTCTACGTGGAAGATACCATAATGCAATGATTGTGAAATTTCTAAAAGAATCTGATTTTTAAGCTAAAAAGAGAATTTAGAAAAAATAAAAGGCAAGTAAAAAATCTTTATTTTAACTCGTCTTTCAGTATATCGATTTTTAATGAAGTCTCGGTAGATTTCCCTTCCAGTAATTTTGAAGAACTTCCCATTTTTCTGGTATATTTCCTGCTAAAAGCATTTTTCCTTGAAGGGGTGAGAACACCTTTAGGTGGCTGGCCACTAGTTAATGAACTGCGATATTTTCTAATTTTTCTAATGGCCAATGGAAATCTTAAATAGCGATAATAAGCCCAAAAATAAATTCCTAAGACAGTACCAATTGTCATGATCCCTATAAAAAGAGCTGTATTAAACCATGGTTCCGTGGTGATATCAACTATTACATCAATATAAGAGATTTCAAGGTAGACATCATCAATTGATATTTTTATTGCTCGATTAAGTTCAAATGAATCTGCTAAATATAGTTGGATTGAGATATTAATATTGGTATCTTTTAAGAGTAAATCGGTGACATCATAGCCATCAGGTTTATTTGATTGAAACTCGTCAGTAGCAGAAGATAAACGGATTGTCTCAGTATGAGGATTCCCATTAATCAATACTCTAATCTCAGAGCTGGGTGAAGCTAATTCAGGCCAAGTATCATTTATTTTATA
>JAWOFX010000094.1:0-9339 GCA_046497275.1 Promethearchaeia archaeon | reverse complement strand
GATCTTTCAGGGAATAAATATCGTTCTAAGCGTCGATTTTTGGAAAGTTTCTTAGAGGAATATGACTATGAATTTCATCTCCTTTCTGAAGAGTGGATTGAGACATGTCGGAGACTTCAAAATAAATGGTGCATCATTAATGAATGCCAGAGTAATAAAGATTTGGCACAAGAACAAAAGGCAATCAACAGGTTAATTGATAATTATTCTGAATTAGGCTATAATGGTGGTGTATTGCTGGTAGAAGATGATCCCGTTGCCTATACTTTTGGCGAGATGTTGAATGATAATACAACAGCTATCCATATTGAGAAAGCTCATAGACATTATAATGGGTCATATCAAGCCATAAATCATATGTTTCTGGAGAATTGTTGCGAAGAAGGTACTGAATATGTTAATCGTGAACAAGATTTAGGAATTCCAGGGTTGAGAAGAGCTAAACAATCATACCATCCAGATCATATGGTCAAGAAATATATTGTATATAAAGAAGAGCCTTAAGGAACATAGAAAACATTATTTTCTATAGATTTAAATTTCTTAATTTTCTTTTATCTTCATAATAGTTATTATTAATTTTAATCCAAACTATTGTATATATATACAACTTAAAGTGATTAATTATGTCAGATAATAATGATAATGATTCACCCAGTAAGGATGAGGATATCGGAGGAACTGAAGAAAAGCCCGTTGGAAGACTTACTGGAAAAACTGAGTTAAGTTCTGCTACACTTCTAATTGAAAGCAAAGAAGTAGAACGAACAAGTTACCTTACTATTTATAAGGATGATAAAAAAGCCAAAAAAAATGAAGATACGGACTATTTTATTCTTTCTATCTCAAAAATATGGAATGATTCGGATGGAATGAAAGCGGATCTAACCGTTGTTGGGGACAGACCTAAAAGACCATTTGAGGTAGGGTCTAAAGTATATTTAGCAAAGGAACAACAAATCCGAAAACTGTTGGGAATAGATAATCCTCCTGAAAAATCAGTTGCGCTTGGAAAACTTCTTGGATATGATTTTGATGTAAACTTGTTAATAAAAGATTTTGGTCGTGTATTTATTACTGGGCGTTCAGGAAGTGGAAAATCTTACACAATGGGTGTATTATGTGAGGAATTCATGGAAAAGGGTATTCCAGTGGTAATTCTTGACAGACATGGAGAATATGGAAGTTTAAAAATCGCTGGTGAAGATGAAGGTGGTGCTGAAAGCGAGTTTATTGATAATATTATTGAATTTTCTGATTTGAGTATTAATAAAGGAGCAGATATCGATATCGAATACCTCTTTTCTTTAGACGAGAAGGATATTGTGGCACCAAATCTCTGTAGCATCATTAATATGAGAGGAATATCCCTTGAGGCACAAGAAACTCTTGCGGGAAGATTATTAAAAAAATTATATCAGGCGAGTACATCGAGAAAGATTCCTCCATTTTATTTATTTTTAGATGAGGCACATCTTTTCGCTGGAAAAAAATCAAGCGCAACTAGTGACACTGTTAGACTATTTTCTCAAGAAGGCCGTAAATTTGGAGCGAATTTAGTAATTGGAACCCAAAGGCCACAACTCTTAGACACAACAATACGAGCACAAGCAGGAACGTGGGTAGTTCATAGCCTTTCAGATGTAAACGATATTAATATCACTATTTCAAGTGCTGAGGATCTTAGTAGAGATAATAGAGATGATATTAGCGGATTAGATAGAGGAGAAGGTATTATAAGTGGAGAAGCTGTGAGAGGTGTTCCTATTTTTATAAAAGTGAGAAAAAGAAGAACTCAACATGGTGGTATTGGATTTAATGCGTTAGACTATCTCTCAGAACAGACAGTAGAAGATTTACAAAAACGGAAGCAACGCATTTTAGGAGATAAATCAGAGTCACAAATAGAAGCAGGGAAAGAGATGTTCAAAGAGATATTAGGTGACAAGACAAAGGATGATTTATTAGATATGATATCAGATATGAAGATGAAAATAAAAGAATTAGAAGAGGGCATTACAAAATGGAAGGAGAGATACGAAGAATTAGAGATACAAAAAGCTGGGGCACCAAGTAGCGTTCCTGTTGATGAAAGAGTGAAAGAATTGCAGACTGAAGTAAAAGTTTGGGAAGAAAAATATAATTCATTGAAAGAGCGAGTAGAAACTGGAGAAGGTGGTTCGGATATGGATCAAAAAACAGCCCAAACACTTGAACAATTAGAAAAATATACAAAAGAATTAGAGATGGAAATGGATCAATTAAAAATAGATTATGATGATGCTATTCGCCTTGCCGAAAAATCTATCAAGGAATTAAAAAGGGTGTCTAAATAGAAATCCTTCCATTATCTCCTATATTATCTTACTTTTTCTTAATTTTTTATAAATGTTTAATTAAATCTTATTATTTAGTTTCGTTTATTTTTTTTTAAGTTACTCGTAATTTATTTTATTTATTTAAAATATGATTTAACTATAATCAAAAACTTTATTTATTTATTAGAAGAATGAAAAGAGTAGATTAAAATGATTAATATTAATGATGTTAAAGAATATGAAAAAAAATTATCTTCTCTAATGGGAGTGTCTGGTTATGAAGATGATGTGAGAGATTTTCTATTGGAAGAAATACAAAAAGAAGATTTGGCTGATAAGGTGTGGACAGATAACTTAGGATCAGTATTAGCTATAATAGAGGGTAAAAATGAGGAGGAAAAAATCCTTCTCGACGCTCACATGGATGAGATAGGGTTTATGGTTTCTCATGTTGAGGAGAAAGGATTTCTTAGGTTTGTTTTAATAGGTGGATGGGATGAGAGGATATTACCGGGGCAATCAGTGGTTTTAAAGTCTGAAACAAATGAAATATACCATGGGATAATTGGAACCCACCCACCACATTTAACATCAGCAAAGGAAAGAAAGAAAATAATAGAAGCATCTAAATTATATATTGATCTAGGATTATTTTCAAAAAAAGAGGTCCTAAATAATAATATAAATATTGGATGTGTGGGCACTTTATTTAGTCCCTTTGAATCATTTCCTAATGAAATGGTCCGGGGAAAGGCGTTTGACGATCGTACGGGCTGTAATGTGTTATTACATATTATGAAATTATTAAAAGAATCGGAAAAATTAAATGAAACAGTTGTGTTCAGTTTTTCCGTACAGGAAGAGGTTGGAGGACGTGGCGCGCAACCCGCAGCATATAGCTTAGATCCTTCAATGGCTATAGCTATTGAAAATACTACTGCCGCAGATGTACCAGGAGTACCCGATTCAAAATGTCCCGCATACATAGGAAAGGGACCAGCTATTACTGTTGCAGACAAATCATTGATATCAAGCCCCAAAGTGAATAGGAGATTAATGGAGAATGGTAAAATAGAAAATATCCCTTACCAGGTAAAGAAACCTATATACGGAGGTACTGATGCGGGGAAAATTCATTTATCCAAAGGTGGTGTTCCGAGCTCTGTAGTATCTGTTCCTTGTCGATATATACACTCTCCTACTTCCTTATTGAAATTAGAGGATGTATTGCAAACAATTAGATTGATTGAAGCGTTCTTAAAAAATCCAGCTAAAATATAAGATTTGAAAAAGAAAAGTAAAAGAAAAAAGAAAATTATAGGTTCTATATGGATTTAATCATTTTTCTTTGGATTAGTGATAAGAAAAACGAGTACTAATGATACTATTGTAAAAACTCCAACTATTATATACAATGGCAAGTATCCCCCTAATGCAATAACTATGTTTTGAGTGGCCACTGCTTGGATAAATCCTGCGACACCATAGGCGGTGAACATTATTCCGTAATTTTGTCCTAAATTTTTATTGCCGAATAAATCGGCTGTTGCAGTGGGATAAAGACTTAAATTTCCACCGAAACAGAAAAATATAACACAAGTTATTACAAAATAATAACCATAATTGATAATAGTTGTAAAGTATAAGAATAGAGCTAATGCTTGAACAGCAAAAAGCATTATAAGTGCTTTCTTATAATTAAAGATGTCTGCCACCTTACCCCAAGAAATTCTGCCTAGTCCATTAAAAAGAGCCGCGATACTGCCAACCAAAGTTAACAATACAGATATACTAAGTAATGGATCTATTCCCGCGGTTTCTGCAAATACAGTATAAGTACCAATCACTAACAATCCTGGCATACATCCTAACATGTAAGAAAACCATAATAACCAAAACTGTTTAGTGTTTATCATTTCCTTACGAGAGAATTCCACCATGCCTTCTGAACTAATTTCTGTCACTTTAGGAGGAACAAATCCCTCAGGTAGCCACCCATCTGGAGGTCTAATCATCGTTAATGCTCCAATACTTATAATTACCACGTATATGATCCCTAATAGGAGATACATGATTGGGATACTGATCGCAGCAAACCAATCGACTAAAAAATTAAAAATAAAAGATCCAGCTCCAAACCCAGCCACAGCGATTCCGCTAATCAAACCCTTTTTGTCGGGAAACCATGCGGTTGCGGTTGCGATAGGGCAAACATAAGTAAACCCAATACCCATACCATAGAGAATTCCATAGGTTATAAATAGACCCCAAAAGTTAGCTTCCATAAAAGCAGATGAAATAGTTCCAACTCCGATGAAAACCACACCTAATAGAGATATATTTCTGGGACCGTATTTTTGTTGAAGTTTTCCGGCAAAAATCATCGTAATTGCAAAGGCAGCGAGTGAAATCCCAAAAATGTAGGCAGTAACCTCAGATATTTGGGTTAAAAAACCACCATTACTGATATATTTCGTCATACGACCCCAAGAGTATAAGGATCCTAATGCTAATTGTATCAAAACTGCACCAACAACAACGAGCCACCGATTAATTATTTTTTTCTCGTCAGACATTTTTTCATTAAATTTATTTATTGATATTATAGGATTTAAAAGTCTTTGAAAAGATAAAAATCTTTTAGAAAGTGATGAAGAGACCTATTATTTAAGGATAATAATAAAAAATTATATTTATAAATTTAAAAAACAAATATCCATAATTACAAATCTCTTAAAAATGGATGAAAATGGATATTAAAAATAAAAAAATTATTCTAATAACTGTTTTTTTCGTATTGTTTGTACTAGGAACTATCTTTATTTTTATAACACCCTTTAGTGTGAAATCATCATATAATCTTTCTGTACAAACAAGCGATGGGGTTACAATATCATTCAATGTGTTTGAACCACGGGTAAGCCCAGAACCAAACAAAAAAGCAGTTATTATAGGACATGGGTTCGAAGCAAATAAAGAATTCATGAAAGGATATGCTCTTGAATTAGCTGCAGCAGGATTCGTAGCTGTTCCTCTTGATTTTCGAGGTCATGGACAGAGTACTGGGAGCTTAGAGAGAGGAAATCTTGTTAGTGATGTAGAAGCTGTAATTGGATATTTAAGTACTCGTACTGACATAGATATGAATAATCTCGCATATATTGGATATAGTATGGGTGGAGGGCCTGGAAATATAATAGTTAATCAGAGTACAAATTTTAAAGCCTTTATTGGAGTTGGTACAGGATTAGGTAATATTCGAAAGGGAAATTCAACGGATCCCTTAAATGTACTAATGATTAAAGCAAAATTTGATGAAGTCCAAGAATTAAGTGATTTAAAAGAATCAGTTGCGCTGAGAACAGGTCTAAGTCTTTCATTAATTGATTCAAACCAATTATATGGCTCATTTGAAACTGGAAACGCCACACAGATATACTTAGATGATAATAGTAATCATCTAGCTGTTGCTTGGGATGTAGATTTCACAAGACAGGCACGTGATTGGATAATAAACACTTTTCCAGAGACTAATACTCCAGATGAGAATTTCTACGGCAATCTTAGACTTTTTATCTTAGTTGTTCAAATAGTTGGAGGGATCGGGCTATTTATTATGCTAATTGACCCTATTTCACGACTTCTAAAACATAAACAAGAAAATCCAGAAGAAAGTCTAAAAGTCGAAATCAGAGAGATTTCCGCTAACAAATTAGCTATCACTTCTTTACTTTATTCAATTCCGTTATCAATCGTGGGAATGCTGATTATCATTTGGATATTTATACCTCTTCCATTAGCTATTGAAAGTTTCTTTCTGAGTCTCCTTTTTGGACAAATTTTTGGAATATTAATTCTACTTTGGAGATTAGCTAAAAAGAATGATTTATCACTCTTACAGATACTAAAAACCCCTTTCACTCGTTCAATCAAGGATCTAGGAAAATCTGTTGTATACGGCTTCATTCTAATTACAATACTATACTTGATTTTGTATTCATCGATAGGATTGAATTATATAGGAATGATTCCTTCTATAACAAAAGCATGGGCTGTTACTATCTACTTTATCATAACATTTCTAATGTTTCTGGTATTTGGTATCTTCTTTCAATTTGTTATTCGACCTAAGATTCCGTGGACTAAAAAAGGTACGATGAAAGCAACTCTTATACATTTTTCGGTTCTGTTGAGTTTCATGACATTCTTTCTCTTATTATTAGGTGTATTAACGAGAAGCTTTTTCTTTTTTGGAACAACTATGCCTGTTGCTATTTGTCTTAACTTATTAATTGCGGGCGTATCAGTCTATACATATGAGAAAACAGGGAATATCATAGCGGGAACATTAATTGCTGCCATATTATTTGTAATGATAGTTAGTACACTCGCCCCGTATCAAGGTTTTCTTGGACTCTTATCAATATTTACCTAATTCATAACTAATTTCTTTTTTTTTAATTGATTAATTAAAATAAGAATATTATTACTTTTCTTCTAAAAAAATAACTTGTTCGATTGTTCTTAAAATTAAAAAATATTGATAAAGATCTTTTAAATAATAGAAAATATAAATAACAATAACATATTAATCAAAATACAATAATATAGAGTTCAGTGAAAAACATGGTTTGGAAAGGTTTTGCGTGGAGTGTTGTATTTATATTATCTGGAATAATATTTAGTGTAATTCCTACATACTTGATCGTCACTTTCTGGAGTTGGTTAAATAGTTTGACTCTAAATGGAGATCCTATTTATACTTTGAGTTTATTCATTTTGTTTTTATGGATAGTTTGTTTGCTTATATCTGTAATTTATTATGTCGCAACAGTAAGAGCAATTGTTCAAAGGAAAAATGAAGATCTCGGGATTCCTAAAGGTGTGAAAGGTTTTGGTTTAGCTACGGTAATAATAATTATCACCTTTATGGTACTTTGGTATATATTTATGAATGAGATAGCTTTTTTTGCGTGGAAACCAAGCTAAAGGTTAAATCTCTAATGGATATGTTCCGTATTTCTTAGTTGCTTCAATCATCCACTTCAAATTCTTTACATTAACATCTGGATGCATATTTGCGGCAGAAATAATCAACCCACCTCCTACTCCTCCATCTTTTATTGCTTGTTTAACTTCTGAAAATACCTCTTTTTTAGTACCCTTAACTAATGTATGTGCGACATCAATATTACCCACTAAACATAATTTATCTCTAACTTTCTTTTTAACCATAGATATTTCAACTCCTGCCGTAGGTTCTAAACTATGTAATCCATCAAATCCACAATCAATAACAAAATCTAATAGAGGAGTTATTTGTCCGTCAGAATGCAGTATAATCTTTCCACCCTTTTCATGGACAGTTTCTGTAATTTTTTGATATGCAGGTAATAATAAATTATTGAATTGTTTAGGACTCATCATTGGACCCGTCTTATATGCTAAGTCTCCAGATTCAATAAATACTTCCGCACCTACTTCCATATAACTTTTATATAACTCAGCAGTGAATTCAGCATATGCATCATGAACTTCTTTAATGAAATTGGGGTTTTTATGAATCATTCTCGCATAATAGGTCATGCCCATACCTTGAGAAGCACTCTCAAACACACCTGCTAGATCATTAGTAACTGCGACGCAAATTTTATCCTTAAATTTCTTATTAATTCTCCTATAAAATTTTTTTACAAATTTCTTATATTTTTCTTTAAGTGGACCCTGCAATTCATGCTTTATTTGTTCCCATTTTTCTTTATCATTCATAGTTCCATACAAATAATATGGATTAAAATTCCCCTCGTTATTACGGGCTTCCCAAACTCGTCCGAAAATATCCTTCATCAATAAACGATCGTCATTAGGATCGTCAATAAAATAAAGTGGGATAATTCCAACTTGCATACAATCCAATCCTATTTCAACTGCAGCTTCAACACATCTAGAAAATACTTGTGTTTCCACACTTTCAACTAGATTTGTCAATTCTTCAGCCCAATTATCAGGATTATTTTCTTTTACTTGATCAACCACATCAAAATCAGACATTTGTGGTTTTCCTAATATTTTGTCAACATTATTTGCATCAATTAATATTGCATGACACGGAACTCTATCAGGTTCTTTACAATCTAATGCTGTTATAATTCTCTCGCGACTATTCATCATCTTTAACTCTATAAAAATTAATCTCTAATTTCTATATTTTAACTCAATTGTTTATAATGATATCTTTTCTTTAATTTTCTTTTTAATTTAAGTTGAAGAATTAGAAGTAAAAAAGAGCTAAAGATAACAAAGCTGCCAAGTTGGATGAAAAGATTGAATTAATTCCATTATTTCCACATATCCCTCTGTTGAGAAATATTTTGAGGGACAATATCGATTATGATTTTCTATAACATCAAAATGGATATGCGCAGATTCATTACATTCAAGAAATTTTGCAATAACTTGTCCTTGAGAAATCCATTCTCCTATTTCTACTTGAAACATCTCAATCTGTTTTTCTCTCTCACTCTCTTTATCTGTCCAGGGCTCGAAATTATACCCCAACCTTATTTGCCTATTAAATCTTATCCAAATCCTTACATGGTATTTATTTGGGCCTTCATAATCATGTTTTTCTATTTCTTGAACTTGACCTGGTGCGGCTGCGATTACATTCGATTCATTTCTAAATGCGAAATCAAGCCCATTATGAATGAATCCCCATGGACAATCTTCTGTTTCACTATAAGCTTGATTCCATGCTCTTATATCTGATCTATTTTCATAAATAACATCCATATAATCCAATTTGCTCCATTCATAACGGTCTCCTGGATTAAAGAAAAAACCCCCATTATAAAGAAAATAAATGACACCACTTAGACCTAAAACAATAATTATTGAAAAAATGAGCAATATTATTAACTTTTTTTTCATGGATATAGATGTTTATTAGCAAACTTATAAATATTTTTAAAAAAGAATTCTAAAAGTCTTTATCATGAGTATTGGATTTTTAAAAATTAAT
>JAWOFX010000088.1:0-132235 GCA_046497275.1 Promethearchaeia archaeon | reverse complement strand
CCTGCATCCATCCCTTTTTTCTATATTATGGATCATGGTCTGCAGATTTGTCATTTCTTTTTCGCTTTACTCTTATTTCAATTTTTTAAATTAAATGAATTACCAGAGTAGAATTCGCCCGCATTTTTTACATACGCCTTCATTGATCTGCCTATTAAGGCAATTTTGATGATAAGGAGCCCCGCATTCCTTACATTTATAAATCTTTTCTGTGTACTCTCCAAAATCATACCCGCATACTACACATTTACTCCCATAAGAAAAACTTGGATTCTTGGGATCAACTTCTACTATTTGAGAGGTAGTCGTAAGTCCCATTCCATTATCTAGAGCCCCTTGAACATTGGAAGGAGTGACATAATTTTCTTGAGGATCTGGATTTACCCATTGTTCTTCTAAAGGAGGACTATTTGTATTATATTGGGGAGCACCTTGCTGAGTGTAATGCCAAGTATCGGTATATCCAGAACTCTTTTTCATTCCCATTTTTTGCGAGACTTTTTCATCTAAGATATTAGTTAATATCAGTGCGGAAGCATATTTTCCCTTTTTGCCTCCTTTTTGGAGATGAGTATGCGAGATCATATGTATTACCCTTCCTCCATTTTTTCCGTAATTAAAATAGACCAGGACAGGACCTTCTCCCCACTCTTTTTTAATTTCCCAAGAATTAAGTAAGACCTTAACCTGATCGTAATTAATTATTTGGATGGGAAAGCTTTTCACTTCCAACCACCATTTAAATTCGTCTTTTTTGGTATTTTTTGAAGCCCATTTGCTTTGCTCTAATTCTCCAACTAGCCCATGTAGAAATGGGTGATCAGGCTCCACAATCTGACAAGAAACCACAGCATCAGCGGTTTTTTCCCTATTCCATCGAATATATCCTGGAAAGATTGCTTCCACTATACTCTCAATAGCCCAATCGGTAGTGAGAAGCCAACCTCCATTTACCACATATTCTTTGATTTTAGGGTATGCTGCTGCGGGGATCGATCTACCAGAGCAGCCAATAAGCACTACATCAAATCTATCAAAGTCAAGCTTCCTAATTTCTTTATTTATATTTTTCTTTTTTACAAACTGTTTTTCTGCTGCGTAAATATGCTCTATTATTTTGTCTGGTTTTTCATATTCCCCCTCGATTGCCAAAATCTTTCCATGTTTCTCTACTGCTTCTACCACATCCTTTTTATTAAGTGCTTCCATTTTACGTTTTCGTACTTCGCTGTATAAATCTTTCCAGTCTCCCATTTTTACTTAATCAAACCCCTAAACCATAATTCAGATTAAAATTAAATAGAATTTAGCGTTATCTTATTAATAATAAAAAAAGTATGACTATAAATATTTATAGAGAAGAAAAGATAAATAATGAATTTAAAAAACCTTTCAAAACCGAATGATTTCTGGGAGTATCTTGAAGCGATTTTAAAAATTCCAAGATGTACTAAAAATGAAGAACATATTCGAACTTTTATAAAGAATGAATGTGAATCCTTGGGATACAATACTAAAATAGATAATGTTGGGAATCTTTTAGCATTCCCCGTTTCAGAAAGGAAAAATAATAGTAAAATAGTTATTTTTCAATCTCATATGGATATGGTTTGTGAAAAAAATAAGGAAATTACTCATGATTTTTCAAAAGATCCGATAAATGTAGAAACTATAGAAAAGGAGGATGAGAAATGGCTTACCGCTAAAGGAACCACTTTAGGAGCAGATAATGGTGTGGGAATTGCTTATTCCTTAGCACTTTTAAGCACTATAAGTAAACAACAATCAAATTCTGATTTTCCTATTGTAAAATTCCTCTTTACAGTTGAAGAGGAAAGGGGGCTGACAGGAGCGTTCAAAATAGAGTCTGATTTTCTTGAAGGTGATTATCTTATTAATCTTGATTCGGAAGAGGATGATACTTTTACTATTGGATGTGCAGGAGGTACAAGAACACATGGGAAAATACCTTTAAATTATATTTATATTAATAAAATCTCCCATAAAATGGTACCTATCCATTTATCAATACAAGGACTAAAAGGAGGACACTCTGGTACAGATATTCATAAAGGCAGGGCAAATTCAATTAAAATGATTTCGAAAATACTATGGAAAATTAATTACCAATATCAGATTTATATTTATTCTCTGAAAGGAGGAAATTTGCCAAATGCGATACCTCGTGAGGCAGAAGCAACATTCTATGTCGCAGAGGAGGATTTAACGAATATCCTTGATTTATTAGAACAGATTAAATCTGAGATTGAATTTGGTATTTCTGAGATTGAACCAGATATGATGATTAAATTTAATAAGGTCGAAACAGAAACGGATATAAAAGTCTATTCAAAAATTATTACAGATGATTTATTACATATATTATATGTTATGCCGAACGGTCCTGTTTCCTATCATCCGAAAAATAGAGATCTCGTATACACATCCACGAATTTAGCTTCGATTAGTATAGATTCAGATATATTAACAATCGTAACAAGTCAAAGAAGTCTCCATGAAATTTCTAGAAAAATTATTCAAGAAAAAGTGGAAGCTCTATTTAGATTGTCAGACCTAGATATTGAAATTGAAAAGGTTGGAGACTATCCCGGATGGATTCCAAATTTCGAATCTGAACTGCTAAAAATCGCTAAGGAAAGTTATTCAACCGCCTTTAGTCAAACACCTCATATACAAACAATTCATGCGGGGTTAGAAACAGGAATTTTAAAAGAAAAAGTGCCAAATATGGAGATGATATCTTTAGGACCTACAATTATTCACCCCCATTCTCCTGATGAGATGTTAAGAATTAAGAGCATCGAAAAAATCTGGACACTTCTTATTCAATTATTAAAAAATATTAATAATAATTGAAAATAAAGAGAATCTAAATGGAATAATTTTTAATTTTATTTGAATTATAAAATGCAATAATAAGTTATTTTTATCCCCATGAGCACAGAATCACAAAAGAATAAAAGTAAAAGTAAAGCAGAAGTTAGTGGTTCAGAAACTGTTTTAGAGAAATTAAGAGGGAATACTCCTTGGATTTTTGGAGATGCATTTCGAAAACCGAAAATAAACTTTCCCAGATTCTCTTCACGCCGAGGTTTAGATCTTCCCAGTCCCTCCAAAAACTTAGGGTTAATTCTTATTTATATTGTCCTATTCGTATTACAAACAGGGGTTTTATATATCATTTATAGAAACCCACCTGCAGTTGGAGCAACCCAAGAAGGAAACCCCATATTTTTGTATCCCAGTGTTAATGATCAATTTATCATCGAGGGGATAATTGCGAGCGTCGTTATTTTTCTTTCAAGTATAGGATATTTATTTCTATATCAGGCATCAAAATATGTGTATGATAGAAACACAGCGATTAAAATATTAGCTATTGGTTTTATACTAATATTAGTGTCGTTTGTCATACTCCAACTGATGCTTGGTACGAAAACTCAAGCCCTTCGGCAGTTCTTGCAGAATTTAATTAATCAATATTAACCGATCAATCAAAGTATTTTCAAAACGAAGATTTTCTCTCATTTAACCTCACATATTCGAATCTCATCGTAATCAATAATTACTTTATATAATCCTCTTATTTTGTCATCTAATTCTAAATCTCTGATATCAGTTCTTAGAATCTGGTTTGTAATGGTATGTAGTTTATATTTGGTTGAAATAATGATGATATTTTGAATGCCCACTTTCTTAATCACAGCGGGAGAAAATTGTAAATTACCTCTCCCTAGTATAAAGCCTTGCCTTCCGATTGGTGAAATAATTATTTTTGTCTCATCATCGTCAATTATATTGAGTATTTCTTCCTCGTTTAAATCCTTTGCAATAATTTCTTTATTTCTCAGTAAATCCACCCCAAGTATCGTTTTCTCTTGGTTTAAGATATCAGTGATAGCTTTTGTAGTAGTTCCAGGCCCGATAAGATAATTCATATCTTCTTCGAGATTTTCAACGATTCTTTTCGCGATTCTCTCTTGATTGTCTAAATCTGAGTCTGGACTCCCCATTTTTGAGCACTGTGAAAAATCGGGGGCATAGGGAACTAAGAGATATCCATGAAGTTGGGATACTAATTTTCCATCTCGAAACTTCTCCTCATCAATATCTAATACTTCTGCTTGTTTAAGAGGAATTTCATCCCATAAAAAACGAAGTATTAAATTAGAGGCGACACGTGGATTCATAGCAAATACGCTTGAATAAATTTTCACCCCAGCAGGTACTCCCACGCTTGGTATGGTGGTACCAACAACGTTCTGTATACCGCGAGCAGTGCCATCTCCTCCCACAAATATAATTAATTTAATATCCTCAATATTTTTTAAGATTTCAGCAGCTTTCTTTGTATGTTTTTGTGTTGTATCATATATATCTCCGTAATTCTCAAAGATCGGATCTTCAAGCACTCTATATTTAAAGCCATATTCCTTTAAAGCAAATTCTCCCATATATTTTGGACACGTTATGAAATGTAATTTAGATCTTACGGACTTTAGCTGCTCTAATAATTCTTTAGTTCTATTTAAAGCATTCGGTTGAGCTCCAAGAGAAATTGCTTTTTCCAATATCTCCCTTCCATCTGTTCCCTTAAGTCCTACGGAACCACCCATACCTGCTATTGGATTAACAATTAAGCCTAATTTAAATTTATTTGAATCGTTCATAGGATGTTTTAAAATAAAAAAAAAGAAAGTAATTATGTTATAACTTAAACTCTTATTCTAATCCAGCAATAAATTCTTTGTATGCGCCTGCATCCATTAAATTTCCTTTTTCTGCATCCCAATTGGAAGGATCTACTTTGAAAAGCCATCCTTCTCCGTAAGGGTCTTCATTTACTCTCTCTGGATAATCTAATAAATCTCCATTAGTTTCTGAAACAGTTCCAGAAACAGGACTGTAAATGTCTCCAACTGCTTTGCTAGATTCTACTGTAGCATCTAAGGGATCGCTAGCTGGTTCATCACCATCAAATTCGACTTGGGAAACTTCCTCACCTTGAATAGGGTCAACATCAACGAAAGATATCTCACCTAATTGCTCGGCTGCGTAAGCAGTTATCCCAACTGCGTGGTTTTGGGGATTGAACCATTGGTGTGACTTCGTATAATATAAGCCATCTTTTACTTCTGACATTTATTACAACTCTTTTATATTATTGAAAAATTGAATTCAATTTTAATGACAATTCAGAGTAATTTTAGAAAAAATATAAAAATTTGGAAAAAATTTTATAAAACCGAATTTTTAACTTCTTCTTTTCTTCATTAGATTGGTGAGAATCATAATGAACTGGTTCTTCTTCGTAATTATGGTTTGTGATAGGCATTATAACTACACGAATATTGATAAATCAACTAATATTTTTGAAATAGAAAAAAGAAAAAAATTATAATTTATATTCTTGAAGTCCTTTTATCTTTTCTTTCGGATGTTTGAGGTTTAAGTGAAATGAATAAGAAAATACTTGACAGATATGAGGATTTTAAAACTATTTATGAAAGAATTCTTAGGGATTTTCAATTTAATCGAGAGATGGACAGGAAAGCAAGAGATATTTTATTAAATATTTTCAAGGAAAAAAACGTAGAATGGACGGTTGAGAAAATACTTGCCAACTTTCGAACAGATATTCAGAATTATTCCAATATTCTAATATACGGCTGCGGCCCAAGTTTAGAAGAGACAGTAAACAGATTATTTGATAATAGAAAAAAGTCCTATTTTGCGAATCTTGTTCATTTAGCTGCGGATGGAGCATCAGTCTTATTGAAGGAAATGAATATACCAATTCACGGTCTTTTTACGGATCTTGATGGCATAACTAAAGCGGAATTTGAATATGCGAAGTTTGTTATAGTTCATGGGCACGGTGACAATATTGATAAAGTAAAACAATTCGAAAAAGAGATAATTAAGAAGGAGAATGTTATTGGAACAACACAAGTAAAACCCAAGGGACCGATTTTAAATCCAGGAGGGTTTACTGATGGAGATAGAATATTATATTTTATTCGAAATCTCATTCTCTCAAATCAAAAAATTTTCTTCATTGGTATGGATTTTAATAAAATTGTAGGAAAATATTCAAAACCAGAATTTATTAGAAATAGAAAAGCGAATGAGATTAAAAGAAAGAAACTTATCTACGCTAAAAAATTAATCGAAGAGTTAGTAGATCAAATGGATAATGACGTCTATTTCGTGAATTCTCTATCAAACTCTGATAGTAAGCAATTTAAGTATATTTCCTTCAAAGAATTTGAAAATAAGCTGGTTTAATGATTCAAAGTTTAAAGTCGGTAATTCCTTTTTTGGTAATCTTATAGAGAATTTTCCGTTCTGGAAGAATATGAGAATTAACGAGATGAGCATAACATTTTTTCTCTTCTCTATGCTTTAAATATAATTCCTCCGAGAAATAATGATTTAAATATTGTAATCCTACAGGATATTCGCTAATTATTGAAGATTCTATAAAATTAGATGCAATTTGAGCAGTTAAAACAGTAATAAGGTTGTATTTGAGTGTTAAACTTCTGATTTTTTCCAATATTTTTGTAAATTCTGCTTTTGTTTTATTAAAGGAGAATTCATTGGAACTTTTCTCGGATCTATAATGATTATTAATTGTATCGATTATAAGAACTTTTATGGATTTTTCTTTTAAAGTTTCTTCGAAATCATTCATCTTCATTAACAATGCAGAGTTGCTAAGTATATTAGATACTAATATAGATTCTAAAACATTAGTATAGGAAATTTTAGTCAATTCAGATAATTCTTTAATTCTTTCAGGTCGAAACGTATTTTCTGTATCAAAATAAATAATATACTCATAAACTTTAGAGTTCTTATCATGAGATAATTTTTTATAAGCTTGTACACAAATTTGATGGCAAAGTTGTGTTTTCCCAGTTCGTGCACCCCCAAATACCAGATATATATTTCCAGAACGGAATCCTCCTTCTAATATTAAGTCAAAATTTTTTGCTCCTAAAGGGAGAGTGATATGTTGTTTTTGAGACTTATATTGCTTAAATTTTTTTTCCAAATCGATAATCTGAGTATTTTCAATATTTAAAAATTTAGAAAGATCCATCCTTGACGTGTGCTGATAATATTTAATTATTGGTAATTTCTAATCTAAATAGATATTAATAATTATAAAAACAAAAAATTAATTTTTAATTAATCATAAAGATAAAATTATAGTATATATGTGTTTTATTATTAAAATTTAAAAAGATATTTTGAATAATCCTAAAATACTAATTTTATAAACATGAACAAGATTTTTAATAACTATTCTTCGAAATGTAATTTAACGGATTAATATCAAGGCGATTATCATATGGCTAAAAAGAAAAAAGAACAATGTCCTTACTGTGGGAAATGGTTTGTGTATTTAAGCCGTCATAAATGTAAAGTAAAAGAACGAATGGAAAGTCAAGAGGAGGAAAAAACAACTACAGAGAGACGAATTGAGCGGATTGAAGAACGGCGCAAGGATCTAACACGCAGTTTAAAGAAACAAGAGAAAGAAGTTCTTGAAATTATTAATAGGGAAGAAGATCTTTTATTCAATGAATTAGTAGAAAAAACAGAAATAGAAAGGAATAAGTTAGATGAGATTGTTGATATTCTTGCATTACAATCGAAAATTAAAGTTAAGAGAGAATTGATCGACGCAAGTTGGAGTAAGCATATCTTTGCAATAAAGGAATTAGATGACGAGGGATTAGAATCAGAAGAAATTAAAATAGATAAAAGTAAACAAGATTGGATTTGGGATAAATTTAGCAGACAGCCTTGTTTTATATGTCCATTCATTGAACAATGTTCAGATGATAATCCTGATATTTATAATCCCCACCATTGCCCATGGCTTACTGAATGGATAAAAATGTCTTTAAAGGGTGAAGAATATACAGTAGATTTTGAAGAATATCGAGATAATTTATATGAGGAACAATAAAATTAAATCTTGTCTATTCCTATAAGGTAAATTTCATTACTTTTTTTTTTGGATGCTTTTGGTTTATAGGCTTTTCCAAACTTAAATTCTTTTTTAAAATTATCATAAAAATCCTTAAAATCAGTGCCTTGAAAACACTTAATTACCATATTTCCCTTATATTTTAAGAATTCTTTACCAAGATCAAGAATGTGATAGCATAAACGTATTTGTTTGACATGATCGGCAAATTTGTTGCCAGATTTATTAATTGACGCATCGGATAAGAGCAAATCTAATTTGTCGCCGAAATAAGATATAATTTTATCCTTAAATTCGGGTTTGGTTGCATCTAATTTAATCGTTTCTACATTCTCAATTGGAGAGACTTTATTAATATCTACCCCAAGTATTCTATATTCATTTCGATGATAATATTTGTCTCGATATTTTTCTATATTTTCTTCAGCATATTTTCTTGCTACTTGAAGCCAAGAACCAGGGGCACTACCAATATCTAAAATATAAAATGCCCGTTTAAAAATATTAAATTTGTTCTGAATATCTATAAGTTTATATGCTGAACGTGCTCTATATCCTTCTTTTTTGGCTTTTTTATAATGTTTATCTCGTTTATGACGATGGGAATCATCTGAAGTCATTTCATCTACCTACTTATCCAAATTTAATATAATTTTTTTAATAGAATTAATATTTGCATCCGTCTTTATTGAAGTAAAGCTAAAATGAGTTCTTGAGGCTTTATAATTATTATTATTCAAATCTTTTAAGAGATGCTCCATTGTTGGAACATGGGAGGATTTAATTTGTTTACATAACCTATGAATGTCATAATAGGAGATTGGCATTTCATATTCTTCTTTACAAAATTCTAATATACGATTCAATTTATCTCTATTTTTTATTTTAGATTTTTTATTTAAGGATCCAATTTTGCTAAGGAAATCATAATCATGAATATTTTCCACCCATATAGGTCCTGCGTAATCTAAGTCAGATTTCTCTCCACATAATCCACATTTAACTCTGTCGTGTATTGGATTATCTTTCAAAATGAATCGATTACCACATTCATTGCAATAGATTATATACCCATAATTATCTAATTGTTTTGCAATTGTCTTTTTACTTGAAATTGTAGTTACAAATATTCTAATAAAATGGCTATGATAAAAGGTAAGTAAGGGCTTAATCCCTAAACCATTAATATTTGCGATACGAGAAATAAAATATAATAAAATTCGTGCACCTGTTTCTTTACAAAACTCATTATGCAAAGGCTTTGCCATATATTTTCTACGACATGCGTTAGGTTTTACTCCAAAAAGAACAGCAGTGTCTGTTGCTGTTATGCATAATAATCCATTTTGTTTTTTAATAGCCTTAAATGCTCCGTCTGTATAGAGATTAGGCGTTCCAAATGGATCAATAGAAATGATATGCGGTTTTTCTTGATTAGAAGGAATGTTTGTTAGATAATTTTCTGTAATTTCACTGAATAAAAAATTTGCCTCTTTTCTTGAGACGATTATTTCTCTGTCACCTTTAAGCAAGTTATTCAAATCAAGATTTTTTATGATTAATTCTTCTGCTACTGGGTTGATATCATTAATATATATCTTTTTTATATTTTTAGATTCTTTCAATAGTCGAATTGAGCCAATTCCAGATCCTGCCATTGAATCTACAATAGTTAAATCGTTCTCATCATAAAGTTCGCAATAAGCATCCACAGCTAATTTTGTTATATCTCGGTTGATTTCCATCTTTTTATTAAAAAAAACATCCATTGATTTAGTAGGTATAGAATCAACATCTTTATTGAAAAGAAAAAACTTAGCCTTTCCTTCTTCTAGAACCTTGAGCTTACTAGATTTTATCTGAGAATTATTTATTTTCATTTATATTATTCAATTTTTATTCTACTTGATTATAGAGGTTAACGGCATACTTACTCCCAATGAGACCACCACAAACGTTGTAATGAATTTTCTCTAAATTTTCAATAGTTAAAGAGGGAACATTTTCAATCCTTTTTATTTTCTCGCTATCTTGTTCATTTCCAATAATCAAAAATTCCCCCCCGAGAGATTTACATATAAAAGCTAATGGTATCCATTCATAGTAAAGACGTAATTTAGGTTTTGGTGAGGGAAAATAAGAATAAATTCCACCATATTTAATAACAGCATGAAAATCTCCAACGAAAGATCCAGAATATCGGTCTTTAAAATTCTTTTTTATCAACAAATTTTTATATTTATTACATATTTCTGGCCATTCATTTGGATCTCCACCCAAACATCTTATACCTCCTTGCTCTGGGTTAGGCATTTTTAATTCTTCTAAAAATATAAAATGGTAAAATGTCATAGAATAAGGTGTTAAATCCAATATGAACTCAGCGACCTTTCCATTAATAGATAAAATAAGATTTGTGAAGATTCCATACAATACATAAAAAGAACAAATAATCCCCTCTTCTCCTTGATAAATCCCTACTATCGTTCCAACAGTCCTATTTACCGCTACATTTGAAGATCCATCAACAGGATCAATAGTAATTCCGAATCTTCCGTTTCCTATAATAGGTTCTGCTTCTTCGGATGCAATAAAAGCAAAATCAACATCTGCCTCTTGGATAGCTTTTAAAATAATAGAATGAGTTAAGACATCCTCATGGATTTGTTCCTCTTCATATATATTTTTAGCTATCTCTTGTCTTTCTGTAATATTCATTCTATAATTAATTTCTCTGGAAGTTATCCCTCTTTCTAATAAACCTCTTATTGGAATTGTAGCTTCTGCTATTGTTTCAATTAATTCAATTAATTCTCCTCTATTTTGAAAATAGTTCGGAATATTTTTTTGCAAATATTTTGACAACTTAAGACGTTCTTTCCTTTTCTTTTTAGGATCCCTACTTTTCATTAATCAACCATCTCATAAGGTTATTATTTATATATATAATTCTTAATTCAAAATATTTTAGTATCAGAACTATAAAGTTAAATATTCGAAAATAGAGATTTTTAGATCATTTTACTTTTAATTCCAAAGATAAAGAATTGAATTTATAAAATTAGAAACTCGTGAAGAATTATTCATTCGAATCCTGTTTCATTAATTTTTAAAATTATTTCATAGTTTTTATTCTTATCAAAACGGTTGATTTTAAATTTTCGTTTATTTAAAACATTTGTTCTTTCTATTTTAATAGAATCAGTAATCCAATACTCCATCACTTTTCCACCACTTTGAGTTTCTTTAATTTCACCGATTTGATTTGTTCTACTTGTTTCATTAATAATCAATAAATCCAAATCATATTTGTGTTTTAAATATTTTAATGTTGCTAAGATTTGATTTAATTGATAATTTAAACGCACATTTTGATCAACATTGTTGAAATTCAGTTCAGATTTATATAAATCTGTTAAAGAATCAATTACAATAAGATAAGTTTTTAAATTATAATTTTTTTCTGTCAAAAATAGATATTCTAAATTTAAAATAATGGAGTATAATTGAGAAAAATCTTTGATTGTTATAAGATCAAAGAGAGAATGAAATGGAGATATATCTTGAGAAAAATTATCCTCAGCGAGAGTGAATAATTTTTTATAGGGAAAATTAGGTTTTGTATAAAAATATATCACTTTCTTTCGTTTCTCTATTGATAAAATGGATATTTGTAATGCTAAAGTTGTTTTTCCAACCCCGAAATCACCCCAAATTGAAAGAATTCCATCTATTGGAAATTTTTTCTGAAAAATATTTTTAAGTTTAGGAGTTGGGAAATTCATTTTTCACAATATATTTAATGTGTTCCTTTAATAAATTAATTTATTTAAATTTCAATCACGGAGCTTTGAATAAGAAGAAGATGTTTATCGTATAAAAAATTTTAACATAAAGAAATAATAAACATATTCTTCATTTTTATCATTTTCGATGTAATTTAGGGTTTTAAAAAGAAGAAGTTTCTTTAAAATTTTTAATTTTTATTACATTGATTTAATTGATTTGAGAGAAAAAATAGTATTTGTAATTACAAATAATTCAAAATTTTTCTTCAGACTCAATAAAGAATTGAAGAAATTAGGAATTCCATTCACAGTCTTGAATTTAGGACAACATATTCCAAATGTTGATTCAATAGTTCTTACAACCTTAAAAGAAGTTTTTAAAATCAATAATTATAACAATAAAAAAGTAAATTTTATTCCATATAAGGATGAAGAGAATTTTGATAAGTATTTTTTTAATTTTCTTAAGATTTACCATTGTGGTTTCGGAAATCACTCAAAATTACTACTTTCAATAGATCCAGGAAAAACTATTGGATTGATTGTATTTTTAGATGGACATTTTTTCTATTCAAAAACATTCTATAATAAAAAAGAACTCCTCTCAAACGTTAAAAATTGTGTTAAGAATGTAGAAGATGAAAGCAATAGTAAACTAAAACTTACTTTTAAGATTGGTAGAGGAGTATTTCCTCTGAGTTTAGAACTTATCACAGAAATTTATAGTCTTTTCGGTAATCAAGAGAAAGTTATAATCTATTTAATAAATGAATTAAAGTCGTCAAAATTTAAATTTCATAAACTATTCCAAAATATCTCTAAACACGAAGCTTCAGCTATTATTTTAGCTTTGAGAAAAGGGATTAAGGTTAATGAAGAGAACTATTTGAAATTTTTTGAATTGAAAAAAACAGATAAAGAGATAAAAGAAAAGCTTAAAAAAGAATTAAATTATATTTCATTTTTGAACAATAATATTGAGCTTCTCAAAACTTTGGTTTTTGGTCTTTTGAATTGTAAGATTACTATTTATGAAGCATTTGATATCATCAATCAAAAAAGATTAATAAAACAATTTCCTAAATAGATTTAATACTTATATTAAAGGATTGAGTTTGACTAGCAATTTTTTTGTAAAAATTAATTCATTTTCAATATTAGGTTTTTATATTTTTCTATATCATAAAAATTGAATATTATGGTAATTGAGAATTAGGTAGTAAAATAAAATAGAAGATTAAAATATACATAAAAAGAAGATCATTACCAATGGTAGAAGAAAAAGGAAAAAAAGAAAACAAAAAATTACGTAGAGAACTGGGATTAGTTTCTGTTGTATTTTTTCTTTTTGGATATATTGTTGGGGCAGGAATTTTAATACAGACGGGATCAGCGGCAGCAGAAACAGGTCCGGCACTCTGGTTAGCATTTATAATTGCTGGTATTCCTAATGTTATTAATGCTATTATTATTTATTATATTGTATCAGCATTTCCAGTTAGCGGAGGTACATGGGTATATTCTTCGAGATTATTGAATTCCTTCATTGGATTCATTGTCTTATTTTCAATTATAATACACATTATTGGATCAATAGCATTTTTATCTCTTGGTTTTGGGCAATATTTCAATGAGTTAATTCCGGGTACTTTGAATATTTCAGCAATCATCATCTTAGTTATATTCTATGTTATAAATATTTTTAATGTGAAATTTGCGGGATGGGTTCAAATACTTCTTGCTATCTTAGGGGATTTCCTTATTTTGATATTATTCATAATATTTGGTCTTCCTAACATTGAAATTAATAAATTAACGGGTGTTGGTACAGGAGGACTATTTCCTACGGGGATAATGGGAATATTTCTGGGAGCTGTGTTATTGAGTTTTTCATTTGCGGGATTTAATGCTATTGTTGAAATTGGTGGTGAAATTAAAAATCCCAAGAGGAATGTCCCTTTAGGGCTTTTTATTTCCTTGATTATGATTTTGATCCTCTATATTTTAGTTTCAATAATTATGACAGGGGTTTTAGATTTTACTGTTTTTCAAGAGGCGACATTAAAAGACGAAAATATAACCATTATAGATGTATTTACTCAAATAGGAATAGATGGAGTATTCTTATTGTTTTTAAATATTTTAATTTTAATTGCTATAGCATCAACGATTCATGCAATCATTCTAGCATACTCAAGAGATCTGTTTTCTGCGGCAAGAGATCGGATGCTTCCTTATATTTTGTCGAAAGTGAATAAAAGATATGGAACACCTCATTGGGCCGTTACTTTTTTCTGTATATCATCCATAATATTATTATTATTCCAACCCAATTTTGAAGATCTACAATATTATAATTCTCTGACTATAGCAATCCCCTCAATTATTTTAGCATTTATTCCATACTTACTTAGAAAAAAATATCCAGAACTCTTAGAAAAGTCTAGATTTAAAATCAAAAAGAAATATTTGTTAGCGTTAATAGTTTTTAACGTAATTTATAGTTCTCTTTCTATATTTGCGATAATGTTAGCAGAATTATATATCATCCTCATTGTAATGGGTTTATATATTATTGCTATAGTCTATTATTTCATAAGGAAGAAATGGTTGAAAAACAGAGGGATAGATCTAGAAAAGATTTGTAGTGAAATTCCGGAGGAAACATTAGAAGTTGTTTAATCTCTCTTTTATATTTTTCTAATCTGAATCAGCCGGATATTCTTGAAATAATTTCCCCCATTTTGTAGTCATAAATTTTTTGATTCTCTGTTTTCCTATTGTTGGATACCAGAACATATCATGAAAAACTAGGCTTCCAAGTATAGGGAGTGCCATAAATAACCTATTATGAAAGAGAGGGTGTAAAAAACTCAAAGGTCCTTTTCTAACCATTTGATCTCCCCAAATAACCAAGCTCCGTTTCAAAGTAAAATTCCAATTAACATTGGATATATCTTCACCTATTATTTCTATTTGATCAAAATCACCACACCCAAGACCTTCGTCATGGGCTAATTTAATTGCGGGCAACTTTAATGGTTCAAAACCAAGCATTTTTGCTACCACGGAATCAACTGCAACTTGATCGTAACCCCCGAGTAAATAATTTTTAATTCTCGGAATCATCGTACGTGGACCAGCACCATCCCCGCATACAGTCCCGTCAACAATACCCATGATTTCTGGATGAATTTGTTTCTGAATGATTAATAGATCTACGAGTACTTCTGACATAAATTGATGAGAAAAGTGCCTTCTTTTAGTAAGTAATCCTCCAAATGCGTTTTTCATACAGCAAGTAAGACCCTGTCTCCTATTCCCTTTTTTTACTCCTGTATGCCCATGAGTTTTTATGGTTGGCATATGAATGATCGGCTTATTCAGATAGAATTTAGGAATGCTAAATCCATCGGGAAAAATTTTTGAATCCAATGCATGAAGTTCTTTATTCTTTAATGTAAGAAACTCATCTCGGAGAGATTCATAAGGGACAAAAGGAACCCGTGTTAATGGCACAAACCAAACGCCATACTCTTTTATGATGGGTGCCCAACGATTCCCCCTCAACCCACGTGCGATATTAGTGACAACTGTTCTATTCTCGCAAGTAAACAAATTTCGGGGGTTAAACCCGTCACCAACCATCGTTTTTAAAACTCCTTCCAATTGCCATGGAGGACTCGAACAAGCGGGAAAAAACTTCGACCAACTCAAATTTAATTTCAGCAAAATCTTTTGTTCTTTAGAAAAATGATCTATATAATTCGCCATATGCATAAGGCGTTGATAATCTTGTAAAACCGTTTCTGGTTTTGTTTTAACAACAAAAATTTTGGGATTTTTAGATGAACTCATTATTTTTTAAAAGTATTGTCTCATTTTTAATTTATTTAATACAGTTATCATATGATAAAGAGGGGAAGATCTTTTACCCAAACTTTTTGATTTTTTAGATAATAAAGCCTTCTTAACCTCATCAAGTGAATTTCCATCAAAATTTTTTATTAAAGTGAAACCATTTCCAATTTCTTTGTAATAATGAGCATCGGAACCAGCTGTTTCAAATAAATTATATTTATTTTTAAATTTTAGAGCTTTTTTGATGCAATAATTAAAAATTATTCGAGAATTGATGATTTCTACACCATCGATATATTTTTGTATAATTTTGTCGCTTAATAGATCTGTTTTTAGATGATTTCGTCTTAAAAAATCAAATGGATGAGGAATGATCACTAGACCATTACAATCCCTAATTTGATGGACAATTTCAAAAAAATCCTTATTATTTGTATTAATTTCATTTTCAATAAAAAGCCCGATTACTTCCCCGACTTTTGTTTCAATCTCCATTCCAGGTATTAATAAAAAATCATTCTCTTCAGCATTTCTTTTTAACTTATCATAAGCTTTAATTGTGTTATGATCACATATTGCTAAGCCATCTAAGCCTTTATTTATGGCATATTTTATTAATTTTTGAGGGGGAATTAAAGAATCGACCGAAAATGTTGTATGAACATGGAGATCTAATCGGATATTTGTCAATTTTTTTTTTAATTATTATTTTTTTAAAGATTTAAATTAAAAATAAGGTTTAGAATTTCTATAATTTGTTCAAAATAAAATGAATATAATAAAATTGCTCCTAAAAATATTCCTGCTATTAAGATACCTTTATCAAAAAGTGCTTTCTCAATGTTTCTTGCTAGCTCGGGTTTTGCTGATGTAAGATACATATAACGCATTAATATAAAAAGAATAATTGGAATTGTAAGGATTGTTATATATTCATTTGGATTAAACTCACCCTCAGTAAATAATTCGAACTTGAAAATTAAATAAAGGCTATAAGTCATAAAAATAGAGCCAGCAGTTATTACGTGAAATTGATCTAACAATTTTATCGAATATTGATTATACACCTTTTTATGTTTTACCGCATCTTCTTTACTCCCCAATATCATAAGATCTCCTTTTCTTTTTGAAATTACTAAAAAAAGAGCAAGTTCAAATATGGAAAGAAATAACCATGCGGAAATAAATTGATTAATCAATACGCAGCCAGCCAAGGCTCTCCATAAATATCCTGTTGATAGAGATAAAATATCAATAAAAGCATATCTTTTAAAAAAATGATTATAAAGTTGACCGGTAAAAATTATTAAAAGTAATAAAATAGCGAAAGGGATATTTGGAACAATAAATAATAAACTAATTATAATTATAAAAACGATTAATATCAATAAACCAACCGCAAAAGAAATAGATAAATCTCCGGATGCGAGAGGTTTTTTTTTTAACTTATCAGGATGTTTCTTATCACTTTCAATATCTACTATATCATTTACAATATAATTGACGGAGGAGGTTAGACAGAGTAAAATAAATCCAATAATTAACGGATACCAATATTCAACAGTAAATAAATTAACACTAAAGAACAATCCAACAAAGACTAAAACGTTTTTGTAATATTGTCTTACTCTTATGAGATTTATTAAATGGTGTATCCGTTCTAACATGTAACTTTTAAAAAAAACTATTGAAATTAAATTTTATTGCTATATATAGATCTTTTGTGGTTTTATTTTTTTTAAGAGATGATATCCAATTTTTGAAAAGAGGCTTATTTCAGATTTCAGTTGAATAATTCCAGTATTGAATGCAAAGCTTACAAATTCAATTATTTCCAAATTTATTTTTTTAAATTCGTTAAAAATTGTTCTTATTTCTATAAATAATGGAAATTTTTTCATTTGTTTTTCTTGTTCTGAATTATGAAAAATATTTTGAAGATAACCAATTTCTAAGTTATTTACAGGTTTTTTCAAATAAAAATACGTTCTAATTTGATTTTTCAATATCCAGTTTAAAATTTTTCTGGTATCATCCTTATTTTGTTCATTTTTCTTAATTTCAAATTGAATATTTTTAGGTTTAATAAGTAATTCTTTTAATTTTAAAGCCGTAGTTTCATATCCTTCAATATCATGAAAAGAGTTTTTTAATTTTATCACATATTCCTCTAATTTTTCTTCTTTTTCATAAAGAGAGGTGCAGTGGGCTATTTCTAATACTCCTCTTTTTTTAAAAAATACTTCATTACCGACAAAATTTTGGAGATTTTCTACCGAGAACGGTATTTTGGTTTTTTTAATAGCCTTTTTAATTTCAAGATTATATTTATCTGAGAAATAATAAAATCCATTATTATAGTCCTCATCAAATTGAATCCTTTTTAGCTTCAATAATTTTTTTTTTGAAAAAATATAATGATCACCGACATTAACTTCTTTTTTCGTATAGTGCGAAGAGTTTAAATTTTCAATTATCATTGTTTCGTGATTGAAAATTTCATAGAAGAAATTATTGATATCATTTTCAAACTTAATATCTCTTACTTGCCCATAGATATATTTTCCTGTAATAAGATTTTTGAATAGATAATTTTTGAAAAGTTCATGTTTGTGTTTTTCTCTAAGTTCCAAAGTACTAAGAAATTTAGATATATCTTCGATATTAAACATCTCTTTGAATTTTTGATTTGTGATTTCTTTGAATTTTTTTCTTGTTTTATTATATTGTTGAGCAAATTTTTTCTGATTTTTAGATCTTAGATGCATTAGAGGTAACAAGGTTTCTTTATAAGGACTTATCTCATCGCTTAAAATTGCTATAACTCTATGATAAGTCGGGGGATGCGAGTTAAGGAAATTCCCAAGAAGAGAGATTTTAGACGGTTTTATAATTGAATTATTGAGATATTGAGCCGTTTCCATATAATCTAATATCTTATTTTCTCTGGAGATTTTTTCTTCGCATAATAGCATAGTATTTAATCCAATTTCTCTGCCTGAAGCATAAAAACTCTCTAAATTATAGAGAGCTTTTACAAGTTCTTGCCCATAACCTGAATTCTTAGCAATCCTATCTGCAAAACCTTCTAAAATTCTTACGAAAAAATATAAAAATATATAGACTCCAAAATTAATCACGAGAAAAAAGATGAATGGGATTTGAGGATTACCAAATGTGTAATCGTAATAAGTTGCTGGAAATCCAATAATTCCTCTTATAATTAAATCGAATATAGTTATAAACCCTAATATTAAAGTATGATTAGCTTTGGTATGGGCTAATTCATGAGCAATAATTCCCTTTATCTCATCTTCTGGAATTTTTTCAAGATCTTCAGCAATAATCGCAATCCTCTTGTCTAAAAAAGGCCCGTAGGCCATTGCGTTCACAATGGGATATTTTCCAAGCCCTATTTTAACATTACTATTAATTCCAATATTTTTTTTTACTTCATTAACGATGGAATTAATTTTTTCATTATTTATTCTCTTAATACCCAGAAGTTTATCCAATAAAAATCCAGAAAAGAAATAAATCAATACATTCATGAGAATTAGAATAATATAAATATATTGAAGAAAATCGATGGGAGTATATTGATTTATGAATACTACACCAATCCAGCCGAGAATATAGAGAAAAAGCGTTAGATATTGGGGACTCATAAATCTCCAAACGACAATATATTTTCGTCCGAATAAAATAAATCCTAAAATCAAAATTATCCAAAAGGAAAAGGAAAAAGAAGTATTTAAAACAATAGGATTATTTAAAAATTTTGAAATTAATCCAGAAACGAAAATTATATTGTAAGTCACTAAAGAAATTACCAAAATCTTGTTTATTACAGGATATTCCTTTAATTCAGCAACTCCAACCCAAAGATAAATGGAAAAAGAACCCATTAAAGAGGTCAGAAGATCTTTCGTTAAAAAATAGATTAAAAAGAAGAAAAAAATAATCGCAACAATATCAGAAAGTTCACTTCTCTGACCATTCTTTACATACACATAGAACTCTTCTAAGCTTATTATATAGAAAACAATGGTAATAAAAAAAGACCAATCTGTCAAGATGTTAAAAAGATCAACGGAATAAAATAAAATAAAGAAAAAAAATAGAATTAGCGATATAAATAAATAAGAAATAAAAGTGATGATTCGAAACTTCGTTTTCAGATGAATCTCCTATTTTGTAGCAATTAATAGATTTCTATATCCTTTGATATAAATCCCTTTTATTTTTGAATTGATTTATTATTTAAAGTTAATTTCCTATTCACGTAAAAAATAGTTATTATGTACCATAAAATTAATCCTGGAATAATTATAAGTATTGAAAGTAAAATATTTACGGGTATTTTAATAAAATATAAATCTACAGTTATTTGAATTGGAACTATTAGAAAATCTATAAGATACAATATTATAATTCCGATAAAATATAATATTATCATCTGAAGAGCAATATCTCTAATTCTTGGAAAGAAAAATACTAATAATCCAATCATAATAAAACATGGTATGGAAAAGGTTAGAAGATAAAGGATATTGATTTCTCCTATAGTCCAACACATAAGAAAAGTGGTTATAATTCCTAAAAAACCGCTAATAAGTGATATTAGGAAGAGATTTTTAACCAATTTAGATTCAGTTAAAGGACCTTTGACTAAAATAAGACGTGGCATGGTGAGAAGAGCTTCTTTTTCCTCCGAGGGCTTAATTTTATCATCTCCAAGTAAGATAATATCATCTCTTAATTCATGAATTTTCTCACTCTCAAAAAACCCTCTTACAGAAGATATATAATAAAAACTGTTAAATACATGAGTTAAAAGTGTACAGAATGCCGCAGGCAGTAAGCCACCAAAAAGAGCGATACTTGCTATCATAACACCCATAGAGAGTGTTCCAACATCACCTGGAAAGACTTTTGCCGGATACTTATTGAAAAAATAAAATGGTATTATAACCGAAAGAGAAATCAGAGAAAACATTAAACCTTCCATTGTATTCCAAATTAAACTGCATATTAATAGAAAAGCAATAGAGATGATACTTGTACCAGATCCTTCTCCATTATATCCCTCTAACATATTAACAGTATTTGCGAATACTGTTACCACTAAAGGAATTAAAATTGGATAAATTAAATTAAGTCTTAACTGGCTTAAAATTGGAAGCACTGGATTTTTAATATTTATAAATTCTAAATAGTTAGAGAGGAAAATTATAATTCCAAGACTAAGAGTTAATAATAATTTATAGCGGGTTCTCAATCTAATTCTATCGTCAATAAATCCAATAACCCCTGCAATAATAAGTGTCATTTGGACAATTAAAATGATATTTCTATACAGAGGAAAAACGAGATATAAAAAAGTTGATGATGCAATGAATCCTATTAGCATCCCCAACCCTCCGGATTCAGCAACTTCTGGTTTGGAATTTTTATGGATATCAATTCCCATAAAACCTTTCTTTTTCATGTATCTGATTAAATGTGGCATAATTAAATATGTTATGATAAATCCTATAGTCGCTGAAAATAAGAGAAAAAGGATGCTAAAAAAGTCCCATTGAATGTCTGTTGGAGATTCCATTTTTATAGATTTGAATTTTTTAATTAAATATTTATTCTAACATAATTATAACAAATTTTTATAGGATTTTCAAATTGCTTAACTCTGTTTTTAAAATTTTTGATTCTCGTAGTATCAAAACCCTCTTTAAGAACATAAATGGATCTTTTTATAATTCTATCTAATTCTTCGATATGTTCTAAAGGAAAGCCATTATTTTTTAAAAACATTTCTTGTGGAGCTGTTGGTCCGGGAAAGAATTCTATACTTGGAACGCTCAGCAAACTGGACTCTCTAACTATTGTTCCTCCTCCACTAATAACTAGCCCACTATAAAAACAAAAATCATCTAAATGTGGTAAATAACGAGTTATGACTAAATTTGGATTATCCTTGTATTTTTTTAATTTATTGTGTAAATAATCCTCCTGATTCCTATTTCTTGCTAAGAGAAAATATTTGTGATTAGGGAATTTTTTATGTATTGGCGGGAAGATTTCACTTAATAAAGTTTCATCTGGTTTCAACTTATCTATAAAATAACAGGCTGCAGATGGTTCACTTCGCATTATTACATATTCTCCTTTTTTTAAATCATAATCCTCTAAAATTTTTGGATTTGGTTTGAAATCTGAAAGCCAAGCAATCTCATCAATCCCTTTATATCTTATTATCTTCTTTGGATCGGCATATAGTTCAACATATGCCTCTTTAGGAATACACTCTGGAGTAATTACATTATCAATGAAAGGGAAAATTAATTTACATACAGGTACATTTCTCGGCTCATCATTGAAGCCTATAGAGGGTATTTTTAATCCATAAGCTATTCGGATACCCTCTACAGACATAAAGTTTACAAAATAATCCGGATTGAATCGAATAACATGAGGAAATAAATCACTTAATCGATCAATATGTGCTTTTAATTTATTTTCTAAGTTGGCACCGCCATGCTTTCCAACTTTAATATATTTTATCTCATGATCATCCAGGATTTGGTATGTGGAATCATAATCTCGAGCAGTTATAAGTAAATCAATCTCATCATACTCAAACTGCTTTATGAGAGAATAAAGCATTATTGCTGCCTTCGGTTGTTCTATATCAACCCAAATTTTTTTTCCAGAAAGACTCATAAAATTCTGCTTTTTAATTGTGATAAATATTATTTTTTTATAATTAAATTCTGCTTTTTGTTTTCATAATTATTATTTTTTTTTCAATTTATCGAAATGGTTTTAATAAATAAATTTCCATAACTCAAGAATAAGACTTTTATAAGAAAAACTTCAGTAAAGAAAATATAGATAGCCCGGCACGGATTCGAACCGTGGTCACGGGGTGTCCCTAAAGCCTTAGGAATTAAAGCATCTTCAAGGCCCCAGATGCTTGGCCGCTACACCACCGGGCTTTTGTATAATTAGTAATAATGGTATTTAACTACAATTTATTGTAGATTAAAAGGTTTTAGATCCAAATTAAAAAATTCTTCATTTAATATATCCTTTTTGCTTTTTAAGAAATCGAGTTCCTTTGCTTTGTCTCTATACTCATCTGGTAACATCCGAGGAATTGTATCGATAATGGGAAACCATCTATTGCATTCATTGCAGAATAAAATACCAGATTCAATTTCTGCGTCAATTTTTAATTTATTCAGAAAAATAAGTTCAGGTATTATAGATTCAATGTGATCTAAGTCTGATTTTTTGGAGAATTCAATTAATTGCTCAAAAATCTTTTCTCTTGCAATGGAAAGGCATTTCTTGCTTTTTTCGTAAGAACTCAGATCTTCGATATTTTTTAATTCTTCAACACTAGTGAGAATATCTTCAAGATATTTAATTATAGGTTTTTTCTCAATTACAATTTCATCCTTAATCAAAATTTTTTCTTCACTATCTTGAGATATTTTTAAAATATCCTGATTTTCATAATTAAAAGTATTCTCATTGTAATCTTTAAGATATTTTTTGAATTTATCTTCTTCTGCTTGATACGAAAAGATGTATAACTTAAGTGGATAATGCTTGCATATCGGACATGCAAGGATATCAAATAACCAGAGTCTCATTTTTTATCATAAATAAGGTCTATTATTAGCTAATCCATCTGAATATAAAAATTTAAAGGAGATAAGAACGTAATTGTTGTATAAAACGAGATATTGTTCTGTCAATCTTTTTTCGTCTATTTAAAAAATCATTGGTTAATTTTACATAAGCTGATCTTGAAGGAAGTTTCCCTTTTTTATATCTGCTTTCCAATAATTTTAATCCATCCTCGACCGTTTGCCGTTCCGCTTCTAAAACATCTAGTTTTTTTATCATGCTTTCAAAAGTTTGATTTGTTTCCATCAATTCTTTCTTAAAAGGTTTTATTTCCTCATCAATATCCTTTAGTTTTGATTCATTTTTATCAACAAGATTACGATATTGTTTTTTAGTTAATTTACGTCGCTTAAGTTCCTCTTCTGCTTCTCGAATTTCTAATGTAAGGGCATTTTTTTGCTCATAGAGTGAACAAAACTCTCTGATCTCTTTTATAGGAATCTCTTCTTTTTCAATCATAGGTAAAATGCCCATTTGCTTTCTTTTCTTAATAAAAAGGATAAACCCCGAACACAGTGATGCAATTAATAATAAAATTATTAGCGGTCTGAGGAACATTTCAAAAATATCTAGAGTATAAGTCAATAAAATTTTATTCTCTTCAATATTGCTAATGTAATCTGATTCATAGACGAGAATGCTAGATGCAACCGATTCATCAAATTCATTTGGAAGATTAGAAATATCAGTTATGCTAAGAGAGCTTTCTATGATGATTTTTGTAATTTGATCTCTTACTAAAAAATCACAGCGTGTTGTTATTATATCCATTTGTATTGATTGTTTGAACCAGTTATAAGATACATAATCTGCCAGATTTAATTGATATGTTAATGTAAATCTGAAACTCGAGTCTGGATTCATTGTCACCCTATTATTTGTAAGATCCAGATTAATTTGTTTGGATTTGGGATTATTCGGTAAATCTGTCACAGTAGTTCCATCAATTTCCCCTAAATGATCGGTTGTTTTCGCATTGCGAGCCCCTTTTGGTATTTTTAAGTTAAATTTTCCAAGATCTATAGAGCCGAGATTCCTAATTAAAATACTCTCTTTCACTTTAATCACTCCCCACGGGGAAATTGTTATTTCCCTTGTGGATTTTTGTATTTCCAATCTTGTTTTGGAAGGATGGGTGAATGATAACTCAATTATTTTATCTTCCCCTAAGTTTTCTAAAAATGGTTCTAAATATGATTGGGTTAATTCTTCAAGGTCATAAATTATTAAATTATCGTTATTCTCCCCCCAAAAATCGGAATTAATGATAGTCGATCCAATTGGCAGAATAACAATTGTTTTTATTAATCCTTCTGCTTTATAAGGGAAAAGCGGATAAACTATTCCAGTAAAAGAAATCTTTTGATTTTCCCCTGAGGGTTGGTATTGTAAAAGTTCCTTATAAGAATGGGAGAGAATTATTGATTTAGATTCTTGAGGAAGCAGTGGAGAATCAAAATATATTGCTAACATCATTTTATTATTATCCATTATGATATCAGTCTCTTCCACCAATAAACTATTTTTCCCCATACCAGTTGCTTCATAATATATTAAATCATCATAAATATTAGATGGAATTCCTATCAAAATTGAGGAGACAGGATTATTATATTCATTTTTAATTGTTAAAGAATCCTTAAAATTTGTTAATCCAAATCCGTTTATATCAATAGTTCGATTAATTTTAGAGATTATAATATCGGAAGCTCCTTCTATGCTTGAAGCTGTCTTAGGTAGTTCATAATTTGAACGATTATAGCAAGTATTATAATCAAATATTGAAATAAAGGAACTAATGATAAAGATTGATATGAAAATCGTTGTTAGCAAGTAAATTTTTCTTTTTTTCAACATTAGCAATTTTTTTTCATTTCCTAAATAACTAAAATTAATATAATCAATTTTAAAAATTTATTAAAGTTTATTCTCTTCACGCTTTAAAATAAAATAATAGAATCTTCACTATTAATTTTTATTACATATACATGGATTAGAACCACATTTGGGACATTTATTAGGATATTTTTTCATCACAGCCGTTTCGATATCTATTTTTAGCAAATTTGCTAACGTGAATATCCAAGCTATTATATCTGCCATCTCTGCTCCAATAAATTCTATATTTAACTCTTTCTCTTTTAAAACACTGGCTAATTCACCAATTTCTTCAACGAGCCATAAGAAACATTTGTTAAAACCTCTTTTAGAATCTTGATGGAAGTAAAGATCACGTATTAAATCTTGAAATTCTCGAATCCGCATTTGTATTTTTATTTTTTTTAAGATAATTAAATTTATGAGTTAAAAAAATCTTGCTTTTTGGATTTTTTGCGAGTTTAAATTTTGAGAAATAGTTTTTTAGGTTAAAATCTTTATATTAAATATAATAATACATAATAGATTTAAAAAAGATGTCTAGAAGACAATCGCGAAGGAAAAAAAGAAGATCGGGAAGTGCTCCAATGCCGATGGGTGGAGCTGGTTTAATGAGATTTTTCGAAGATTCTTCAATTGGTATCAAGATAAGTCCAATAGCAACGGTAATTTTTGCTGCATCTCTTATAATTATAGTAATATTAGCTCGTCTTGGAATTTTTGCGTTAATATTTTCTCCAGCGGGTTAAAATATATTAAAAGAATTTTAATTTTTTCAATTCTCAGAAATGTCATTAAAAAAGCGACTGGAAGATTTATTACTAATTTTTAAAAATAATCAGTTTCTAACTTTATATAATATAAAGAAAGCATTCAGTGTTCTTTATTATTCAATATTGGGAACTCCAAAGGCGTCTAAATATGGACCAATTCGGCTTCAAATTGAAATTACAGATAGATGTAATTTTAATTGTATTATGTGCGACAGACATAATCTGAAAAAAATTAGAAATTTAAATAATGTAATCTCTTTTAAGATATTCAAAAATTTAATTGAGAATATCCACCCATTATATGTCACGTTGAATGGTTTAGGTGAACCTTTGATGAATACTGAGATATATAAGTTTTTAGCATTATGCAATCGAAAGCATATAACAACATCTATGCCAACAAATATGTCTCTTATGAATGCCCTGAATATTGCAAAATTAGTAGAGAATCCTCCATCTATTTTAACTTTTTCACTTCATGGAACAAACCCAGAATCTTTTGAACAAATAACTAAGAGCTCAACATTTCATAAGTGTATTGATAATTTTGAGAAATTGCTTTCAGAGATTGATAGAAAAAAAATTATGATACGTATACTATGCTGTCTACAAGCGAAAAATTTAGATGAATATGAACCGATGTATAATTATCTTAAAAAATGGGGATTATTAGAATCTTTTAGATTGGAACCCGTATTTGATTTTGGAGTTGATTCAGGGATTGTTCCTAGTCCTGAACAAATAGAAAATACCATAGCTAAAATAAATTCTATAATAACTTCAAATATGGAAAAACAGAAAAAAGATTTTTTATTCAATTGGAAAGAGAAATTATTGGAACTACTTCACAGAAAAACCCTAAAAAATGAAACACCATGTTTAACACCTTGGATCTCAACCTATATTACAGCCACAGGGAAAGTTTTACCTTGTTGTTATCTTACAAATGAAAAATATATTATGGGTAATATATATAAAAATTCATTTTCTGAGATTTGGAATGGAACAAAATACAAAAATTTTCGAAATTTATTAATTGATTCAAGAAAAAATATCCCAGAATGTTATGGATGTTTTTGGAATGATTATAATCGTGTAAAAAAATATCGAATCATTACCCTCGGACAAACGAGATGGTTCAAGTAAAAAATATAAATTTCTTAAATATTAAGATATAAATCTATTAATTATGTGTTTTTAAATTTAAGAAATGCATATAGACTTTTTCAAGCTTTTTCCCTACTGCATTCCAAGAATAACGTTTTATAAATTCTTGCGCGTTTTCTATTATTTTCTTTCTTCTTTCATCATCCTCTAATAGTGCAATAATGGCTTTTGCTAATAATTTTGGACTTCTGGGTGGTAAGAATACTGCATTATCTCCCAAAACTTCCTTAAAAACTGGGAGGGAAGAACAAATAACTGGTGTTCCGCAAGCAATTGCTTCTATTGGGGTCAATCCAAACCCCTCAAACGCATATGAATAAGTTATGAAAATATCACCCATTGAATAATATATAGGAATTTGAGCAGGGGGAATAAATCCAACAAATTTTATATCATTATATTTATTCTTCCAATAATCATATTTTTTTTGTGTCCTAAAATCAGGCAATCCTCCAATAACGAGATTTAAATTTCTCAATTTTTCTTTAGCTAAATAATATGATTTAATAATATCATGTACTCCTTTATAAAACGAAATACGGCCTATATAAATTAAAACTGGACCTTTTATTCCTAATTGTTCTTTAAGTTTGTCTGCTTTTTCGGGATAAGGTTTAAATTTGTCTTCTATGGCATTATATAAATTAAATATTTTATTGGGATTTAAGATTTTAAGATTCTTAAGCAATTTATTTTTTATTTGGGTCGAAGGAACTGTGATAAAAGTTGAATTCTTCGCTATATACTTTATTAGAAATTTTTCAAAAGGAATTTTTGTAAAATATCCTAAATCATGAATCATTGAGATGAATTTTTTTTTATTTGCTAAAAGAATAGGTAGCACTCCTTTAGGATTGTTTCCATGTATAATATCAAAATCATGGGATTTTAGATATTTTATAACACCGAGAGCAAAAGGGATGATCCAAACAAATCTTTTATTAATTATATCAATTTGTATTATGTCTGGATCTTTTAAATCATATTTCCATTTTCCTGTTATTAATTTCACGTTATGCCCTTGGTTTTTGAGATATTTATAAATTCCTTTAAATGTTTTTGCTGTGCCGTCTTGAGAATCGGGCGGAATTTTAAATGAAACCAAGCAGATACTTAATTTTCGCATTTTTTGAAGAGGAAGTTATTTTAAATTTGATGTTCAAAAATATAAATTATGATTCTATGTTAATTGTTCATAGCCATCTTCGGTTATCAATATTGTTTCTTCTGATTGTGCAACGTAGGCGTCTTTCTCTTCAGAAAGCACATTATGTTGTCTTAGTTTATCTTTCTGGACAAGTTCTTGTATTCCGAAAGCAACCCCTATTTGAAACTCTTGACCAAGCCAGCGTTCAGCAAACGGAAGAGTTTTATAATTTCTATTTATAAATCCCAGTATTTGCTTAGAGCTCTTTCTTCTTAAAGGAACCCGCCCTGTATAGGGATTAATCGCATATATATGGCAACTATTTGTACTATGAACCGATCCAGCTCCCGTAGATGCAAAGATTTCAATAGCAAACACATCTCCTTCCTCTATTTCATCTCCACCTTGAGAGCCTAATTCTGGGAGATCCTTTGTTCCGTGAAGTCTCCAGCGTTCTATTTGATGACCGCCCAATTCTTTAATTGGATTGTAATTAAACCCCCTAACAATATTTTCTATCTTCTTTCCTATATCTTTTGTGTTCACACCTGGCTTCACCATCATTTTTGCTGCTTGCAATGCCGTGTCAGTGGCAGTAATTATATTTTCTAGAGATTTATCTTGATTAAAATTTACTGTGAATGCTGTATCAACGATATATCCTTCAATATGCACTCCCAAATCTATTTTCACAAGATCATTTTCTTTTATAGTTAATCCATCTTCACGAAATGGAGAAGTATAATGAGCAGCGATATTATTGATAGATAAATTAACTGGAAATGCGCAAGCACCTCCCAATTCACTTATCTTCTTTTCCGCTGCAGATACTATATCTAATCCTTTCATACCTATTTTAATCTTCGGTTTGATGAATTTCTTTACTTCTTGCGCTATTTCACCAGCCTTTCTGAGAGAATCGAATTTTAATTGCTTCTCCTCTTCATTTTCCTCTGAAATCTCTGAATTATTTTTCTTTTCAGACATATCTTTTTCTTTTCGTGTCTCATTCATTAGGTTAGGTAATGAAAAATGGATAATAATATTTTTTAAATCCATCAGTTTTTCTAAAAAAAGTTTGAATTACTCATGCATACATAATTTTGCGGATTTATCATTTTATAAAAAAGTATTTCAATCTGTTTAAAAAGAGAATTTGGGGATTATTATTTAAAATTCGTTAAAAAATGCATTGATGGTTTTTTGCAAAAAATTAATATAGATTTATTATTAATAATATTCTATACATAAACATTAAAATTTAAAAGAATTTAGTCAGAATCAATATTAATATTGTTTTACTTACTTTATTAGAATCAATATATTAATTACTTATTTCCCCATTATGTCAGAAAATATAAGTGAGCTTACAGACATTCTGAGAAATTTGGAAGCAATCAATGCCGATATTCAAGGAAGTGCGATTGTTTCTGTCCAAGGGTTACCTATTTGTTCTGCGCTTTCGGGAGATGTGAATGATGGTATTGTTAGTGCTATGTCTGCTGCTATTCTTAGCGTATCGGAGAGAGCTGTTCAAGAGTTAGCGAGAGGAGATTTAAAGAGAATTCTTATTGAGGGATTGGATGGAATTATAATACTTTCTCGTGCGGGCGAAAATGCGATACTCTGTGTTCTGGCGTCGAAGGCATCGAGTTTGGGTATGGTTTTCTTAAATATACAGAGCGTTTCACAGAAGATTGCTGGGTTATTAGATTAAAATTAAATTGAAACCACTTATACTATTTTATAAATAATTTTATTAATCTTATCTTGTTCTAATAAAAATGTAGAGCTATGCATATTCTCTCTGAGCAATTTTATGGCAATTTAAAAAACGATATATTTAATATTATTAAAAAAGGCAAACTGGATTTAAATGATATTAGAAAGAAAGTCGCCACTAAAGAAATAAAGCTCGCTGAGAAAATCTATAATATAACTCAAGAATATAAAAAGTTAGATAATTCTGATAAAATTCGTTTCTTCAAACCTATTTTTTTAGAGTTTGGATCTTATCTCTGGGTTTTAATAGAGAATGAGATTATTGATTTTGAAGTTATCAAGAATCTTAAAATTGAATTTTTAGAAGAATTAATCGAAAAATTATTATTTGAAAAATTATGTACTGAATGTCATTCAGAGGATATATCTGAGGGTTCTTATGCATTCAATGAAAATAGAATGATTTATTTCTGTAGAAGATGTCAGAAAAATGTTCAGATTTTTTATAATACAGATAATTTACCTCTTTTTATAATTTATTTAAGAGATTGGATTGAGAAATATAAGGAAGACAAATCATTTGAAAAGGGAAGTAATAAGGAAAGAATTTTAACCTTTATGACTAAATTATTCAGAGATTCATTTGATTATTTTTTAGGAATTGGAAATTTAAAATACTTAATTTTCTTCTATAAATTTATAGAGAAAAATGAAATTTCTCATCACAAATTAAAAAAAAATACTAACGATATTCAAGAATTAATTATTGAAACAATAATAGAATCTCTAAAATCTGGAGAATTTCAGAAAATAAAATATACAATAGATCATATAATTGAAGATGAGGGAGAGATTAATTTATCTCGGATTCTTTTAAAAGCAGAAAATAAAAAGAAAATTGAGGAAAATTTTTACAAAGGATTAGCAAAAGATCTAGAAGCGGGTCATTTTGATAAGTTTAAGCAACTAATTAAAAATTCGGATAAATTTGATATATTTATTGAAGTAGAAAAGATTCCAAATCGATTTAAAATTATTTCACAACTTATAATCAATTGTATTCAAGATGTGACCGTCGGATATCAAACGTCCAGTCTAGGAAAAGTGATAGATACCATAAGATTTTGTAATAAATATAATTTATTAACTAGAGAACTTAATGAGCAAAAGTTAAAAAAAATAAAAAAAATAAAGAAAGATAAACTATTTTTAGCCAATTTAAAAGATCTTTTTGGTCCTGTAAATGATTTTCTAATTTATTTTGTATATAAAGTTCTTCCAAGGAATCTTTATGAATATTTTGTAAATTATCCTAATGCTTATTCATTTTATAGTAATATTGATCAACTTATCTATTATATTAAAAATTCTTTCTTTAATGCATACTCTATCTATGGATTGAGTGTTAAGAATTTAGGGTCAACCCTACATTTTCTCAAAGAATTTAAAAAACATTATAAAAATAGCCGAAGAGAAGAGCTAAAGGAAGATGGTTTTTTAGAATTTAATATTTTGTATAGATATCGTATAAATTATTATGGAACTTTGCAAGAACGAGAAGAGAGAGAAGTTAAGAAGCATTTAGTTTCCCCTAAGAATATTCTTGATAACGAACAAGAGATATTATCAACAGATTCTTATAAATTTCATAGCTTATCAATGGTATTATTAGGTGGTTTAGGGCCGCAAGGTCATGGATTCACTTATGCGACACCGAAAGGCGAATTAGTTGAGGTTTGCTCAGATATCAGAGAGAATGAGGCAATTATAATTAAATATAAACAATTTCTAAAGAGACAATTTCTAATAAAGTTGAAAACACAATTAGAGAATTTAAATATCGATATAGTCGTGATTAATGATATTATAAAGTTTTTAGACAATCTAATTAAAAACAGAGAGTTAATTAACTATGAAAGAAAAGATCCTCTCATAGAAAAAATTCAATCTTATTTATTAAAATCGAATCGAGAAAAATCACTAGGTATTGATAACTTAAATGATATAATTGATACAATTTCAGAAGCGATTTCAATTATACTAAGGCCGATAGATATGGTCGATCAATTTAAAGCACGTATGAATTTAATTAAACAATCGAAAATCAAATCAGAGGATATTGCAAAGCTTACAAGTCTTAGAGAAAAATCGCATTATGACGTTCTCCGAGAAAGATTTTTCTATCAATATATTGTGGATTGGTTTTATGAGATCTATGAAAATAATAAACTAAAATAAATGTTCTAAGTCTTTTATTTAGTCAGATTATACCAAAAAATTAAAAAAAGAAAAAAATGAATTTTAAATTTTCTTTAGAGAACAAAAAGCCTCTTATTTTCTTTCTGAGGATGATTGTTTATTATAATAATATAAAAACAAATTTCCTCCGCTGCTTCCGAGTGAGCCTCCTAAAAATCCAAACATAAATCCTAGTAAAATAATTAATAGTAAAATAATCCATCCCATTCCAGAACCAATGATCAAAGCACCAAATATATCGAAAAGATTGTAGAGTCCTTTATAAAATACACCATCTATAATATAAAGAATCCAAAAGATCCCTCCTCCAATAGCACCACTTAAAGCACCATAAAGTATTTTTCTATTTATAAAACCTCCCACTAGACCTGCAAGAAAAATTAGTTGCCATACGGGAATCAGAGATAAAAGAGATGAAAGACCCAGAGTCACCAAAGTGCCAATTATTAAATTTCTTTTATCTTGGTCCATATTAGAACACACCTCCCGCCGGTCTAAAGATTAATCTTGTTTCAATAGATGGAAAATTTGCTGGTGTGTAATAGAAATATTGAGAATGATATTTTCCTTTTAAGAATAACTCTGTAAGTTGATCTGAATAATGTTTAAGATGCGGATGTCCTGATTGGCCCGATGGTATGACGCTCTTAGAATTTCCTAAATCGCTGAAATCAACAATCATGCGTTCTGATGCTCCCCCTCTAGCTAAACCGACACCATTATGAATACTAACTCCCGCAGGATTTACTGTGTAGCCTTCTCCATCACCAGGAAATGGTCCTTTACTGAGTAAGGATAGACCAGAGAGATGTTCAAAATATAATTTATGGATATCTCCCCATTTCCATTGTGATGCATCTGAAGTGCCATAAAAATTTTCCAGCCAATCGATTGTATCATTAAAAGCTAATAACATCGTTTGATTTCGAGTTTGTGATATTGGGGTACCAGTAGAGGTATCATTAAACCAATGGGATGTTTTGTTATTCATTAAATATTCTAACATAACAAGCATAGGTCCACGACTTAAGTTGTTATGACTAATATCATCATTGAACGTGTAAGCATAAAAATAATCCCGCCATTTTCGATAGATCGTTGGAGCAGCTTCGTCTTTATCCATTATATATCTCCAGTCTTTTAAAATAGTAAAAGCTTGATCAAGATCCTCCGGAATAGTATCCCCATAAGTGTATTCAATCACCTCAATTAAAGTGGGTATAAATGCTTTTGCTGCTGAGGAATTCACATCCAATTGAATTTCCATCATTTTCTCTACTGAGATATTATTAGTTGTATTTAGCAACTCATTTATTCTCCGAGCTCTATATCCATTTGCATATTCGTTTTGTAGGAAATACTTACTAAAATTATATTCTGGACCAACTGCGATTTGATTTGCCGAAGCCAAATATCCTTGCGTCGGATTTAAGCTATTAGGTAATTGATCAAAGGGTATTTCATCAACCCATTTTCCTTCTCCATTAGAACCATTATAAGGAAGTGTTCCATTTCCTAAATGCCATGAGGGAATCTTTGAATCATCTCTAATTGGAACTCTGCCTGTTGGACGTATCGCAATATTTCCATCTACATCAGCATATACAATATTTTGAGCTAAAGTGCTCCAGTATTTGGAGGCTTCATTAAACTCATCTCTATTTTTTGCACGATTAAAACCTTCCCCTGCTAAAAGATTATAGAAAATGTCATTCCCCATCCATTGTGCCGCAAAAATTATATTTGGTTGGGTTAAATTAGAAGGGATTCTACTACCCAAAAAATCAGTCAAGACAGGTCCTTCTTTTGTTTCTCTTACGGTAAATTGAACATCTTCCTCACCAGCAACTTTTATGGTATAATCTCTGGTTTCAAAAGACTCATATTCTCCTTCATAGAGATAGTGCGTACTATTCTTCTCGTTATAATAATACCAATCCATAACATCATATCCCGTATTTGTAAATCCCCATGCCAAATGTTCATTATGACCTACTGCTACTAATGGCATTCCAGGAATAGCAAATCCGTATGAATTAATACCTGTCTCTTCAGAAACTAAATGTTGTTCTGTCCACACTCCAGGTAGAATCCAAGAAAGATGCATATCATTGCATAAAATGGGTTTACCTGTATTTGATTTAGAGCCGTCTATTACCCAATTATTCGAACCTGTAATTTCTCGCGACTCTATCAATTTCTTTTCAGAATCAATACTTTCTATTCCACTAATCAGATGATCTACGGACAATTTTAATGATGAGGGCGCTAGTGAACCACTTGAAGAGAATTTAGGAGTTGTTTCATAACTGGAATAATTAGGGACAATTGGAATTTGATAAGGTTGAAAAGGATTAAATAATTCAAGATACTTATCTCTTCCTAATCCTGCCCAATTTGAGTACCGATAAAGGTCATTATAATTCCAAGATAATTGACGTGCCATTTCTTGCACGAGACATAAAGTATCGATGCTTGTCCAGGGTTTAGGCTCAAACCCAAGTAACTGGTATTCTACCGGTTTTTGATCTTTATGAGTTTCTAAATAATAATTAATACCTTCAACATAATTTTCAAAAGGAGGTAAAAATTCAGAATAATTAGCTCTAATTTCTTGGTCGGTTTTTATTGCCCAATATTCCATTCCCATCGCAAGCATTAGCTTATCTTGATTTAGGGCACCCTCTCCTAATATTTCTGATAATTGACCGCGCACTTGGCGACGAATCAAATCCATCTGGAAATATCTGTCTTGAGCATGGAGATATCCCTGGGCAAAAAATAAATCATTATCAGTTGTAGCATAAATATGAGGGATACCCCATTCGTCTCGAATAATCGTAACTTCATCATCCATACCATCTATATAGATAAGTTGACTCTCTGGTTCTCCAGGCACAGTCCAAAGACCATTCCCAGGAAATAAAAGATTTCCTAAAGAGAATCCAAGTAAGGGCATCGAAAAAATTACCAAGCATAAAATTGTAACTATTAGCGCACTAGAAAACGCTATTGTATTTTTTTTAATATTCTGAGAATCGTTTCTCATAGTGATTTTGCTTTTTTTGGTTTAAATTATTTGATTAAATAATAGTTATGATCTCAAACTATTTAAAAATAAAGATTATGAATCTAAATTAGATTTAAAAAAAGGAGATTAGGAATCTCCAAATATGCCTTAAATTTTCTTTTTTCCTTAATTTTATATATTTGAATATCACACAAATTATTATATATATTGTCAACAATAATTGCAATATTAAATTCCCTAATTAGGAAATAAAATAAAAATTAACTAAATTTTAAGTGAATCAAATATGGTAAATTTAATTGGTCATTTAGACGGGATAACAGCATCGATTATCATTTTAACTTCCGTTATTTTCGGTTTATTATCATTTATCAATGCCCGAAAAATGGGAGCGAAATTATTATATTATGCGGGAGCTATGATGATCTTTATCGGGCTATTTTGGCTTGGACCGTTTGTTGAATATATATTTGCTTTATTTTTGGAAAGTCATATCCAACCAGAAATCTATTATGGGTGGTTGAGCTATACATGGGTTGCTCCCGCCATAGTGATTGCAATGTATCTTGGTTCCGAACTTCTCGCTCCGAAGAAGAAAACAATAATTGTTGTAATCTATGGTTTTTTGGGGATTGTATTCGTTGCGTTTATGTATCTTTTTCCAAGCGTTACCACTGAACCTTTATTAGGAACATTTGAATTTGATCCATTAGGACCTGGAGATTTATTAAATTCAAGTTTTAATTTAACTAGCCCAACATTTTGGCTTGTTGCAATTTTTTTGATTACAGTATTAATATTCGAAGGAGTAGGGTTTGCAATTAAAGCCAAACAAGCGACAGGAGAATTACGAAGAAAGTTTACTTATCTTTCAATCGCCTTTTTAGTTTTTGTTATATGTGGAGCATTAGACTCAATATTGGATCCTGGAATAGCTATTGGATTTGTTCGTTTAGTAATGGCGACTTTTAGTTTATGGATGTTCCTTGGCCTAAGAACATAAAATAATTATTTTATTCTTTTTTTTAATATATTTTACTTTGGAGAGAATAAATTAATTCAAATTAAAAAGAATAGAAAAAGATTATTATATTTCAGAATTTATTGTCTTAATTCTTGGATTTCGTCAAAAATCTTATCAAATCTATTTCTAATGGAGCCCGCTAAACCTTCCTCTTCTGAAACTACCGAATTTACTGCGGTTTTTATTCCATAATGTCCTTCTGAAATGGCAACTCGTATGGGCAATGTTAAAATCTCAGTGAGAAGCATAACTAATTCTTGTATAATTCGAATTATTTTCGGGACTCTTTCTTGAGTTTTATCCATCATAGAAGGATCTGCTGAAATTAGACCGTCTTCACGCTCCTTTTTAAGTTCTTCCCACACATTTTCTTTCAATTCGGAAAAATCTATACCTAGATCCTCTAATGCCATTCTCGCCCCTTCAAAAAGATAATTTAGATCATCTTTTCCAGAAAATTCTTTAATATTTTCAACCATTTCTGTAGGTGCTAAGCCATCCAAGAAATCAATTAATAACGTATGATAATCGTTAACGACATCCAATGGGATGAAAAGAAGAATCATCTCTTTCAATTGTTTAAACAAATATCCAATAGCTTTTGCGATTGTTTCATTTTCTAAAAGTTTTTCTACTAAACGACCATATTCATTTAACAAATGGATAAAGAGAAACCCAATGATACGTATCATGTCATCTTCATAATTTCGGAAATAATCGAAAAAATGTTCGGGTTCCATTCCCAATTTATCGCGAATTATTTCTGCAACTCTAGATTTAATCGATTCCAAGGGCTCATCAATTATTTCCTCTAATTTATCTAATGAAAAGGCATCTTGTAGTTTATCAACAAGATCTAATTTGGATTTAGGAAGAAATTCCTCCTCTTCTTCTTCTAAATATACTTTGGATAATAATTGCTCCTTTTTTTGCGTGGCTTTAAATTCTTGCCATTCTGTATAATCATAAACTTCACAGAGTAATTGAAGACATTCATCACCTTTAGCCATGCATTTTTGCTCAATCATTCTAATTCTATAATCATTTTGTTTTACTCTTAGAATGAAATTTGCAACACTCTGAAGCATTCCGCATAAGCCACATGCCATTCCTTCAGATTCCGGACTCAATTTAGATACATCAAACGTATCTTCTGGAGCAGTACCATAACTCGCGCAAATTGGACAGTTTTGAATTTTTAATTTATAATCACTATATTGAGAATTCTCTTTAGGGATTTTCTCATAAGAGAGATTTTCTAATTCTTTTCCAAAGACAACTACCCAAAGTATCTCGAAATAATCTAATACTTTCTCAGGTGTTCCGGGCATAAATTTAAATATTGATGAATGTCGTTCACAAGATTCCGTTGCAGATTTTTTCCCAATCTCTCTCATAACCAATAAGGATAATTCTTCATCATGAGTAATATTATTTATTTCTTTAAGCATTTCCCTATAAAGCAAGGAATAAAAGAGAGAACTTGTGTTTGTTCCGAATACTTTCGTGATTTTCTTCATTAACCATTTTACAGCACCCATTATTGAACTCCTCCTGCTTTGTATTTGAAAATTTGTACACAAGTATTATTTCCGAGAGCTTTGGATTCTTGAACCCTAATCGGTTCTAGAAGAAGGAGAGATTTTTCTCTGGAATTGGCATTAATCATATTAATAAATTCGGAAATCATCCCTAAGATAATTTCACATCCCGCTACATCAACATCATCATATTCATATTTACATAAAGGGCAATTGGAATCATTTACAATGATCAATTGTTCTACTTCATTTAATTCAACCGATACAGAGGTTTTCAATACCTCCTTATATATCGTAGCAATAACCTCTCTAATATTATTAAAGTTAACGTTATCTACGGGCATCCAATATTTCATATATGTTTTTGAAATATTTCTACCCATTTGTCGCAATCGTTCCTTTAGATTTTGAACACCATTTCTGTTCAGAAATCGAGCTAAATGATATATTGCATTACGCAATTGATTCATTGTTGCATCTGCGAGCAATAAATCGCTCCTATTATAATTCATGATTATTGATTACCAGTTTGACTGTTATATTAGTAATAAATGAAAAAATCTACTATATTTAAAATTTTTAATTAAAATCCAAGTATTAATGATATCTAAAAAGATTTCTTACAATTAGTGAATTAAAACAAGTAAAATAAAAAGATTAGAAAAATAAATCACATTTGGCTTATAATATATCGAAGAATCTCTTCTCCAGCCGCTCCAACCATCTTCCCTCCAGTTACTAAGGTTTGACCATTCACATCGATAGAGTGTTCTAAAAGATTTCCATCTTTAAAGAATAATAGAGTTGGAATAGCATGTATATTAAACATAGCTCCAAGAGGTCTATTTTGGTCCAAGTCTACCTCTTTTAAATTTATTAATCCTTCATTACTTAATTTTTCTAAAATGGGTGAAACAAATTTGCAAGGTCCGCACCATTCAGTATATACATCGATGACAGTTTTTCCTTGTTTCATTTCATCTGTGATGTCAATATTTATTTCTTTAAGTTTTTCTATATTCATTTTCTTAGCTCAATTGAGTTTTTAATTGATAATCTACATTTTACATAATAAAATTATTATAAGTTACAAATTATTTCTACTATTTAATTTTTTTATTTTTAAAGGATAAAATTGAGCCAGTTTTTCTTATTTATTAAAATAATTTAGTTTAATTGATTGATAAATTATTTTGATAAAATTAGACATAAGTCGTGGATTCTAATCCATTACTATTGAATTGTAACTTTTTTTGCACGATATATTTAATAAATGCATTGAACGAAGAGACAAACTTTTAATTAAGATATCTTTTATCTCCTTTGAAAAAGCAAATAATCCAATTTTTTAGCCCTCTGAAGCAGCTTTTCTAGAATATATCAAAGAGAGAGTCACCGCTATTATTAAAATAGTTAAAAAGCGTACAAAAGGAGTTATTCCAATGGGATTAAACATTTCACCTAAGAAATTTCCAATTAAATGATAAAGAATCGCAGATAAAATACTTCGATTATTAAGATTAAAAATCCAAGCATAAATTACGCTTTCAGGAATTATGTAAACAAAGAATAGCCAAAATGAAAAAGAGCCTATTCCTAGACTGTTTTGATATGTTCCTTTAATAAAAAATAGAGGGAGATGCCATAATGACCAGAAGAATCCAACTATTAATCCAGATATAATAATTGAAAATCTTTTCTGTAAAGCGTCTTGGGCATAACCACGCCACCCAAACTCCTCTGCAAGCACCGCAATAATAAGGAATAATAAATATGGCAAAAAAGCTAAATAATTATTTTGAAAATTAATAAATCCTTCATATGTAGCACCAATTCCTCCGAAGAGTATATCAAAACCTATTCCAATTAATATTGGAATTATTAGGATTAAAACGATTAAAATATACCATTTTACTTCAATAAGCCTTGGATCAATGCTACGAAGCCAAAAATCTTTAATATCTTCTTTTTCTTTATTTCGATAAGTTAATAATATGCCCATTAAGGAAGGACCAATACCACCTAAATAGTAAAAAATTAAACTGAGACTGTATGAAAGATCTGCACCGCTAAGGATTGAAATTACCCAAAATAACCAGGAATATAAAAAAACGAGAATAAAAAATTCCCAATAGTTTTTCACTTTCAAAGCTTTTTCTATTCTTTTCTTAAATAATTTTATAAAAGAATCGAATGACAAAAATTCTATTTTTTTTATTCGAAAATGGAATGAATTTTAATTTCAAAAATAAATCATTCATTTATCTGAGAAAGAGTTTTAGATTCTTATTTAAAGTAGTTTTAACTTAATTTGGAAAAGAAATAATTTAATTAATATCTCATTTTTATATTATTTAGATAAGGAATTAGTATGAGAGAGATTTAAAAAATGGCCACCATCGATTTTGAGTTTAGAAACAAGATTCTTGGGGAGGATATTGGGAGTACGTTGGCTTATTGCTACCAGTGCGCCACCTGCTCGGGTGCCTGCCCTGTGGCTCAGGTTACTGAAGGACGGTATAATCCAAGAAGGTTAATTTTAGACTCATTGTTAGGATTAAAGGAGAAAATATTTGGAGAGGAACACTCATTTGAGATTTGGGGATGTACAATATGCGATACATGCGATGAGGTTTGTCCTCAAAAGGTTGAATTAACCGAGATTTTTAATATTTTAAAAAATATGAGTGTGGAACGAGGAGAAGCGCCCGAATATTATTATTCACAAGCATCCACTGTTTTTGAATTTGGAAAAGCAATTCCAATGCAATCTGCGATTGAACGGAGAAGAGAACAATTTGAATTGCCAGAAATAATGCCTCCTAATGTGGAGGAGATTCAGAAAATTCTGAAAGCTACAAAATTAGAAGAGAAATTACCCAAAGAAAAGGAAGAATAATTTTTAATCCTCTTTTTTACATTTTATACTCTTTTTATATAACTCTGTAATTTGTATTTGCTTTAGAGAGAGACAATAGCCTGATTTCATAAAATTATGAAAAGAATAGGTTTTTTGGTTACCTTATAGTAAATAGATTTTATATGATAATTTGAAATAACGCGATGTATTTTATAAAGATAATAATAATATTGAGGTTTTTTTATATGAGAAAACCAATAGTAGGCGGAAATTGGAAATTAAATCGTGGTTCACCAAAAACTGCTAGGGATATGCTTGAGAATCTAATACCATTAGTTCAAGATGTAAAAGATGTTGATATGGTTATAGCACCACCGTTCACTGCCCTTCAAGAAGCGAGTATTTTAAAAGTGACTAATATTAAACTTGGAGCCCAAAATATGTATTATGAAGAGAAAGGGGCATTTACGGGTGAGATTTCTCCCTTATTTTTAAAAAATTTGGGTGTTGATTATGTAATATTGGGACACAGTGAACGGAGGAATATCTTCAATGAATCCGATGAACTTATTAATAAGAAAGTAAAAAAGGCATTAACAATGGAGTTTACTCCAATAGTATGTATTGGAGAGCATTTAGAGGAACGAAAAGCTGGAAAGACGGAAAAAATAATTGAATATCAGATGGATAATACTTTTGCAGAATTAACGAAAGAGGAAATCATGAGATTAGTTATCGCATATGAACCTATTTGGGCAATAGGAACAGGAGAGACTGCAACACCAGAACAAGCAGTTGTAGTTCATAAATTTATTCGTACATTATTAGAAGATAAATATGATAAAGAGGTTTCAAATTCCGTTCGTATACAGTATGGAGGATCTGTTAAGCCAGATAATGCGTTAGAGCTTTTTGAAAAGGAAGACATAGACGGTGGTTTAGTCGGTGGTGCTTCATTAGAAGCTGATTCTTTTGCGGAAATAATCAAAGCTGCAGAAAGATCGTTATAAATCTTATTTTTTTAAATTTTCTCTATTTCATTTTTATTATAAATAAATCGGTTGGCGCCGAGATGATAAGGAATTTCTACTTTTTTTATTCTTTCATCTTTGAGTAGTCCCTCTTTTACGATGCAAGTCAAAACTTCCCCTATAAAAAGAGTATGATCACCATAAGTTTTCTCATCAATAACTTTGCATTCTATATGAGCAAAACATTCCTTTATTCGTGGACATTTTACATTAATTCCCTCAAGAGGAGTTAATTTTGTTTGTTCAAATTTATTGATATTTCTCCCCGAATGAGTTCCACAATAGTAGACATCTTTTATTATTTCTTTAGTGGGCATATTTATTGTGAATTGTTTTGAGTTTTTAATCATATCATGAGAAAATCTCTGAGGCGCGATTGATATTGCTATGATAGGAGGTGTTCTACTAATAATCATAGTCCAAGCTAAAGTGATAACATTTTTTTTATCTTTGAATTGCGAAGTACATAAGATGGTTTGTCGTGGATGTAGAAGATTAATATGCTTATTTACTGATAAAATTTTAAAACTCATAATAAAACCTCTTAGAAAATTATATATTTTAAAAAAAAGTATAACGACATAAAAAAATTAACCTAATAAATTATTGAATTCATTGGCTAATCTTCGTGGAAATTCCCCCATATAACTATCTGGTTCAGTTAAAAGCAAATAAAAATAGTTTTCAAAAATACCATCCACAGTGACTCCGACTCCACTATTGATTATGAAAACCCAGAGTGGTTTTCCTGCATAATTAGACTGCCTATATTTCCAATTAAGTGGGTCAATTTCAGGTATTTTTCCTATACCTCTTAGAATTTCATCAACATCATTAAGATTATATTCTTTATTTTCAGTAAAACATATAATTGGACTTAAATCAAACGTACAGCATATGATTGCCCTAAGTCCATAATTACTCATTTCACTTAGAAATTTATTCGAGATTTTTTTAAGATCTTTTTCATGATTAAATAAATGATTTTTTGCTTTCTCATCAGTTAGAATTTGTATAATTGAATCCTCTTCATTAGTTAATATTTCATAAGCAGAATCTAGAGGTACTTTTGGATTTATAAAATTCTCGTAAATTTTTTCTATTTTTTTTTGGATTTGATTATGGTTTAAATAAGTTTCTGTGGTTACCGTAATAAGTACGTCCCCTTTAATTTTAAGATCTTTATTAATTGAAGAATCCTTTTCAGTTCCTTTCTTAGGTCGGAACTCCAAAACTTCTATTTTTTTATCAATATTACGAGCAAATTCAAATAGGGCAGAGATTAATCCAGCTTTAAGATCAAATTCCAAAATCTCTTTTTCATCGAAATCTTTCTCTTCTTTTTCTGAAAAATCAAAGAATCTTAAGTGTACTTTAACCCCTTTAGGGATTGGTTTAATTTTTCTATTATAATATGGGAACCCCGTGGTGGAGATTATACTAAGCTCGTAGATTGTCATTAATTTTTGATGCTATAAATTTAGATTTACTATTAGTTCTAATATTTTTCTATTTAAATTATTTAAGAAAAATATATACTAATTACAAAAAAATTTTCACTAATATGCTTTTTTAATATAATAGTTTTAATAAGAAACTTCAACCAATTGACTTCTTCTTACCTTAAATTCTTTTTCGAAATAATTAAGTATAAAATGGCCAGAATGAATGAAAAAAAGGGTGTTGGTAGTACTATTGGAGTTAAAGATGAGAGAATTTTGATAGACTTCTTTTATAAGGTTTATACTAAGTATCTTTTATTTCAAATATGTTATTTAATAAAAATTGAGTTTAAAAAAAATTCTAATCGATTATTATTGAGGGTCTACCTGGGAGTGCTTGATCTTTTTTTTTTTTATCAGATTCACTTTCCATTTTCACATTTACTGTTGTTTCAAATTGTTTTTCGATAATTGGGGAAATTGCTTTAAAAAATTTGTATTCATCTTCGACAGAAAGAATAAAATCCGAATATTTTCCAATATTTTTCAATATTTTATTTACTGTTTGACTAATAAAACTCCCGTGTGCTTTGTATGTTGAATTTTCCATTAAATTTTTCATAATTTCTCCTTGATCCAAGGTCTTTTCTATTAATCTTATCAAATCTGAATAGAAGTTATACTTCCAATTTTCAGGAATAATAAGATTAATTTCATCTATAGAATCTTTTTTAAGCACTTGTTTAATGTTTTTTATATCTTCAATGATGTTATTTTTTAGATTCCATTTAAAGCTATTTTCATCTGTAAGGATTTTTTTATTGTATTTAGGCCATGAGGCTAAACTGATATAATCATTTTCTCCTAGAAATTCCCAAATTTCCTCAGTAATATGAGGAGCAATTGGATGTAATAGAAGTACCAAATTTTTCCTAATTTTATCGAATAACTCTTTATTTACGCCTTCTTTTTTATAATTTTTCAACTCCGAACTAAACTGAACAATATTATTGACTGCATCTCGAATATCAATTTTATTCAAATTTTCTGTGACCTTCTTTATTATGTGATGCATATAAAACTCAATTAAATCATCTCTGATGGTTTTATTTTCTCTGATAATTTCAGGTACTTCTGTCAGTAATTTGAGTGTATTATTCATGAATCTATATGCAAAATCAACCCCTTCATCTGACCATTCAAGACCAGACTTTGGGCTTGCTCCAAATAATATGAAGAACCGTGCAGAATCTGCACCATATTTTTTCATAATATTATTGGGATCTACAGTATTTCCTAAGCTCTTACTCATTTTAACGCTTTTTTCAATCCAATCAGTCCTACATCTTGGACATTTTTCCATATCTTTTTCAACTTTGGTCGCAAAAGTTTCGCATTTCGGGCAATAAGGATGCATTTTATTTATCATTCCTTGCGTTAAGAGCGCTTGAAAAGGTTCATTATGTGAATGGAGATTTAAATCTCTTCCAACTTTAGTCCAAAATCTAGCATATAATAAATGCAAAATCGCATGCTCAATTCCGCCTATGTATTGATCAACATTACCCCAATAATCAACTTTCTCCTTACTAAATGGTTTGTTCTTGTTGTTAGGATCACAAAATCTAAAAAAATACCAAGCACTATCAACAAATGTATCCATTGTATCCGTTTCTCTTGTGGCTTTGCCTCCACATTTTGGACATTCAGTATTCAAGAAATTTTTACTCGTTTTTAATGGATTACCAATACCCGTGAATTTAACATCTTTCGGTAATTTTACTGGCAAATCTTCTATAGGCACGGGAACTGTACCACATTTTTCGCAAAAAATTATTGGTATTGGACAACCCCAGTATCTTTGTCTCGATATAAGCCAATCTCTTAATTTATAATTTGTGGTACTATATCCCATATCTATTTCCTCTAATTTTTCACTGATAGCTTGAATAGCTCTTCTGTTTTCCATCCCATTAAATTCTCCAGAATTTACTAATATTCCATCACTTTCATAAGCACGGGTCATTTTCTCAGCATTCAATTCATAATCGAAAGCTTGGATCACTATTTTAATTGGGATTCCGTATTGCTTAGCAAATTCAAAATCTCTCTGATCATGGGCGGGAACTGCCATAATTGCACCTGCCCCATATTCATAAATAACAAAATTACCTATATAAATTGGAATCTGTTCATTGGTCAGCGGATTTATGGCATATTTGCCTATAAACATCCCTTTTTTTTCAATATCTGCATCAGACCTTTCAAATTGATTCTGTTTCATCGTATCATTATATAATTTTTCAAATTCCTCCTCATATTCAGTGCCTTCAACCCAATTTCTTACCCAAGGATTTTCAGGGGCAAAAACCATAAATGTCACCCCAAAGATAGTATCTGCTCTGGTAGTGAATATATCTATGGTACGATTTTCACCCACGATTGGGAATTTTATTACTGTTCCCTCAGATTTTCCAATCCAATTCCGCTGCATAACTATTACTTTCTCTGGCCAATCAACTTTTTCCAATCCATCTAATAATTCCTCTGCATAAGCTCTAATTTTCAAGAACCATTGTGTTAAAAATTTTTGAGTAACTTCTGAACCGCAACGCCAACATTTTCCTCCTTGAACTTGTTCATTTGCAAGAACTGTAGCACATTTTTCACACCAATTAACATACGATTCTTGGCGATAGGCCAAATCTTTTTCTAACATTTTAAGAAAGAAATATTGATCCCATTTATAATAGTTAGCATCATGGCTGTAAATCATTCGTGTCCAATCATATGAAAGTCCTATTCTCTGTTGTTGACTCCTTATCGCTGAAATATTAGTATTAGTCCAGGTTTCTGGGTTTTCTCCATGATCTATGGCCGCATTTTCTGCTGGAAGTCCAAAGGAATCATATCCCATAGGATATAATACATTATATCCTTGCATTCTTTTATAACGAGCAAATGAGTCCCCTATTGAATAGTTTCTTAAATGACCCATATGTAACTTTGAAGAGGGATAGGGGTACATCTCAAGTACATAATATTTATCTTTCTTTGGATCTACATCTACTTCAAAAACTTTATCTCTTTTCCATCTTTCTTGCCATTTTTCTTCAATTTTCTGAGGCTCATATTTCATATCTTTCATCTACTACAAATATTTTCTCTTAGATTAGCCAATAATAATATTTATTGAGTAAATACAATCTGGAATAAATTTTTTTCGAAAAAAAGAATCTATTATTAAAAAGAATAATAGATTAATCCATATTTCAATAAAATCTTTCTATTTTTTCATTCTAAAATATTTTTTACTAAATTTAAGCTCTCTTAGACTTTTTAAAATTTGAAATTTTCTTTTAAATTATGTCGGAAGAATATGAAATTACTCATTTTCTAAATTCAAATGAATTCAAAGAAAAATTTGACAATAAAGAATACAACACATTAAAAAAATATAAAGGTAAGACATATACAGGAATGCGAGTTGGTGGTAAACATTATTGGAATTATGATAATGGGAAATGGTATGAAGTGAAAACCTCTCCAGAAAAATGGAATATAACTTTTAATTCTATTAAAAGAAGATATCATAAGTCTCCTATTAATAGTGGAGCATCTATTGGAACAAAATATCATTGGTATATAATCGCAGATCAAATTGCAGAAAAATTAGATTCAAATTCCTATATGACGACGATGAAAGGGCTTAAATTTAAAATAGGGCATCAAAGACCGCATTGGAAACATTTTAGCTATAAATATCCAGAACAACTATCATATAAACAGAGAGTAATAGAAATACTGGAAAAGACACTAAAACAATTAAAAGGAGAGAGTTCAGTCAATAACTTTTAAAGTTTGGGTCAAAATTATTTCCTTCTTTTTCTATCCCAGACTTTTTTAATTAATAACGCTTTATTGAAATAATCCTCAATTGTGTCAACAGTTTCACTGAAATCGTGTTTATTCTTTGCAGTTTCACATGCATTTTCAACTAATTTTTGTTTAAATTCTCTGGTTTTAATGATTTTTTTTATACCTTCTGTAAAATCTTCAAGTTCATTTCCTTTATATGCAGAAATTTCATGCTCTAACCAATCGAATGCAGGAATATCGCGTGCGACCACGGGTAATTTGCATAGAGATGCTTCGATTAACGGTAAGCATAAATTTTCCTCATCAGTAGGAACTAATAAAACATCCGAGCCGTAATAAGGTTCACGTATATCATCATAAAAACCCGTAAATATAACATTATCTAATTTTGAGACATCCTCCACATCGGGGTTATCATTTATGGGTCCTACCCATACAAAATAATAATTTGGGAATCTTTCTGCTACTTTTCCAAAAATATCTACTCGTTTTCTTTTCCAGGTTAAACCAACATTCAAAATAATCGTTGCATCTAAAGGAATACCATAATTTTTTTTAAGATATTTCCTGAATTTTAAGCCATATCCATTATCTTTTTCAAATTTTTCAATAATTATACCACTACTGACTGACCAAATGGGATATGTTCTAGTTTTTTGTATTGCTTCTAAACATTTTCTTGCATAATCACTGGGTGTTATTAACAAATGTGCTTGACTGTATAAGATTCTGACCCATAATTTTAATAATTTATTGAAAAATACGTTATCTGGTAAAATATTTCCTTTTAAATCCTCATATGTTGTGTGAGCGTGTTGAACAACGGCGGCAGTTTTTTTATATTTATTTTTATACATGATAACTTGAAAAAAAGTAATTGGATCGAAACTAGAGGAGCAAATTATATCAACATTTTCTTGATCAACCCAATTTGGTTGTTCTTGTTCTGAGGGGACCCAAACGTTATGTCCTCTATTTCTTAGTTCTTGAATAATATCTAAAGTGGTGACCTCTATTCCCCCTACAGTAGGTAATGAAGTCAAGTTCTTATAAATGTAAAAATTAACGATGTAAATAATGTTCATATTAATTAAAAATTATGAAATTTATGAAAAAAACTTAACTTTATGAAGAAATTATACTAAAGCAATGGATGTAAATAAAATAAGGGTAAGTATTGGAAGTGCTGTGAAGCTAGGATTATCTTCAAGCATTAAAATCAAAGATTCTCCGACAACTTGTTATATAATGACTTATATTAAAGGACGATGTGCAGCAAATTGTGGTTTCTGCCCTCAAGCACGTAGTTCTAATTCCTCATTAGATAAACTCTCTCGAGTAAGCTGGCCCATTTATCCATTTATAGATTTTCTTACTAAATTGAAATATATGACCCCTTCAAAAAGATTTAAAAGAATATGCGTCCAAACTCTCAATTATCCTCAAAATTTTAAAGATTTGGTTGAAATTGTCTCAGAAATAAAGAAAGAAACTTCTATTCCTATATCTATTGCTATCCCTCCAATGAAGATGGAGAAGCTCCGAGAACTTAAGATTTTAGGGGTTCAAAGAGTTGGAATTGCATTAGATGCTGCTACCGAAAAAACATTTGAAAGAGTAAAAGGGAATTCTGTAAACAGTCCATATAATTGGGGAGATCATTATGATGTTTTAATTGAATCGACAAAGATATTTAGCGAAGGTACTATATCCACACATATAATAGTGGGATTAGGAGATACACAGAAAGAGATCATGGAATTAATTAATCAATTAAAAAAATATAGTATTACACCCGCTTTATTTGCGTTTATGCCCATCAAAGGAACGAAATTAGAACATTTGGAGCAACCAACAATATTAGATTTTAGGAAATGTCAATTAGGCAGATATTTACTAATTAATGATGATAAAAATCTAAGAGATATAACATTTAATAATAAGGGAGAGATAATCAATTTTAATATAAATAAAAATGATTTGCGATTTATCATCGACGAAAGTGTAGCTTTCATGACAACTGGGTGTCCAGATTGTAATAGACCTTATTATACATCAAAACCGTCGGGACCGATATATAATTTCCCACGAAAATTAAATCAAAAAGAAAGAGAACAAATATACAATCAACTAAAAAATTTTACAAATTTCTGAGAATAACAATGAAACAATGGAGATTTATTCCGTTAAAAATTAGAAATGGTTTGTGGAATATGGCTTTAGATGAAGCGATTTTAGAAGCAATAATTCAAAAAAAATCCCCCTATACAATTAGGTTTTATAAATGGAATCCATCGACCGCCTCCATTGGAAGAAATCAAAGTCTTAAAGATGAAGTGGATGAGGATTTTTGTAATAAAAGGGGTTTTAATATTGTGAGAAGAATTACTGGAGGGGGAGCTGTCTTTCATGATTCTAAGAGAGAGATAACATATTCTATTGTGTGTTCAATTAGATTTTTAAAAAATCTTAATGCTTATAAAGTTTTGGAACAATTCGAACTTATAAATCAAGGGATTATTGAAGCTTTAAACATGTACGGATTAGAATCAGAAAAAGGTATTATTCATTGTCCAGCAATATTTTTAGATGGTAAAAAATTTTCAGGAAACGCTCAAGCAAGGAGAAAGGGTTATTTACTTCAGCATGGAACGATATTATTAAAAATTGATCCCGAATTGATGTATTCTGTGTTAAAAACTCCTCCTAATGTTTCTAAGAACAAAATGGTGAGATCTGTAAGAGCCAAATGTGTAGGAATTCAAGATAAAATTCAAAATTATGAAGAATTGAAATTTATAAAATTCTTAAAAAATGGGTTTGAAAAAATATTCCAAATTGATCTTCAAGAAGGAGATTTTTCTGATTATGAGTTAAATTTGGCGAAAAAACTCGTTGCAGAGAAATATAATCAAGATAAATGGTTGAGAAAATATGAATAATAATGAAGATTTGATATCAAAAATTCAGCGAAATGAAGCATCTTGGAGAGATTTTTCAGAATTTATAAAAATTCAAGATGAATTAGTTGACCCATTTTTGGAAATTGCTTTAGAAAAGAAAAGAAAATATTTTGGGGATCTTTTAAAAGTTTATGTGCCAAATGATAGATATCCAGCTATAAGTATCACTGGAGATTACTGTGAATTAAATTGTGAGCATTGTAATAAAAAGTATTTGAGAGGAATGAAAGGTCTAACCACAAATGATAAACTATATGAATATTTAAAGAATCATGATAAAAAGGGAGGCGTTGGAGCATTAATATCAGGTGGATGTTTGAAAGACGGATCCGTGCCTTTATTGGACTTTCTTGATACGATTAAAAAAATCAAAAAAGAAACAGACTTGATAATAAATATACATACCGGATTATTAAATGATCTGACAGCTAAGAAATTAGTAGAAGCTCAGGTGGATATAATTTCATTTGATATCAATATTGATCCCGAAATTATTCAAAATATTTATCACCTAAATAAAAAACCAGAGGATTATAAAGAAGCAGTTAAAATATTTCAAAGATATAATTTAAACGTTATTCCTCATATCTGTGTAGGTCTACATTACGGAAATATTAGTAAAGAATTAGATTGTATTAGGTTTATTAAAAAAATAGGTTTAGACCCCTCAATAATCGTCTTAATTGCTCTTATTCCTCCCAAAAATTCAAAAAAAAAATTCAAAACCCCTAGTAAGTATGATATTGCAAAAATAATTGCATTAACACGTTTCATATTTCCCAATAAAGAAATTTCATTAGGTTGCATGAGACCAAGAGGTAAAATACGTGAAAATATTGAGAAGAAGGCAATTTTAGCAGGAATAACTCGAATTGAAATGCCTTCGAGAAAAACTTTGAAATGGATAAACAATAATTTTCCAGAGATGAAATTGAAATATTATTCTGCTTGTTGTGCTATACCTGACTATTATGAGGAGAAAGCCCAAATGAAAAGAAAAAAACTAAATAAATACTTAAGAATTTAAGAATTATTAAAGAAAGATTTTTTCATGAAAAAAATAAATCTTTTTAAAGAAAATTGTGAAAAGAATCATTTTGCCTTAAAATATGCTATTATTTTAGATGATTTAATTCATAATTTTATCAAACCTTAATTTTAAAATTTAATAATGATATGCAAAAAAAAAATAGTATTGAGTTAATTGGAATCACTGGTATTCCCTTAATTAAAGAGGGGGATAATATTGCAGAGCTTATTATAGAAGGCTTAACTAAAAATGAGGTTTTTCTAGATAATGGAGATATTTTAGTCATTGCGCAAATAATTGTGTCAAAAAGTCTTGGTTTAATAAAAGATTTAAATAAAATACACCCAAGTGAAAGAGCATTTGATATTTATCATAGTATCAAAAAAAAAAGCAAAAGGGCTAATTTACCCATCAAGAATCCAGAACTAATACAAGCAATACTCGATGAATCAAACAGAATAATAAAATCAGAACATGTCCTTATCACCGAAACGAAACATGGTTTTGTTTGTGCTGATGCTGGGATTGATAAATCCAATGTGGAAGGAAATAACAAGATCTCTCTCCTACCCAATGATCCAGACAATGAGGCAAGAAAAATTAGACACTATATCCAAAATAAAACTAATAAAAATTTAGCAGTAATTATTTCTGATTCCTTTGGAAGATCTTTTAGGATTGGATCTGTGGGGACTGCTATTGGTGTATCCGGAATGTCCCCCATATTAGATAAGAGAGGGGAAAAAGATTTGTATGAAAAAGAGCTAAAAACCACTATAATAGGACAAATAGACAGTCTTGCAGCTGCAGCTCAATTAGTTATGGGAGAATCAGATGAAGCAATACCCATTGTCTTGATAAAGGGATATAATTATAAGATTAAAGAGGATGTTTCAATTAACTCAATTCTAAGAGAAAAGAGTAAGGATCTTTTTAGGAAAGCAAATAATGAAGATATAAAAAAAATCTTAATGAATAGAAGAAGTTATAAATTAGATTTTTTAGAGAAACCAGTTAATATAGATTTAGTAAAAAAATGTATCGATCTTTCTCGATGGGCTCCCAGTGCTCATAATGGACAATTCTGGAGATATATTGTTTTAGAGAGAGGGAAAACAAGAAAAATTTTAATTGATAAAATGAATGAAAAATTAAGGGAAGATTTAAGCAGAGATGGGAAATCTACCAAATTTATCAATAATAAAATAGATAAAACAAAAAAGTGTTTTCTAAAAGCTCCAATCTTAATATTATTATGTTTAGATAAATCAGATTTGGAAAGTTATCCTGATAAAAAAAGATTACAAAATGAATATTTATTAGGTGTTCAAAGCATAAGTACATCTGCGATATATTTACTATTAGCAATGGAATCTGAAGGTTTAGCTGGTTCTTGGTACTGTGCTCCCTTATTTGCAAAAAAGCAAGTTAAAAGAATACTTAAACTCCCTAAAGAGTTTGATCCTATGGCCTTTATTACTGTAGGATATCCCAAAGAATTACAAAAACGACCCAAACGTAAGAATTTAGAAGAAATAATATACAAATTAAGTGAAAATTTAAATGAATGATGATTTTTATCTCTTATTAGCTGGAGGTGTAGGTGCGGCTAAATTTATTGATGGATTGGCTCATATAATCGATCAAAAAAGGATCAAAGTCATAGTAAATACAGCCGATGATATAAAGTTATTCGGACTTTATATATGTCCGGATTTAGATATAATTACTTATACTTTAGCTAATGTCATTGATAGAGAGAAAGGCTGGGGGTTTCAAAATGAGAGTTATCATTGTTTAAAGGAATTATCCAAATTTTATGATATTTCATGGTTTAATGCGGGTGATAAGGATTTAGCTACTCATATCTATAGAAGCGACCTCTTTTCTGAAGGATTTTCTAAATCAGAAATAACTGAAAAAATTTGTCATAAGTTAGATGTAGAAGCGAAAATAATGCCTATGTGTAATGAAAAGGTACAAACATATATCAAAACAAATGTAGGACTTATTCATTTTGAAGAATATTATATAAAATACGGATGTAATCCAAAAATTCTAGATGTGGAATTTAAAGGGATAAAGAATGCAAATCCTATTGATATTTCTTTAGATTTAATAAAAAGAGCAAAGAGAATTATCATTTGTCCCTCCAACCCAATAGTTTCCATTGGAACAATATTAAAGGTAAATGGAATAAAGGAAGCTCTAAGTAAAGTAAAAGAAAAGGTTTATGGAATTAGCCCTATTATTGCTGGAGAAACTGTTAAAGGTCCAGCAGATAAATTATTAAAATGGGCAAACTTGGAAGTTTCTTGTTTCGGAGTAGCAAAATATTATCAATCGTTTTTAGGAAATTTCATTATTGATAATAAAGATAGAGAACTGAAATCTAGGATTCAAGATTTAGGAATAAATGTTTTTATAACAAATACTCTAATGAATAATCTTCAGAGAAAAAAGGAATTAGCTAGATTTATGTTAGAATTATAGATTTTTTATTTTATTTATGTAGCTTCTGTCGCAATTTCCGAAAAAGGTATTTCTTCTTCAGTCTGGTCTTCTGGTATCTCTTCTTTCTTCACATAATCACCCACTGAAGCGAGTATTTCTTTAATTTTTCCCTCTTGCTTTAATCTCAACACAAGAGTTCTATGTTTTATATAAGAGATAATTTTACCAATTACTGGAAATAATAAAATGATTGGTAATAATAGAATAAGAATTATTTCGGGACTTAATGTAGCGACACTTTCTGTAATTGCTGGAGGTAATTGAAAGACATTTTTGAAAAACCATTTCGGATGTATTATAATAAAACTGATTAAAATTAACATAATTAATCTAAATGCTGCATTTGATATTGTTGAAATGGCTAGGTTTCTTGCTCTAGGTGCCGAGGATTTTGCAGTAATTGTATCTTCTGCCTCAGAATCCTCTCTAAATAACCTTTCTATATATCTTCCCAATCTTCTTGTTTTTGAAGCTGCGCGCACCAGTTTCTTTTCTTCAGACTCTAATTTTCTTTTTTCAATCATTTCTTTTACATATGAAAATTTTTTGTCTTTTTGAGTCAAAAATTTTCCGATAGATTCTCTTTCAATCCCTAATTCTTCTTTTTTCTTCTTAGCCTCTTCTTTTATTTTATCAATGTTTGCAGTAATATGACCCGCTTCTTTTCTTAGTAAATTTAACTGAGCTTCCAACCTATCACTTCTTTCTAATGAAGGTCGTGTTACTGTGTCTATATAATTTATTTGGAATGCAAGTTCCAAATATAAATAGCTAAAAATAGCGAATAAGGCCACAGGACTTGCTAGGAATGCAAAAAAGTTGTCAATAGGGAGATTATCAAATAATGGACTTAAAGGATCTGCCAACTCGTTTAAATTTATTATACCAAGAGAATTAAATGGTTCTACCAAATTAAACAATGCTAACATATCTCTAAATCCAAAAATTATGAGAGGAATGACAATCATTAAGATTAAACATCCTAAAGCCCTCATGTTAATTTTAGGATCACTTGAAATGATTCCCCTAATTAGATAAATTATTGCGATTATGAAGAGAATTTGGAAAATAAGGAGATAAAAATCTTCTGTAAAAAGTAATAATTCTTGCAACATTAGGGGAGGAACTTGAAATAATTCCGGAGCTGCCCCTCCGGGGAAAGAAAACCATACACTTAAGTAATTTTTAAAGAATTGCTGAATAAAAGTTAGTGTATAATTCAGATTAAAAAATGCAAAAGGTGAGAATAAACCCGCCATAATGAAGGCGATCCCATAAGCTATTAAATATAAAATAAAATACAAGCCATAACTTATGAGATTCTTGATAGATAAGATCACATCTAAAATGACTAATTCATTATCGGAGGTTGTTAAGACTGCGCTAAAGTCAAATAATGAAAGAAAAATGAATATAATCCATACAAATAAAAGAGCATTTAAAATCCTCAATATTGTGAGATAATAGCGTTTCATTTTTTTTTCACCTCAATAGGCTTTACCCTTTTTCTTAGCTTCAAGATAATTAGCGATTACTTGATTCATCATATCATCCGGGCCAACTGTGATAACATTCATACCCATATTACGTACTTCTTGTCTGATTTTTAATATGTGCTCCATCATCTCCTCTGCGATTGCTTCTGCTAATGCTTTATCTGTTGTTGATAAGTCAACTTCATGAATCTCAAACCATGGAGAGAATGGATTAATAATAATCACAGAGTGATCAAATGGAACCAATTTCTTCAATGCCTGTCGGATCTCTTTAATATCTGATTCCAAATCTGAAATTAGAAAAATTAAACTTCTTTTTTGAAACCTCCGATTGAAATAATCAAGTGCTTCTACCATCTTACATTTTCCTTCTGGTTTTACTCTCGCAACAAAATCCAAAATGCGATAGAAATGATCATCACCGCTTCCAGGTTTTAAAAAGCGGAGGTTCTTTTTATCTGAAAATGTATACACACCTACACTATCTCGGCGTGTAAGAGCAATTTTAGTTAATAACATACACGCTCTAATGGAATATTCGAATTTTGTGTTGTCAATTGCGCCACCTGCCATAGAATTCGAAGAATCAACCAATATCATCACGGTTATATCTCGTTCTGATTCAAATTCTCGGACAATGAGTTTTTGAGTTCGTGCACTCGCTTTCCAATCGATTAATCGAAATTGATCTCCAAACACATATTTTCTCATTCCATAAAACTCAGATCCCAATCCTTTTTGTTTGGATCTTTGAATACCATAGTTTAGCTGAAGAGAACGTTTTGAACCTAATATCTCAATTCTTTTTATATCTTCATAAGGAGGATAAATCAAAATATCAGTTACACTCTCTGGAACTATCCTTTCTTCAGAATTAAATCCAAGTCTATCTTTTACTGTCACACTTAAAGGACCAATCGGATATGTTCCTCGTACTTTTGGTTCTAAAATATAGGAAAACTTGATAATTTCTTTAGGACCTATCCGTGTACTTATGAAATTTTCTCCCAAAATAAGCCTAAACAATTCAGGATTATAAGAATCACGAATTTCAAGAAAATCAAAACTATTCTTGCCTCGATTTTCTACAATTACTTTAATATGAACGAAATCATCTTTGAAGACTTTCTCTTTTTCTAATTCTCGAGAAACTTTCAATTCCTCAATGTTCATTTGGTAATAGAAAAGAGGAAGACTCACAACTGTACTAAATAATAAAATTATTCCAAAAAATACAAGGAAATAATTTACAAAAGCAAATCCTGCTGTAAGGAAAAAGACGCTAAATATAACTAAACTTCTTCCTTTACCACCTAACAAGTTTTATTTTCCTCCATTCTTTTCTAATAGTGATATCACTTTATTCAAGCGCTAGAAAAATACTCAATTTATATCGGAATTGGAATTTCTTCAAGTATATTCTTAACAACCGCTTTCACATCAAGACCTTCTAATTCAGCTTCCGGCTTTAAAAGAAGTCTATGATTGAGGGCTGGAACGGTTAATGCACGCACATCATCAGGTGTTACATATGTTCGTCCAAGGATAGCCGCTCGTGCTTTCGAGCATTTCATCAAGACTAAAGATGCACGTGGACCACACCCCATTTGTACTTGTGGATGACTTCTGGTCTTTAAAATAAGGTCTCTGATATATTTAAGGATTCTCTCATCAATATACACTTGATTCACTAAGTTTTGGGCAGCTAAAATTTCAGAGCCAGTCGTAATTCGTTGTACAGACGGTAAATCGCCAGATAATTGCCGCCGCATAATCTCAACTTCTTCATCTTGTTCTGGATAATCTAACCAGAGTTTGAATAAGAATCTATCAACCTGTGCTTCCGGAAGCGGATATGTGCCTTCCATCTCAATAGGATTTTCAGTAGCTATTACGATAAAGGGTTTCTCAAGCGCTAATGTTTCCCCTTCTATGGTGATTTGGCGCTCAGCCATAGCTTCAAGAAGCGCGGCTTGAGTTTTAGGCGCACTTCTATTTATTTCATCAGCAAGAACTAAATTGGCGAATAGTGGGCCTTTTTGAAGCACAAAGTTCCCTTTCTCTTGGGAAAAGATCTTAGTTCCCGTAATATCAGCGGGTAAAAGATCTGGTGTAAATTGAACTCTTCTAAAACTTATCCCAAGAGTTTCAGCAAAAGTTTTTGCCATCACTGTTTTTCCTAAACCTGGAACGCCTTCTAAAAGAACATGTCCATTTACAAGTAAAGCTATGAATAATTGCTGTAATGTTTCCCCATATCCAACGATCACTCTACTTACTTCCGATAATACATCTTGAGCAATCTCACGAATGGGGGTGACATCCAATTCTGGGTGGTCATACTTCTCTCCTTTACTCGGTACTGTCATAATTTTTAAACCTTTTTTATTTTTTTTACTTTTTTTTGATTATAGTAATTAATTGTTATAAATTTTTTTAAAATGATTATTATATATTTGAAACAACCCATTCCATTTCAAAGAAAAATTCTTCGAATTCAGATTCTTCTTTAATTTTTAACTTACCTGATTTCAGGGATATTATTTTATCAATAAATCGGGAGATGCGTTTAAGTTTACTTTTATTTATATTTGGTTCTTTAGATCGTACTAGATTAACTACATTATCTGTTGTTATTTTTTTCCCTCCTAACTGGGCATTTAACTTTCGTTCTAAGCGACGGTTCAATAATAATAAAGCTTTTTTATATTGACTTTTGTCACGATACCAATCAATTTTTTTTGCGAAAAAAGAAGAGGTGCGAAATCTCATCTTCTCTTCCTTTTTTTCTTCTTCTTCTATTTTTTTCTTCTCTTTTTTCTTTTTACCTCCCGGTAAATAACGTCTGAGAGTATAAATTGCCAACAAGGGATAAATCCACGCAGTTATTGGGTTTGTACTTAAGTGAATAATATACTGCATAATATAGCCATAAATTCCCGCAGAACTTAAATCTCTCGATTGTTCTGGACGAATATGAGCTTCATCGAATGCTACAATCCAATTATCCTTAGGGTCTCCTTCATCTTGACGAGTTAACCAATCTATTACATTAATTGCAAATTGTTTATTATCATATCCGGGAAGATTGATTAGTTCATTATTCCACATACTTGCATCTGAAGACACAAATACACGAGCACTTCCCGTATCTTTTGTCATAAAAGTGATAGGGGTAAATTCATCTCCGCCGAGTGGTAATTTGAGATATTCCTCTGGGATGGGTAATGCAGCTGCCATAAAAGAAAGATCTAAATAATCGTCTGAAGAGTTAAATCTACCGTCATCATTTCTGTCTACAAAACTGTAAGGTGAACCACGAGCAATTACATTCCATCCAAAAATATCTACAAGGGGACCTCCCGCTGCGCTTGTTGCTGTAGAAAGAATAACATCATCAATACCATTAGTAGTGGGGTGAGGTTCAAATTGAGTGATTATTGGAAATTTTGGATTAGTAAGATAAGATGCATTATCCCTTAGATAACCAGTCGCAAATAATGTGACTGGGATCATTTCAGTAGCATTAGGACTAAGTAAACTTGAGAGGAGAATTTGCCATAATAATTCTCTAGTTGAACCATGATCGTGACAAATTAAGATCGCATTATCTCCATTAAAAAAATCAACAAAAAACGGAATTTCAAAAAGGGGATTATAAAATTGATTTGGTCCCAATAAAACTAAGCATATAGACTTATCAAGTCTCTCTGTAGCACTTAAACTTGATTGGATTGACATCACATCATAACCCTCATCAATCATCGTTTGTCTGAAATCTGAGGAACCATTCCACCCAGAATTATATACTGAAAAATTATGATTATTTACACCTTGATCAATTATAGGAGAGAATAATGGGATAAAAGCAAATATAAAAATGATAATGAATAGTGCTTGTTTAAAAAGGGAGATTTGTGATTTTCGTTTAGACTTCAGTTCCCGTGTTTTTTGAGCTGTTATATTGCGAATAAAAATAATAAAACTAATTCCAACAACTGCTGCTCCCAAATAACAAGCTAAAGGAACATAATTAGTAAAAACGGGCAATTCTCCGGGATTAGTAGATTGATAGGATTCGATAAATCCTGTTAAATATACTCCTATAACGATTAAGTAAACTGTAAAGAAGATATATAAAATTCCCTTGGAAATCTTTACACTCTTTCTTGTAGAACTCTCAATACTTGCCATTTTTTATTTTTTTCCTTTAAATCTATATGAAATATTTAAAAAATCTTCTCTAAATATTGAAACCAAAGTTTTTGCCTGTAATCTCATTATAAAGGTTTGAAAACATATTTAATGTAAATTCAAATTCTTTTTTAGTAGGTTCAACCCCCCCATATATTATATCTTCAATTTTTTTTATAAAGGGATAAATGGTTTCGGGTTTTTGTCCTAACTCATTTACAGCTACGATTGCATACTCACGTATGGTCTGATAAGCCAATCGAGGTTTTTCATATTTATTCTTAATAAGATCATTATAGATAAGATATATGTAGGCAATTGCTTCCTTAGATCTTTCGGTTTTCATTAATATTCGAAGATTTTCTTTTTTGCGTTCAACATCTATGAATTGTGGTTTTACATCTTTACTGAAAAGACCCATTTTTTTTCACATTAGTTTTTTTTATTTTTTTATTTTATAATTTTTTTTAAATTTAAATTTCTTTGTAGTAATCTATTTTTTTAATAACTTATTTTAATTTTATTTGTTTTGCATTATGATAATCCTTTATATTAAAAATTAAGAATAAACTTGTATCCCGTTAATTGATAATATACGGGCGAGAATAGCTCAATTGTTTTATAAAATTCTTCTTCTGTGACTTTGAAGGGTTGAGCATAAATTATTTGTTCTATTTTTTGAATGAAAGGATATATTTTAGCGGGATCTAATTTAAAATCTTGCACAGAAATTATAGCAAAATCACGGATTGTTTCATTAAATTTTCTTTTTCTTCCGTATTTTGCTCCAACTAATTCAACATAAATCGCATTAAATAGATATGAAAGTGCCTCTTCTATTCTTCCGGAATCCTTTAATATTTTTAGATTTCTAATCTTTCCCTCAAGTGGGATATTAACTAGCCGCGAGGCAGATATTTCTTTTTTATAATAGAAATATCCGTAAATTCCAAGTGCAGCAATTATTCCGATAATAATCGGAAGACCTATTATAAAAAACCATTGGAAAGGTCTAATATTAAAGCCAGGAGGGAGGATTGGGACTCCAGCCGTGATTAATATCCGCGTTTCATTGGTCAAAAACAAACCTGCAGTGTTTACTAATTGAATTCTGATGGATTTATTTCCTGTACCCGGGGGAATTGAATAAATGAAAGAAAAATTTCCGTTGGCATCTGTAGTTGCACTTCCTATTAGACCTTCTCCTTCATAATATAAATTCACTTGCCTATTGTAAATTTTACGGCTAGGATTACCTTTTTCCCAGATTTGTCCTCTAATCGTATAATCTCCACCCTCAGAGGTTTCGTTTAACATATTCCAAGTACATGAAATGTTGTAAAATATATCAAATGGACCAATTACTATCTGGGATGATTTTATATTTGGGAGATCACCGGGATAACTTAGATTTAAAAATAAATGGATTGATTGAGGGTTGATAGGTAAACTTATGACTTCGGAAATTGATCCATCTGCCGCATTAGTTAAAAAATTACCAGGTATCCAATCATAAGTTCCATTGGTCCAGTAATAAGTAATCGATTCACCTGGAATTCCATTTCCATTTTCATTATTATATCTCAAATATCCAATTAAATCAAATTCTTCATCAGGAAGATATGGTTTATTGGAAAATGTAACATCAAGATAAGATGTAGCGTTTACATTTATCCGGTAAAAATCATCATATTCAACTTCCCCTCCAGGGGGATCAGTTTCTAAATCCTGGACCTTTGCTTTTATTATATGAGGTGAATAGACATCAAGAGAGGGATCTATCGTGTAATTAATTTGAAAAATACCATTTATATTTGTAACACTAGAATATCTCGTATCTATATTCCCATCAACTTCAATGACAATTATCTCACCAGATTTATTATCTTCAGTTATTTTATTGTAAAGTCTGCCTTCAATACTAATATTTGAAAAATGTGAAAAGCGGGAATTATTGATATCTTCTGGATTTGTTAAATCTAAAGTTGCCCAAGTCCAAGCTGATTGTTTAATATATTGATCTTTATTTTCAGAACTCTTAATTCCATCAAAAACAAATATAGAAATTGAATTAAATAAAATTACAAAAAGGATGAAAAAAAGAAATATGGATGTACTATAATTCCTATTTTTCCCAAATAATAATTCTCGATTCATAATATTTTTGATTTATATGTTTTTTCTTCACTTTCTCAAATCTCTCTAAAAACTTGTTGAGATTTTGCCTCAACATAATAATAGTCAGGAAAGTCAAAATTATCTTCGGGTAAAAAATTGACTATCACTTTTGTAGTATCCTCATCCCAATTTTTAACTGTAAATGATGTATTGAAAAATCCACTTGGATCAGTAGTAGCAATTTTGGTTTCCAATATATTGTCTAAAGCATCAAGTATCGTTATATTTACCTCATAATTATTCATAACTGTAAGATTATCCCAATTTAAATATCCATAGACATACATTGTATCGTTGTAATAAAATTGATCTTTATCATAAACAGTATCATAATTACCATCAATCTGAACTCCTGCTGTAATATTTATATTTATTGGAGAGCTTGAAGAATGAACAAGATAATCAGACAAATATATTGCGGATTCTATTACCGTTCCATTGAAATCAACTCTTAAATTATATTCTCCTATCGGAATTTCATTTACAGAATTAATAACAAACTGAAATGTACCATCTTGATCTAAAGTCATATTTTGAGAATATCCAGATGCAAAATTCAAATCATCTGAATAATCTTGACCATTAATATCGAATAGATATAATCCTATTCCTAGACCTCGTAAATGATCGAGACTATCAAAATCATAAACGTTCCCAGAAATAGTTAAGCTTTCTGAAAGTCTTTGAATAGTATAATCGCTTGGAGAATCCAAATTTGTATTGATTGAAATAGATTTATTAATAAGTACGTAAGTAAAATTATATACACCATAATTACCATAAGTTACTCTAATTTCATGTAATCCTGCATTCCAGCTTCCTGTATTCACAGAAAAATTGTAATACCCTAATGGTGTCTCAAATCCATTAAACTCATATGTATGAAACGGAATATCATTACTAACATCATAATCATAGAAATATACTGTGTCATTATCAACAGGACTGCCACCTTGATATATTTCAACTCCAAAATTTATATTTTCACCAAGATTATATCGTTTAGGCGGATTTCCATCATTATAGAATAATTTTGTTGGAGTTCCATCGATTGTAAAATAAATATCAATTTGATATGGATCAATGACTTCTAATTCATAAGGAGATTCTTGTGTTTGAGAAGAAACAAAACTGACAGAAGGATTATTAAATTGTCCATAAAAGCTTACATTAAGAGTATAATTATTCAATGGTGTAATGTTATCTACTCCAAACTGCAGAGAAAAGTTGCCGTTATTATCCGTTATAAAAGATCCACTGACATATTCAAGGTATTGGGATGTGACATCTGAGTCACTCTGATCGTATAAATTAATATAAATTATCGCACTTCTTATTGGATTAGAATAATCGTCCTCTAAATAACCTTGAATAGTGAAATCTTCATCATCTAGAGAACTTCGACTGACACTATTAGGATTTGGGCAATCTATTGGATAGATATTTATTGGAGCATTTAAAATATAATATGAACTATTAGAAATAGTTCCAATTCGGGAAATAATTTGATTTGGACCTGCTGGAACATTAATGCCAACATTATAATTATAAATTGCAACTCCATTCTCATCACTTACATTTTGCCCAATTAAAGTTCCAGAACCATCATAAAATCCGATGATTTCATTTTTTGCTAAGTCGCCTGTTCCATTATAAACAATCGCTTTCAGTTCGATCGTAGAAAAGCGAGATACCAAGGGATTGGAATTATCAGTAGCAGGGATATCATTAATATAAAACCACAATGAATACGTTAATTCTTTTGTAACGTTTAAATCTAATCTGTTGCTGTAATTGTTAATAAATGGATATGTGAAAGGAAATGATGGACTTAAAGGATTAGCCCAACTTCCATTAAAATCTACTCTTACTTCATACTGTCCATAAGGAACCGAAGAATCTATATTTACAGTTTGGCTAAATACTCCATTATCATTTGCTGTTATTGAAGAAGGACTGAAAGAAGGATTTACAATATTATTTGTACCTTTTTGATATAAGATTAAATTCATAATTGCATTTTTCACTGGTTTTCCATTAACTGGATCCCTTACAGTTCCACTTATTGTGGTATATGGGTCTTGGGAAATATTAACTTGCGGTGGGCTAACTGAGGTTAAATTGACTTGTATATCACCATCTACGATATAAAAAGTCAAATTAGCAGCGCCACCATAGCTTGCATATATTATATGTGGTCCTACAGTTTGATTATCATCAATTGGAAATGTGAAAGTAGCTAACCCGTTTGAATCAGTAGTGCTAAAACCTAAAATTTCATCCATAGTATAATCATAAAATTGAATATTTTTATCAGAAACAGAAAGATTATATGAACTACTCAAGGTTGCATTAAGTTGCGCAATTGATCCTCGAGGTCCAGATGTAAAATTACTGGAAAGAGTTATATTATAATTATTTAATATTGGTCCAACTCCTGAACCTCCTCCAAAAGAATCGTAAAGCATATCCATTTGAACCCATATGCCATTTCCAGACACATCAGTTGGTATGTAAACTTCCGCCCAATTGTATAAATTTCTATATTTTACAGCTATTCCATCTCCCATTATAGGATCGTTTACCGTATCGGCATATCGGGAATTATATCCATCAACAAACCTGCAAGAAACTCCAAAAGCCCTACAGAAAACGCAAAAGGCAGAAGCGAAGTGAGTCCAAATACCCTCTTCATGAAAACAGAACCATTCCACAAGATCCTCTCCATCAGCTGGGGGAGAATTTTCAAGAGCATTATATCCAAAACTAAAGTTTTCCTGTAGATAATTTCTGATTTTATTAGCGACAACAAAAGAAGTATCTTCATCATTTATGATGGTTCTTAAATTATTGTAATGAAAATTAATATTTGGGTGAACATTAAAATCTAAATAAGTAGAAATATCGGGAGGGAGTTGAAGATATCTATCTCTTATGATTGCTGGAGTATAATCCTCATCTAAGGCAGAATTATTAATTTCTGTATTAGTTGGTAATGTTAATCCAAATAATTCATATGTCATATTAACAGAATTTTCAGATGTAAAATCAAGAGTTAATGTAGTGGAATTAAAAGCATTTTTTCTTAAAACTTCTGATCCGGGAGTTATATTTGGAACTTTAATGCTATTTTCCATGATATAAGGATTCGGGAACAAATTTGGAATCATAAAAGAGTTTGAACCTAAACCGGGAGATAAAGGCATTGAAATATTATAAATATTTAATCCAGAATGTTTAGAGTAATAATCACTATATGAATAAAAATCATAATTTTGGAGAGGTACATTACATTCCCAAGAATCACCCAGAAACTCATCAAAACATTCAAACTTCCATAATTTTTCACTTACTTCTTCATAGGATGGAATATTATATACTCGAAATACTTCAATATCGGATCCTGCCAAGGCAGCCGCTAATTCAGCATATTGTAAGAGATCTAATAAATCAATATTACCATCATGTAAATCTCTCAATTGATCGAGTAAATCAGGATCATCGAGATCTAAATTTTCCGCTAATTCACTCCAATTGTACCCCGATTCAGGAAGAATTAATAACGCATCCTCTTCTGGAGCACCTTCTAATCTTTCATTTGGACTTTTACGGGGTGAACCAAATAACCAGCTATAAATCATTACAGAGTATGCGAATGCAGCGATCATTATGATAGTGACTAGTGCAAGAGCAATAACTCGCTTTTTCGTGATTGTTGGTCCTAAAAGACCTTCATCTAATCCAGACATGAAGAAAAATTAATTTTTAAGCTTAAATAATTTAGAATTATAATTGAAATTATGATATATATAATTATCTAGTTTAATAGAGTTTCTGATAATTTCTAATAGAATAGAACTTTTAAAAAAACTCGTAAGAATGGAATTTTCTTTTATAATAATCCTAATAAGTATTTAAAAGTTCACGGAAATATGTTTATTAAAATCCATTATCTTCTTGAGACATTTAAATTTTAAATTTTTATTAAATATAAAAAATAACGATCTTTAATCTAAACTATTTAATTTTAGGTCATTTTCTTAAGAATTAAAAGAAATGTACGTTATTAAAATTCAAATCCGCAGTTGATCGCAAAAGTTATAGGGAAATGAAAAAAATTAAAATTCTTAGAACTCAAACCCACATTTCGTGCACACATTCTTCTTGGCATACGTCGGTTTTGGGATATAGCTAATTATCTTATTTTTATCTTCTACCTCTTTAATAGCTGCTCCAGATGCACCACAATTTGGACAGACTCTTCTTTTAGTGTCTGTAAATGAAGTCCCAGATACACTACTTGAGGACGAGGATGTTCCCATACCTAAAGAAGAACTGGAATAATCGTCAGATCCTTGAGATGTCTTCCCTTGCGCTAAACTAGATGGCATAACTGCCTTAGGTTCTTTCAATTCCTCTATTCTTTTATTTTTATAATTAATTTCCTCTGTTAATTGTTCTATTTTAGATTGTAGAGGAGATATTTGTTGTTTAAGATTAGCATTTTCCTGTTCTAATTGTTGAATGTTGCTTTGTAATTGAGGTATTTGTGATTCTAAACTAGATTTTTGTTCATTAAGTTGATTAACACGAGTTTCATATTCTTGGAGTTGATTTTGGAGAGAATTTACTTTATTATTAAGTTGTTGAATATTATTATCTTTCTCCAGTAGTAAGCTATTTAAATTAGAATTTTGATTCTGCAATTCTTGAATTTTTACGTCTTTTTGTTCTAATTGTGTTTCTAAATTACTATATTGCGATTCACTTGGGATAGATGTAGTAGGAGTCATTTCAGGTTGAGGTTGAGGTGGAGGTGGAGAATATTGTTCTGGTTGTGGAGCCGATTGAGTGGGTATTGATGATGGAGGTTTGGGTGGTGCAGATGATGGTTGCGATGGAGTCATATCAGATTCAGGAGTTCTTCTAGGTGGGGGGCTTGGAGGAGGTCTAATTTTTGGGGCTTGAATTTTTGGAGGTGGAATAGAAGGTCTTTTTATTTCTTTTTCTTCTTCTTCATCATTTCCTTCATTTTCATATGACATAAGATATCTTCTTATTGATGATTAATAAGTTACTTATCTAGATTTACAATATTATAAATATGGGTTTTATGTTTATAAAATTATTTTAAATATTGATAAAATAGTAAGGAAAAATAAAAATTAGGAATAAGATTAAAAGCACTCCCAATATGAAGATAAGTTCTGCTTAATATCAGGAATTAATTTCTTATTCACATAATTTAATACATCTTTATCTGATTTCCTGGGTTTTTCCTCAATGATTTTATCATATTCATTATTTAACACCCTCAGGCAATTGTATATTGCTCTTGCTTGCTTATCTGCCTCATACCCTCCTTCTAAGGTAATCGAAATTCTTCCATTTGCGAATTTTTCAGCAATTTCCTTAATTTTTTTCAAATAGTTAGCGGGTCCTTGATAAGTCCAACCCATATTTGTTAATCTATCGGTATGATGTATATCGAATCCCGCTGAAATTAAAATAAATTCCGGTTTGAATTCATTTAAAACAGGTTCAATTATCTCATCAAAAAAGAGCAGAATAATATCTTCAGCAGCGCGAGGGGGCATAGGATAATTTATAATTTTACCCTCTCCCTTTCCCGACCCAATCTCGTTTGTAAAACCGCTTCCAGGATAAAGTGTCCTTCCATCTTGATGTGAGCTTAACATGACTACTTCTCCGTTCTCTGATCCATCATAGAATATATCTTGTGTGCCATTTCCGTGATGGCAATCCCAATCAATAATTGCTACTCGTTTAACATTTTTCTCTCGAAATAAATATTCTGTTGCGATACCAATATTATTAAAGATACAAAATCCCGCACATTTATATGCGTTCGAATGATGACCTGGGGGTCGCACAGCAGCGAATGCATTTTTTATCTCACCCGAAAGTATCTTATCTATAGCATCTAGATTACCTCCAACGGAATATAATGAAGCTTCATAGGTTTTAGAGGATACTAATGTGTCCATATCAAGACTCTGTACATTTCCTGTATTTTCCGCTCTTTCGCTCATTTTTTGAACTTGATCAATTAGGTTTTCAGTATGAATATATTCAATTTGATCTAAGGTTGCTTTTCTAGGGTTTATAAGCGAAAAATCATCATTTTCAAAGATACCCTTTTCTTCCAAGAAATTCATCAATTCGACTAATCGTGTATGGGATTCAACATGGGTTCCTATTCGGTGTGAGAGATATATATCTCCATATACCACGCCTGTTGTCATATCTAAAATCCCTCTATTTGAATAATATTTGTCATTTTTTTTGATATTTAGATTTTAATTATTTTTATATTTATATCTAATTATTTATTTATTAGAAAAATTAATCTATCTTTTTTTTTAGTGGAATAAAAATGAATTCAGATGAGAAGTATTACTTAAAGGTAATAATTATCGGCGATCCCGCTGTAGGGAAAACAAGTTTAGTTATTAGGTACGTTTCTAATAGATTTAATAAGGATTATCGTAGTACTATTGGTACTAATATTTATTCCAAGGAAATATTATTGGCAAACAATCAAAAAGTTTTTCTAAATTTATGGGACATAGCTGGACAAGAACGATGGGCAAAAATGAGAGAAAAATATTATTATGGGAGTAAAGGGGCGATTGTTGTTGGAGATTTAACAAGACCAAAAACTTTTGAACAAATAAAGGATTTCTGGATTCAAGATATCAAAAAATATCTTTCAGAGATACCAATTATCCTCATTGGGAACAAGAATGATCTTGAGTCAAAAGTATCTTTAAAAACAGTAGAAAAATTAGGCAATGAAATTAATTCAATTGGCGAAATAATAACTTCGGCAAAGACGGGAGAGAATGTTGAGGAAGCCTTCAAAAAACTCTCTGAAGAAATTATTACGATTAATAAAAAATAAAAAGAAGAGATTAAATTTCTACTACTTTTTTAATATAATTTCTTTTAGTAGGTTCTAAATGCTCCATAAATGCGTCTTGAAGATTTTTCAAGGTTGTAGTGGCATTGATAAATTGATCTGGATGGACTTTCTTGTTTTTTATTAATTCTAGAGATGCGATAATATCCTCCCTATCATGTCCCAGACAGCCCTTTATTCCCACTTCTTTGTTATTAATAAGAAATGTGGGTATTTCTATTTTTCCCTTATGAATTCCTTCTAATAATATCGTACCACCGCGTTCTATCAAATCAATTCCTAATAATATAGTTTCTTGATTTCCGACACAATCAAATATATAAGTGGGATTACCATTTTTCTTCAAAAATCTTTTTATTTTTGTTTTACTTGGAGGAAAAGATTTTTTAGCTCCAAATTCTATAGCTTTATTTCTTAGAAACTCTTGAGGTTCAATAACAATTACATAAGCAGGATCTTTATCTCCTATTAAAGCATCTAAGAAACATAATCCTATATTCCCCCCTCCGATTATCATTATTTTTTCATTTTTACCTATTTGAGAAAGTTTCATTGCCCTTGTGATATTTGCAAAAGATTCAATCATTACCGCTTCTTTTAAAGAAACATTTTCTGGGACATGAAAAAGATACTTTTCTGGAACTTTTATATACTCAGCAAATCCTCCATTTTGAAATATTCCTAAACCTCCCAAATCCCCTGAGCTAATATCAAGCTTAACATTTATACCTATCACTTTATCTCCAGGTCTGAAATCTTTAATATTTTCTCCTACTTCTTCAATAATTCCAGAGAGCTCATGACCCATTATCAGAGGAGTTTGATACATTTTATTGCAGAAATTGTGAATATCAGAACCACAAATTCCACAATAGTGAACCCTAACTAAAGCGTCATTCTCGCCTATCTTTGGTGTTGGATAGTCTTCTCGATATTCAATCTTTTTTATATCTTGGAAAACTGCAGCTTTCATTTTTATCAATTTTAATGTATTTTTAATAATATTAAAAATTGATAATCTTATAGTTTTATTATTTTGGGAGATTTTGATTTAATCAGAAGAGACAAAATTTATTATTTTTTTAATCAAAACTTTTATGTAAAGAAAAAAATTTTGAGTATTAATTATAATTATTTTTAAAAGGTTAAATTTTATGGAAGTAAGGCAAGAAGAACATATCGCGGGTGGGGGAAAGATTCGGAGTTTCATTCTTGGTTTTAATGATGGATTAATTTCGGTGTTTACTCTATTAGTTGGTGTTGCTGCCGCTACTTTGAAGCAAGGAAATGAAATAGTTATCTTGACTGGGATGGCTGCTCTGGTTTCTGGCGCTATTAGTATGGGATTGGGGGAATATATATCATCAAAAAGCGAGGCACAATATATTAGAAATGAATTAAAAAGAGAGAGGGCGGAGATCAAACTATTTCCTAAAGAAGAAGAGGAAGAAGTTAGACAAATTCTAAGAAAATGGGGCTTAAAGGGAGATAATTTAGAAGAAAGTGTAAAAACTATAACATCTGATAAAGATTCTTGGATTGATTTTTTAACGAAAAGTGAGCTAGGTCTTGAGGAACCTGAAAACCCTTTGATCGGAGGTGGGATAACTTTTGTGGCTTTTATTCTTGGTTCTTTAATAACATTATTTCCTTATTTTATTCCAATTGGACTCGTATCTCTAATAATATCGTCTATTATATCTTTTATAATGTTATTTATTGTTGGTGGATTAAAAACGAGAATAACAGGTGAAAGTTTTATAAAAAGTGGTTTAGAGATGGTTCTTGTTGGGTTCATAGCATTTGTGATATCTTATTTCGTAGGCTTATGGCTTGAGCCTTCTGGAGTATAAATTCTTTTTTCTAATTTTTTCTCTTATAATATTTTATTTTAAGGATTATAGTTGAGATCAACTCTATTTTACTATTTTTATTATAAATCCTTAACTCACTGAGTAATTTACATAAATAAAATAGTAACAAAAGATATGAACAGCCCTTATATTATTCTTTTAATTAATAAAATCATATTAAAAAGGAGCATCTATTTCTTTATAGAAATTCTTTGAATGATCACAAACTGGGCAAGTTTCTGGAGGCTCTTCAAATTCTACATTCCCGCAAATCTCACATACATATATTTTTCTTTTCTTGATTTCTCGTCCTTTCTCAAGGTTTTTTAGATAAGAAGAGAAATGATCAGCATGTATTTTTTCAGCATCACGAGCTAAGGAAAAAGAAAGTTCTGCAACTTCTTTCCCTAAAGAATTTGCATTTTTTTCAAACTTTTTATACATTTTTTTTGTCTCATAGAGTTCTCCCTCAATCGCGTCCTCTAAATTGGAAAAAGTATCTCCAATCTTATTTTTTAATTCTTCTTCATCTATCTGGAGAAAGTCTTGGACATTTGCATCCGAGTCTACAAGAAGAGAAAGAGCTCGTTTATGGTTTTTAATGTGAATGTTTTCAGCAAAGGAAACCGCTTTAAAAAGATGTGCAATTTCTGGACGATTTTCCTCCAGTGCTTTTTCAGCATACAGATCATATTTTCTTTGTGCCTTAGTTTCGCCAATTAGAGCTTCTTTTAAATTTTCAATAACCAATGACATAATGATGAGTTGATTTTACTTTATTGTGAGTTAAAAGGATTATTAATTTTTATTAATTCTTATTATGAAACATAATTAAAATGAATGAAAATATTAAAAAAGTTGATTACTGCTCTTTATTGGTAAACCGGATATATCCTACACGTGGTTCATATAATGTTCCTTCAGTCACAAGTTCTATTAGAGCATTTTTAATAAATTCCTCGTCTAAACCCTCTTCTAAGTCAAGGATTTGAATGACATTTTTCTTATCAAGCATTTTCCAGTTATTTTCTTCAAAAATTTCTTTCATTCTTTGGAGCAATTTATCTAATTTATTAAGTTTACTTCTAGACTCCCCAACAAAGATTCTATCCATATCTATTTTACCGGTTGTCTTATCATATCCCGTATCAGTTAAATATCTTTCAAATAGTTTAATAACTGCATCAACATCCTCTTTTAGAACATCTTCCCTTAGTGCCATTTTCGCATAAGCCTCACTCAATCTGACCAAGGCATCGAGATTTCGAGCTAAAATTGATACAATTGCATCCTCACTATCGTAATCACCTCTTAATTTTAAATAAAATTCCTTAATATGTTCTTTAGCTTCTTTAGTTAGATATGGATGACAATTTCTTTTAGCATATTTAATATATTTCTTTAATAGATCTCTGGGAATTACTGCTGTACCCTCTTCATCATCTGATGGATTGGGTGGTTCTCTCATAGCATTCTTTAGAATAAATTCAGCCATTTGAGCATCATCAACCGTATTTGGTCTGTCAATTACCACATATATCAGATCAAATCGCGATAGAAGAGAAGGTGGCAATCTAATGTTCTGAGTTGGGGTTTTATAGAGGTCATACCTTCCAGAATGAGGGTTTGCTGCAGCAATAATGGCAGTCTCCGCTCTGAGTGTGGCGACAATCCCAGCCTTTGCTATACTGACCGTATTGTGTAAAATAACTCCTTGGCTGATAAAAGTATGATTTGGTTCAACCGTGATGTCATATACCCAAGGAGTATAATTCTCACTTCTATTTTGAATCACTTTAATATCTTTAATGCGATCCCATAAGATATCAGATCCACTTAGTTTTATTAAATCACTTATTTTTTGGTCAAGTTCTTTTAATTTTTCTTCTAACGAATTCAAGATTTTTGATTGAATTATTTCTCTTTTAGGATTAATGTATCCTCCTCTTTCATAATAATCAATATTACCTCTTTTAATATTAGAGATTTTTGCCAATTTTTCTTGAGAGTAATTTGTTGTATTTCTTATTTCTGTTATATTATTGGTTTTCTTCAGACATTTTTTAATTAACTTAAACTTACTTTTTATCTGATTCATTTCCTTAAGAAAAACATTTCGGGTTATTCCATGTTTTCTTCTTAAATGTCGATCATAATAACCATCATACGGGATGGCTAATTCTTTTTTAAGTTCAATAATTTTTATAGCTATTGATGTTGGAAGAACATCATGATGATGGGTTTTTTCGACTTTAGGTTGGATTAATTCTTTGATCTTTTCCAATCTTTTATCATCGACTTCTACAATTTTTTCATAAAACGGAATAAGCGATTGTCCCCTTATATAAACTTTATATGAATCATTAAACTTATCTAATATTATTCTGGATTGTAAATTTAATTTTAAAAGTAAATCTTGATAATCATGACTTAATCCTTTAGAGGAAGTTCTATAACATATAGAGGTTGATTCAACACTTCCGTCACCTTTAAATGCACTGGCTAAAAATTCTCTAGCGACTTCTTTACTACCACCCAAAATTTTTGATGGTATTCTTTTTTTAATTGATAGATTCATGACTTCTGGAAAATTATTTTTCATCCATTTATATAATTCTATAGAGAGATATCGCAATGTTGTAGTTCCATCTTTCCTATGACTTATTTTGGGTTTAAGTTCAAATATATTTTCCATTAAATTTTTAAATTCTCTGAGTAATACCTCATCTGAATTCGAGAATCCGATCTCAACTACTGATCCTTTATAACTATGACCCTCAGAAACAATATATCCTAATATCCTACTTAATTTCGAATTTAAATATTCTGGGAAGGAAATCTCCTTAGCATGTGGATGAAGGGCAGATTTATTTTCATCTAAATGGATACTTTTGCTTGAATTGGGAAGACATTTTGGTATAGGAATAAACTCATTAGGTTTAGCCATTTCTGCTCTAATATATTTTAATTTCCCATCTCGAAAAACAAATATAGGATGTTCTGGAGTAACTGTTATAGAACGTCCATTAGTGAACCTTATTTTATAAAAGGTATCAGGAGCCTTATGTCGACTAATTCTATCAACTTTAGTTTTAAATATTTCATTAAAATCCGTTGAATAAAGCTTTAAATCTTTAAAATCTAAGATTTCACAATCATTTCCTGAAATTATTTCTTTCTTCTTCTTTTTCATTAAATTATCAATAAATTCTCCAATAATTATTCTATTTCCATCAGCGGTTATAATTTCTGTACTATAATGATACGATTGTTGTTCCATTCCCTCATGCAATGCCGATCTGTCTGCGGTATCCATCTTATCGAACTCATCAATTGCCGCAACTCCACCATTTGCTAAAACCATGGCTCCAGCTTCCAGATTCATTTGTCCTGTATCTGCATCTTTAATTACGGCAGCAGTTAAACCTACTGCTGTGGAACCTTTACCTGAAGTATAAAGCCCTCTAGGTGATATATCCACAGATGATTTTAGGATTTCACTCTTCCCGGTACCAGGATCTCCTACAAAAAGCACATGGATATCTCCACGCTTATAACCACCATCAGGTTTCTTTTTTTTCGTTCCACCAAAGAGACTTAAAGCACAAGCCATTTTTAATTCGTCTCTACCATAAATAGTTGGGGCTATAGAATTAGCAATCTTTTTCTGGATCCGAGGTTCTTTCGCAATATTTAAAATTTCTTCTTTTTCCTCTTTAGAAATATCGATTTGTTCTTCACTTTTATCCTCAGGGTCGATATAATTTACCTCAATAAATGTTTTAAAAAGGGTAGAATTATTACTTCTCATAGATGTTGCTAAAACAGATCTGAAAATACCCATAACCTTTACTCGGTCACCGGGTTTAACATAATCAACTAATTCGTGAGATAAAATAGCTTGGACCGAGCGTGGAATCCTTCCTGAGGGCAAATCCTCGGGAACTTCTTGGATTGTTATACTTTGCCAGTCAATAAATTCTGACTTTTTTGTAATCAAACGAAAATCAGATTTTGCTTTTGCCTTACATCTATTATTTGTACAAAAATTTGGCCATTTAATTTTGGTTGTAAGTTGAATAACCACGAAAGTTGCACCGCACACAAGACATTCGAATGTTGCCTTTGTTAATCGTGGTCTAATTGTTGAGCTGCGAATTGTTATTCCTTTCAACCAGACAAACTGATCGATATGTTTCGATCGAAGTCCCCTTATAGGTACCCCTAATGTGCTTTTTTCGTCTAGAGTGGATATTCTTACAAAATAATCCTCATAACTTAATTTTCCTCCAGATAGAAACTTAAGAGTGTTTTTAAATGCTTCAACGGCATCGTCCAAGAGTCTTTCTGGATCTTTTTTTAGCATCTCTGCCAATTTAGGATCATATGATAATAGATCTTCATACAGAAATACTAGTGAATTTCCACCCTTGGCATCTATATTTTTAATTTGTTCTTGATATTTATATTCTCCAGGGAAATCTTCATAAAACCTATAAAAGTCTTCAAATTTCTGAACGGGATTTATAGGTGTGGTTGGACTCGATACGGGTTGAGTAATGATTATCACTAATTCTTATTTTATAATTACTAAAATATATCTATTGAATTTTTAATTCTCTTATTAATGTTAAAATAATATCGTCGGTGCTTTCTTTCTGTGCAGATTCGCAAATTTTTATATCATCATTTTGCATGTTTTCAAAGATTTCTTATTATTGGAAATTAGAGTGTTTTATTAATTAGAAAATAAAATTTGATAAAAAGAATGGGGGGAGCGAAAATTTAGTAAAAATTTATAAAAAAAATACAAAACTAAATTAAAAGAAAGAATAGAATATTGAGAAGAGGAATCGATCTATTAAATCGACCAATTTTATACTTTAATTAATATTAAGTTAATTTTCCATAAGATTTTGGAGGACTCCACAAATAATTTCATCTTGGGACATTTCGCATCGTATTTTCAATAGAGAAATTACTCTCTTTTTAATATCTTCTCCTTCATATTTAACAGAACGACCCAATATAATAGATATTGACCTCTGTATTTGAATACTAAATTCATCACTCAGATGTTTTAATAATTGTGGTAAAATATTTTTAACTCCTTTTCTTCGGACTATATCAACCATGGAATTAATCATAGTATTTCTTACTTTTTCAGAAGAATCTTCTAATAAATCCAAAGCATATTTAAAAATCTTCTCAAGATTTTCTTGAGCATAAACTTTTAATAATTTTGCGGTTGCTTCTCTAACGTTTTCATTTTCATGATAAATATTTTTTTCGATTTTATTAATAGAAATCTGTGAGGCTTTTAAATCCTCAATTTCGGAGAGCATGTTTAAAGCTGAACGTCTCACCCAAGTCTCATCATCATCAAGGAATGAAATCAATTGACTTACAATAAAATCCTTATTTTCTAACTGATGAATAATTTTTCCAAGAGCGCTAATTGCGGCTTCTCGAACAATCCAATCCTCATCACGAAGTGCATTATTTAATAAGGCATCAATAGCTATCTTATATTTTTCTGAATGAGCTCCAATTGCTCCAATTATTTTAGTTGCATATTCTCTTATAAATGAATCTTTTTCAGAAAGAAGATTTATTGCGGATTTAATGGAGATTAAATTAGGAGCCTTTTCTGCTATCTCTAATAAAGATTTTACTAATGAAATTTTTACAGATGTTTCTTGTTCACCAAAAATTTCAATTAATTCATTGATTATAGGTTCTATAGATTCAGGATCTTTTTTCGCAAATTTTTTTAGAATTTTTGATATTTCTTTTTTCACTTCTTTATTTTTATTAGTTTGTAAAATTGAAAAAATCTCCTTAATATCAATTTTATTGGAATAATCATCTATAATACCTTCTATTGCGGATAAAGCATTTAATTTAATATCAATATCCTCGGATTGAGAGAGTTTGATTAATTTGGGAATAATCTTTTCCGGATTTTTTTGAGCAATTTTTATTAGTGTTCTTGAAATAATACCTTTTGAAACGAATTTTGAGGTATCTTGGATTTTAATTAATTCATTTAAAATCAAATTTGGTTCTGTTCTGGATTTTTCTACGATAATCTGTGAAACTTTTTCCTTTACGTCAATATTATCATATTTAATAAACTCTAAAAGGATTTTTAATACTTTCTCTTCATTTTTGTACCAAATTTTTCCTAATAGAGTTAAAATACTTAATAAAGATTCTGTGTTAGTTTTATCTATTTTATTTATGATATTCTTTATATCAATAGCTTTAGGTTTTTCTTGAAAGTATTTACTGAGAAGAGTGACAGAAGCGTTTCTCAATTTAGGATCAGGATCTGATAAACCATCTAATATTGGAGATAAAGGTATGGAAAATTTTTTAAAATTACCTAATTTTGTAAAAAATTGGAAGATAGATGCTCTTACCGAACTTGAAGGGTCTCTCATCAAGGGTAACAATTTAGGGATAAGTTTAGAATCAAAATTCTCTTTATTTATTTTCTGTAAATTCTTAATTGCTGAGGCACGGATCAACTTATGATTATGATTAATTTTATCAATAATAAGATCAAGCGGTGGGAGATAAGAAGTTTTTGATAATAGATTCAAAATTTCTGCTTGAACTTTTATTTCGGGATCTTCTAGTAATTTATATAAATCAAGTTTCTCAATTTTATCTTCTCTAAATTCTACTAATCGTGAGAGTATTTTTAGGGAAAGGAATCTAATCCTCCATTCGGGATCTCCGATCAATTCAAGCAATAATTTTTGGGGAATCTTTTCGATAAATGAAAGTTCTAATTCTTGAAGAGATCTTGCAATTGGAATACTCTTATCATAATTAGGTGATCTTAATCCTTCTATAACCCAAGGTAGAATCTTTTCTGGAACTTTTTTTTCTAGATTTATTAAGATTCTATAACTAACTTCTCTTGATTTTTGATTCAAATCACATAAACCGTCTAATAATTGAGTTTTTATTCTAAAATCATCAATATCCACATCAACTTTAAATGGGATTCTTTCGTACATTTTGATTAAAGCGTTTTCTGCATTTTTACTTATCTCAGGATCTTTACTTTTTAAAAAATTAAATAATGGAACGGGGTCAAATGTTTGAGAAGATTGGTTTATTTTTGATAGTTTGAAGTTAATGTTAAAACTACTTTTTTTTGAAAGAAAATAATAGGATGTAAAAATTATAAGAACTATTTCCTCAATCACTGCAGGTATCGCAAATAATAGGAAACTAGTGGGAATGGTAGATGTAAATACCCAGCTATTAAACGTATCCGTTAATTTATCGATATTTACTATAAGAAAATTAACTAATACATTTATTCCAACAGCAGCCATAAGATAGGCAGCAAAAAAGATATCAATACCTCTATATTGAATCTTTCTTCCCCAAAAACGTGTGAAATATCCAATAACACCAAATAGTAGAGTGATAAAAACCATACCAGAGTAAGAATAGGTAGAAATCGCTAGAGATCCCGTTGCTAAAAAACCTAAAGTTTGAAACATTGATATCCATTGCCAAACAAATACGAATAACATTAATCCAATCGTTATATAGGATATAGGATCATCAAGAAATTCTTTTAATGTTCTTTTAGAATCTTCAAATCCTAAAAAAATAGAGCGTTTCATGTATGGGATATGAACGAAGGCGTTTGTAATACCTGCGATATACCCTTTAGCACCATAATATGTTAATATCATTAAAGGATAGATTAAAAACCACGTGATCCAAATCATGATAAAAGGAGCACCTGCTAGAGTAATTAAAAATGGAGGAATTACAAATATAATTGAATAAAAAATGAATGCCATTAGCAAAGATATGTATTTTGATTTATTTTTATTAATTACTTTTTCTCCAAGAATCTTGTGAAAGATGGTTAAGCCTTCTTTTGTCTCTGAACTTAAAGCTAAATATATGAAATCGACTAATGGATATAAAGAAATATATACGAAACAAATAATAAAAGGAATGAGCAAGGTTAATTCATTTATATTTTCGGGGGGATCTATTCCTATTGTCCATAGATCTGGAGATTTTATGGCAAATATGAACGCCATTGCCATAATGATCATCACTGACATGCTAAAAATAATTCCATAAAAAGCACATAATAAGATTTCTTTATACGATAATTCTCCTTTCTTAACTAAGGCTACCTGCCGATAAATTATATAAAACCCAACTATAACAAATATTACGAAAATAACGAGTAGAATTATCTCAGCAATCAAATAGATTTCACAGAAGTAGTAAATAATTAATAATTAAATATAATTTTCTAATTTTCTATTAATATTATAATAAATTATGTTTGTAATATAAAAAATATAATTAAAAAGTAAAAAACGTTGCGGAAAAAGGCTTGTTTAAAATTAAACCAAATTTAGAGGAAATATTAATCAGAATAAATTTCATTTTTAAGAATACGGAAATTTTAACCGAATGTATTAATGATTATAAAGGGTTCTCCCTTTTAAATAGGAAAATTGGTCCTTTTAAAAAAGGAGAAAATTATAGATTAGAGTTATTTCTGGCAATTCCTTTAATTGATAAAAATATATTAAAAATTGCGCCACAAGAGAAATGCGATAATACAGATGTACAAAGACATGCTATAAGTGAAAGAGATGATCGAAAACTAAGAGAAATACACGATAAGTACTTTTTAAATAAAATAAAGGAATTTAAGCTATTTACTAAAATAAAAGTAAAAGAAGGGGTTAAACCTAAATCAGATTTAGACAAATTCAATTCTTATATGGCAAATATAATTGATAGTAGACTTTTAAAATTATTACGATTAGCACGTAGTGAATTATCCGTTTCAGATGAAAGTAGATTAACTAATGCTGAACAAATTCTATTTTCTCAGATTTCAGAATTAATATATAAATGGAGGAACTTCTATCTACATTAAAAAACAGGATACTTATCTAGTTAATATTAATTCTTTCTCTCCATATTTTAAAAAATAATCTTCGACTTTTTTAGCGATAACCTTATCTATTTCATTCATTTCATAAACTCTAGGTAATAACTCTAAAGCATTACTCATTGAATAATAAGGTATGTTTTTTCTCATTATTAGTTCTTTTACTGTTTTTCCATCACTTCTTCTCTCATTTCTATTCGTTAAACTAATAGCAGCTTGGATATCTATATTTAGTATGGAGAATTGGTTAATAATATCGATAAGAGACTGCCCAGTGGTTGTCACATCCTCAAGAATAATTACTTTACCATCTGGTATTCCCAAATAGTATCTATCTTTTGGATCTCCATGTTTTTTTGGAGATCCTCGTCCCATTGATAGGATATAATTATTTTTTCTAAAATCTTCTTGCATTTTCGCCCATTTATATTGAGTTATTATACCTAGTTTGGTAGCGCCTTCAGGAACTCCAAAAAAACAATCGGGATTTAAATTTAATTCATTAACAAATTTGATAATGAAATCCGTTAATTTATCGATTAAATAGACATCTGATGAGATATCTCTCCAATTTACGTACCAATAGGAAACTCTTCCAGACTTTAAAGTAATTGGATCCTTAAAAAACCCAATAATATTGTTTTTTAATATAAAATTAGTAAAATCTTCTTTTAATTCTAAACTTGGCTTCATAAATAAATCATCTTTTTGGTATTATCTATTATCGCGAAATTTGATATATTCTTTTCTGGCTTCAGCATATTCATCAGCAGTAATTTTTCCTTTCATGAATAATTCTTCTTTTTTCTCCATAATTTTCCGCTTTTCGCTCAATTCCTTCCTTCTCTCCTCTCTTCTGAATAATTCTAAGATGCTATCTGTTAAGTTACTTATTTTTTCATTATCTTTTTGTAAAAGATCCTCTAAATAAGGTCTTATCGGACGAGTTATATCAAGATTCTCATTGGCAATTTTTTCAATGCGTTCCAAAGCATTGATTATTTCCTCTACATTATCTCCTTCCAAAACCTCAATTAATCTTGGAACTGCTACATCTTCCATTATTTCATCTAAATATTCTGCAACTGCTTTTTTTACCTTGTCGTCATCATAACTATCCAGTTTATTGTTCCTTATATACTCTATAAATATTAAAGGAAGCTCAATTGACCATTCTTGCATTCTCTCTTTATCTATTAATTGAACGATCCCACCATCTTTTTTTTGAAATACTCTCATAATGCATTACCTTTTATAACCAATCTCCAGTTGATAACTTTTCTGGGAGATATTTTTCTGTTAAAAATTCAAATCCATGAGATGAAAGAGCTTGAATTTCTGCTTTCTTTTTTATTTTTAGAGCAAGTTCTAAATCGGTTTTCCAAGCTTTATTTTTTTTTACAAAATCTTCTTTTAATAAATCTTGTGTTCTTTTAATGTCTGTTTTATTCATATCTAGTCTACAATCATCTGGTACATTGTATTTATCTAAATCTCTTGTTAATACACCTAAAAGCTTTATATCGGGTGTAGCTAAGAATGGAGATTCATAACTCAATCTTTTAGATCCACGCATATATACGCTATGGATATAATGACCATATGGATCACTGTCAACTAAACTAAACACGGGAAGTTGTAACTCTTTGCTTAATCTTTTCAGAAACATTCTTACAGCCACATTTCCAACTCCTTGAGCAGTAAGGATAATACAAGGATATTGTTTCCAAAAACGTGCTTCTGCCAATCTCATCATTGCCGCATCTTTTTCAACAACCATAATGAATTCCGCATCAGATTCTAATATTTCAATATTATCTAACATTGGGCTAATTCCCCATCCGCCACTGCCTAGTCCTTCTAAATCTATGATATCATTTTTATCCCTAATTCTTAATCTGCCTACACATGATCCTCTGGCGGAGGCAACTACATGAGTAGAATTTCTTGTTGTATAAAGCATGGTTGCAACATCTTCTATGCTCTTATCACTATTTTTTTGATCTTGAAAAAGTTTAACATCAGTGTAAAAAATTTCCCTCTTCGTGGCATGCATATCTTTCATGAGGAGTTCATTTATAATTTCCAAAACACGCATCAAACGAGTTATATCTGCAACACTAGTTAATGAGTGAAACTGTTTTTGCTGAATTTGTTTTCCAAGGAGCAATAAATCACTTTCTTCATCCCAAATAATATTAGAATTGGATCTCGATGGTAATTCTATTACTGGTTTACCCGTAGTATAAATATCTTCAATCACACTGTCAACAAGTGAATATAATTTATTCAGTGCCTCTTTTCTTCTCAGATCATCGATCTTAATTGTGTCATCAGGTAATTCTATATCTTTATTTTCAAAATCTTGGTTTTGTAAATTATTTAATAATTCTTTTGTAGCTTTTAAATCCCATTTTTCTTTCATTTCACTTTTAGCCATTGTTAATATCACCCTATTTTAATTTCCAAAACTTTTTTCCCTTTTTTGCTTTTACAATTAATTCTTCCTTTCTTTCTAGTTCTTTTAACTTTACTTGTAATAGTCGAGCATCTAACATATCTTTAATTCTCATCTTAAAAATAAGGTCTTGAATATTTTGCCACTCTTCATTATCTAATGCCTCAAGAATAGCTTCATTTGTAAGGACGGGCAATTTTTGTTGCTTTGTCTTTGAAGGCATCGGAGGGGCTCTTACTCTTTCCCTTTTCTCTTCTTTAATGATTTTTTCCGGCTGTTCCGATTCCTTTTCTTCTTTTACTTTTTTCTCTTTGATACCGAGAGATTTTTGAATCTGATCTATTAATTCAGATTTCCTGGCTGTTGATGATATTTCAATATTTTTCTCTTTAGTGATTCTTTTCAGATCTTTTACAGTGTATTTTTCTAAATTTTCGACGTCTAATTCTTCGACTTCTTTCTCTTTAATTTCTTTCTCTTCCTTTTTTTCTTTCTCTTCTGCCTTTCCAATATCCAAGGTTTCTTCTATTATATTAACAATTTCATCTTTTTTGGCTTTTGCTGGTATCTCAATATCTTTTTCATCCGCGATCTTTTCTAATTCAGTTTTAGTATATTCTTCAAGGGTTCCAACTTCATATTCCTTCTTTTTCTTTTCTTTTTCTATTTTTTTCTTTTTGGAGATCTTCTTAGTAATATCTTCACTAATAGGAGATGTTTGTTTCCTTATAGGTGATTTCATCAATTTTTCTAGCTCTTCCTTGGAGATTTTATCTTTATAACTACTACCCTCTTGAGCAATATTATAAACACTATTAACAAATTTAGGAATATATTTTTCAATTAAATTTGCTCTTTTTTCTTTTTTTCTTATTTTAGCACGTCTGTTAAGATATACTCTCAATCTTCTTCCAATAGCTTCTAAACAGTATTTAATTTCATTTATAAGATCCTCATCATCAGCTAATGCATTTTTTGATTGTGATTTGAACATTAAATGAACATATGGTCCTGATACATTAACCAAAAGCCTTATTGGTCCTTTAGGCAATCCGTTGTCAAAACTATCAATATTGTAATTTTTCCAATTAACGTTTTGGACTGCTTTGGTAATAGCACAATCTGCTGAATCTCTAAGTTTGGGCGTTCTATTAACGAATCGAGATAAAACGTCCCTTGATCTTTTTGGAACATCTAGTTTATTTGCGTAAGCAAGAACACCTTCGACAATGTAGGCCAAACCTTTACCGCTAGTAGGATCACGAGTTTCAGCTGCTACGAAATCGTCTTCTCTTGTGAAATTTTCAACAAAATATTCAAAAATTTGTTTATAATCTATTTGTTTTGAATTTTCAGATATTTCCAATAAATCCTTAAGATCTTTTATATATCCTTCTGGTTCAAAATCTTCATCTTTCAATATGAATTGAGAAAGTACTTGAGAATTGAATTCAATTAAATCCTCATCAGTTAATTCAATATTATCCAAATCTTCTTTACTCATATCTGGGTTATTTTCTAAAATTAATGTTTTCTTACGATTTAGGAAACTTTTAGATGATTTCTTTAATTCTTCTACAGGAGTTCCAAAATCATCTAAGTTCTCTGATACCTTTAGACCCAATTCTTTTATTAAGGTATTTTCTAAAACAACATCCCCAACTGGGACTACTGTGTCCGTGGGAGGAGCCATATATTTTATAGATTTAAACGCAAAAAAAAGAGAATTAAATTGATCATTAGTAAGATCTTGGGGCCTTGCATCTGAAATTTTTACATCTTCTACTAAATCTTCAAATTCTTGAAGTTTTTTTTTAGCTGTAATTTCTTCTAATCCATCTTTTTTATCCTTAAAGATTTTATTCAGATTTTTTCTTATATTATCCTTGTCTTCTCGAATAATATCAATTTTTCTTCTTAATTTCTTAACATCTCTCTTAATTTTCCTTTGTTCTTTCTTGGTATCGGCCTTTTGGATTTTAGTTTTATATTTTTTAATTTTATCAGTGATACTATCAATTTCTGCATTTAAATCTTGATATTTCTGAATCTCATTCCAATATTTTTCCCTCATTTCATCAGAAATAACCTCATAAGCTACTAATTTATCTCTTAATCTTGTTGATCTCCCATAAACTCGTTTTTCATATCTTAAAAAATGAACTGGATCACTTTTTTTTTTAGTAATTTTAATGAATCCATCATTTAGGATCAGCAAGTTCATTTTGTCTTGTAAATCTCTTTCTGCGAGATCTACTACTTCCTTAGCAGTATTATAGCTCATTCTTACAAAATTATCTTGTAAAAATGAAGTTAATGATAAATGTTCAGATTTTCCTAATAGGTCCTGAAGATCGCCTATATTTGTTGATGAGGGGTGAGGTTTTGCATATCTAGGTTCCGCCGGAAAAGATGAAACCTTTCTAGGATATATGAATTCCTCATTATAGGGATCAATATATATAATAGTCACGTGGGGGTTCATTAAGGCAGTTTCTTTAATGTAAGTATCCACATATCCTCTTACATATTTTATATTTAGATAACTAAGTTTAATATATGTACCATGAAGAAAAGGAACATCTATTTCTGTAGGATGAACCACATATCTTTTCTCATTTTTAGAAGTTGTAAAGAATTCAGATGCAGTTGCATATAAATTATCCGAAGTTTTAGATACTGCAACAATTGGTTTTCCTGTTGTGTTTTGGGCATCGCTAAATGCACTTGGAGCACCAAATCCTTGGCTACCTCTTGTCTGTTTTAACTCCATGCTTTTTGATGATGCTAAATATTTTCCATACTTTTCTACATCCACCTTAGCCATTCCAAGACCATTATCAAAAACTTCGAATTTGTAACTCATTATATTTTTAGCATCTATCTCACCAGTTAATAAAGAATGAGCCTCTGATTCTGTGAGTCTAATTATAACAATTGGTTCTTTATCTATGATATTGATATTGTTGACAGGTTGGATTAAGCTCTCCATATCTTTAATCAAGTTTTTAACTTCGATTTCTTCGATTTCTTCCTTTTTTTTAGGTTTTGGAACTTCTTTTTTGGATTTGGTGGTGATATCATTCTTTTTTAATTCTTTGGATACTGGCCTAATTTCTTCTAATAATGTTTGTTTTGCTTCATTATCTAAGGTTTGTGAATCCTCTTCTTCTTGTTCCTCTTGTAAAATAGAAAAATTTTCTAAGAATAATTCTTGGTCTAATGTAAAAGCTATGCTGGAATCTTCATTTTTTATTTCCTTCCATTGGAAGGTCTCTATTGCATCAAGAGCATTATCTAAGAATTCAGCAGCATATTGTGCATGCTTCCAATACCCAAACTCAAAGCCAACTAATTGAGTTCTTTTTCGCATAAATTGAGCGATAGTTCCTTGCGTTATTCGTCCTTCTTCTTCAGTGGTAATTTTTATTACACTCCTAATAACGATTATTAAACATTTCTCTTATATTAAATATGCAAATTCTTATATATCAATGTACTAAATAATTCATTAATATTGTATTTTATGATAGGTGTATGAGTAAATACTTATAAACTCAACTCAAACTCAACTTTCTCAACTTTCTTTTCACTTACCATAAAAACTGAATACATATTTAAATTTTTTCTTTCAAAAAGTTTATAAGAAGTGATGTAGAATAAGTAATAAATTGGGCAGATTTACTAGGTTTTATCACAAATCTTTGATTCGATAATTTTCCAATGCTATATCTATAATTTTTGATGCAATATATCGTTTTGAATGCTTTGAAACATGAGTAGTATGTTTTTCTTTGTCGATTATATAAACCTCATTTTCAGTACTTTCAAAACCTATATCTTCGCGACCAACATCATTAGCAACAATTAAATCTATATCTGATTTTTTAAGACGATTATACGCTCTATCAATTAGTTCGGTTCTTGAGACATTTGTTTCTGCTTTAAAAGCAACGATGAAAACTTTATTATCAACTTCTCTTGCTTTATCAATGATTTTTGGAGTCAATCTCATGTTTACTTGCAATTCCTTAACTTCAGTAGAAGAAATTTTTCCTTCAATACAATCAGTTGGAGAAAAATCACTTATTGCTGCCGCACAAATAAACATATCATAATCATGTTCTTTTAGCTCATTAGTTACAGAACTTATGAAATCATCAGTAGAAATTACATTTTTAACATTTAAATAATCTGGTACCTCAACAGAACTTTTTCCATTGACTAATAATACATCGGCACCTCTCGCAGACGCTTCTTTGGCAATTTCAATTCCCATTTTACCTGAGGATTCATTTGAAACAAATCTGATCTCGTCAATATATTCTCTAGTTGGTCCAGCAGTCGCTAATATTTTTATTCCATCAAGATCTTTTTTAGCGACTAAAATATCAATTACTCTATCAATAATATCGTCTATCCTTGCAATTTTTGCCTTCCCCTCCTCGATTCTCGGACCTAAAATCTCAACACCAAACTTACGTAATTTAGTCATATTTTCTTTTAAGATAGGATGTCGGAACATGCTCTCATGCATAGCAGGAACTACAATAATTGGAATGGATGAGCCAAATGCGGTGGTAACTACAGTGGTAACTGGAGTATCGTCTATTCCGTTAGCGATTTTAGAGATTGTGTTCGCTGTTGCTGGACATACTAATACCAAGTCAGCTTGCCCTACTTCCCGGGGTCTTTCTCCAGCAAGATAAATGTGTTCGACATTACCAGTAAGACCAGTAATGGCAGGATTTCCCGTCGCCCAATGCATCATCTGGGGAGTAATTAAGCTTGTAGCTGCTGGTGTCATAACTGCTATTACTTCAGCGCCTCTTCTCATAAGTTCTCGTGCGATTATTGGAGCACTAATTATTGCTACGCTACCAGTTAAACACATACAGATGGTCTTTCCGCGCAAGAGCGTGCCTTCGGTTTCTGTAATATCCTTAGAAGGATGTTTATATTCCATAATCTTAGAGGTTTTATGTTCAATTTAAATCTTATTACTTATTTTAGTAAATTAATCATATTATATTTTCTTTTTTATCCTTTCCGATCACATCTTTATAAAATGTAAAGATCAAAGATTTTATAAAGATAATAGAGATGAGATATTAAATGAAGAAAAAAGATGAAAAACTGGAAATAACTGGAATATGGAGATTCTTACATCATTTGCTCTCTGGAGCAATTATTTTTGTTGAAGGAATAGTTTTACTATTATTTAAAGAAAACTTTTTATTTTCTCTGATTTTCATTGCTATTGGAGCTGTTCTCTTTATAGATGATTTATTAGCCGAAACAATAGATATTTCGATTTTTAATAATATTCATTCAAATCCAAAGAGATTAAAATTAGTGGGGCTCTTATTTTTTATTTTTATGGAAATATTTTTTATTTTAATATTGTTTAGTTAAAATTTAATTCATTATACCAATCATTATAAAATTTTTTCCAAATAGCTAAATCCCTAAAACTGGAAAACTTAAACATATTTAATAATGGTAGATATTTTTCTTTATAATCATAGATCAAATCTCTTAATAAATAATTAAAAGAACATTTTTTTAATACGGAGAATTTAAATTGGTTCTCATTACTTTTCCACCAATTATCATTAAATTCTGAACCATAGAGATTTTCATAATATTTCATATTATGATAAACAAGGGTATTAGGATAACAAGAAAAAAGAGAAGGACTTAGTTGAATATTCTCATGAGAGGCATATTTTCGAATAAAATCAATAGTATTATCAAAAGATGTTTTATTCTCACTAGGAAAACCACATAAAATATTTAATCTACAATAATTAATATTACTATTTTTATATATACCAATGATATCCTTCATTTTGTTAAGATAATTAGTAGGGGATTTAGTTTTTTTCATTTCAACTAATAGTTTCTTATCTGCTGATTCAAGACCGTATCCAATTATTAATTTTACTTTTTTAATTTTTTTAATTAATCTTAGTTCATTTCCCACAGTCTCTACACGTGATTGACAAGAGAAAGTGATTTTATCTTGGAGTTCTTCTTTGATTATATAATCCAATATTTTATCCTTAATAGATAAACTAAAGAATGCTTGATCTGCAAAAGTTATTTTAGGATATTTTTTATTTCTTTTTAGGACAATATCGACTAAGTTTTCAAAAATCTTTTTAAAATTATCAAAGTTATATGTTCTAAACCTGTAATTTAGAGAACAAAAAGCACATTGATATGGGCATCCTCTTGAGGTATAAAGTTCAAATTTAAACTTGTTGTAATAAGGATATTTATTTAAGTAGAGTTCATAATCAGGCAAGGGAAGATCATTTACATCAATTATATTATTGGTTTTTAATATCTTTGTTCGCTTATTGTTAGTATTGATTCGGTTTTCTTCATTTTTTAGATATTCGGATAAAAGATGCTCCGCCTCATTAATTAGAACAAAATCAAATGGAGATTTCGGGTATGAGAAATCTTGGGGTTTTGAAGAGGGATGATATCCGCCTATAAAAATAATCGTATCCTTAAAATTTTTTTTAATTAATTCTGCAATTATTTTCGATTGTAAATATTGAAAAGAAGTAAAACAATTTATCCCTATATATTGAGAGTCTTGAATTTTAGATTCTAAAACTTTTAAACAAAATTCTTTAAATTTAATAATATCATTTGATTCAGAATCCCATTTTAGATCGTTCTCTTCCTCAACACGCATATCAATTATATCCGTTTTGATATCATGGTGTTTTTTTAGATATGAGGAAATCTGAAGAGTTCCGAGAGGAAGATCATTATAGTAAAGAATTTTTTGATATGTCTCTAAATTAAAAAACGAAGGGATAATAAATGTTATCTGAGATTTTGTCATGTTATCTATGTTATTTATATACTAACCTTAATAATTATTATACAACACTAAGATACTTATATTATAATTTAATCTATTAAAACTACAATAATTAAAAATTCAGAGTATAGAAAATAATCAATGAAAATTGCAATATTACATAATCGGGTAACATGGGAAATAAAACGCTTAATTGAGGAATTGGAGAAAAAGAATATAGATTATGATTTAATTAATAATCAAAAAATATATTTTAGCATATCAAAAGCAAAAGATTTAGAATATCATTATGACCTAATTTTAGAGCGATCGCTTAGTTATTTTAGAGGTTTGTTTTCAACAGGAATATTAGAGACTAAGGGTTATAAAGTGATAAATAATTTTGAATGTTTAAATATTACTGGAAATAAATTACTAACTTCATTAAAATTAATTGAGAATAATATTCTTATTCCAAAAACTTACTTTGCATTTAAAGGAGATTCAGCTCTCAATGCTCTTGAAGAAAATCTAGATTATCCTTCAATAATTAAACCAATAATTGGGTCGTGGGGACGCTTGATTGCGAAATTAGATTCTCATAATAGCGCAATTTCAAACTTTGAATTAAGGGAAAGTATGGGAAATATTTTACAAAAACTATTTTATCTGCAAGAATATATAAAGAAAGATGATCAAAAATCACCTACAGATATTAGAGTTTTTGTAGTTGGTGATGAATGTGTGGCAGCGATGGGGCGATTCAAGCCGGATAATGATTTCAGAAGCAATATCGCGATAGGAGGAACGGCAAGTAAAATTGAAATCACAAAAGTATTAAGAGATTTAAGTTTAAAAGCGACTAAAGCAGTAAAAGGAGAAATTGTTGGGGTTGATTTAATGGAAAAAAATGGAAAACTATATGTTATTGAAATCAATGGAACACCTCAATTTAGAGGAGTTGCTAGAGCAAGCAAAGTAAATGTGGCAAAAAAAATAGTTGATTATTTTATAAAAAACTACAGTTAAAAAAGAGAAACCGCTCATGATTGTTGTTGTCAAAATTGGGGGATCTTTATTGGCAAAAAATTTTTCTAATGTTGTAGAGGATATTTACAACATCCAAAAAAATTATAAAAAAAAATATAAATTAATTATTGTTCATGGTGGTGGTCCTCAAATAAATCAAGTATTACGGGAGATGAATAAAAATCCAAAATATTTTAAAACACCTTCAGGTTTTAGAACAAGATATACCGATAAGGAAACAATAGATGTTGCAATTATGGTGTTAGGAGGAAAGAATAATAAACGCTTAGTTGAAGCTCTTCAAATGAAAGGAATAAATGCTTTTGGATTTACCGGCATAGATGGTGGAACTATTCACGCTAAGAGAAAGGAAAAGATTATTGTAATGATTAATGATAAAAAAATCATGAAAAGAGGTGAGTTTTCTGGGAAAGTAAATAAGGTGGATACAAAATTATTAAGATATCTTTTAGAAAATGATTATTTGCCAATAATTGGGTGTTTAGCGAAAAGTGAGAATGGTGAAATATTAAATGTAGATGGAGACAGAGCAGCAAGTTATGTAGCCAACTCTCTAGGAGCAGAAATTTTAATTAGTTTAACAGATGTTAAGGGTATTTACAAGGATTTCGATGATGAAAATTCTTTGATAAAAAAGATTAAAAAAATTCAATTACAAAATTTAATGGAAAAATTAGTAGGCGGAATGAAAAAGAAGGCATATGCTGCTCTTGAGGCACTAGATATGAATGTAAATAAAGTAATAGTGAGTTCTGGATTATCTGAATATCCGATTTTTAATGCATTAGAAAAGCAAAGTGGAACTGTGATCACAAATGAATGAAGAAGCTATTAATTTTTTAAGATCTTGTATAGAAATATATAGTCCTTCTGGGAAAGAACAAAAGTATTCTAATTTTCTTGCTGAATTTTTAAAAGAACATAATTTTAAAGTTATTTTTGATGGTGTGGGCAATTTAATTGCTGAAAAAGGAAGAGGAAAGCCCATAATCTTATTCAGTTCGCATATGGACACTATACCTGGAAAATTACCCGTTTTTGAGGAGGATGGAAAGTTATATGGACGTGGAGCGGTGGATTGTAAACCCTCTTTAGCTGCTATGGTATATTCTCTAACTCAATATAATTTTAATAAGGAAATAGCCGGAAAAGTTATTTTTGCTGGAATTGTAAGAGAAGAAGAAAGTCTAGTTGGGATTAGAGAGTTAATTAAATCAGATATAAACCCAGATTTTGCTATTTTTGGTGAGCCTACTGGTATAAATCAAATTTGCATTGGATATAAAGGAAGATTAAGTATATCTTTCAGAGTATTATCAAATACAGGTCATGTTGCAAGTTCTTGGCAATATAATAATGCTATTGAAATCTCTTTGGAGATCTGGAATATTATTAAAATAGTATGCTGGAAATTAAATGAATCAATACTAAAAACAAAATTAAATAAAACAAGATATTTTGACAAAATCATTCCAAATTTAACTGTGATATCTGGAGGTCATTTAACAAATTGTGTTCCTTCAGAGTGTACTATTCAAATTGATATTAGATTTCCTCCCTCTATAAATTCAAACATCATTATTAATGAAATAAGGAATAGAGTTCTTGAATTTCAAAATTCTTATGAAAGAAATCGTAATACAAAGATTAGAATACAAGAGAATATTTCAAGTTTAGTCGAGGGATTTGAAATAAAAGAAAATGAATTTATAATCGGGGCATTAAGATGGGCCATTTATAATACTATAAAAGAAAAATCTGTGTTGATCAAAAAAACAGGTACGACTTTTATTAATAATATTGGAATAGAGTTTAATATACCATCTATTACTTACGGTCCGGGTGATCCAAAATTAGAGCATACAGATTTAGAATTTATTAATCTTAATGAATATCTAAAAAGCATAGAAATTTATCAAAAATTTCTGACCAAATTCTATAGTATGTATAAAAGAAAAGCTGAGAGAAAATAATAAACATTTATTTAGATTAATTCTATGTACTCTTTAAAATTCCTAAACTTCTGCTTATACTACTTTTAAGTGCAAATTAAGTTTATGAACTAATTCCTTAAATAGTTTAAATTCTTTTGGAGAAATAATGGAATTATCTCCAAGATTTAATATTTGAGATATTTTGGTACCGTAATAAGTCTTTTTTATTTCAGAAATATCAAATTTATTACCTGATTTCAAAATCTTTTGACTTTCAAACTCATCTTTTCTAATTTTAATAATATCATCAAAATATTTTATAAATGGAGAGTTTTTCATTTTTTTTAGTTTAAAAGCAATGGTACTTCCCATTTCTCTTTTTTTTAATAATTCTTGAATATAAATATGAATATTTTTAATAATCTTTTGCTTAAATCCAGTTAAGTGAATATCTTCTTCTAATGTTTGTTGAATCAGTTTCGCATAGGGTAAATCCATTCCTGCTAAATCATTAGATAAATTTAATAAAATTAATATTTGATTAGAGTTATCTTCAGGATTATATCTTATATCATTAAAAATAAATTCTCTATTTTTATTGATAAATTTAAATAAAAATTTTCGGAATTCTCTTATAAATTTTTTATAATTCGGGACAAATTGCCTGTTGGGGTTAGTTGATGCGATTTTCTCTGCCTCAAATGGGCTAATTTCTTTTTTAACTACAGATTTCACCAACGAGAGAGGATAATAGACCTCAACAAATTCCATTCCATTAGATATATTTTTAATAGCATCCTTAAAGGAACATTTAGTTATTACGTTGATATTTTTAATCATATCCCCTTCAATTTTAGTTGGTGTTTTCATACAATAACATAAGTCAAAAGGTCTTAAATCGTGAAAGAGGGAATTATTTTGGTCTGGAATAAGAATTTGAGAACTATATGCATGAACTAGACTTCCTTTTATCGGTGTTGACGCCAGATCCCACTCAACAACCATAACTTTATCGTTTGAATATTGTTCTTCAACATTATACACATAATCCTTATCTTTTGTTAATAGAGCCCCCGCTTCTCTAATATTTATTTCATGTTCTTCATCTCCCCAAAATTGTTTTTTATAATAGAAAATGTCCGGAAATGCATTAAAATCATCAAGAAAAAGATCTTTAATAATAAAATAATTTATACCTATATCAGAAGATTTAATTGTTGAATCATTGATACCAAAAAACCCGATTTTACTTAAAATGTATTGATATGTAGGATTATTCATATTTTCTTTATCATGATTTACTACATATACGTTTCTTTTTTTTCTGAAATCTACTTTAGTTTTTTTTATATTATATTTTTCAATTAAAAATTTTAAAAAAATGAATTTTTTTAGATAAACTTTCTTCTCTAACTCTTTAATTTCTTTCCTATAATTTTCATAATTATCTATATATCTTTCTTCAGGGATATCTAATATTTGAAATTGATCTTTCATAAGCTTTAATTTTTCAAAGACGCTAAAATTTTCAATTTCCTGAATAAAATACTCAACAAGTTGATTATTCAAATGCTCCATCTTCTTATCATATTTTGAGATCTTAAAATCTTCTTTATCATTATTTACTAAAGTACCAAAATATTTCTTAAGAATATAGGAAGCGAAGTATCTTTCATTTAAATTCTTACAATCAATCATCTTGCTGAATTTTGAAAACAAATCAGTAATAAAATTAAGATTCTTGTAGTTGAAGATGCTATCTAAATGGTTTAGAATCCTTAACAAATTATAAAAAGAGTATTTGGGAATAGAATTTAAGAATTTTCGAAAACCCCGTTCAATAATTTTCTCAAACTCGCTTAAATAATCACCAAATTCATTCTTATATCCTTTTTCAAGAAACTCAAAAAATTCAATAAATAATCCTTTATCTAAGGCGATATTGAGATATTTTTCTATTATTGATTCGCAATTCGATTGATTAATAATTGCTTTATTTAAATAATTTAATCCATCAATAAAATTATCTAATTCATTGAAACATTTATTAGCAAGAAGAATATAACTACGGCTTTTCTTTTTAGAACCAAAATCCTCTGATGTTAGATTATAATTATCTAGATTCTTAAATATTTCAATTGCTTTTTCTTGATTTAAAATCATTAATGATTTAAGAAAATGTTTACAAATTTTTTTATCTCTTTCAGAATAGATTAAAAAAGATGGACAATCATGAAAAATTTCTTTCCTTTCTTGATCGATAATAATATGAAAATCACGATCATTATCAAATACAATTATTCTTACAAATAACGGATCCTCCTTTAAAGAGATAATATTCATTTTGTTGGATGGAAAATCTTTTGCCTTTTTATAAAGACTATTTCCAACCTTGCTTCTAATCAAATTTTCGAGTTCTGATTCTGACACGATTAAAATCTTGATATAATAATATTGATACTCTACATCTAGAATAAATTTTCTATAATAATAATTTATTATTATAAAATTTAACAAGATTGATAGATATAGTTAATAGATCTTTGATTTTGTGTTTTTGTTCAGAGACTCAAATGAGACGATTAAAATAAAGTTATTGAATAATTTCAATAAATTAATTCTTGGAATAATTTGTATCACTAATTTAATATTCTTTTACAAAAAGGAATTTCAATCTGATTTACTTTCCAACCACAGACCAAAAATATTTCAATCAAATTTTATAGAAGTTTAAATAGAAAAGTGAAAATTCATTAATGGGAGGAGGTATTTTTTTAGAAATTTTAGAAATGGGTGAATAAATTTCTCAGAAAAAGAATAAGTCTAAATGAAAATGGAATAATCTATAAAATTACAAACTTAATAAATTTAAAAGTCTATATTGGCCAAACTAAACAGACTTTAAAAAGACGCTGGATACAACACAAATCTTGTGCAAGAACTGGTGAATTAGCGCCTTTATACAATTCAATGAGATACCAGGGAATTGATAAGTTTGAAATTGAAATTATAGATAAAGTTCCTTTTAATCTGTTAGATAAGAAAGAAATAGAATATATTAAATTATATAAATCAAATATTCAAGAACATGGTAATAGATTTGGGTATAATCAAGATGCTGGAGGTTCTGGTGGTAAAAATAAAAACATCGAAACTGAAGTTTTAAAAGACCTAATTATCCAGGGGTATTCATTAAATGATATACTAAAAGAGTTAAAAATTGGGAAGACTGCTCTTTATACAAAATGTAATGAAGTATGGGGCTTAACTCTCAGAGATGTTAGGCATTATTTAATGAAATTTGAGATAAAAAGGTTAATTATTAAGGGTTATAATGGAATTCAAATTTCTGAGAAAATTGGTAGGAATCGTAGTTTTATTTATAACATTTTGTATAATGACTGGGGAATTGACTCAATATCCGAAGCTAAAAGATTTTTTTTAAAAGATTTGATAAAAGAAAAATTAAGTCGTGGAGTTCTCTTAAAAGATATAGCACACGGATTAGATATTTCAAGACGTATCATTTCGTCTTACATTAATGAATATTGGAATAAAACTTATTCAGACGCTAAATATTATTTTATGAAACTTCGTATCAAATCAATGATAGAGAGGGGATTTAGCCTAACAAAAATAACTAAGCAATTAGCGGTAAAATATTTTAGTACCATTCATAGATATATAAAAAGATTTTGGGATATGAATTATCTTGAAGCTAGAGATGAATTCTTCATAAAACCACTGCTAATATCTATGATCAAAGAAGGTTATGAAAGAGATGAGATGGCAGTTGAATTTTCCGTGAGACCAGATACGATAAATGAATTATGTAAAAGATTTTGGAATAATACTTTTACTAATACCAGACTTTACTATTACTATAAACCCTTATTATGTAATCTTATTCATAAGAATTTCTCATCTAATGAAATAGCAATAAAATTGAAAAAGGATCGTAAAACAATATCATCTTGGATGAGAAAGTTATCTCTCTTAAATTAGAAGGAAAATAATTACTCAAAATCTCTTATTTATTATTTCAGCAATTAGATCTGGAAATCCTTCCCAATTATCTATTTTAAGTAATTGTCCTCCTGCAATTTTTACCATTTTCTTTGCTTCTTCCAGATTAAATGATGTTTCAGGACAGATTAAAATAAAATCAATCCCCATTGAACGGAATATTCTTAACTCTTCTAAAGCGTTTTCGAGATCATAGATTTCCGCATCAGTAAATAATATATTTAATTTTTCACGGGAGTTCGTTTTTTCTTTGAATTGTCTTCTCGCCCACTCAAGAGCTTTTTGAATTCTTGTACCTCCTCGAGCGCTTATTGTCAATAATTCATCAGCTAATTCTTCCAATTCAACTTTCTTATCCATTTCTTTTAGAATGTGGGTGTCAGATTCAAAAAAGCATAATCCTAATTCTTCTTTTTTCAAAGAATAAACCAACATAGTAACACATATGGCCATATATGCCAGCTTATCTCCGGTCATACTTCCAGAAATATCCAGCTCAATACAAGCGCTACGTAGGCCTTTGGCAGTTTCATATACGTAAAAATCATCATAACCTATATGGGAAAGCTTTTTTCCTTTCTCAAGAATATTAAATATTGTTTCTTCCAAATCTATATTATCAATATCATCCCCAACAGTATACGGTCTAACAATATTAACAGGAATTGGTCCAGTTGTGGAACTTCCCAGTCTAGCTCTTGAATAATAAATCCCAAGTTCGATTAACATTTTTTTTGCTAACTCCTTTACTTTTTCTTTAGCTTGTTCTGGTAAATTTTTTCTATGAACAAACCATTGTTTCAATAGATTTTCCCCGCTACCAGCAGAAAGGCTTGCTACTAGCTTATCGACTCCCTCTTGCCCTTCCATTTGTTGTGCACCCTTAATAGCTTCGCCTAAATCATGATGACCTAGTGCAGCTAAAGCTTCTCTATTGTCAGAAGAAAAGGCACTGTTAAGAAGTTCTTTCATTCTATCATAGTTTATTTCATCTTTTAGTCGCTTTATTAAATTTTGGAGCCGATCGAATTTTGCTTTATTTTTTTCTATTAATTTTTTAAGTAATTGATAATTTGGCTCAATTAACTCAAATATTTCCTCCTCTGGCATATTGAGTTGTTTTCCAATATTTTCAATATCCTTAGAGTTGAGCTCTAAGCCAATCTTTCTTAAGAATTCAACAGCATCTCTTAATTCGGAAGGATTTTTACTTGTTTCAAGAGTTTTCTTTATCATCTCTGGAATTTTTTGGGAGATCTTTTGGCTACAATGCATATTCTCACAAGAATTCATTAATTGTTGTAATTGATGAGAAAGTGATTTATATCCTTCTATCCTTCTTTTTTGATTTTCAATTTCTTGCATAGCATTTTCAAGGGCTTTATTAAAAAGAGAATTCCATGATTTATTTGCCAGAGGATTTTTTGTCAGATTTTCTAAAGATGGTTTAATTTTAGAATTATTAGACATTTGATTGATTTTATTTAACAAATCTTCTCTCAAATTTGTACCATAATATTGATCTAATGCATTGGCTAGATTGAAATTATGCTCAAAGGAATTTTTATCTAGCGAATTACTTAATACATTATTTTTATCGAAATTTGGACATTCTCCTAAATTTTTTGCTGCATTAAAGAGTTGATCGAGGTTTTTTATTTGATCCTTCAGATCATTCTTCATTTTCTGAAATTGGTCTTTCTGAAGAGCTTCTGTGTTCTTTAAAAATTTCATAGATTGAATAAGATCTTCGAATTTTCCTTCTTCCATCAATTTTTTTAAATCCTCAGAAATATCTTGATTTCTCAAAGCTTGACTTGTAAGTTTTTCCCATTCTCTCCTTGAGTTTTTTTCTATTAAATCATTTAAATCCAAATTTGATGCGGCTTTTAGGTCTTCTGGATCTAGAGAGTTTATCTTTTCCATAAGACGCTTTTTTGCCTCTTCCATCAAATTTTCTAAGGAAGAAATTTCTTCTTTAAATAATTCTGAATCGTCATTGAAAAAATGCATTGCTGAATTGTATGGTTCTTCATTTCTCTTTTTATTTAATTCATCTATAAAATCTTCCATTTCCTGTATTTTATTAGTATCTACAGACATCTCAATATCATCAATAAGATCTTGGAGTTCATCTAATTCTTCTTTCTCAGATGAGCTTAGAAAATCCTCTTCAATATTGGATTCATTTATTCCATTTTCAAAGAAATCTGACACAATATCTTTTTTATAATTTGGAAAAAGAATCTCAAAAGCCAAATCATTTGCTAATTCTTGATTATCTGGAAAGGAAGTTACTTTACTGATTTCAATATAATCATTTGGAGTTATTGCCCCCTTTCTATAGTATCGAGAAAGAATGAGTCGCGGTATAGATAATACTTGTCTTGAAGATGGTATTTGGACTATGTCTGGATGGGATCTCATCTTTCGAATAAATTCAACCGCGAATTCACAGGGATCCTCAGGGAAGACGGGCATTACTTTTAATTTATCCTCCTAATGTTTTGTTTATTATCCCATCAATAACATTCTCTACTTTAACTCCAGGCTTGGATTTGATGCTTCCAAGTAAAACATGCTTAGAGATATCAGCTAGATGAACATATACAGATTCCTTGCCTTCCGCGAGTCCTTTATTTTCAAGATATCTTTTTCTTCCTAGTAGCTTAGCTATAGCGATGCCTGCTCTTATCGAAGCTGGTACTTCAATATCTATTTTATTCTTTCTTGTTTCCTCGATGATTGAATATATCAGTTCCAATTCAGACTCTTCTACCATAAATTGTTCCGGTAAATTAATACGAATAATATCTAATTCAGTAGCTTTTTCTGGATAGGTTAATTTTATCCACACTTTTATTCTATCTTTTAACGCCTCAGATAATCTGTGAGTTCCAGAAAGTTCTTCTGGATTCATAGCACATATAAAGAAAAAATCCTCATCTGCTTGAATTCTTCCCAGATGGGGGATCCCGATTGATGCCTCCTCTAACGGTTCTAATAATGTATTTTGTGAATATTCGGTCGCTCTATTTATTTCATTTGCTAGAAAAGTACCTCCCTCTAACATAGCGCTCAAAAGAGGACCTGAATTGAAAGCTTCTATAGTAAAGCCTTGTTTTAATGTTATAGCTGGATCGAAACTTCCAATAAAGTGCGAAGGTTTAATTGATTCATCCATCGTCAACCAATGAAAGTTTCTTCCTTGTTTCTCTTTTGAACGCAAGCTAGCGAAATAGCGGCATAAGATGGTTTTGCCAACTCCAGGGGGGCCTACTAGAGCAGGAAACAAGCCGGTAGCTTCAGCATCCCTCAATAATTCTAATGCCTTTCCATATTGCCCAGATAAAACAATATCTATTTTTTGTTGAGCAACATCTTGGATTAATCGATCTTGAAATAATTCTCTGAATCTCTCTTTATCCATAATAAGTCAATTTACTAAATAATTTAGATATAAGTAATGAACTTCCATATACATAATTTATTATTATATAAAATAATCTCATATAATAATTTAAATCAAGAATTCATAAGTTTTGGATTAAAATAAGACAAAAACACGTTTTATTTTTTTTATTTTCAATACAAGTAAATATTTTATTTTTATCTCAAAATATTTGGCAAAAAATATTAATGTTAATAAATCCGATTATACAAATCTTAAACAATAGTTTAATAAAAAATTTATTATCTATATCATTTCATCTATAAATTAAACATGATTAAACCTTACTTTGAAAATAAAAATTTCACATTAATTCATGGAAATTCAGTTGAAGTAATGAAAGATTTTTCCGAAGAGAAATTTGATTTAATTTTTGCTGATCCCCCATATTTACTTTCGAATGGGGGTGTTACGTGCAAGTCTGGGGAGATGAAATCAGTAGATAAGGGCGAGTGGGACAGATCAAAAGGATTTCAAGAAGATATTAATTTTACTGATTCATGGATAAAAGCTTGCAGACTTGTCTTGAAAAAAGATGGTTCAATCTGGATTTCCGGAACTCTTCATATTATTTATAAAGTAGGATATTTGTTAGAAAAAAATGGATTTGATATTATTAATGATATTATATGGTTTAAACCGAATGCTCCGCCCAATCTTTCTTGTAAATATTTTACCCATAGCCATGAAATTATCCTATGGGCTCGAAAATCTAAAGAATCTAGTCATACATTTAATTATGAACTAATGAAACATTGGAATAATCCGAAGGATAAATTAAAAAATAAGGATAAACAAATGAGAAGCGTATGGTCAATTCCATTACTCCCCAAATCTGAAAAACAACATGGGAAACATCCAACACAAAAACCTATAGAATTATTAACGAGGATAATTTTAGCATCAACGAATGAAGGAGAGACAGTTCTTGACCCGTTTGTTGGTTCTGGTACCACTGGTGTGGTGTGTAGTGTGCTAAATAGAAATTTTATCGGGATTGATAAAGATAAGGACTATCTTGATCTAACCATAAAAAGATATAAGGATAAAAATAAGGAGAAACTATTATATTTTCCAGAGAGTCATAATCAAATTACTGATTTTCTATAACATAATTTTCTTAATTAATTTTCTAATCTTGATAATATACAGATCTATGGTAAAAAGTAAATTATTTTTAGTTTTGAGAATTTAATAATATAGCTTTAAAATTCAATTATATGGGCCTGTAGATCAGCGGAAGATCGCTTGATTCGCAAGATATTCCACTTTCCGTGGAGTCCAGGACTTCAAGAGGCCACGGGTTCAATTCCCGTCAGGTCCATCTATATATAATCCTTATATATAACAAAAAGGAATTAAAATTATTAATTAATGATTTAAATGGAATGGTATTTTGTAATAATAATCTTGTTAGGAATTCTATGTATTATAATCCTTCTGTTTTATATACTTTTAAAGTTAATATTCTATGTTCCATCAACAGGACATATAACCGAAAATATAATTGCCATTAAAAATTATTTTGCTTCAAGTTTTATCTTTACTAAAAATTCAGAGAAAATTTTAATAGATGCGGGGTTTACTAAAAGGAAAATGAAAAAAGAATTAACTAAATTAAATCTAAAACCTGAAAATATATCACATGTCTTCTTAACCCATTCTGATATAGATCATGTAGGAGGACTTTCATTATTTGAAGATAAAAAGATATATTTTGGAAAAAAAACTAAAATCAAAAATCCAGAAAAGTATAAATTCTTAGATGATGGAGAAGTGATGAAAGTGGGAGATATTAGAATTCATGCGATTAGCACACCTGGTCATAGGAAAGGTCATACGGCTTATTTGGTTGATGAAAAATTTCTATTTACAGGAGATTTGTTAAGATTGAAAGATGGGAAAGTCAAAGCATTTATTAAAATTATCTGCCATGATTTTGATGATGTTAATAGTTCTATAAAAAAAATTGCAAAATTAGAGAATATAGAGATTTTATTAACCGCTCACACTGGCTATACTACTAAATTTAACCAAGCAATAAAAAAATGGAAATCTTGATTTCACTTGTTTCCTTAATTAAATATATTGATAGATATTTATTGCATTTATTTTATGAAAAGAAATTAAATAAATTCTTCAGATTTAATTTAAATTTTTTATTAATATCAATCTCAGAAAAATTAGAGTCGAAAATCTATAATTTGTTAATTCATTACCATTATTAATTCTTTAAAACTTTGATTCAATTATGGAAAAGAAAGCAACATTTCCCAAACGATTTAATTTTACAGAAACAGAAAAGAAATGGATTAATTATTGGAAGGAAAATGGCATTTATAAATTTGATTTAACTAAAAATGGGAAGGAACTATTTAGTATCGATACTCCCCCTCCCTTCGTCAGTGGAACTTTACATTTAGGACATATACTGAATCATTCATGGATAGATTTTGTCGCCCGATATCATAGAATGAAGGGGAAATACAATGTATATTTTCCCCAAGGGTTTGATTGCCATGGACTTCCCGTGGAACTTGCTGTTGAGAATAATTATGGTATTTCTAAGGATGACAGAGAGCAATTTCTTCAAAAATGTGTTGAATGGGTTGAAGATAATATTAGAGATATGACAATTCAGTTTGATGATTTAGGATATTCAACAGATTGGGATTATACATATCGTACGATGGATGATGAGTATAAATATAAAGTCCAAAAATCTCTCCTTTATTTTTTTGAAGAAGGTTGGTTATATAGGGATAAATTCCCTACACACTTTTGTGTTAATTGCCAAACTTCGGTAGCAAAAGCTGAAGTGGGATATGCTGAAGAAAAAGGAAAACTTTGGTATATTAAATTACCTTTAGTTGGCAGAGAGGATGAATTTGTTGAAATTGCAACTACCCGTCCTGAAATGATGGAGAGTTGTGTAGGTGTTTTTATCCATCCAAATGATGATAGATATTATCATCTTTCTGCTGCTGAAGTTAAATTACCAATTGCCAATCGTACTGTCAGAATAAGGGTAGATAAGGACGTTGATATGAATTTTGGTACTGGAGTAGTCTATTGTTGTACATATGGAGATGAAACAGATATAAAATGGAAATTAGAATATGATCTCGATGAAATTCAGCTATTTACTAAAGATGGTCGAATGAATGAGAATTCGAAATATCAAGGATTAACTATCGAACAAGCAAGAGAGCAGATTATAAAAGATCTAGATAAGATGGGACTTTTAGTAAAAATTGAAGATCATGAACATAATATTATTATTCATTCAGAACGCTCTTCATGTCGTAAACCTATTGAATATTTGCCAGTTTACCAATGGTTTATTAAAGTTAAGGATTTTAGAGATGAGATTATCAAATCAGGCGAGTCTATGGAATGGTTCCCTGAAAAGCATAAAATTAGATTGATAGACTGGGCAGAAGGGTTAGATTGGAATTGGGTAATATCACGGCAAAGAGTTTTCGGTACTCCTATTCCTTTTTGGTATTGTGAATCATGTGGAGAAATAATTCCTGCGAATGAAAAAGATTTGCCAATTGATCCAATAGAAAAGTCTCCACCTATAAAGAACTGCCCAAAGTGTGGTGGAGATAAAATAGTTGGAGAAAAAGATGTTTGTGACTGCTGGATTGATTCAAGTATAACCCCTTTAGCAATCGCTAAATGGTTAGATGACGAAAAGTTCTTTAAGAAAGCATATATGAATGCTAAGGTCCATCGCCCTCAAGGATATGAAATAATTCGAACATGGTTATTTTACACATTATTTAGATGTAAAAGGCTTACTGGAAAAGCACCTTTTGATGAAGTTATGATTAATGGAATGGTAGCAGGTCCTGATGGAAGAAAAATGAGTAAAAGTTATGGAAATGTAGTGACTCCTGATGAAGTTCTCCCAGATTTTGGAGCAGATGCCATTAGACAATGGGCTGCGATGGGTTCTTTAGGAGATGATTATCCATTTGAATATACATGGATAAATATTCATAATAAACAACTTGTTTCTGACGAAAAAATTCTGAAAGAGCAAAAAAGGCTATCTGAAGAAAAATTTAATAAAAAGTATAAAAGAAGATACGACCAATTAATAGGAGCATCTCGATTTTTGACGAAAATATGGAATGCGTTTAGATTTTTAAATATAAATCTAAATAAAATTGAAATTAAAACCCTTGATATAGATATTAATTCCCTATCTCCTATAGATCACTATTTTTTTACTGAATTTAATAAAAAATTAGGGGAGATCGAAGAATGTTTTGATGGTTATAATTGGCATGAAGCATTTATGATTCTTAGACCTTTCTTCTGGAACGAGCTATGTGATAATTATATCGAAGCAATAAAATACAGATTTTATTCTGACAATATAGAGATAAAAAAAAATTCATTGAAAAATGCATTACATCTATTCTATAGAATTCTTAAAATATTTGCTATTATTATGCCTTTTATTTCCGAGGAACTATATGCTCTTATTTATAAAGATTTCATAGGACTGAGTTCTATTCATTTAGAAAAATGGCCTAGGGCTTATCGGGACATTTCGGAAGAAAAAGCAGAATCAGGTGAATTGGCAATCAAATTAATTCAAAATCTCAGAAGTATGAAATCAAAACTTAAAATTCCATTAAACCAAGAATTGAAAAAAGTGAAGATAACCACAAATAAAGAACAGATCGAAATGATCAAGGATATAATTGAAGATGTTTCTCAGACTATCCGGATTAATGATATTCAGATTTTAAAAAATCAAGAAAAAGAATTAATCGATGAGAACCCGGATTTACATGAGAAATTTGAATCTATGAATCTAAACATTTTTTTATTTAAATAAGATATTATTCATTATCAATACCCAATTGAGCAACCATTTCTTTTTTCATTTCTTCGATGTTTTTAGGTAGTCCAAAAGTCTCAGCATATTTTTCTGTTGTTGTTAATTCAGAGGTCCTCCCTTTTTTAATGGAGTTTAAAAATCCATTATCAATTAAATATTGGACATGCTCATAGGCACCACTACCTCTAATCTTAACTAAGATTGATTTTAAAATAGGTTGCTTAAGTGCTATTATTGTAAGGGTACGTAAATATTTCTCTGCTAAACCACCTCCCTCGGCAAATTGAGAAATCGGTTCAGTATATTCGGATTTAATTTGCATCTGATATTTATCTCCAATATTAATAATAGTAAGCGCTGTACTCCTCGTTTCATACATATCAATTAATTCATTTAGATATTTTTGAACATCATTCTTGGAGATGTCTAATCTTGTATATATCTCCTCGACTGTTAACGGTTCTCCAGAAGCATATAAGGCACCTTCAATTAGATTTCTTTGATAATCTTCAAGATTCTCTTCAAGTAAGACCTCTTCTTGATCACCATTAGATTGAAACAAATCTTGAGTTCTAATCATATCATCAAAATCTTCTTCCTCTTGATTATTATTAGATTGGTCATCTTTATCGGTCTCAATATCATTTTGCTGCTTTATCTCATCAGATTGGGACATATTATTTTCTTGATCATTAGCTTCTAAATCCTTGTGTGATTTTTCTTCTGGCATAAGCAAATCCTTTATCTTATTTATTAAAATTAGTATTATGGTAAAGAAATTTTAATATCTTTAAATTCTTGATCTTGATTCAATTCTATTTTATTGCTCGTGCTTAAAAACATTAGTGCTAAAAACATTCTTATAAATTCATATTTTCTTCCTAACGAACTCTCTTCCTCTTCATTGATTAATTTTATAAGGTCAAAAAAGGAAGTATCCTCTTTATTTTCAAGTTTGATTTTAGTTCTTATCTTATTAAACCATGAATTATGCAGTTCTTCTATTGTTTGTTCTCTCCCACTAATGTGTTTTAATAATTCTTTTGGTAAATTAGCTTTTGCTTTTTCTTCTCTACGTTTTTCTAATTTCTGCTCTCTTTTTAATCTCCTTCTTTTAAGTTTCTCTTTTTTTTGCATAGTTTCAATTATAGCAGCCCTCATGGCTTCATATAATTCATCTTTACTTGTCATTTTCATTTTAGGTCGTAATGGTTGAGAAAGGGTTTTTGGAATTCTTCGCCTGGCTCTTTTTCTCATTTCTTCAATTTTTTCTTGTTTCTGGATCTCCTCCTCTTGCTTTATAACACTATTTATTTTGTGATGATGTAATGATGCTGAAGTTTTCAATGCAATGCCGGAGATTTTATAATTAATATATTCCTCTCTTAACATTTTATCGAAGAATTTATCGACTAATGTAGATAAATCATAAAAAGCCACGTCTGAATCTTTTGCCAATTCAATATTTAGGAGAGTTGAGTAAGGAGGTTTATGCCAGAATTTTAGATTTTTCATATCTTCTTTAAATAAGGGAGCTAAATCATCTTCCTCTTCCCCCACTATTAACTCTTCTTCAAAATTCTCTTCTTTTGTCCTATCAACAAAATCAGGGTGAGATACAATACCTTCTAATAATTCTATAATTTCATTTTTTCTAGATCCTGCTGGAATCGAAATATTATTAGTTGCTGCAAAATCCCTTAGTTCATTAACAGTCCAATCTTTAAAATTATATTCTTCATTTGTTTCCTTTTTTGAAATGATAATCACCCATAAGTTTTTAGGTTTTAGATGCAGCCTCTTCAGGTTCTATTAAGCGTTTTGCTTCTTCTTCTAAATCGACACTGAAAATATCGGTTATTCCGCTTTCTTGCATTGATACTCCATATATTCTATCCGCATTAACAATATTTTCCTCTCGATGACTTATAATAAGGAATTGTGCTTGTTCAGCAAATTCCTTTATTACCATAGAAACACGATGAACATTTGGGCCATCGAGAGCGGCATCTATCTCATCCATGACATAAAACGGTGCAGGATAGAATTCTTGGACGGCAAATATGAAAGAGAGAGCTACCAGCGTTTTCTCACCCCCGCTAAGTATCTCCAAGGATGCGATCTTTTTTCCTCTGGGTCGCGCTTCAATACTGATACCACCTTCAAAAGGTTTATCAGGTCGATCTAAAATCATTTTTGCAGAACCACCCGGAGATAATTTTTGGAATATCTTGGAGAATTCTCTATTAATTTCATGGTAAGATTTCATGAAAGTTTGAGTCTTTTCCAATTCTATTTTCTCGATTGCATCCAAAATAGATTTTCTTTCACGTTGGATAGTTTGTCTTCTCATATCAATTTCGTCAAATCTTTCTTTCACAGCATCATATTGTTGAATTGCTTTCAAATTAACGGGTTCAAGAGCCTGTTTATTTTTATTTGCTTCATCTATACTGGATTGTAATTGTTCCTCAGTGATCCCCTCAGTAATATGGGGGAGTGCTCCATAATCTTTTGATCTTTGATAAAGGGTTTCAATTTGATCAGTTGTAGCAATTTTTTTAGACTCAAAATTATTTAGCTTTGATTGATTCATTGAAAGATCTGATTTTAGATCTGTATATGTTTTTTGGTATTTTTTTTGCTTTTTCCAGGATTCATCTTTCTCTTCAGTTAATTTATCAATTTCTGTTTGTTTCTCCAATTTTTTGTTATTTTCTTCTTCTAATTTCTTTTGCATTTCATCAATTTTTTGGGTCAATTCTGAAGTTTGGGTTTTTGTTAGAGATATTTCTTTAGTGATCGATTTTATAGTGTCTTCTCTCTCTTTATTCTTTTTAAGATTATTTAATTCATTTTGGCTTTTTTGTAAATTCTTATTGAATTGGTTTAATTTTTTCTGAGCATCCTTTTGAGCTTCAATCTCTTTCGTTTTTTCTTTTCTTAATAAATCAATCTCTTCTTGTTTATTATTAACTTTTTCTTGAATGGATGAAATTTCTTCATTTAATTGATTTATATCTTTTTCATTTTGTTCAATATTTTTTTCTGATTCAATATTTTCTTTTTTCAATTCTTCAATAGTATTAATCATTCGTTGAATATTTTCCAAAGATCTTAATTTATCTAATATCTTCTCAAGTTCTCGATTTTTATCATCAATTTTTTCTTGTAAATTCTCTGATTTTTCCCAAAACTCTTCTTTTTCCTTATCTAAACTCTCAATTTTTTTTAAAATTGTTTCTTGTTGGTTTTTCAAACTGCTAATTTTCTCATTTATATTCACTATAGAATTTTTTTTCTCTTTAATGAGATTCTCAGATTCAGAGATATTTGACTCAATTTCTTCGATATTTTCAAATAAGGTGTGAATATCTCTCATCTCTTGAAGCTTTACTTGAACTTTCTCCAATTCTGTTTGTTTTACACCAATTTCTTCCTGAGTATTTGAAATGTTTTCCCACATTTTCTCTTTAGACTTCTTTAAATCGCCTAATTTAATTTCTATTTCATCCTTTTCTTTACTTTTTTTATTCACTAATTGATTTCTCTCTTCTAATTCTTGTTCAGAGTTAGAGATTTTATTGCTTAACTCCGAGAACCTCTCCTTAACTTTTGTTAATTTATCTTTTGAAAGAGAAAGGTCTTTTAGGTCATAATTTTTCTCAATTTTAAGTTCAGATATTTGTTTTTCTATATTATTCAAATCGTCATCTTGATCCTTAATGTTTTGGATAATCTCCTCAAGTTGTTTGTATAAATCCTGACTCTTAGAAACGGTTAATTTTCTTAAAGAGACATGCATATTTTCTAAAATTTCCATTAAATCTTGAACAAAATTATCAAAATTAGAAGTAGAATCTTGAACAGCAACATCAACAGAATCTTTAACCTTAGTTATCAATTGTCCAATAGTTTGATCTGCATTATCCGTAAATAAAGACAGGGTTTGCATCATTGAATTCAAGGTATTTTCCATTTCACTTATTTCTTCCACCTCACAACTTACATCCTCAACAGTTTTCATCATATCTATAACATCTAAAATAAATTTTCGAAAATCCTCTGCAGACATGTCAATTGCTTCAGCATTTGATTGTTGAATATTACTTTTTATGGATTCTACAGAGATATTAATATTTTGAGTTAACATATTTAATATTTGCAGAATTCCTTCTATATCTTTTTTATCTTTTTCGTATTCTTCTTCAGCTCTGTCAATTCGTTTCTGAGTTCTTTCTCTTTCAGCATTTAATTCACTTAAACGCCTTAAAACGTTTTCTTTCTTACTAACTAAATCTTCTATTTTTTGGTCATGTTTTGAGATATTTTCTTCCAGGGTGTTGGCCTTTAAAGAAAGAGTTTTTTGTTCTCTTTCTAAATTTTTTATTTCCTTTTTATAGAGATTTACACGAGTAATTAAATTACTTATTTTTGATTGATTATCATTAATTTCAGAGAGCGCAGAATCTGACTTCATTTTAAATAATTCTTGATTTTTTTCAATCTGCTGAATTTCAAAATTTTGTTCTTTCAACTTTTTTCTTAAACTCTCGATTTCCTCTAAATTTTTCTTCTTTTCTTGAATTAGATCCTCTAGTGCTTTTTTTATGTCTTTTCCTTTACTTAAATTATCTACCTTTGTTTCATTTTGCTGTTTCTTTTCAGTTAAACTATTAATAGTGTCCTTATGCATTTTTATTTCAGTATTTATGGAAGATAAAGCAGAATTGAATTCTGAAATTTGAGAATTTATTTCATTTACTTCATTTCTTTTAGAATTAATAGTCTCTTCAAGCGTTCTTCGATTTTCATTTTCCTTGGATATGCTATTTTTCAAAGCCTCAATTTCATTTCGAATTTTATCCTCTTCAGCTTTTTTAGTTTTAATTGCATCTTCTATACTTTCAGATTCCCCCTTCAGATTATTTAGTTCCGCCTCTAATTTCTCTTTTTTTTCCATATTTTTGTTAATATTGTTGCTCAAATGTTTTATCGTTGAATTTTTGGATGAAATCTTTTGTTTTAATTCTGAGATTTCTGATTTTAAATTGGATTTTTCTTGTTCCTTAAGATTAATTTGCTCATCAATTTCTGTTTGGGATTGTTGTCTTTGGTCTATTTCTTTTTTAGCTTCTTCAACTTTTAGTTCAATCTTTTTGATTTTTTCTAATGATTCTGAAATTAAAGAGTCGTAAGTCTGATCTTCTTCTAATTTCATTTGTTTATTTTCTAAATCTGTTTTCTCATCTTGAAGTTTTTTCAAAGATTTTTGATTCATTTCCAATGTGGTATTATTGGAAGATAGTTGAGTTTTTAATTCAGTTATACTTTCATTTATCTCATCTCTTTCTTTTTCTTTTTGATTAATAGATCTTTGTATATTTTCCATAACCAAAGATTCTTGTTCAACAACATCATTCTGGATTCTTATCTTCTCCTCTAATTCTTCGATAATTTTTTTAGTTTCATCAATTTGATTTTCTATTTCTTGTTCTTCTTCCTTTAATTTCGAAATTTTCAGAGCAATTAATTTTGATTTTAAACTATTAATTTCTTGTTCCAATTCTCTCCATGCAAGAGCATCATTTTTCTCTTTTTCAACTTTTTTTAGTTGAGAAGAAACTTCTTTGAAAATTGCTTCAAATTGTCCTAAGTCACGTTCAGCTTTTTCTAATTCTTTCATAGTCTCTTCTTTCATATCATCATATTTTTGAAGGCCAATTAATTCTTCAATAAATTCGCGTCGTTCAATTGTGTTCATGTGGGTTAATTCGACTATTTTTCCTTGTAAAACAAATTGATTACTCCCATCAGGATCAATATTAGCAGATGCTAGAGTATCAAGAATCTGTTGTCTTGTGGTGATCTTGCCGTTCATTTTATACTTATTTCCTTTATTTCTTCTCACAATCCTTGAGATTTGAAATTCATCCGTCCCACCTGGAAAGATTCCTTCTGAATTATCGAAGTAGAGGGTCACTGATGCTCTATTTCCCTCTTTATGACCTCTTGATCCAGCAAAAATGAGATCCTCAAGCTTTTCGGCTCTCATTGTTTTTTTAGATAATCTCCCGAGGGAAAAACATAAAGCATCAATTATATTCGATTTACCCGCCCCATTTGGACCCACTATGCAAGTAAACCCTGGAGAGAGTCTCACAGTCACAGTTCTATCACCAAATGATTTAAAACCAGTCATGCTTATTCTCTTTATATATGTCAATTTAGATCTCCTTCTCTAGTTTTCTCATTAAAATTAAAGAATAAACTCCGATATAAATTTTTTATATATTCTTAGATAAAATTGTAATAATTTTTAATTATCTGTTATAAAGAATAAAAATAATGATAAAAAAATTAAACGAATCTTCTATGAGAAAAAATTGCATCTAGCATTGCTTTCAATTTAATCGGATTTAGAACTAAGAAATAGTAATTTTTTGAAAATTCATTCTCAAGTAAGATATCATATGTTAAATCCATCCCTTTCTTAGAAGGGCTTATAATACCAATATTTTTCAATCTTGTTATAATATCCATGAATTCCTGAAGATCATTACTATATTCTAAGGATTCACATGAGATCAAATAGAGTTGCTTTAAATCTTCGAGATTTATATAATAATTTGATGTATCAGAAATGAAATGATTTATTAGATTATCTAAGAATAAAACTGTTAAGAGATCTTCTTCAGCTAAGTAATTTAGCAAATTGAATTCGTCTTGATTATGAATAGAGTCAAAATGGTTCTCACATATCTTAAGCAAAGTATTATAATCCAAACTATGTTTGTTTTTTAGAGGAGGGTAAAGATCTCGAAGTATATTAATTCCTTTACCTGGAATCGGAACATAGTTTTCAAAAATTAGATCAGTTATTAATTCAATCAATTCTCTATCTACTTGATAGGAAAAACTGAGATCAGTTCTTTGAGTAAAAATTGAGATAAGTTGATCGTAAGAAAAAAAGTCTAATTTTCTTTTTAAATCATAATCAGAAATTAAATCTAAAGAATTTTGTCTTAATACATTATTCACAGTAGAAATAATGGAAATATTAGAATTTTTACCAAACCTTAGAAATTTTTTTTGGATTTTTGTTTCAAGAAATTCAGAATTATAGAAAATAAAAATCACATGATTATCAAGCTTTTTACACATCAATTTTAAGATGCTCCATAACTTCGAAATATTTGAATTTAATATAGTACTTATTTCACAACCAAGATTTGAATATTTTGAAAGTATTGAAATTAAACTAATTATAATTTCTTCAAGACTTTTCTCTTTGCAGTCTAATGGAATCTTTTTATATAGTTGAAAATATTGGTCAGAGTTGTATAAATCTCTAAGAACTTTATTAATTATTGCCTTTTTACCGATTCCTTCAATTCCTTGATATAAAATATTTATTGAAAAATTATCTTTAAAGCTATCATTTAGGATTGAGAGAAGAGAAGATTCTTCCTCCTTTCTAAAAAGAAGTTTGGGAGGAACATAAAATGGATCAAATAGAGCCTTTGGTCCTATAAATCCTTTTTGTGCCATATTTTCAGACATCATTTTTCTAAAAAGAATTATTTTTATATTCTTTAGAAAAATTAGTATTTAAACCCCACGGAGAGAGGTCATTGGAAGTGAAATTTACAGTTTATAATAAAAGATCAATCTATTTTTAAAACTTCTATAGAATCTTTATGAATTTTCTCATTAAGTCTAATTTCTCTTAGTTTTCTTGGAAAATGTAAATTTACATTATCAAACACATACCCACTCTTATCAATAGGACCTTCAACAATTTTTAATTTTGAAGGTGTCATTGGTCCTTCTTTAAAAGAGATTATTTGACTATTTCCCCTAAATTTTCTGTCAAAGACACTTCCAACAGAATTACAAGCTAACACTGGAATCCTATTTTCCAGAACTCTTGCTTGAAGGTATATCTTCCAATTATCCATACCGTCTGATCTAATTTGAGTTGGAGAGAATAAAATATCCGCCCCATTTTCAGCAGCTAATCGAGGAGTTTCATAAAAAGCCATATCAAAACATATTAATATAGCAAAATAAAAATCAGAAAATTTAAACAATTTTAAAGTATCTCCGGGCTTAAAATATTTTAATTCATATGTATAAAGATGGATTTTATCTTGGCGACCAATTTCTCGACCATTTTTATCAAAATAATAACATGTAATAAATTTATCCCCCTCTGAATTATTTCTTCTTTCCCAAATAGCCCCCGATAAAATATTAACCTTGAAATCTTTTGCTAGGGATTTAATAAAATGATAATCTTCTCCTCTCTCTTCTTGAAAATTTCTCTCGATTTTAGGGTTTAGTGGAATCCATCTTTCTGGTAAACATATAATATCAATGTTTGGATAAACATTAATTAAATTTTTAATTAATTCTGTAATATGATCATGACACAAGGTTTTATTCTCTAAAATTCTAGATTGAACGCATGCAATTTTCATTTTAAATTTTCTATAATAGTAAAGATTTCATCTAAATTATTAATTTCATAATCTGGAATTTTATTTTCTAAACTTTTTCCTTCTTTTTTGTAGGAATCATATTTTCCGCCTCGATGAATATAAACACTTATAATATTATTTTTTTTGGCAGGTATAATATCTTTATCAATTCTATCGCCGATATATAATGTTTCCTCCCCTTTCACTGCGAATTTTTTAAGACAAAATTCAAAAAGCCAAGGATTGGGTTTTCTTACTCCAATCTGATCAGAAATGACTACTAATTCAATCAGAGAATCTATATTCAATCTTAATATCTTTTCCCATTGTTTTATAGGGATTCCGTCCGTAATAATAGAGGTTTTTATTTTGTTCTTTTTTAATTTCATTAATGTGGGTTTTACGTCATCATAAAGTCGGATTGAGTCAATTTTTTCTTTATGATATGCCATAACGGCTGCAGAAATAAATTTATATTTCATATTAAAAGAGATATTAAATTTATCATCCATTTGATTTAATCTTCGAATAAAATAATTATAATGCTTTGAAAAATTTGAACCATATTCATCTACGATTTCCATAAGTATGGTGAGAGCTTTTTTTCTCTCAATATTTAAGCCTAAATCTATCATGGCATCGATCCCCTTAATCCTCGCCATTTTTGAAAGTCCAGTTGAGTCAAATAAGCAATCATCCAGATCGAAGGCAACTAATTTAATCATTTTTTCTAAACCAAATTTAATAACTTTAAATTAAATTCTTAATTTTTACCTTTATCCTTATCTATATCCACATATCTATATAAATATATAAATATCTTAGATATCTTATATTTAAATATCTTAGATCTTAAATAGTTTGAGCGATATAAAATCTTTAACCTTTAATTTTATTGGAAATCAAAGAATAATAAGAAAAATCTAAATGGAGAGTAAATAATTGAAACCCATTTGCGCCTTGTCATATTTTCATAGAAAGATAGGTCCTATGGTATGGTATTCTTACCCAGAAAATTTATTAGATGATAATTTATCCACAAGAATAGCCAACATAATGGATCAACAATTTACAGAAGGATTTTTCACTCATTCTTTCGAAGATACTATTACAATGAATTATTATTTTGAAATTGAATCTGATTGGGCACGTGGGAATAACGATATGTTAATGATTTCAATTATTTTTGATGAACAAACAAATTTACAAATAGAGGACAGAATAAAAGAATTAAGTATTGAATTTTCTGATAAACTTAAATCTAATGAGGAGATCTATACAGCATTTCATATCGGAGATATTAACAATTTCGAAGAGGATGAACAAGAAAAAATAATTAGAAATAACGAATTAGTTAAATTGTGGGTAAGGGAGTTATATTGGGCATCAGTAGAGCTTACAAGAGAGAAGACAGAAGAGGAAAGATTAGCAGAATTGTTAAGCAAGGAATTTGTTTTCTTAACTCTAAGGAAACTCTCAAAAGGCCCATTACCATTAGAATGGATGAAAGAATGGTTCCAAGAAAATTTTCCAGATGAAGATTTCGATGAAATAATTCAAACATTAGCGCAAAAGCAATTAATTTTTATTAATCAAATTGGTATTGTGGAAAGGTATATCTTACTTTTAAAGGAAGTGAATGCCGAAAGAATCCCTCCTGATAGTGTCATAGAATATATTGATGAAACTCCTGAATTAATAGATTTAATTCTTCCTAAAGTTCAAGAATATTTCAGCAGATATGAAATGAAAACACAAGAAGAATTAGAAGAGGACTCTTTTTTATTATTTAAAATAATCGGTGATCCAAAAAAATATAATGTGCTCTCTGAACTAAGAAATGGTCTCATCCCAAGAGATAAGCTTCCGAAACTAGTCTCAAAAAGGAATTTAGATGCCTTAAGTAAAGTATTGAATTTTCTTAAGGAACATAATATTATTGAAGAACTCAAATTTAAAGATGAAAGATATATAATTCTAAAAACAAACTTACAGGTCACAACCGCATTCCCCGAGTATCTTAGAAAATTATTACCGCAAGAAGTAAAACCCGTTGTGGCAGATAAATATAATACAGGCACTACTGAAAAAAGCAAACAAAAAGAAATTGCAGAAATATTAAAAGATGTGCGAAAAAAGGGAATTAAAAAAACAAAGGAAGAGAAAATCAGTGATTTTCTAGAAGATTTAGCAGCAAAGAGTAACCAAAAATCATTATCTAAAAAACCCTTTAATTCTAACAATAATGAAAGGGATAACAAAACCTAAGGATATAAAATAAATAATTAAGATTACTCTAATAATTAAATAAGTTTCTTTTAAAATATTAGATTTGGATGCCAACAGAAGAGGATTTAGAAGAGGATTTAAAATATTTATTAGGAAATATGGGTATAGAAATATTTTTTGCTATCGAAAAAGGAGCAAAAAATTTTGAAACAATCAAATTGTTTTCAGGAATCCCTATTGTGTGCATAAAAGGGAGAGTTCCAGTTCTTCTTGGTCTAAATCTAATAGAAAAAAGAGATAATGAATATATCTTAACAGAAAAGGGTTATAAGTTTAAGAAATTGCTGGGGAAGTGACGTTTATAATATATTTTTATTAAGTGGCATCAGATTGGGGCAACATTTTCATCGCTACGAGCAATAGCTCTTTTAAATTGTCACAAGTTCATCATATGCCATGTTCCTACATATAATATAATTAATCTAAAAATTTAAAACTATTTTTGAAATATTTTTAATTAATTCTTATTATTGAGAATCCCTTTTTTTGTTAGTTTCCTGGTTATGATAATATTTTCGTATATAATAACCTGGTTCCTTAAAGCCTCCGCTTTTTTTGATAAATTTTTCCAATCCGTTATCAATTTGGTTTTTTAGCTCTCTGTATTCTTCTCGGGTGATTTCATCCCTTTCCAAAAGATAATCTAATATTTCAATGGCTTCTTCATTTGAGGAGCATCTTCTTATAAAATCAATAGCCTTAGGATTAGATAAATTATCTAAACAAGATACGTTTTTTTCTTCTAATTGTTTAGATTCTTCAAAATCATAATCAATAGAATCAATTTGAATCGATTTTTCTTTATTTATTATCTCATCCATAAGGTGGGGTAAAAATTGATCTAATTCATTCTTATCATATGAGACATTTAGTCCATCCTCATTCTTTATCTTTACTTTATCATATTCCGTATCTTCTTTTGCCTTCTCGTTCATGAATCTCTAATAATATTGTTCAATTAAATCTTTAAGTTATTCTTGATTAAAATAGGTATTAAAGAAAATTAAAAGTTTTGTTAATAATTTATATGAAAGTACTTATTTCTGATAAGATTCATGAAGCAGGTATAAAAATACTAGAAGAAAATGGCTTTAAACTGGAGAAAAAATATTCTCTTAATCAAGAGGAATTAAGTAAAGAGATTCAAAATTTTGAGGCTATTATTATTCGATCACGAACAAAATTGAGAGCAGAAATTCTGATCAAAGCGAAGAAACTGAGAATAATTGTGAGAGCAGGGGTTGGTTTAGATAATATTGATCTTGAAAAAGCTGAGGAATTAGGAATAACAGTGTCTAATACTCCAAAGGCACCTTCTGTTTCTGTTGCAGAATTGACAATGGGACTTATTCTCAGTTTAGTACGTCATATAGCTAACGCAGATAGGAGAATGCATTGCGGAGAATGGTGTAAGAATGAATATATGGGATATGTTTTAAAGGGAAAGAAAATAGGTTTAATTGGGTTTGGAAATATAGGAACAGAAGTCGCTAAAAAAGCCGCTGCCTTTGAAATGGATATAGGAATTTATGATGTTGATAAAGGTGCCAAAAAGAAAGCCAGCGCTCTCGGCTATGAAGTATATGAATCCGTTGATGAATTAATAAAGAATTGTCAAATAATATCACTTCATATTCCAGCAACAGTAAAAACAGAAAATACAATTGATACTAGGCGATTGAATCTAATGAACGAAAAAACACTCATTATTAATACAGCAAGAGGTAATCTAATTGATGAGGCGGCTTTAGTTAAAGCTTTAGAAGAAAAAAAAATTGGAGGAGCTGCTTTGGATGTTTATCGTGAGGAACCCTTAAAAAATATGGATTTATGCAATTGCGAAAGCAATCTAATTTTAACTCCACATATCGGAAGTCAAACGGAAGAAACACAAATTGAAGCTAGCATAAATGCAGCTAAAAAAATAATTAAGTATTTTAATAATGTCAAGAAAAAAGATTGAAAAAATTATAAAACCATCATATATTAATATAATTACATATCTGAAAAAGTGATCATATTTGAAATCAGGATATAAATATGTAAAAGAGACATTTGAAGAGCATGATAAATCCTTTCAGAGCTCAAATTGGAAAAGAGGCGTAGAATATAGAAAAGGAAGATCTGTTCAGAGAATAAACAGACCAACGAAGATTTATAGAGCTCGAGAGCTCGGATATAAAGCAAAACAAGGATATACCATTGCCAGAGCACGAATAAGAAAAGGTGGAATGCACAAATTACGACCAAAACGGGGTAGAAAAAATCGAGCTATGGGTGTTGTCAAATATACTACGGGTAAGAATTTACGATGGATAGCAGAAGAAAGAGCACAAAAAAAGTTTCCAAATTTAGAAGTACTAAATAGTTATAAAGTATTTTCCGATGGTAAAAATTGGTATTATGAAGTTATTTTAGTTGATCCTCATCATCCAGTTATCAAATCTGATCCTAAAATAAATTGGATTTGTGATTCTTCTAATAAAAAGAGAGTTTATAGAGGGAAAACTTCAGCTGGAAAGAAGTCAAGAGGATTACATAAAAAAGGATGGGGATCTGAAAAAACACGTCCAAGTATTAGAGCAAATAAAGGGCGCGGGAAATGATATTCATATTTTATTAAATTACTATATTTTAATTTTCTTAAGTTCATTATTTCTAACTAGTTTTAAGACAATTCATCTCTATTTGAATAATGCTAAAATAATATCAAATATATAAGACATTAGAAATAATTTTTAGCTATAATAATTTAAGATGATTAAAATGAAAGACACTGAATTTGAACCAAAAGCTTTAAGTAAAGATGAATTGAGTAGAATTTCTTCTGGGATAAATGGAGAAGAGATATTAGAATTTCAAAAACATTCATTAAACAATTTTTTTGAACCTCTAACTCCAGTGGAAGCTAAGGAACCAGGATCCCCATGGGTTATGGTAAGAGATGAAAGTGGTGAGATGAGAGAGATTTTGGACTGTACATCGATGAATTGGGCATTAGCCCTTGGATTCGCCAATCCTGATGTCAATTATGCAGCTATGGAACAAATGAAAAGGTTAACTCATGTTAGATATAATTGTTTAACTCCAGCAAGAGCAAAATTCTGTAATAAATTAGCAGAATTAGCACCTGGTAAATTGAAAGGAGGGAGAGTAGTACTTAATTGTGAGGGAGGTGGTATGGCTAATGAGGCTGCGATGAAACTCGCAATGATAGCATCAAGAGGTGCTGATCATTTTGGAACATTTTGGCATGGTTATCACGGTTCTTCATTGGTGACGGCAACCTTATCTCAACCAATACATGCTGTGACTAGGTTTGATTCATTTGCTACTGGTCATTTCACAAGAATGCCTCAACCATATTGCTATAGGTGTATGTGGAATTATAAAAATGGGTTGTATGGAAAGAGAGATCCTAAGTGTAATTTAGAATGTTTTAACGTTGTAGAGAAATATCTAAAAGGAATGGCATCAAAACAAATGGCCGGGGTCATATTAGAACCAATACAAGGCGCAGGGGGGCATATTCCTTTTCCACCAGAATTTCTAAAAAAACTAAAGGAAATTTGCGAGGAAGAGAAGATTTATTTGATATACGATGAATGTCAAACTTGTATGTGGAGAACGGGCAAATATTTCACTGTAACTGAAAAATATTTAGAAGAATTAGGTTTAGACGTATCTCCCGACATGATGACATTCACTAAAGCCATTGGGGGAGGATTTCCCTTAGGAGCGTTAATAGCCAGTCAGAAAGTAAGGAAAACTTTCACTCCTACTGAAGAGCATACAACTTTTAGTTCGGATCCTGTGGCTCTTGCAACGGGTTTAGCTGCTATAAAGGTTATAGAAAAGGAAAAGATAGGAGAGAATTGTGAGAAAATGGGAAACAAAATCACAGAAGCATTGAAACAGATGCAAGAAGATTATGAGGTTATAGGAGATATCCGTGGTCCTGGATTATTTATTGGAATTGAAATGGTTAAGAATAGAGAAACTAGAGAACCTTTTACCGATTTGGTAGAGGAAATGATACAAATAGCACCAGAATATAATTTATATTTAGGGGAAAGTATGCCAATTCTCTCTGCGAAAGGAGAATTGCTGATGAGAAATCTCGTCAAAATTAAACCACCTTTGGTAATTACAGAGGAAGACACGGAATATATTATAGAAAATTTTGAAAATGTACTAAAAGAAGCTTTAAATAAGGTTAAAGAGTAAACATTTTAAAAAAAATAGAAATTAATAATCATTCTTTTTTTTACATTTTATTTATAGATATGGTCATACCGCCATCTAGTTTTATGTTCTCGCCCGTTATGTAATCTGCCTGGGGAGAAGCTAAGAATTCGGCAACATCAGCTACCCATTCTGGATCTCCAATCTTATCGATCGGCAATTTAACACCTCTACTATCTAAGAATTGTCGAATCAGTTTTGGATCGTTATTATAGATAGGAGTTAAAAAAACTCCAGGAGAAATTGCATTTACTGTTATATCATCTGGTCCTAATTCCAAAGCCCAAAGTTTTGTAAACGCGATTAAGGCTGCTTTACTTGCGCTATATACCCCTATAAATGGATTTAAGCCATTAGGAGTCCCTGCACATGAAGCGATATTAATAATTTTAGCTCGAACAGGTTTAAAATCTCTTTGTCTTTTCATTTTTCTGAAAAAAGTTTTCGTCATATTCCATGCTCCTTTTACATTTACTGCCATAACCCTATCATATATCTCTTCCTTAGCTTTGAGAGAACTGTAAAGACCTCCATCGATACCTGCGTTGTTTACCAAAAGATAAACATTGTCAAAAGAATCAAAAACTTTCTTTTCCATTTTTTGAACTTGACTTAAATCTGTGATGTCCGCATTAATTATTTTTACCGTCACGTTAAATTCTTTTTGAATGATCTGTTTTGATTCTTCTAAACCATCCTTATCAATATCATTTAACACTAAGTCTGCACCTTTAGAAGCAAATCTTTTTGCCATTATACGACCAAACCCAGAACTTCCTGCACCCGTGACAACTGCTACTTTCCCTTTCAAATATTTATCATTTCCCATTTTAATTTAAACCACTCATTTTTTTTAATAAAATAATTAATTTCTTTTTCTTACTTAGTTTTATTGCTTCTGAAATATAAAAATTAATAAAAATTAGGGATTTTCGAATAGTCCCTTACTCTTTTTATAAAGACCTATTAATTTCATAGCTGGAGGAGTTTCAAAAGCGATATCTACGTCAATGACAGATGGCTTTCCAGAATCTACTGCTCTTTGGAGTGCGGGTTTGATATCTTCGGGTTTCTGTATTTTTTCGGCATAACAGCCAAATCCTTTAGCGATTTCTGCATAATTTGTTGGCGGGAAGTCCACATCGCAGTATCGCTTGCTAAAATTAGCTTTCTGGTTTGATTTTATCATACCCCACGAACAATTGTTCGCAATAACAATTATAATCGGTAGATTTTCTCGAACTGCCGTATCTAAATCCTGAACATTAAACATGAAGCTCCCATCTCCAGACAAACATACAACTAGTTTGTCGGGATTCGCCATTTGTGCTCCTATCGCATAAGGAATGCCAGTTCCTAAATGACCCATCGAAATTGGGTTATAAGTACATCTCGGTTTTCTGGGTTTATAACTCAATAATCCATAGGTAAAAACAGCAATATCTCCACCATCGATTACAAATTGTGTATCAGAATTTATAAAATCTAAAACCTCCCATACTAATCTTTGGGGTTTCATCGGAAGTTTATCTGATTTCAAGATTTTATCGATATTTTTTTGATCTGCTGCATTCATTTCTCTCAAATAATTGTTCCATTCCTCCCATTGAGTAATTTTATCTTTTGGAAGTTCTTCCTCCATTTGTGAGAGTATCTGGTTAATCACCTCTCCAGCATCTCCTATAATAGGAACATCAGTAGGTCGATTTTTCCCAATTACAGTTGGATCTATATCAATTTGAACGAGTTTTTGCTCTTGATTCCAAATTGGTGGAGCTCCATAAAAGACAGTATAATCCCATTTAACTCCAAACGAGATTACTAAGTCTGATTGAGATGCTGCTGTTCTAAAAGTATTTGTTGTCGGATAGGATCCAATGTATGTATCCGAGTCTTGAGAAATAGCCCCGATTCCGTTAATTGTTGTTCCGGCGGGAATTCTGTATTTTTGTGAAATTAATTTTAAGCGATCGTGTGCTTCTGAAGCGATCGTGCCCCCTCCAGCCATTAATAATGGTTTTTCAGCTTTTTTTAAAAGCTCAATCACAGATTTTATTGCATCTGGATTACCAGAAGGGCGATTGAAAGGCCTATATTTTTCAGGGGGGACAATTTCTTTGAAGAAAACTTCTTTTGCTTCTCTAACTAAAGCAGTTTCTCTCAGTTCCAAAAAAACAGGACCCCTTCGACCAGACATAGCAGTCTTTATTGCTCGCTGAACAGCTTTGGGGATCTCGTAGGGATCTTCAACAGAAATTTGTGCTTTAGTAATTGGTTCCATCAATTTCATCTGATCTAAACCTCCTTGTAATATTCCAGTATCATCAAACATTCGTGCAATTTGAGCCCCTATGACTAAAAGAGGTATAGAATCTGCCCAGGCTGCTGCCACAGCTGGGACCAAATGAGTCACTCCGGGACCTGCAGTTCCTACACAAACACCTAAATCTCCAGTAGCTCGCGCCCAGGCATCAGCAGCATGACCTCCTGCTTGTTCATGTCTCATCATTACTGTATCAACCCCCTTTTCTCGACCCCATCGTTTAATTGCATCAAAAATCCTAAGTAATTCACCACCAACAATACCAAAGATCTTTTCTACGCCTTCATTAACAAGACATTCTACAAAAAGATCTCCACCATCTTTTTTTTGTTTTTTATTTACCATAATTTAAAATTATTATAAATAAAAAATAAAGATTTTTAATTTAACGGGGGTAAAAGAAACAGAATTAATAATAACACTTATGTAAAAATTAAAATTCAATTAATTCTATGTAATATCCTAATGAATCTTTCGTATCCAAATAGGTAAATTTAAGCTTTCCCACATGTCCAATTTGTGCTACATCTACATCAAATTTATCTTTAAACTTATTGATATATTTATCTGCGTTTTTTACATATATTCCAAGATGATGTAATCCTGTATTACCTTGTTCAATAAATTCCGAATAGAGATTTGGGCCATCAGCACTAATTACTTCTACCACTTCAAATTGCTTTCCTCCAAAGAACTGCATAATTTTTTTCATTTTAAATGTTACTTCTTTTCCTTTATATGTAACATTGGCGTCTTGTTCGACAATATTAATATCTCCTTTAAAAGAAAATAATTCTCTATATAGTTCTGCAGATTTTTCAATATCATCCACCACAATTCCTATCTGATCAAATTTTTCAAGTTTAATTTCTTCATTCATAAATATCACTTTTAATTATTATTAAAACACCTTTGGATAAAATTCTAGCTTATCTGTTGGTTCTTTTAAAGTGAATTCTCCATTTAAAATCATCTTTTTCAATCTTTCTGCTAATTTTATGGCCCCATTTCTGTCAGATTGTCTCAATACTACTGGAATTTGTTTTTTTTCTGTCATTCCTTTTAATTTTACCTTCACTGACTTCATATCAATATCAAATGCATCTTCTGGACACAACACATAGCATGTACCACAATTAAAACATCGCTTTCTATCTATTCCTTGTATTAAATCGAAAGCGTCTGTTGGACATTTTCCATCAACAGGACAATCATCACAATCTTTGCATTTCTCAGGATAAAATTTTACTATAAAGTTATTATCCCAAACGGCTCCATAAGTAATTTCTCCAACTTTAAATCTTCCAACAACATTTAATACTGTTAATGGAACTTGTTTATCAGATTTGATAATTTTATCCCATATATTTTCATTAAGGATTGGTAAGGGGACAGCAATCGAACATATACTTTCTGGACCATAAGATGTTTTAAAAGACCCCATAAATTCCGGATCCATCCCATTCATGTCGCATATTGTCTGAAGATTTGGTTTTAATCTATCATTTCTGGTTCCCGGTCCCATTATATAGCCAATTTGTCCATTTACTAATATTTTCGTGCCTATTCCCATCACATTCGCTTCTGGATCATTTTGGAAAGGATTCATAGCACCACATCCAGAGAAGGTAAGTTGAGAGTAATTTCCTTTAATTGGTATTACTGAAAAAATTGTTTCTACGTCATCATCAGTAGGATTAACCATGGCAAAATAGTTTCGTATTGCTTGTCGAGTACCCATTAAACGAGCAAATTGGAAATCTTGTAAAGAAAGGGTTTTCTCAATTTCCAGACCTTCCACACTTTTTGCTTTTATATTAACTTCTTTCCCCTCAACTAAATCTCTAAAGAGCATCCCACCAGAATAATTTTCTCTTGTCTCACTTTTAGCTGTACCATATAAGATCAAATCGATTATTCCTAAAAATTCATTTGGGCATGGTCCAGGATATCCAGGTATCCCATTAATACTTACATCGATAAATTTCCGTACCTTTTTAGGAGGAGATAATCTAAAAGAAAAGATACCCGCGATTCCGCTCATTAAAGCTTTTGTTGCTGTGGTTATAACATCTACATCCTCAAATTCTATTTTTTCCCCGTCGTCTAATTTTTCAATTAATTCTTGGACTGTAAGAATTGTGGCTTTACCTTCCTTAATTTTTGTATTTATTTCATCAAGGGTCCTTTTTTTATCCAAAGAAAAACACTTTTGAGGTGTTATTTTTAGTATTTGAGATGAAAAATCTAATATTCAATGATAATAAAATTTTTTTATTTAATTTTGATTATCTTTGTTAAAGGAATATACAAAATTTATACTTTCGAAAAGGTTTGAGATTTATTGCCATATTTTGAAGCAAAATTACAAGTGAATTTTAATGATTTTGCAGAAATTAAAGAGAAATTAGATTTCTGCGAAAAATTATCAATTAATTATATAATAATTGAACCAATAGATTATTTCAAAGAAATAAGTAAAGATATAAAACAAAAAATAGAAAAATTATCTAATTCAAATATATATTATCGAATTAATCTTAAAACTCAAAATATTAAAGAATTCAGAAAAAAGATTAAGAAAGTAAATCATGTTTCAGATATTATTTCTATAGAAACATTTAATCCAAACCTTCAATTAATCGCCGCAAGAGATTCGAGAATAGATTTATTATCATATACTAATTTCAAACTCTTAAATACTCTCTCAGAAGGGGTATTATCTTTGGCTAATCAAAATGAAAAATACATAGAGTTTGGATTAAAATCAATAATGAATGAAAGTAAACAATCTCAATCAAAAGAGTTTAGAATATTATTTAAATCTATACAGATGGCGAGGAGTAGAAAGGTCAAGTTTATTATTAGTGGAAATTTCAAAAATAAATATGATTTTAGAAATCCTAGAGCATTAATTAGTATCGTAAATACTTTGATAGATATTCCAATGCCAGAAGTAAAAAGAGCGTTTAATAGAAATGTTGTTTCTCTAATAGAGAGAGCTAAAAATCGGATAAACCCAAATATTATAGAAAAAGGTGTAAAATTGATTTCAGATGGTGAGACTTAAAATTAGATATGAAAGACAGAGATATATTTTATTTAAAATTATTATAGAACCCTCTCACGTGTTTAATAAAAATGAATTTCTAAATAAACTATGGAGTATTATTTGGGATTATTATGGAATGAACACAGCAAATAAGATTGGACTATGGATACATAAATTAGATGTGGAGCATAAATATGGAATAATCCAATGTTCGCATAAGACTAAAGAAATAATTATTTCTGCATTAAGTTTGATCAAAAGAATAAAAGACAAAAGGGTTATTTTTTCTCCAGTAATTACTAGCGGCACAATAAAAAAACTTAAAGAAAAAATACCGATGTATATAAATGGATGATTATTAAAAATGGAAGAAAATCTAACTTTCGCAAGTATTATAAAAATTGATGATTTGAATAATGTTAAATTCAAAGAGCTTATCAAAGAAAGTTTAGATTTATGGAGTTCAAAGTATCTTCTTATAATAAAGACGAAAACAATAAATTCCTTAAAATTAACTTTTTATCCAATACAGAATGAAGAGATTTTTAAAATTACAATATTTGAAGAAAAGTTTACAGAGAAACAAATAAATGATATAGTAGGCATAATTAAAGATTTAAATATTATTCACGCTTCAGGTCTTACTTCTAAAGGAGATAAATTTTTCTATGAATGTTATTTAGATCTATATAAAAAGAATTTTGATAAGGCTTTAAAAAATTTGAAAGCAATCACTAGAAACTTAAAAATTGAGGTAATAGGCTTAAAAACGGAGAAAAAGTAGAATGAAAAAATGGGAAATCAGCTTAAAAACAGATGAAAATTTTCATAAAAAAATTGAATTATTTGATGCTAAAAGATATTTTGACGGTTATTTGAAAATTAAAAGGACGTACTTCAACAGTTTACTTAAAACAATAAAAACATCTAAAAATTATAAAGTAATTAAAGCAATAGATAAAATAAAATCCGATGATCAAGAATGGACATTAAATCCTTGGATTTTATTAATTATAAAAGATAATGAGAAAGAAAAATCGTTTTGGTTTTTAATAAAAAGAGAAAAAGATTTATCTGGACTGTTGGTTGCAATAGGACCAAAAGAATTCTCTGATTATAACTATAATAATTCTGAGAATAAGAGAGAAATCATGAGAATTATTAATTACATCATTGCCTATATGAATAAATTCAATTGCATGGTTGTATTACCTACCTATATCAATAATAATTCATAATTTAATAAATTATGCTGATTTAAATTATCAGAAAATAATTTTTATATGCTCCATAATTCTATTGTAAAACTTCGAAAGAAAAATATTAAATGAACTCTTAATTATCACTAACATTGAAAAGATAATTAAGTAGTTGAAGTGAAAGGATATTTTGAAAAAGAGTACTATAAAAATTATATTGATTGTGCTTTTGCTAAATGTTTTTATATTATCTGTTTTTACTGTTTCAAGAGCATATGGAGTTTCACTTGAGATAAGTCCAAAAATCGGAGATGCTCCGATCATTGATGGAGAGGTAGAATCAGATGAATGGGATAAAGCTGAACGATATAATACCTCTTTATATTTAGGCTCCTCAACTACAAATGGTCTACCTATAGATATAAAATGTATTCAAAAAGACAACAATTTATATCTTTTATTTCAATTTGAATTAATTGAACAACGAGATTCAGAATTCTTAGCGATATTAATATCCAATTCCACATCTGAAGTTATAGAGGATTTTATTGATGCTAAGATGATTAATATTTCAAACGGACAAGACTCATATAATGATCTTTATTTAAATAACAGTCAGTATATATTTGAGGATGATATTGAGGGAAATGGAGCAGGAAGTATAAAATCTGAGGGATTTGAGAATTGGATATTTACTTTTGAATTTAAATTTCCTTTACAATCAGATGAAACTCAAAATGAGGAAAATGATGTTGCTTTAAGTTATGGATCTAGCCATGCATTTAATATAAGTCATGGAAATATCCCAGACCTTCCTAATGGGATTGAGAGGAGCACTACTATCATAATTAATATTTTAGAGGCTCAAAAAGAGCCTCCCCAATTAGATTTTAATATAGTTGCCATTACATTAACTAGTATAGTATTCACGATGATTGGTTTATTTTATAGCTATTATATATATCAAATTATTCTATTGAAGCGAAAAATGGAGAGGATTGGTTATTAATGTCGAAATTAAAAAAATCAGAAATCAAGAATAAGAAAAAACTAAAAGAAAATATCGGGTATAAAACAGTAATTAAAACAGCAATTCTATCAGGAATATTTTTTATAGTATCCTTATTCTTTAATGGGCAAATTATCTCTTTAGGATATTTCAATAATTTAATATTAAATATTGTCGAAATTTTGGTTAGAACTGTTATTATATTATTCTTTTTTCTTTTTTTGACTATTTCATATGCAAATTATAGGGATTTAGTCGGGAAACCGATTAATTGGAAGAATTTGATGTTATTATTCATTTTGTCAATCATTCAATCTATTCTTAACATATATGTTTTCTTTTTAACATTATTAGGTTTGATTTTTATATTATTATATCTCTATCTTATTCAAGAATAGAATTGTTAAGTTAGGAGATTAAAATTCTTTTTATAGGACATAGAGGTACAAGAAAGGATTTTGATGAAAATACAATAAAAGCTTTTAGAGCAGCTATTAAATCTGGTGCAGATTATATAGAATTTGATATAAGAAAAACTAAGGATGGAAAATTAATTATTTTCCATGATGAGACTATAGATCGAGTGACTAATAAAAAAGGAAAGATTGAAGAATTTAATTTAAAAGAAATAAGGAAGCTTAGAACACGAAATAAAGGAGATCAAATTCCACTTTTAAAAAATGTCTTAACTAAATTTAGAAAAGAAATCAATTTTATGGTGGAATTGAAAATTAAAGGAATTGAAGGAGTTGTTATAGATTTAATCGAAAATTTAAATTTATTAAATCAAACAATCATTAGTAGTCGTGATTATGCCCTATTGTTAAAAATTAAAAATGATTTCGAAGAATTAAAAACATGTTATAATATTACGAAAGGAAAAGGTCTTACTTTAGAGGATTTTCTTGAGGATAAGATAAATCAGAATATAAATCCTTCTTTAGATATGATAAGCTTAAGGTCTAGTAAAATTTCTGAAGAATTTATCGAAATATGCCATAATAATAAAATTTTTGCGCTTACATGGGATTTTCTTGAATATTCTGAACCCATAAAAAAAATAAAAGAATTAATCTCTCTTGGAATTAATGGAATATTATTTGATAATTATCAAAATATTCCTATTATAAAGAATTGGCTTAAAAAGAATTTTCCTTAGAATTAATTATCTTAGAGTAGCCATTTGGAAGCATTAATATAAGATCATCAAGAGATAACAAATCAATCCATTTTCTTTGATCTTTTTCACTTTTCTTCAAAAAAATGTTTTTTATTTTCCTTGCCAAATTTCCTTTAGAAATTCCAGTGCGGGAAGGTTTAATTTTAACATACTTGTTTGCTTTATTTTTAATAGGTTTGATTGGCCCTGCTATTATTTTAGGATAAGATATATAATCATACTCTTCAGTATTGATCTTAATTTTTTCGAATACAATCCCAATAGCTAATTCCGTCTTGGCATTTCGAATAAAGTTTTTTTTCCCTTCGATCATAAAAGAACCTTTAGGTAAATATTCCCCAGAGGGAGGTGATTTTGAAACTTGTTCTGGATTTACATAAAAAACATCAACCACACCCCAGTTTTCTTTCCATGCTTGCGAATAACTTGCAACAAAAGCAGCTGCTTCTCTTAATGACTGTTCAGGAATTTTATTATTTTGAGGATTTTTAATAATAGCGAGGGGGGAACCTGGAAAATTAGTGTGTAATATCAAATCATTCGGTTCAATATATTTTCTAAATATTGCCTCATTTGAAGATGCATCTCTTCCGCCGATAACTAAATAATCATCTGAAGATTCAAACCACCTATATTTTTCATACCATTTTTTTTCAGGTTTTTTAACTAGGAAATCTATTTTTTCCTCTAATATATCTCTTTCTTGTTGTAATTTATTTATTTTAGATTTAGTTTTTTCAATTGCTTTTTTGGTTCCAACGATTTTATCCTTTGACTTTTTACCTCTTGAGTATATTATTGATGCATTTTCTCCTATACTCTTATAAATGTCTAAATAAATTTCACTTTCATCAACCTTTAAAACCACTTCACTGGTTGACGGGACTATTCTATCGAAATATTCAGTACCATCCATCCCTTCCCTCTTAGCATCTTGCAGTTTTTCTTCGATATCTTCCCAAGTATAGCCTTTGGATTTTGCATCTCTGATAACTTTTAATAATCTCTCTAAGGATTTGAAATTAGCGTAAATAAAATCTCCGTATGAATAATATTGTTCACTTTTTTCTTTTAATGTATTTATATATTCTAATTGGTTTTTGAGTATTTTTTCTTGGGATGCTATCTTTTCTTTAAATTTCCCATTTGAACTTTCAATTACGTTTTCTGAATCAATTCTAGAAAAATATTCATCAACAGCTCTATTAAATGAGGGATAATTTTTTTTTGTAAAGTCTTTATAAATTTCTAATTCAAAAGGAAGGACAGAAATTTGATTATCTTTATCATCATATACTATATGTGCGTTTATATCTGAAAACATTAAATCATTTCTAAGATTTTTGAATGATTTATATAAGTTCTCAATTTTATTTTCATGTAATTTAGATCCGATAATAGTTTTATCTAAATTTGCTCTATAACAAATTTCTTCACTATATGTCCCCGCTATATTTATTTTTCTAGCAAGAATCCTAACAATCTCTTCATCTTCATTAATTATGCTATTGAATTGATCCATAGTAATTTCTAAAAAGTTTTCGCCATAAGATTGTGGAAAGGAATATTTTTTGTTGGCGAGGATATTCCTATCTTTCAATTTTAGATATCTTTTTGCTATTATTACTATATCATTTCCATTCACCAAAATATAATTACCTTTATTAAATAACTCAATTATAAACTTCCAAGGTTCAGCACCATTGTTACCTAGTTCGATTACTATAATCCTATCAAAATTGTATTGATGGATTCCTAAAATTCGTTTATTTCTTATTTTTTTTCTTAGTGATTGAATATATTGACTTGGATATTTTGGAATTGGGTAATCATAATGAGTTAGATTGATCCTAGAGTCTTTCTTAATTATAAGATTTCTATTTCCTTTTGGAGTGTTAATTTTAAAAATTAATAAATCCTCTACTTCATAGATATTAGAAATATTGCCTTTTGATAAAAATTGATCTAATTCTCGAGTTATTGCATAGCAATCAATGTTACTGAAAGTTCGCTTCATATTTTTTTAACAAATTTTTTACTTTAAGAGATATATTATTAATTATAATAATTAAAGGTAAGAAAAAAATAGTTATGGCAAAAAAGGATAAACTGGAAAAAATCGACATCAAAAAGAAAAGAAAGCGGATGATGGAATTAAGAAGGAAGAAGTTAGATATAGATAAAAAGAAAGAAACTAAAGGTAAACAGAAAGATATCGATATTCGATTAGAAAAAGAAACAAAACTATATTGGGTTCGCGCAATAACGGGGGCAATTTGTGCTCTTGTGGGACGTTTAATAGGGTTTGTTGGATGGTTATTGTTAATTTGGATGCTTTTTTTCTGGTTTGTATTTCCATTCTTCGCGAGCTTTATTATCTTTCAATTTAGATATGATAAAGAGGAATGGAACTGGAAGAGCATCATAATGCCGGGAGTGGGCATGTATTTTTTCCTATTCATGATTGTGAGTACAATACTCCATACTTTATTAGTTATGATTGATTATCCATTAACCATCACGATTTTTGGACTAATATAAAATATGATTTTTTTAAAAATAGAATATTATTTTCTTTTCTCTTAAAAAATACGGTTTATTTTTATGAGAAAGTTATAATTGTATTATTTGTTTAACTGATTTACCTTTTTTGCGTCGAGGTTTAAATTTTATTTCATTAAGCTTATAAATTCTATCGCAATAAACGCATTGAATTTTTAAGGGTTTTTCTTCAAGAACTTTAAATTCGGTGTCGATAGGTTCTTTTAAAGAATTGCTAATACATGTTTTAGTTTCACACACAATTAACTTTTTGATAGTTCGGGGGATTTCAACTTTTCTTTTTTGAATTACTTCAAAATTTTCAATAAGCGAGATAGTTGCGTTAGGACTTAGTATGGAAATTTGCTGCATTTGAACCTCATCTAAAAATACATTTTCAATCTTCACAATATCCTTTTTTCCATATTTTTTGGAAGACACATTTACACCAATAGTCATAAGGTTTGAAGCTTCATCAAGACCGGTTAGATTCAAAATAGTTAAGGCATAACCAGCATTTATATGATCAATAACAGTTCCCTTTTGTATTTTATCTATTCTAAGACTTTTTTGAGACATTGTCTTGTAAATTAAGTATTATTATTATTTATATCTTCAAATTGATCAATTAATAAATCCATTAATATTTCTTTATTATTTCAGTTTAAGATTTATATAGTTAAAATATAATTCTAAAATTTTAAAATAAAAAAGATAGGAATAATAGTATACTAGAGACGAAAAAGGGATAGGTTAAGTTATCATCTATTTCCAGGTTAAAATAATCTAATAATCCAATTATAATTGCGCCAGTAAGAGATAAAAAGAATATTCCGAGAAAGCCGAACATTGCTTGAGCATTTAATAGTAATAAAAAGAGGATTCCAGATAGAAAGCCAATGATCATTCCAGAATAAAGCCCAATAAGCGTTTTTTGTGAATTCCTTATTTTCTTCTTTCCAAATACTCTTCCGACGAGATTAGAAGCCATATCTCCAAATACTGAGATAACCATTCCTGTACAAATCATTAGAGGTCCTATTGGTTGAAATAAACCATATAGATTGATTATAGAAAAACACCCGATTGTCATCGAGATTTGAGGCCCTAATCGCAAATGAAGTTCTTTTTCTCTTAAAATTTTATTCACAGATTTTAATGGATACAATTTCGGTTTTAAGATACGGAAGAAATCTGCAGTTAAAAGTCCAAATAGAGAAATGCTAACAAGAAAAACGACAAGATACTGGGTAAAAACCATATTATTACTTTCAGCTAAAAGAATTGAATAAAAAAGATCATAGAGATCCTCAGGTAGTAATTCAGCAAGATAGATAAAGACATGTTTGGTCCAGAAACCAAAATTAAAATAAAATAGAACCACGCCTAGTACAACTAAGTGTGTAAGCTTTCTATAGATATCATATTTGAGAGGTAATTCATTTCCAGTGGAAAAACAGTCCTTTAATTTCGGGAGATTCTTATTTCTATCAAATTTACGCTTTTCATTAAAAATGAAGATAAAAAAAAGAGGAAAAAAGATTATCAAAAAACTAATTGTTAAGAAATCGAAGGGAAATACTAAAAAGTCAATATTAGGGAGATCTGAGAAATTAATAATTATAATATTTGATGAGAGGGAGAATACTAAGATGATAAAATTTGAGATATTATTAGTAAATGTTCCCTTATCTCCATTATCTTTTGCCAAGATAGCAGTATAAAGAATAATAAGAGAATATGAATAAAAAATACAGATGATTAGAAGGGATATAATGTTCAAAAATTTTATCCATCCACATTAATGTTTTACTAATGAAGAATTTTTTTTATGATAAAAATATTGATATAAAGAGAAAAAAGTGTGACACGTAATTAAAAAATGTCACAGATGTGGAATGAATTTGACAAAATCTTAATTACGCGTGCGTTTATGCGTAATGAATTTGACATCAAACTTATCTTTTTTTTGTCTTCTTTTTACTTTGTCATTTTTCAGTACACATCTAAGAGACGGAATGATTTTGTCATGAATGATCTCACTGAAAGAATAC
>JAWOFX010000072.1:0-18867 GCA_046497275.1 Promethearchaeia archaeon | reverse complement strand
CATTCACAGATAATCCTAAAAAACAAAATTTTAAATCTAAATTTCATTAAGATTTTTAATAGCTTTTTAATTAAGTTTAATATATTTAATATGTCTAAAGCTTATAGATCCTTACAAAATTTTCGTGACCGGATTAGTGTTAATTTAGTTATTAAAAAAAGGAATATTTTATTTTTCCTTGCGTTATTAATCGTCTTTATCCTCGCGGTTCTTATAAGATTATCTCCATTAATTCATGATACTCGTTTAATAAAGGCATTTGATCCTTGGATACAGTATTATAATGCAGAATATTTGTCAACACATTCAATTTATGATTATTTTCACTGGCGAGATTTTAAAAGTTGGTATCCAGAAGGAGTGGACAGATTCGGTTTAAGACCTGGATTAACCTTCACAATTGTAACAATCTTTAAAATTTTCAATTTTCTAGGTTTTCCAGTTTCATTATATGATTTATGTTATTTCTTTCCAGCCTTTATGGGAGGGATAACAGTAATAGCAATATATTTCCTCGGAAAAGAGGTTTTAGATCGAAAATGTGGGTTGTTCGCTGCTTTTTTTCTCGCTCTTAGCCCAGGATTTATGCAACGCACAGTAGCGGGCTTCTTCGATAACGAGACTATCGGAGTTTTTGCCATTATCATGACTTTCTTATTTTTCCTAAAAACCATACGAACGGGAAGACTTACATATTCAATAATAGGTGGTGTGTTTTCTGGATATTTAGGATTATCATGGGGAGGCTCAACATACGTCTATTTTATTATCCCATTAGTAGTCATCTTGTTAATATTATTGAATAAATATAATCAAAATGTATTGATTGCGTATGCTGGAGTTCAAGGTACAGGATTACTCATTTCTTCTTTATATATTAATTTCAGGTTTCAGGAAATGTTTACGAGTTTAGAAGTGGGAGGGATAATCTTATTTACAGGGTTATTAATTATTTATCATATTATCTACACTCAAAGAAATGAACGCCCAAAATTATATAATTCAATTATCTCCTTTCTCAAGTGGGGCATAATCCCTGCAGCTGTTGTCTTCGCTGTCATAATTTATACTGTACCTGATATTATACCTTTTGGATTTGGTACTAAATTTCAGAGTATTCTCAATCCTCTCATTCGTAATCAAGTAGCGTTTGTCGCATCTGTAGCAGAACATTCTCCTAGTTCATGGAGTATTTTTTATTATAATATATTGATTCCAATGATGATTTTACCTTTAGGAATCTATTTTTGCTTTAAAAGGTATATTGCCGCAGATATTTTTATGATTGTGTTCCTACTCACTATTTTTTACTTTACAGGTAGTATGATTAGAATTATTTTATTATTCTCAACTGCCGCAGCGTTAGTGGGGGCTTATGGACTCGTAAATATTTTGAAATTATTTGGAAGTTTTTATGAAGAACAGAGAGTAGAAATTCGTAGAAGGAGAAAAAAGGTATTAAGAAGAAGAAAAACACTTGGAAAAACTGAAATCTATGGAGTATACTTATTAGTTGGGTTTTTATGTATTTCTCAAGTTGCTCATGCCACAAATCTTTCCATTACCTCACTTTCATATTCTCAATTAGTACCGGGGGGAGTTTTGCATGATTGGGAAGATTCTTTAACTTGGATGAGAAATAATTTACCTGGTGACAGTGTTGTAGTAAGTTGGTGGGATTATGGATATTGGCTGACTCCAATTGGAAATGTAACTACTGTAAATGATAATGGTAATTATAGAGTATGGAGAGATGGAATGACCGGTATTTCTTTAATGCAGACCAATGAGATTTACAGCGCCCAAATGCTTAAAGAACTACACGCAGATTATATATTAGTATATTTTGGGTATTTTTATAATGGTTTAGGTGGTGATGAGGGCAAATGGCAGTGGATGGTCCGAATTCCCAATAATCATTATAAAACGTACCTTAACTTGGGATTAAGGCAAGATAATTGGGCTGAAAATTCGGTTTTCCTAGAGAGTGAATACATTAATTCCACGAGTGGAAAATATAGAGATAAATGGTTTCAGTCTCAATTAGTGAAGTTACTTACCTGGGGCTTGCCAACTTCTGGAGAGTATCAACAAGGTACATTGATACGACAATATATTGATACTATAAGTCAAAATAGAGATAATGAGGGCAATACATGGAAATCTCATATTGAAAATATAAATCATGAAGAATCGCAGGTATTTTCGGTAGAACATTTTTCATCGAATGGGTTAGTAAAATTATTCAAAGTTGATTACACCCCTCTCGAATCAAAATTCAGTATAAAACAACCAAAGGTATTTGATACAGGTTATGGGACATTCAAGCTCCAAAATCTCGGCACAAAGGAATTAGAAATAACAAATGTTAAAATTAATGGAAATCCTAAGAATTTTACCATGGGATCTTCAATCAATGATAATATTTTATCCGAAGATGAAGAAGATATTGTATGGATAGACACAGAAAATGGCTATGAAGTTGGAGAGACTGCAAAAATCGAGGTTACAGCTATTGGTGGCGGTAAATACACCTTTACAAATTCTACAAGCAATTTTTTCGTAAAAGAAGCAGAAGAAGGTGCTATAAAAATTAATAGAGAAGGGTCTTATCTCATTTATGATGAAGAACTTGATCAAAGTAATGGATATCTCGAGATCGAAAATATTGGAGAAAGTCCAGTTGTGATTGATAATTTTTATGTTGATTCTGAAGAACATGTATTTTCTTCTGTTGATTATCTTAGTGGATCCTCAATTCTTGAACCCGGACAATCAGCAAATGTATATTTAGTCGACTCTCCAGTATCATTTTCAGATCCCATTGGAGCAATAAAGACAATTGGAGTGAATACCAGAAATAACATTAAAGATAGAATTCTTTTAGGAACAAATCTTAAATCAGAAAACTATGAATATCAGTTAACAATAATCCCTCAGGATAGAATAATTTCTCCTGAACGCCTTTCTCAAAACATAGATTCCACCAGAATATATATTAATCCTACTAATGATACGTTTGCCAGAATCAATAATGATGGAACTGTCACTGTTAATTTAAAGATACAAAATACGGGAACAGATGGATTTTTCCTTAGTTCTTTAGATCTTCTAACAGGAACATGGCCAGAGGCGGATACCTTATCTATCTCGGACTACACTTGGAACATAGATGGTAATTCCTATATTGATGTGAATGAAATAAATAATGTTGAAATCGATGTTGATGCAGGGATATTATCGATGAATGATGAAATTGGAATAAAATTTACGGGAGTATTAGAAGGTACAGTTGCTTCAGATATAGGGTTTTTACATGTTATGAATGAAACTGCTGATATATCAATTCTAGATAATATTGAAGGTATTGATACAACATTTATCAATAATAATTCAGTAGGACAGGTCTTAATAAAAAATGTAGGAAACGAGACTCTTAACTTGGATCTAAGCAATTTTATTAGCTTTAATGGAAGTGCTATTGCTGAAGATATAAACTTGATTTATGGAAGTGTCGTTTTAGAACCTCAAGAAGTTTCTGTAATAACTTTTAATTATTCTGAAATATTAACCAAAGATGATATCGTAGAACTAACAATACAGACAGAAGAAGGAATATTTGAAACATATGAAGTTATTGTAATAGCTGAAGAAACCTAGTTATTATTCATAAAATTAGAAATTAGTTTACTCCTTTTCTTTTTAAACTCTTTACTCTTAAATTATTACCATAAAAAACATAAGATGTCAATAACTCATAAATAGTAATTAAAAAGTAAGAAAATTCAATTATATTCTCCAAATAATTATATTTTAATTTTTCAGTGATGAGTTCAGAATTCGATTTAGTATCAGAGTTTGAGCCTAAAGGAGATCAACCAAAAGCTATAGAGGCCTTGGCTGATAATATTAAAAATGGAAAACGATATCAAACACTTTTAGGAGCGACTGGTACTGGTAAAAGCTTTTCTATCGCAAATGTGATCCAGAAGATTCAGAAACCAACTCTTGTTATGGCTCCAAATAAAACTCTCGCTGCTCAATTGTACCAAGAGCTAAAGCAATTCTTTCCTCATAATGCTGTCCATTATTTTGTTTCTTATTACGATTATTACCAACCGGAAGCATATATCCCAACCACAGCAATGTATATAGAAAAAGATTTCAGTGTGAATGAAGAGATTGAACGATTAAGACTAGCGGCAACTCATGCTATAAGGACAAGAAGAGATGTAATAATAGTTGCTACCGTATCTTGTATTTATGGAATTGGAAATCCTGATGTATGGACAAATGTTGCATTGAGTTTAGAAGAAAGGCAATTCATTGAGAGGCGAGAGATACTTGATCGTTTGATAAAAATGAATTATGAACGAAATGATTTTGATTTTAGACCTGGAACAGTACGAGTAAAAGGAGATATTATTGACATCTTTCCAGCATATTTGGAAACTGGAATACGAATCTCCTTATTTGGAGATGAAATCGAATCAATTAAAGAAATACATCCAATATCGAATAATGCTATAAAAGAAATTCCTAATATTAGAATATTTCCAGCAACACATTTCATAATTCCTGAAGAAAATAAAATAAAGGCTTTAGATTCTATTGAACAGGAATTAAGTGAACATTTAGAGAGATTTCGGAAAGCTGGTAAATATGCAGAAGCTCAGAGATTAGAACAAAGAGTAAAATTTGATCTTGAAATGATGCGTGAAATGGGATATTGTAAAGGGATTGAAAATTATTCTAGACACTTGGATGGGAGACCACCCGGATCTCCACCAATGTGTTTAATAGATTATTATCCAGAGGATTTCTTAATCGTTGTGGATGAATCTCATATTTCTATCCCTCAGATACACGGAATGATTGGAGGTGATCGTTCACGTAAGAAAAATCTTGTAGAATATGGTTGGAGATTACCAAGTGCTTTTGATAACCGCCCCCTAACTTTTGAAGAATGGAAAAGCAAAATAAAAAATATCATTTTTATGAGCGCGACACCAGGAGATTGGGAATTAAAAAAAAGTGATGGAATATCAGCTGAACAAATAATTCGTCCAACTGGTTTAGTTGACCCAGCAGTTGAAATAAGATCTGCTGAAGATCAAATCGATAATCTTTTAGCAGAGATACGAAAAGTTATTTCAAATAAGGGTAGAATCTTAATTACTACTTTAACAAAACGAATGGCAGAAGATATTGCAGAATATTATTCAGAGATTGGAATAAAAATAGCATATCTTCACAGTGAAGTCGATACTGTTGAACGTTTTGAAATATTAAGAAGATTACGTGATGGCACATATGACGCCATCGTTGGCATTAATTTATTAAGAGAAGGATTAGATTTACCCGAAGTTCAATTAGTTGCAATATTGGATGCTGATAAATTAGGGTTTTTACGAGATGAACGTTCATTAATTCAAACTATTGGGAGGGCTTCGAGAAATGTTAATGGAAGAGCAATATTATATGGAGATAAGATAACAAAAGCAATGAAAGACGCAATCGAAGAAACAAATAGAAGAAGGCGGAAACAGATTAAATATAATGAAAAAAATGATATTACCCCCCAAACAATTAAGAAAAATATATTACGCTCACTTTCAGAAGAAAAAGAGATACAAGAAAAAGAAACAAAACGCCTAAAAAAATCAGTTGAGCAAAAAATAGAGGAATTAAGTGATGCGGACGTTATTATTCAATATTTAGAAAATAAAATGTATTTAGCAGCAAAAGAACTTAGATTCGAGGATGCTGCGTATTTAAGAGATAAAGTACAGGACCTGAAAGCGAATTATAAAATTAAAATATGAAATTTATCTAATTCTATTAAATGAATGGAGTGAATAAATGGAAAATAGCCATATTTATATTAAAGGAGCAAGGCAACATAATTTAAAAAATATTGACGTGAAAATCCCCAGAAATAAATTAGTTATAATTACAGGGATTAGCGGAAGCGGTAAGAGCTCATTAGCTATGGACACTCTCTATGCGGAAGGTCAGAGAAGATTTCTAGAATCCCTCTCAAGTTATGCAAGACAATTTTTAGGTGAAATGGATAAACCAGATGTTGATTCTATTGAAGGATTATCACCAGCAATTGCTATAGAGCAAAAGCCATTATCTAAAAACCCAAGAAGTACCGTTGGTACAGTCACAGAAATATATGACTATTTTAGACTCTTATATGCAAATGTTGGAATACCACATTGTCCAAATTGTGGAAAAGAAATCAAACCACAAACACCTCAACAAATAATAAAGCAAGTGTTGGATTCTGTAGAAGAGAAAGAGAAATTTATCATTAAAGCACCAATAATTCGCGATAGAAAAGGGGAATATAAAGATTTATTAGTAGATTTAAAGAAGCAAGGGTTTTTCAGAGTAGAAATTGACGGAATTCAATACACGCTAGATGAAAATATAGAGTTGGATAAAAATATAAAACACAATATCAATGTAATTGTTGATAGATTGGTGATGAAAGAGAATATTCGAACTAGAATCGCTGATTCAATTGAGACAGCCTTAAACTTATCTGATGGAGTCTTAATTATTGAAATAGTAGGTAAAGAACAACAAAGGTTTTCTGAGCATTATGCGTGTCTAGATTGCGGCATTTCTATACCTCCTCTTGATCATAAAATGTTTTCATTCAATATCCCTCATGGAAGTTGTAAACAATGTAATGGCCTCGGCTCTGTCATGGAGTTCGATTATCGATTAATTTTAGGTGAAGATCTGACAGTTGCTCTTGAAGAAAGTGGTATAAGGAATATTCCTGGTTTTAAAACTTTAACAAGTTATTCTTGGCAAATGTTAAAGGAAGTTGCAAACCACTATGAATTTGATACAAATAAAACACCAATTAAAGATATCTCCCCAAAAAAAATTGGTAAATTATTATATGGAACGGGCGAAGAAAGTTTACATTTCAAATTTAAGAAAGAGGATGTGAATAACAGATATTCTAAGTATGAAAATCGCTCTTCATATGAATTTGTAAAACCTTTTGAAGGAATAATTCCAATGCTTCATCGTCGATATATGGATACTAATTCTGAGCAAGGCAGAGAATTTTATGAGAAATTTATGAATCGAATTCCTTGTCCTTCTTGTAATGGAGAAAAATTAAAACCTGAAAGTAGGGCAGTTACAATTCAAGGAATAAATATCGCAGAGCTAACTGATTTAGCTGTTAAAGATGAATTAAAATTTTTTGATAATTTAAAGTTAGAAGAAACTCAGCAAAAGATTGTAAAGGAAGTTCTCAAAGAAATTCGAAGTCGTTTATCTTTTCTGAAAAATGTTGGGCTTGATTATATCAGTCTTAGTCGTAGGTCCGATACGCTCTCTGTGGGAGAAGCTGAGAGAATCCGACTGGCAACTCAACTGGGCTCTAGTTTAGTAGGGGTATTATATGTACTGGATGAACCAAGTGTAGGATTACATCAGAGAGACATTAATAGATTAATCAATATGCTTAAAAAATTACGAGATTTAGGAAATACAGTGGTGGTAGTTGAGCATGATGAGGAAATCATACGAAATGCTGATCACATTATTGATTTAGGACCTTTAGCTGGTGAGAAAGGTGGCGAAATAGCAGCGCAAGGCGATTTGGAAACAATTTTAACCTTTGAGAATTCTCTCACAGCAAAATATCTATCAGGCAAGAAAAAAATTAAACTTCCGAATAAGAGACGCACTTTCAAAGATTTCTTAGAAATTAAAGGAGTAAGAGAACATAATTTAAAAGATATAACCATAAATATCCCAATAGGGGTTTTCACATGCGTTACTGGAGTTTCAGGTGCTGGAAAAACAAGTCTTATTGTGGATTGTCTCTTTAAAGGAATGAAAAATCTTGTTAATACAAGAAGTTCAAAAGTTATGACAGGAGATTTTGATGAAATTAGTAATTATGAAAAAATTGACAAAATTATAAATATTGACCAAAGTCCTATAGGCAAAACACCCCGGTCAGTACCTGCGACTTACACTAAAGCTTTTAATTATATTAGAAAATATTTTGCTAGTTTACCAGAGGCTAAAACTAGAGGATATAAGAAAGGTCGATTTTCCTTCAATACAAAAGAAGGAAGATGCAAAAAATGTAAAGGGAGAGGTTATATTCTTAAAGAAATGTATTTTTTACCTGATGTCTATATTAAATGCGATCTCTGCAATGGACACCGATATAATGCGGAGACACTCGAAATTAAATATAAAGGAAAAAATATCGCAAATGTTTTAGATATGACTTTCACCCAAGCATTAGAATTCTTTGATAACTTTCCAAACCTTAAAAGCACTTTAAAAACAGTGGTAGATGTTGGATTAGGATATCTCGAATTAGGTCAGTCATCAACAACATTAAGTGGTGGAGAGTCCCAGAGACTTAAAATAGCACGCCAATTAAGAAAGCGAAGCACGGGAAATACTCTTTATATCCTTGATGAACCTACAACAGGTCTCCATTATCATGATATAAAATATCTATTGAACGTTCTTCAAAGATTGGTGGATAAAGGTAACACTGTTGTCGTGATAGAACATAATATGGAAATCATTAAGTCAGCCGATTATATTATCGATTTGGGTCCTGAAGGGGGAGAGAATGGCGGTGAGATCGTTGCTACAGGAAAGCCCGAAGAATTAATTAACAACAAAAAATCATTTACAGCAAAATATCTAAATAAATATTTAGAAAAATAAACAGTTCAGATTTATAAGAAATTTTGGTTTTTTATAATAATCAAATTATAAATCATTTAAGATTTTATCTAAGTAACTGCTTGATTATTTATCCCCTTCTTTTTTTCAGAGAAATTGATATTCATAAAATTCTAATGAGTACAATCATTTAACAATATGAAATATTTTTCTCTACCATTAATTACTTCATTTAAATTGTGAAAGATTATGACTGAAGAACAAACAAAACCAATACGAGCACCTATAGCATGTATTTTAGGCCATATAGACCATGGTAAGACGAGCCTACTTGATTACATTAGAGGTACCGTGGTTCAGCAGAGAGAAGCTGCAGGAATTACTCAACATATCGGAGCTTCCTTTTTTCCTATTGAAGACCTGAAAGATTTTTTGGTAAAATCAAAGGAAGAATTTTCTCAGAAAAAACTTAAATTACCTGGATTATTAATAGTTGATACCCCCGGACATGCTGCTTTCATGAATTTGCGAAAAAGGGGGGGTGCTGTTGCCGATATCGCAATATTAGTAGTGGATGTTATTTCGGGGACTCAACCTATTACATGGGAATCTGTTAGAATTTTACGTGAGAGAAGAACTCCGTTTGTTATCGCTGCAAATAAAATAGATAGAATCCCTGGATGGAAATCTCAAAATGATGCAGATTTTTTAGACACATATCAAAAACAAAAACAACATGTTAAGGAATATTTGGATGAAGCAATATATAGAATGATAGGGGATTTTTTAGAAGAAGGATTCAAAGGTATTGATAGATACGATAAGATTAAGGATTTTACGAAGAAAATCGCAATAGTCCCAACTAGTGCTAAAACTGGAGAGGGAATTAGTACCCTTCTATTAGTATTAATGGGATTAGTACAGCAATATCTTACTCAAAATTTGCAATTCTCTGAAGGAAATGCGGTTGGTGTAGTTCTTGAGGTTAAAAAAGAACGAGGATATGGAAAAACTATAGATGTATTGATTTATAATGGAATTCTTCATAAAGGAGATGAATTTGTAGTTGGTGGTCTTGAAAAACCTATTATTTCTAAAGTTAGAGCTTTACTTACCCCAAAACCTTTGGATGAAATTAGAGATCCAAGACAAAAATTTGATTCTGTTGATACTGTAAGTGCTGCAGCCGGTATTAAAATTCTTGCACCAGATATAGATGATGTGGTTGCGGGTTCTCCTTTTAAAAGTTTAAGCAGCTCTGATGAAAAAGAGAGAATTTACAGTGAAATCGAAGAAGAAGTCGAAAAAATCAGAATAAAAACTGATAAAGCTGGAGTTGTACTCAAAGCAGACACATTAGGGTCTTTAGAAGCTTTGGAAAACCATTTTTCTAAAAAAGGAGTAAAAATAAGTATAGCAGATGTAGGACCAATAAAAAAGGAAGATATAATTAATGCTAATATTGTAAAAGATTTTGATCCTTATTCTGCTGTGGTATTAGGATTTAATGTTCCAATTCTCCCAGAGGCTCAAGAACAAGCTCATAAAGATAATATTAGAATTTTTACTAATAATGTGATTTATCGGTTATTAGATGATTATCTGGAATATTCAGAAACGAGAAGAGCGGAGGACACGGCCCAAGAATTAAGTGAGTTAATTTTGCCTGCCAAGATCAAAATGTTTCCTCAATATATATTTCGAAATTCCAATCCAGCAGTGTTTGGCGTCAGTGTAGAAGCGGGAACAGTTTTACCAAAAGTATCATTGATTACTGATTACGGTAAAAAAGTGGGAAGAATTCATCAATTACAAGATAAAGGACAAAATATCGATAAAGCAGAAAAAGATGCAGAAGTCGCAATTTCCATAAGAGGTATTGAAATTGGGCGCGATATCGAAAAGGATGAATTGATGTATGTAAGAGTACCAGAGAGTCATGTAAGACAATTAATTTCAAAATTCTTAAACGACCTTAGAACTGATCAAAAAGAGGCATTGAGAGAATATATTCAACTAATGAGAGAGATAGAACATCCATGGTGGGGGATGTAGACTCTACCCTTATAACATCTTCTTTATTTTAAGAATTTTCAGAATTATTAATGGTAACACTTTATTTATTTTAAGAAGGAAATAAATCATATATCTAAATAAAGATTATATTAATTACGCTTAAATTCCGATTAATATAAAACTCAATAGATACACTCTTATTTGAAGATGAACGAAATAGAAAAAATTTTTAGAGAGGTTTTAGAAGAAATTCGACCGTTATCTAAGGAAATAATTTTAATCAATAATATTGTAACCACTCTCAAGAATTTAATTGGAAAGAGAGCGAAAAAATTAGATATAAAATATACCTCAATAGAACCCCAAGGATCTACAGGCATAAAACAAACTCAACTCAGAGATGATTTTGATATCGATTTGTTTATTGGGTTGGAATATGATTTCTATAAAAAGAAATATGCTAATCTTAAGAAAAAAAAGTTCAAGAAGAAAATTAAGGATGACTTCTTATGGTTATGTAAAGAATGGATTATGAAAGCTCTTAAAGGATCTGAGTTTCATAATTTAAAACTTCTCTATGCGGAACATCCTTATGTACAAACGAATTATGATAGAAATAATAAAACAATTAGAATTGATATAGTACTCTATTTTGATTTAGATTTAGAATATATAAAAAAGAATGGACCGATTACTGCGGTTGATAGATCTCCGTGGCACGGGAAATTTGTAAAAGATTTTCTCACAGATGGTCAGAAGGATGATATTCGACTTTTAAAGCAATTTTTTAAAGCTTGCCATAGTTATGGGGATAAAAGCGCTGTGGGAAGGGTTGGGTTTATCGGATATAGCGCTGAACTATTAATCTATCATTATAAAAATATAATTACTGTTTTTGAAAATTTTAATAATCTAAAAAACACTCCTCTTGATTATTATGGAAGATCTCACAAGGAATTGAATAAAATCAAACATTTCGAAAATGATTCTCTTATCATTACGGATCCTATTGATAAAAATAGAAATGTGGCTTCAGCCATCTCTGAAAAAGCCTATAAATATTGTAATTCACAGATCTCCTTATTTCTAAAAACACCCGATAAGCAATATTTTGAAATAAAAGAAATACCAACCTTAGATATTGATAGGTCAACAGAACTGATTGAAAACCTTTTCATATTAGAATCACAAAATATAGATGAAGACACACATTATACTGAGACACGAGATAAATTATATTCTCTCGGAGATTTTATAAAAACTCACGGGGAGAAAGAATATACTCATGAACAAAGATTTGGAAACATATTTTTTGAAGTGTATTTTGAAGTTACTCAAAAAGAATATAATCTCGCACTATATTGTGAAAATCCTATTATTTCTGAAACATATGAGCGAAAAGGACCACCTATAAGTTCTAAAAAGCATGTTAAAAAGTTTAAAGAAAAAAATGACAATCATTTTGAAAAAGATGGTTTTTTATGGACTAAAGCGAAAAGAGACTACTATAACTTTCTTACCTTCATAACTGATAAAATAAATGAGAGAATTCCAGAAAACTTGAAGATTCTTAATATCTCGAATTCTAAAAATGTCCAGACCATTTCTGGGAAACGCGCATTATATGTTCTAAATACTATGGTTCTACCCTATATATAAAAATCTCCATACCTTATTCTCTCTTTAAATTTCCTTTAAAATCGTTAAATTTTAAGCATAAAATTGTAATTAAAATATTAAAGACTATTAAATAAAAATAGTAAAGATGGCAAAAGATAAAGATAGAAGAATAAAAGAAAAATATAATATTGAAACGGGATACTTTGAAGATGGATTACCCTATGCTCGAATGGGCAATAACAATGAAATAATAATTGATATAGAAGCTTTATCATTTACGCACCGACCCCCTTCTGGTATGGTGTTAAAACAATTTGCTAAATCTGCTCAATCATTCATAGATCAATTTACATATTATCTTGTTGGACGGAAACCAAATTTACCTGAAGGATATTTATTCGATAAAATGGCAGAGGATTATGCAAAGCTGATTCGTAGAGAATTTAAGAAACCAGTAACTATAATGGGAACCTCAACAGGAGGACAAATCGCACAATATATAGCCGCAGACCATCCTGATGTGGTTAAAAACCTTGTTATTATTTCAGCAGCATATCGACTGAGTGAAAAAGGAGTAGAAGTAGAGGGAAAATCAGCAGAATATTTTCAACAAGGAAAATATGGGAAATCATTATCCACTATAATAGATTTAATGTTTAAATCTCGATTTTTAAAAATTTTGATAAAACCTTTTTTAAGGTTGTTGGGAAAGAAATTTATGGGTGATATTGAATATCCAAATGATTTTTTGAATGAAGTCCGTGGAGACCGCGAAATGAATTTTATTGATAAATTAAAAGACATTAAAGCTACCACTTTAATATTAAGTGGAGAGGATGATATCGGATACACCGCGGAAGATGTAAAAAAAACCGCTGAAGGAATTCCTAATGCAAAATTAATCCTTTATGAGAAATTCGGCCATAATTTAGTGATGCGGAATAGAAAGCAAGTGGTAGAAGATATATTAGAATTCTTAACTACATAGTACAAGTTTTTCAGCCTTTCTTTGCCATTTAGTGAGATGTCCTTCATTTATTTTCTTAGATAATCTTCTATTTTCTTAGTAGTTATTTTATAAATAGAATTCCAATCAATAAATTCTTCCTGAGTAAGTAAATGGAAATCAAAAGGATGAACATAAGGTAATTTGGCTTCCTTTTCAATTTTAACCGTTATCTCTGCCCTTTTCATTTGACTTTTTGGGACATCGGCAAGGATTAATATATCAATATCACTTCCCGCCACCAATTTATTTTCAAGAATGCTCCCAAATAAGAAAGTTTGGGCTTTAGGTAAAATCTTTTTAATACTATTATTAATAATTTTCAAATATTTTTTATTATTTTTAATCATTTCATTTCTTTTCTTTATCACTTCTAATGCTTCCAACAAGCATTCTCACCTCCTCAACAATCTTTAACGCATCTTCTGCGTCCTTTTCATCATAACTAATAGTAAAGTAGCTTGCATTGAAATATGCGGCTTCTAAAAACATTAATTTCTGTCTATCATATTTAAATCGATCATCTTTAGTTAAATTAAACAATATCCCAAATAATCCTTTTATTGAATGAGTTTTTGGAAAATCCCCCGTTTTTTCAAGAATGATTGCTTTTAAATGAAGTTGGACAGATTGCTCCGCCATAAAACAAGCGATATCCCAATCTTTATCTTTAAATCTCTCATAGGCTCCTTTTAAAAAACTTTCCGCCCGTTCAAAGAATAAATCGACTTTTTCTTTACTTCTCATTGATTTTAAAATTGATTTCTTCTATAATTATAGAAATTACTTTAAATATTAATAATTTCCATTTTAGTTTTTTTATAGATAAGAGAAGAGGGAATATTATCAGATTTTGGTGTCAATTTATAACCAATTTAGATATTTAGTACTGAATAAAGAATTATTTTTTTTCATATTTTAGCATTCTTAAATGAATAATGGAATTTTAAATTCTAAATCAACTTCATTTTACCTATTAATTTTTAATTTATTGAAACACAGCACAATCTGAATTATTTTCGTTGTTAAATCATTCATTAGGATAAATTTAGTTTGATTTTAATATCATTCCTTTGCTTATTTTACTCTATAGTAATAAAATTTTTATGGTTTTGTATATTTACAACTTCAAGTTAGAAAATTATTTTCGATTTTAATAAAGTAAATTCAGAAATTATAATTATATTGTGAAGTATTATGGTAAAAGTAAAGAATCCTGAGACTATCGCCAAAGAGATTACCGAGGGATCTTATGATAAGAAAAGAATCTTCTCAATTGTTGCTCATATTGACCATGGCAAAACTACCGCAACAGACTATCTGATGCGTAGAGCTGGTCTTATGCGTGAGGAAGATGCTGGTCAATTACAGATGACAGACTCAGATGAGGAAGAGCAAGCCCGTGGGATTACCATTTTTACAAGTGTAGTTCTACTTTCATTCGATGATCCGAGGAATCCAGACGATGAGGAATATATATTCCAAATTAATGATACTCCTGGTCATATTTCCTTCACGGGAGAGGTTTCTCGAGCATTAAGAGGATCTGATGGATGCATTATATTAGTTGATGCCCTAGAAGGCGTAATGACTCAAACTGAGACAAATATTAGATTAGCCGTTGGAAATGAATTTTGTAAGCCCGTGTTATTTATTAATAAAGTTGATCGGTTAATTAGTGAATTGAAATTAAGTCCTGAAGAAACATATCAAAGGATTGATGAAATCACTAAGCAAGTGAACGAATTAATTAAAAAAATACGGCCTGAATGGTCTGATTGGGGAGTAGAATTTGCTGAAAATTCTGTAGCAGTAGGCTCAGCTAAACATGGATGGGGTTTTACCTATGAAATCCTTAAAGAGAATGATTATACGCCATTAAAAGTATTTGAGAAGTATAATGAGGGTGATATTCCGTGGTTGCGGAAAAATCTTCCATTGGACGAACCAATGCTTCGAATGGTTGTTGATCATATCCCAGATCCTATTACTGCTTCAAAATACAGAATACCAAAAATTTGGTCCGGTGATATGGACTCGGAATTAGGACAGGCATTAGCCAAAAGTGATCCAAAAGGACCTTTGACGGGGATGATTACTAAAATATTCCTTGATCCTAAGCAAAATTATCGTGCGACCTTAATTGGCCGAGTGTTTTCTGGTACATTAGATACTACCGATTCGATTTATCTAGTAAATCAGAGAAAAAATCAGAGGATAAAGCGTTTGGGAGTAATGGAAATCACTGATATTTTAGATATTGACAGGATACCAGCTGGTAATCTATTTGCTCTCTATGGATTTATATGCCCTTCAGGGGAGACTTTTATTGCCTCAGAAAAAGCTCCTGATAATTTGGAGGAAGCTGGACAAGTTCCATCTTTTGAGAGTATCAGTTACGCTTGTGAAGCAGTTGTATCCAGAAGTATTAAACCAAGGGATCCTCAAGACCTTGGCAAGTTAGGACAAGTTGTTAAGAAATGGCTTATGGCAGACCCCACAGCTGAGTTTGTTCTTGACAAAGAAAGCAAAGAATACATACTTTCAGGAATAGACCCGCTCCAGATAGACATATTGACGAAGAGAATTAACAAACAAGTTGAGATCTCAATTGGAGAACCAATAATAGTCTATCGAGAAAAAATCAATAAAAAGAGCAGAGAATATCACACTAAATCATCTAATGCTCATAATAGATTACAGCTTTATATGGAACCGTTAGATCATCAGACGGAAAAATTATTAGAAGCAGGAAAGATCACAGATCTAATGAATGATAGAGAACGAGCTGAGATTTTAAGAGAGCAAGCTGAGTGGGATTCGAAAGAAGCCAAGCGCGTTGTTGATGTGTATAAAGGAAATTTGTTAGTGAATGGGACTAAAGGATTACAAAGATTCGACAGAGTCAAATCGTATCTAACGGCTGCATTTCGAGATTGGATTGATTCATGCGTATTAGCGAAAGAACCTGCGATGGGTATAAAGGTGATTTTCACAGATATGACAATTCATGAAGATCCGGCTCACACTGGATATAATCAAATCGCCAGCATGACATTCGCAGCACTTTCATTAGCAATGATTGATGCCGACCCACATTTATATGAACCTGTACAAAAAATCGATGTAAAAACACCGCAAGGTTCAGAGGCAGGAGTTTTAGCAATCATCAATAAACACCGAGGACGTGTCAATAATGTTAATCCGGAAGGAGAATATGTCCGTATTGAGGGACTATTACCCGCTAGCGAAACAATTGGCATCGCAGATGAGATAAGAAGTTCCACACAAGGAAGAGCATTTTTCGGATATGAATTCTATGGATTTGAACAAGTTCCAAGAAGCCTTGAAGAAGAACTTATCTTGGATATTCGAAAAAGAAAGGGCGCAAAAGTCGAGTTGCCAAATGTAAGCTCTTGGGAGAGATTTTTATACAGAAGAAGCTAATACTTTTTCTTTTCTATATTTTAAAACTTATTTATTTTCTATCTTTCTATAATTTTTTACTTGAGATAACGAAATATTTTTCTGGAAGAATTATTAAAATTGAAAATTGAGGTGTATTTCTTAAAATAGAATCCTTATATTTTCATTATTTTTCTTTTTGAATCCAGATGCAATTCATCTTATCTAAAAATTAAAAATGGAGCAAAGAATATATAAAGTATAAACTAATTCAAGAGGTTATAATAACTTGAAAATTGGGATTCCTAAAGAAATTAAGAAAGGAGAAGGAAGGGTAGCATTAATACCTGCTAATGTTGAAGATTTAATTAATCATGGACATGATGTAATTGTAGAAAAAGATGCTGGTAATATTGCTGGTTTTTCTAACAATGATTTTGAATCTATTGGAGCAAAGATATTGAATTCTAAAAAAGAGATTTATAGCAATTGTGATATCTTAGTTAAAGTAAAAGAACCGGTTCAAGAGGAACTAACCTATTTTGAGCCGGGACCTGTTATTTTTTCATTTCTTCACCTTGCAGCAAATCATAATTTGACTAAAACATTTGTAGAAGGCAAATCCACAGCTATAGCCTTCGAATCGGTGAGGGTTGCAGGTGAAGCACCTATACTTGAACCTATGTCGGAAGTTGCTGGGAGAATGTCGATAACTGTCGCGTCTTATCTATTATCTCCTCATCATGGAGGTTCTGGAGTATTATTAGGAGGATCATCAGGTGTGTATCGAGGGAATGTAGTAATAATTGGAGGAGGGACAGCCGGTTATAACGCAGCTATGTCGGCATATGGTTTGGGAGCTCATGTGACTATCCTTGAAAAGAATATGGACAGGATTCGTTACTTGAATGAAATTATGCCAAAAGGCATCACTATCTTAAAATCAAATTCACAAAATCTTCGAAACTGTGTGAAAGAAACAGATATTTTGATCGGCTCGGTTTATATACCTGATTCAAGAGCACCCCATATTATTAGCAGAGATATGATTCAATCTATGAAAAAAGGTTCTGTTATTGTAGATATTGCGATAGATCAAGGTGGTTGTATCGAAACTAGCGAACCTACAAGCCATGAGGATCCAACATTTGTAGAAGATGGGGTTATTCATTATTGTGTTACCAATATGCCCGGTGCATATCCAAGAACGTCTACTCAAGCACTATCAGAAAATTTAACTCCCTTCTTAGAAAAATTAGTTTCTGAAGAAAACATCCTCAATTCACTTAGAAAATATAACTCATTAAGGGAAGCAGTCAATATTTATCAAGGGAAGGTCACTTCTAAACCCATTGCTACTGAATTCGGTTATGACTTTGAAGATATTAATGATTTATTAAAATAAGATTTTTTTATAATTGTAATAGATTTTTTAATTCTTTGGCATTATCTACTAAAAAGTCGGGATTATGTTCCTGTAAGTCTTCTCTTTTTGCTAATCCACTTGCGACGCAGACCATCGTCACTCCTGCTGCCTTACCAGCGTCTACATCAGTACTCATATCCCCAATAAAAATTGTATCTTCAGGTTTAATTTTCCATTTTTCTATTATTTTAAGAATTCCTTCAGGGTCTGGTTTCACTTCTGAAACATCATTAAAACCAAAAATGGTTGGAAAATATTTCGTAAGATTAAATTTTTCAAGAATTTCTTTGGCATACTGACTTTTATTATTAGTTAAAATTGCTAATTTTAAATCTTTTTTATCAATGTCTTCAATAAGGATATCTATACCATCAAAAATTGTTGAATCTTCACGATATTCATTAAATTGATTAAATAAAAAGATAGCAATCCTTAATTTGTTCATGTAACTCATATCTTTTAGAAATTCAACTTTTAATAGATCATATGAATTTAAAATTATTTTTGGCACAGGATAATGTTGTATCTCTTCAATTAGATGAGCTATTTCTTGTAAAACATCATCAATCTTTACTTCCAGTTTATATTTTTCTACTCCATCCTCAACGGCTTTCGTGATAGCATTCGTTATATCGTATATAACTCCATCCAAATCAAAAATAATCCCTTTATAATTTTCTAAGTTTAATGTTTCCATATCCTA
>JAWOFX010000066.1:0-7134 GCA_046497275.1 Promethearchaeia archaeon | reverse complement strand
GTAATCGCGTGTCACCATCGCGCGGTGAATACGTCTCTGCTCCTTGCACACACCGCCCGTCGCTCCACCCGAGTGTGCTGGAAATGAGGCTCGGTCATTATGGTCGTGTCGAGTTTCTAGCATGCGAGGAGGGAGAAGTCGTAACAAGGTAGCCGTAGGGGAACCTGCGGCTGGATCACCTCCTATTTTTTATCTTTTTTCTTCCAACACATAATAAATGATTCTATTCTAAAAAATGAAATATTGTTTTGTGCCGTATAATAGGTAGAAAAAGAATTTTGAGAAGTATCAAAAGATATTGTTTTTATGGCTGATTTTCAAATTTTACAATTTTTATAGCATCTTGAGGGCAAGATAATTCGCATTTTAAGCAACCTTGACATTTATCAACTTCAGAAAATTTGAATCGGATTCCATCTATTTCTTTTCCATCTTTATCCTTTACTTTACCAAGATAATACAAATCATTTGGGCAAAAAGTACCATCTTCATTAATACATCTCAAACACATATTACATTTTTCATGTTCAATTTTTATAGTAAGTACTTTCTCACTTGTGACTGAAGTTACTTCGATAGCATTCCTTGGACAAACCTGAACACAAGCCAAGCATCCTTTGCATTTAAAATAATCAACTAATCTTATACCATCTTCAAAATATATCGCTTCTTGACGACATGCGTTAACACATCGCTCACATTTCATACATAACTCTTGATCTATTTGGACTGGAATAAATTTTTCTTTGATAGTAATCAACCATAATATTATTTTCCAAATACTGATTTCAAAAAAGGCACATTCCATAAATAATTCATTTTTATAAAATATTGAGTTAGTTATGTAATGATGTTCATAAAAGAACCTTTAAAATGCGATCTTCTGAAGAAGTCTGTTATTTTTAATATTTATAGAAAAAGAAAATAATTATATTAGCGATAATATTGGGTATAAGAATCTGCAGATTCTTCTCCAGCTATCTGTTTTCTCTGAAATTCCTGAGCTTTTTCAGCAAGATCCAACATTTTTTCCTTGATTTCTTTGCCTTCTTCTAACAACTTAGTAGTGTCAATATCCATTTTATAAATTTTATTTAATAACTGTATCACAGACGCTGCTCCTTCTGGAGTAGGAATCTGATAAACTGGAGTAAATAATGCATATCCCTGTAATTTATTCGTCAATGCTTCATTTAAAATCGTTGATTCTGGTCCTATGATGATTCCTTTTTCAAACATTTTTGCGCCTTTTTCTTCAAGAAACTCCATTAGTTCTTCTTCTGCGGCATAATATACTGGAAACTCCTCGATCATGCCTCTTTGAGGGACTCCTTGAAACACCACTACTTGTTTTGCCTGCACATCTTCATTTAAAGCCCAGTTATTTATTGTTTTTGCTAAATCATTATATGCGGATGGAATTTCAAATGGTACTTCGCAAATAGCAATTATTAAATTGTACTTTAAAGAGTAGTATATCCTAAACGGATGTTTTAGCTGACCAGAATAAAATACAGAGATAGGAGGGAGATATTCACTTGTTACAAACCCAATTTCCTTAATATCTTCAATTTGTTCAATCATAGTATTTGCGATTATTGGGCCTATAAGACCAATCCCGGCTAATCCTAAAATTATAGTCGCATCATTCTTAATTTCAACCGAAAAATCTTCTATAACCACTTTACTCTTTTTCCCAGCCTTACATACGTATTCTTTTACAACCATTAATATTCACATCTTTATTTATAATAACTTTTCTCTATGTTTAATATTTAAATTAAGCTTTAAAAATTCACTTATTAGTCTCAATCTTGATTTATTAATTTGGATGAAGTTTAAACAATAAAAAAGAATTATTTTAATTAATATATTTATTATTGATAATATTGAGTATATCCGCCTTCTTTAGATTCTGATAGTTGCTTTTTTTGATATTGTTGTGCTTTTTCTGCAAGTTCTAACATTTTTTCTTTTATTTCTTTTCCTTCCTCCAATAATGGGGAAGTATCAATATCTAGATTATATCGTTTATTCAAAACTTCAATAATTGAGGCAGCACCTTCAGGTGTTGGAATCTGGTAAACAGGTGTAAATAATGCTAATGGGTTGAGTTTGTTTGTTAATGCTTCATTTATGATAGTTGCTTCAGGACCTACAATAATACCTTTTTCAACTTTTTCTACTCCATCATCTTCAAATTGTTTGATTTGAGCGTCCTCTGAAGCATAGTATACAGGAAAGTCTTCTATCATCCCTTTTTGAGGAATTCCTTGGAAGACTACAATTTCTTTTGCTTTCACATCTTCTGAAAGCGCCCAATTACAGATAGTTTTAGCTAAATCATTATATGCTGAGGATATTTGAAAAGGAACCTCAGAAATTCCTAAAATAAGATTATATTTTGGAGAGTAATATAATCTAAACGGATGTTTCAATTTCCCGTCATAAAATGTTGAAATAGGGGGAAGCATATCAGAAGCTACGAATCCAATCTCTTTTAAATCATCTATTTGCTCGATTAAAGTGTTTCCTATTATTGGTCCTATTAAGCCAACTCCTGCAAAACCAAGAACTAAAGTAGCGCCTTCCTTTATTTTATCTCTGACATCCTCGATAACTACTTTACTATTCTTACCAGGGGGGCATACGTATTCTTTTTTGATATTTTTCATAAAAATTACCTTGATTTTATATTTTATACTGCATCTATGTTTGAAAAAACTTAATCCAATTTAAAAATTAGATCTATGAAATTTAAATGTATTTTTCATAATCTAATCATCAGCTTTAAAAAAATTATAGAAAAATTATTTTATCTGTATAATTCATAAGGGCCTTCTTGCTGAGAACCAGCTAACTGTTTTTGTCTATATTGCCTTGCTTTATTTGCTAAATCTTGCATTTTTTCCTTGATTTCCTTACCTTTTTCAATTAATTCCTTAGTTTCAATGTTCATGCCATAGATTTGATTCAGTTTCTCAATTATACTCGCTGCCCCTTCAGGAGTAGCAATTTGATACACTGGTGTGAAAAGCACTATGGGTTCTAACTTACTTGTAAGTGCTATATTTACTAAAGTCGCTTCAGCTCCCGTTATGATTCCTTTATCAACCTTCTCAATATTAAGTTGATCTAGCCTTCTTGAAGAATTTTCTTGAGCAGCATAATATACTGGAAATTCGTCAATCATCCCTTTTTTCGGAATACCTTGGAATGTAATAATTTCCTTTGCCTTAATTTCTTCAGATTGGGACCAGTTACATAAAGTTTTCGCAAGGTCATTATACGCTGAAGATATTTGAAAAGGAACTTCAGAAATTCCCAAAATTATATTGTATTTTTGTGTGTAATAAATTCTAAACGGATGCATAAGCTCTCCATGATGGAAGGTGGCGATAGGTGGTAGCATATCTGATGCAACATATCCAATTTCTTTGATATCTTGAATTTGTTCTATCATTTCATTAGCAATTATGGGTCCTAATAATCCTACTCCAGCAAATCCAAACATCAATGTTGGATTTTCTTTGATCTCCACATCCTCCTCTTCAATCACAATAAAACTTTTCTCGCCGCTATTCACATATTTTTTCGATTTCATTTCTTTTTACCATTAGATTTTAAATTTTAATGAATTCTACTATTTTAATATAAAAAATTAAGATTATAAAAATTGGATTTATAGATTTTAGATTCTCTGGCGTAAGGTATGATTTTTCAAAATATTTCTTATCCATCCTTATATATTACATAAATAATTGGAATAACACTCTAAATCTAAAGTGAGATTATCCTATTTTTTTAGTTTTTATTAAAATAAATATTAAATATTATACAAGCCATACTTTAATAATAAAATAAAAACAATAGTAGAAAGATGCTACTAGAACTCAAGAATGTAACAATTCCAACATTTGACCAAAAATGTGTGATTGTAAATGATGTTTCATTTGGAGTGAAAGAAAAGTCAATTCACGCAGTGATTGGACCAAATGGTTCGGGTAAATCCACATTAGCTTATTCAATTATGGGATTATCTACCTATAAGATAAGCAAGGGCAAAATTTTTTTTGATGGACGAGATATAACTGATCTTGACGTAACAGAGAGAGCTAAGCTTGGAATTACTTTAGCATGGCAAGAACCCGCAAGAATAGATGGTTTATCTGTTTTAAAATATTTATCTTTAGGCATGAAGGATAAGACCAACATTAAAGAACAAGCAATAGAAGCGCTTAAGACAGTTAATATGAAACCGGAAAAATATCTTGATCGTTTTGTTGACGAGTCATTAAGTGGAGGAGAACGAAAGCGAATAGAATTAGCTGCCACTATTGCCATGAGGCCGAGATTGATCATCCTCGACGAACCCACAGCAGGGCTGGATTTAATAGTAATTGAAGACTTCTTGAATATTTTTAATAAAATAAGAAATCTCGATATGACTATACTTCTAATTACGCATCGAGAAGATATTGGAATGATCGCGGATTATGCCACATTACTTTGGGCAGGAGATGATATTATAACCGACACATTTCCAGAAGTAATGTTACGATATTGTGCCCGCGCAGGATTGAAGGAATATTGTAAAAGAACCCTTTTTGTAGAAGAGAATGCGTGTTTCGGCGAGGATTATATTGACAAAATTTTTCAGGAGGAACAATCAAAATGAGTAAAACAGAATACCCAGAAGAGATTCTCCAAAGTCTTGAAGGATATAATATTGATATAAATGACTTTATTCCGGGCCATGGAAAAGGAGCAAAAATGCTACTTGATTTTAATTCCATAAAAGGCATAGAAGAAATTGAAGGAGTAATCATAAAAGGCAAAGAAATCGCAGATGGGATCATTGCTGATGTAATAATAAAGGAGGGAGTTGTTATTAAAGATCCAGTCCATCTCTGTTTTGGAGTAAAACAACAAACCGGAATACAAAGAATATTTCCTCGGATTATTGCGGAGGATAACTCAGAAGTGACTATTCAAGCACATTGTAGTTTCCCAAATGCTGATGGATTGGTTCATAAAATGTTTGGACATATCTACGTAGGAAATAATTGTAAATTTACATATAATGAGACTCATTATCATGGAGAAAAAAGTGGAGCGTTAGTTGCTCCTGTAAGTTATATGTATATTGGAAAAGACAGTATTTACGAAAATACTTTCAATCTGACTCAAGGAACCCCGGGAAGAGTAAAAATATTGCTTGATATCTATGCAATGGAAAATAGTGTAATACGCTCAAATGTTAAGGCTTTTGGGAAAAACAGAGGAGATTCAATAAGAATTCGAGATTCTGTATTCTTAGAAGGGCGAAACGCCAGAAGTGTCATTAAGATGAAAGCTGCGGCAAAAGATGGAGGGGAAGTATTAATGTATGGTATAACCGAAGGGAATGCGCCCCGATGCAATGGTCACGTTGAATGTAATGAGATTGTACTTGGGAAAGGATCAATATGTAGAGCACGTCCATTCATACGAGCGATTGATCCTACTTCAACTGTATCTCATGAAGCTTCTTTAGGAAGATTTCCTCAAAAATGGTTGGATGAATTACAATCAAAGGGATTAACTGAAGAGGAAGCCACCCAAATATTAATAGAAGCAATGCTCGGAGAAAAATAAATCCAAAAAATAATTTAATAATATAATAAACGTGATTAAAAATGAGTGAAATGGAAATTAAAATTGGAGAGAATGCACCATTATTTACTCTTGAATCATACAATGCTGGTAAAATTGCTCTGGAGGAGGAGTTTGAGAATCAGAAAGTAGTTTTAATATTTTCGAGATATTTTGGATGTCCTATTTGTCATTTAGATTTGAACACTCTCTTAGAACGCAAGAATGAAATATTAGATAAGGGAGCAAAAATACTATACATTACACAATCCGGAGAAGATGTAGCTGAAGTATATATATCTAAAAAAGGAATTGATTTCCCCGTCATCCCGAGTTCTAAAGATGAACTTTATAAAGAATATGGACTTGGGATGATGACCCCTGAATCGATATCACAGTTAAAAAATAAATTAAAGGAATGTAAAGAGCAAAACATTGAACATGGTGAGTATGAGGGATGGGAACAACAAGGTCCGGGACAATTTGTTATTGATACCAATGGAAAGATAATTCATGCTAAAAAGGGATGGCTTGATATTGATGCTATATTGGAGGTGTTATAAATTTGAAAGAAGAATCAAAATATAATAAATATCGATTTGTTGGAGAAGAACACATTTCCTTAATAGAACCTTGGTTCGATTTTGACAGAGGAAAACCATGGGATGAGTCGGTAGTACCTTGGCCTTTAGAAAATAAAGTTAGACGACAAATCTTGATAATATTAGCCGGGGAAGGACCAAAAACATTCGAGCAAGTTGTTGAGCTCATACGATTCTCACCTAATCCGATTGTAATCAATAAGCAAGAATATTCTCCATCCGTTGGTTATCAATGGAGTGAGGAAGTGGTCGAAAATCATTTGCTTAATCTGGAATGGTATAATTTATTAAAGAAAGAAGATGGGAAATACATCGTAACCTTTCCCGTCCTTGATGTTGATAAAATTAACGATTTAGAAAAATATGTTGAGATCTTCGCCAATTATTGGGTTGAAATTATTAAAACTACTAAAGAACGAGTTAATAATGAATTTTCTGAACTCAATAAAGACGGGAAAACATTATATCAAATTCTAATTGATAGAGCGATTGAAAAGCTATACGAATTATTAAAAAAGGAAAATTTATTGCCTGACGAAGAAAATCTTAAGTTATTGTTTGCGGAAGAATTACGGAAAATGAAATTTGAAGATTGGGTGCTCGAAACGTTTTAATCTTTAATTTTATAATCTTCTTTTTAATTATTATGATTTGCGATTCAAATTTCAGATTTACCTATATTTTAAAAACAGAACTATGCTGTAAAGAAATCTGAAATTAAGAAAAAATTTGAAAAATTGGAATATTTAAAAAAATTTTAATTAAAATTGTGCGTTAAATTGTAACCCGCAATCACATTCTTCTTCATTTATGTCAAATGGTAATACAAAATCCTTAATCACATCGGTAATAATATCCATTTTTACATCTTGAACTTCTTTATCTTTCCTGAAATGTG
>JAWOFX010000093.1:0-22848 GCA_046497275.1 Promethearchaeia archaeon | reverse complement strand
TCAAAAATTAAATAATATTAGAACCCTTTCTTTTTTGTACCCATACTAAAGTCCTTTTTAACTTTAAATCTTTCGGTTCTAAAAAAGTGTTTCTTGCGCTCTGCATGAATTTCAATATATTTCTGTAATATCTCTTGGATTAGTTCTTTCGTGTATTTATCACTCAAAATAGTTTCAGGTTTAGTAAGATATGGTAAAATTTCTTTATTCTTTGCATCCTCGGGTAAACCCAGATTTTTTAAGGGTATATGATAAGAATGCAAATACCAACCTTTCTGATCTTTTTCATGTGCAAGGACTTTTAAGATATTCGACTTCTCTTTTTTAATCTTGATATCCAAAATATCCTTCTTTTTACCAGTACGTATGGTTATTGTTAGATAGACCGGAATTTTACCTTTTTTATCGTGTATTTTATCTAATAGCTCACTATACTTATCACTCATAATAATAAAAAAATATTTGATAAATGTTAATTATTTAAATCAATAATAACAAATATTAATTTGTATTCTTATAATATGATCAGCTTAAACCCCTTACTTTATCATACAAATATTTTGGAGGCAGATAATTGTGATGAATTCTCTAAAATCTAATTTAAAAGAGGTATATTTTAAAAAAAAAGTCTGCCTACTTGGGGGTGTAGAAGAAATTAAAAATGAATTCCAGAATATTTTAAGCACCAGCTCTCTTTCTATGGAAAATAAGAATAATATAGGAGTCAATATATCAAAAGTTGATTTACTCACTCAGAACCAAAATTTTGAATTCTTCCTGTGGAATATTAATTGTTCGCAAGAGAAAGCATTTTTGAGGAGCACTTTTTATAATGGTTCTGAAGCCGTTATTGTATTAATCTCTGAGGATTGTATAGAGCAAATATTACAATATCTACAAGAGCTCAAGACAAGAATTCCTATTATAACAGTTATTTTCTGCGTCATTTTGGATAATAAGACAGAAGAAGAAATAAAGCAAGCGTATTTTACTTCAGAGGATTTTGAAAAAATTATTTCTGAAGAGAAATTAAAAATAGAAAGATTTTCGAACGCTAAGGAGATCTTCGGCCAAATTAGTTCATTATTTCTAAGAAAAATAAAATATGATCAATACAATGATCATTTTATCATAGGTTTTATTTCTCTAGAAAATTTAATAGGTGATAAAACCATTAAATACGACTGTCATGATTATTATGAACCTACCGAATCCTCTGTTACTAGCTGTCGAATTGATGTAGAGACTTTAAGGCAGTATCTTGACAAATTAAAAATCGATTATGAAGAAATAAGACCCGAATGGATTAAAATATATAATAAAAATTTTGGAACTTTTTCTATCTTTTTAAGAAACGGTAATGTATATTATATCCCGAAAAATTGTGAAAAATGTAAGGATAAAAAATGTTATAAAAAACGTGAGATAGAAAATTATATCTGTATCGAGGCAAGAACTAAAGGGTGGAGTAATATTGAGGGATTGAATCAAAAAGAATTACTTGTTCTTTCTAAAATATTAACTCTTAAATATTCAGATGAGAAGAGTCTCCCATTGAGTATTTTAGAGCAAATAAATAAATATAAAAAATGCTATAAGCAATAGGATTAATAATATCGCACAGAAATTAATTTTCTATAAAATAGATTTTATTAAAATATTTATACTAGAACTTTCTGTTATAATTTAATTTTTAAAATTTCCTAAAAAATCATAAATATTAAAAGAGATTGTTGTATAATTTTTACAGAGAGACATAATTTTTTAAGAGTTAATTTACGAGGTCATCAAATTAATAATATATACGAGAAATACCCAATAATTACGTGTTAAAAAATTAATAAATATAAATAATAAAAATGTTAATAAAATATAGAATTTTAATATCTGGGTTAAAATATTTATCCAATAGAAATTTTAGTAAAGAAAAAAAATCAAAGGCATTTTCAATCAAACCAAATGTGAGAAAAAAAAATAAAGATGAAAAATATAGAATTAGTGTTTAGAACCATAGGAGAGAGAACCTCAGATATAGCGCTTGATTTTGCTCTTAAGAATATAAATCCTGATAAAGTTCATATCATAGAGAATATAAAGCCTTTTGCGAAAGCTATGAAGTACATCTTAAATATAGATTATTCAGGTGACTATATTGTGTTTATGGATGCTGATTGTCTGATTATGGATAATATGAGAGACTTTATTGAAACAAATGAAGATCCTTATATAGATTGCTTCGTGTTAGATAAATTTAGAGGCATAATTCACACTGGAACTCATATCACAAGAAGAGATGTAGTAGAGGAAATGAAAAAAGTAGATATTTCTGAGGGAGATTTGAAATATATCTTGAGACCTGAATCAAGAGTAAGAAATATTGCGTTAGACAATTTGGGAGAGAAAAAAGTCTTTAAGAAATTTAGAATATTTCATGATTTCTTCCAATATTATAATGATATTTTCATAAAATATGCGCTTCGAGAACTTAGAAGTAGATCAGAGCATAGAAAATTAAAATTAGAATATTGCATGGCAAACTGGCATAACGAAGATTTAGATTATGTTATTGCGAGACAAGCAGTAAAATACACACGTAACTATATACCATATGATGCACAACCGATAGCTATTGCAGATTTCATTGAAAAATTGCCTTTTATCGCAAAAGATCAAATAGCACAACTAAATCTTCATGAAAAACCTAAATTAAAGCTTCACGAAGTCTTGGATTTAAGAGTAGCGTATAATACACTTGGACAGTCAGAAAATGATGAGAAAATCTTTTGTATCGGATTAAGTAGAACTGGAACTAAAAGTTTAACTGTTGCTTTATATATTTTAGGATATAATATCATTCATTACCCAAGCGATAAACTAACATTTGAAGAACTAAGTTCCGGAAAATACAATTTCTCAGTTTTAAATGATTATGATGGAATCTCAGATATAACCGTATCTCCCTATTATGCACAATTGGAGAAAATTTATCCTAAAAGTAAATTTATTCTCACTATTCGCGATAAAGATGCTTGGCTCAATTCATTTGTTAAACATTGGAGTGATAGACATCCATTCGAAGACCCAACTCAAACTGAAACCTATATGAAAATTCGAAGGCTTTTAAGAGCAAGTGTATATGGAACTTATCGATTTAATAGAGAAAGGATGTCCTATGTATATGATCTCCATTTTAAGAATGTATTGGATTATTTCAAAGATAAGCCAGAAAAATTATTGATTTTGAACATATTTGAAGAAGGAGCCTGGAAAAAATTATGTCATTTTTTAAATCGTCCCCTTATCAGAACCACGTTTCCAGATGTCAAAACAAACGAGCAATTATTTGAGATTATTTAATCTTATATTTACATCTTACTTATTATTTTTATTTCTAATAGTTATATCTTTTTTTCATTATTATCCCATTTTAAGCTTTCATTAATATACCCTGCATGTTTTTCAAATAGATTCTGAATCTCTGGATCCAGCTCATCATTCCAGCGAAAATCTAATTTTATCGATAAAGGATGATCCGCATAATAATATTCATTTCGTTCGCTTAAATGAATAAATTGATTTTCGAGTCTTGATTTTTGGGCTTTAATAATAAGAGATTGTGTCCCCGTATTTCCTCCAAGGGGATGATGGGTATGAGTATAATAATGAAGCATGGAAGGTTCATATTCTATTTTTAAAAACTTACATGCTGATTTGATGCTCTTTTCTGGATTTGTAGCAAGATCTTCATAATGCATTTGAAATTTATCTCCATCAAATTTTTGAAAAAATTGGTTCGTATTTTTCACATGGGTTACCCATTCATTAATCAAATCAATAGGTTCTGAATTTTTATATTTTCTAAGCCTTGAATTAATTACAGCCCTCCCGTCTCTCAATAAATATACAAGATAAATTTCAATTCTCAGCTTTCTTACTCTTTTTATTTGCATATCTATCCATTCGAGATTTTTAGTAGAATCAATAATTATAGGCTTCAAAGTTTTGCTGGAGAGCCACTCATAAAGATTAATATTTTTCTCATATATAAAATCTCCCCAAATTTCACAATCTGGTCCACATATCTTACAGTATCTATCTGGATGACTTTTATTTGTGTTTAGAAATTTAACTTTATTTGCCTCTCCCGCATAAAAACATTGTGAGTGACTTCCAAGTATTAATCCTAATAAAGTTGATCCTGAATGAGGTGCTCCGCAAATAAAACACACTTTCAGGTCATTTTTTGACTTATCTTCACTCATAAATTTAAAGATTTTTGCTCTTTTTTGGAGAGCTCCTAAATTATTTAACTTAAATTTAATACAATTTTTAAATTATTTAGTAGTAATAAATGAATTTAATATTTAAACCAAACTGATGTGAAAAAATTGGTAATTGAAATAAAAACTTTCTCTATAAGTACTAAACCTTATTGCGATATTATTAATATAACTGACCAAGTGCAACAGACGATCAAGGAAAGCAATATTAAGGATGGATTAGTCAATGTCCATGTTGCGGGGTCCACGGGAGGGATCTCTACAACAGAATACGAACCTGGTTTAGTTAAAACAGATATCGAAAAATTTCTCGAAAAAATTATTCCTTATGACAAAGATTATGCCCATCATAATACATGGGGTGATCATAACGGAGCGGGACATTTAAGATCGTTTCTTATCGGATCTTCGGAAACATTTCCGGTTCAGAATGGGAAAGCCATACTTGGAACATGGCAACAGATAATATATTTAGAATTTGATGAAAAAAGAAGAAATCGAACTATCTACTGCACTATTATGGGAGAGTAAATGTTTAAAAATATTAGTCAAATCCTTTCTATTTTTTATAAAAATTCTGGTATTTAAGAACAGAACATAAAGGATCTATTTTCTTTGTTTTTTAACTAGTTTTATGAATTCATCAAGCATCTCCTTATATGCTTCCCGATAATATATTTCCTCAAAACTTTCCATGCATTTTCTCACTTGGTCTCTAAATGTATTAGCATTTTCTTCTAAAAATTGTGCCTTTCTCTCCATCTGATAATATAAATTTTTTAAAAATTCTGTTGGTTCCTCAATCATTTTTCCTATTATTTTGATAATCTAATTTTTTAATAAAAAAAGAGAAGATTTCAATTAAAAAAATGAATAACATGGTTGTGTTATCGAAATAATATCAAATCCGCATACATCTCCGCAGAATTCGATTTATATAAGAGTTCTAGAAATAATTATGATTTTTGCAAAATTTGGATACCATCAAAAATATAACAATTTTAAACAACATTAACAAATATTAAATTATCTTTATCCACAAATTTTTAACTAAAATATTTTACTATGTATCTAAGTTTTAATGAAAAAACCCTATAGGATGTGATATATTTGGAAGATGCAATAAAAGTAATTGTTAGTGGGTTGGAAAATGCTGGTAAGACGAGCATTTTAAGGGCAATGTCTTTAAAATACGATTTTAGGGATGAAATATTAGAGCTTAAACCTACTATTAGAGTAGAATATCAGAGGACAGATTTCCTCGGGCGGAAAGTAATTTTCTGGGATATGGGCGGTCAAGAAAAATACAGGGAAACATATCTCTCAAAAACAGATATATATTTTGCTGGGACTGACCTATTTTTGTATATTATAGACATCCAAGATCAAGAGAGGTTTGAGGAGTCATTAAATTATTTTGAATCCATAATGCAATATTTTATCCAAAATCGAATAAATATCCCGATCATAATAACATTTCATAAATATGATCCTGAAGTTCGTTCTTATGAGGAAATTAATGAAGATATTACTTATTTACGAGAGAAAATAAAAGAACAATATTCTACATTCAATATTTTATTTCAACAAACCTCGATATATGATGTAATCTCAATTGTCCAATTAATATCCTATGGGCTTTCAGTATTCGATGAAAAATTTTTCGAACTCTCTCTTCTTATGGAAAAATCAATTGCCGAGTTTCATTGTACTTCTCTGGTGTTATTTGATAAAAATGGAATAATAATAAGCGAATTTTATAGTGAAGAGATTGATCCTGGAATTTATATATATCTAATAGAAGCTATCAAGGAACATCTTTTTCTATTAAAAAGAATAAAAGAAGAAAATTATGAACATAATAGAAATTTTCTTACGATTGAAAACCAGCTAGTATCTTATTTGCATGGTATGGATATTGGGAGTGAGAGTTTTTACATCTCGGCTCTTTTACAAGAAAAGCATAAAGACCTATTTTTATCTCACTTTCCAGAATTTCTTTCAGAAATAAAAGAAATCTTAACCGCTTTACTAATAAAATCTTTTAATATGAAAAAATTTTAAAATAAGATCCACAAACATATTTCTTTCTCATTTTAGCTAAGGAAATTAAAGTTATTCTAAATCAAGAATTTTTCTGGCTTGATCTATTTTTTTTTCTTTTTTCTTACGATGGTCTTTGATGAATTTTATAACCCGTTCAACACAAGTTTGCTTATGCTCGCCACATAGTAGTTCTCCTTTTACACATTGTTCAAACTCTTGAGCAAGAACTTCATCATCTTCCTCGAAAAGATACATCAGAATCTTATATATCATACATTTTTGGGGCTCACCACCAAGTTCTTGTTGCATTTTTTTATTTTCTCTACCCCCAGTTAAAGCACCTCTAATCTTCTTCTCAATAGATTCAAGAGGTTCATTAAAAGTAAAATAACTATTTGGGTTTCGTTTAGACATTTTATCGGAACCGTCTAAGCCAGGTAGTAACTTATGATATGTCGCTCCTGGCAAGAAAAATTCCTCTTGTACGATCTTACCATCAACTTTTTTCTCTTTGTAGTATCTTCTAGTTAAATCCCTAGTTAGTCTTATATGCGGATCTTGATCAATTCCTACGGGTACAATTGTTGGCTGAGCTCCATTTTTGACTTGTGGCAAGAGGATATCTCCAACTTGAATTAATGCTGACAAATATAATCCGAATGTTTTTTCTCCATATATTGCATTTAACATATTTTGAGTTACAAGTCGGCTTACCTTAAAACATACATCTTTCACAATCTCTTCTTTTGATTGTCGCCAAAAATATGTATTATCTGGATCTAATCCCAATGCTAATAAATCAGCAACATTATCGATTGCACTCTCTTCAGCTTCCTGATAGGAAATCCCATTATCCTCCCAACTCTCTATATCTGCGATAGCATAGTATGCATTTGCACCCATTTTCTGGAATTCAATGATTTCCAGAGCAGTTGTCATTGTTCCTAAATGAAATGGACCTGATGGTTTTATTCCTGACATTACAGCCCATTCTTTTTTTTGTTCCATTGCTTTATAGATTAGACCTAGATCTCGGTGTCCAAAAATTACCTTTCTTCTTAAAAATTTGTTATCTCGAAATCTTTCTCGCATTAAATCAGTTAAAGTTTCAATACCAAACTCTTCTATTAATCGGAGGTAATCTTCTTCTAAAATATTACTTGAGCTCCATGGATCCACGAATAGTTTATCTTCATTTCCCATAATATAATAACAAAAATATATAGAAAGTAAAAAATTTTGATAATTATGGAAAAATTTAGTGACAAAGATATTGATACTTTTATTAAAATATTAGATTTTTCAAAGATAGAGGGAGGATTAGTACCTGTTGTCGCCCAAGATTACAAAACGGATAAAATTTTAATGCTGGCATTTTCAAATGAAGAAGCTGTGAGAAAAACTTTGGAAACAGGATACGCACATTACTACTCCCGGTCGCGAAAAACGCTTTGGAAAAAGGGTGAGACAAGCGGACACATCCAAGAGGTCAAAAATGTTATAATTGACTGCGATAATGATTCAATCTTGTTAAAAGTACACCAGATAGGTGCACCTTGCCATAAAGGATATAATACATGTTTTTATAATGAATATATTGACGGAAAAATGAAATTGATTGGTAAAAAGATGTTCAATCCCGAAGAAGTTTACGGGACCAATCAATAATCTTCAAATCTTAATTCTAATTTTTATTTGAAAGAATCAACTTGATTTATATTTTATTGATATATTGTTAAATTTATTTATGAAATGTTTTCAAAGAACCTTCTTAGCTAAGTTTTCATCATACAAACATATATTTCATTCTTTTGACATTAAATAATTACTATGGAACCAAAAATTGAAAAAACTGATAAAGAATGGCGAGAGGAATTATCTGAAGATCAATACTATGTACTACGTGAGAAAGGAACTGAAAGACCTTTCACGGGAAAATATGTTGACAATAAAAAGAAAGGAGTTTATAGATGTGCGGCTTGCGGTAATCCATTATTTAGTTCCGAAACCAAATTCCACTCTGGCACTGGGTGGCCCAGCTTTTATGAGCCAATAAATGATGAAAATGTAGAGAAAAAGGAGGATTCATCTCACGGTATGCATCGAACTGAAGTGTTATGTAGTAAATGTCAAGGGCATCTTGGTCACGTATTTGACGATGGTCCGAGGCCAACAGGGAAAAGATATTGTATTAATTCTATTTCGTTAAATTTTGAAGAAAAAGATTAATTAATTCCATTTTTATATAGATTTTTTTACTCTCCATTTGATTTAATATTCATTTTAGGCTTTTCTGCGGCTTTTTTTAAGATATGAACAAGAAATTCAAGCCCTGCAAAAGTATTTTCCAAAAATAACATTAGATCTTCATAATTCATTTTTTTGTGAAGTTTACCTTTTCCCAATAATGAGAAAACATATTCAGTAAATTTGGTTCTTAGGATATGAAAGTCTTTTTGGGTGTGATGTGTTCGGCGATATTTAATACATCTCTCTAAGAACATAAGCATATTATTTTCAATGATTCCCTCTTTAACAAACGTACTTATTTGTTCTGTGATAGATCGAATAGTTGAAGTGCTGAATTCCTCATTAAAATATAGACATAGATAAAAGCCGAATTTAAAAACCGCTTTAGTGAATAATTGTTTACTTTGCTCGAGATTATTATCTTTATATTCTGCTTTATAACTACGATCCAAGTTATATAGACTTCTACGTAAGATATCACCAAAATCGTAAATCATTTCAGAATAATCTGGTAATTGATCGCGGATATCTTGTCCGTACAAAAAAAGTGAATTAGAGGGATACTTTAAATCTAAAATGCTCCATTCATAATTTGAAAACGATTCCCTGTTAAACTTATCTTTATTGAGTAAACCTAGTAGAGTGTTAAATCCAATCCATATTTCGAATTTTCCCATACTTTTCTTTTCATATCTTACTGAAGTCCAATCCTTTTTAGAGATCGATTCTAAGGAATTTACAATCACTATTAAATCAATATCATTTTTAATCCAATCACTGGGAAGAGATTCATCAAAATAGCTGCCGACTCCATAAATGGCGATAATCTCATCTCCATATTCATCCTGTAGGTTCTTAATTAAGGAAGTAATCATTGATGGCAATTTTTCACCCTCTTATGTTTGTAGAAAAAATCTTTTTATAAAAATAGAACTTCAAATCTTATAATAATGACTTGCTATCATATCTGCGATGTGAATTAATTCACTTAATTTATTTGATCGAAAGGGACGATATTTCGCCCATCTACCATGATGAAATATGATCCCCAGAGATATCTCGTCATCAAATGGGAGATGGTACTTTTTCAGCACAGCAATACACTGATCTACATGAGAATCTTTGCCATAAAGGTCAAACTTTTCTTTAATCTCTGAAGAAACAGTTTCAACTAAACTGCGTGTGGTGTTGATCCTACGGTTTTGTAAATTTCTTTTATATCCATAATACGGAATTTTCCCGAAATCATGACTAAGTGCTGTCTGGAGTATCTTAGATAAGTTCATTTTATGATATCCGCTCGATATTTTCACACCTTGATTTCTTAGAAACGGTAAAAATCCTTCAAGAAAACTCGGGAGGTTCCAAATCTGATATGCAAAATTTGTGACTAATAGACTATGATCATATAGTCCCCCGATATACCCCCCATGATACCCTCTTAATGCTGCGGGTAATCTCTTTGTCTCCTCCAAGATCTTTCGTATCTTTTCTTTAGACTCTTCCTCAATATTTATATTGTCTAAAAAAAACCCAACACCACTAACAGTAAATCCTATATTTTCACTGATCGATTTGTTGATAAAATGATTCATTACCGTCATTATTATTATGTAATAATCTCTTTTAATTTATCTTAAGGGTCTCCAAAATTTTCATTATTTTCATTACTCGACCAATATCAATTAAATAAATTAAATTTATTATTTCCTTTTGAATACTATTTATTCGAATTCAAACCCAAAAAATGAATAGTTTTTAAATTTTTTTAGTTGAGATAAAAAAAATTTAAATATCGTTCAACCTAAATATTATTGTTATAATAATCTGACTTATTTCAATTTGTGACTATTGATGACAAAAGAAGATATTGATAGAATCGATCGTAACATCATTCGAATATTACAGGAAAATGCTCGAACATCTTACAGAGAAATCCAAGATAAATTAGGAATATCAATTGGAACCATCCATAATAGAATTGCCAAATTAAAAGACAATAAAATTATAGAAGGTTACACGATTCGACTGAATAACACTAAATTGGGCTATAAGCTTACCTTCCTGATACGTATGCAAATAAATGGTAAGCATACTGAAGAAATATTAAATGAAATTAGGGATCGACCAGAAGTGTGTTCAATCTTCCATACTACTGGCGAACAATCTGCTGCACTCATATGTCGGTTCAGAGAATCTGATGATGTCCATGATTTTATACGGGAATTAAATGAGAAGGAAAGCGTCACAAGAACAGTCTCAAATATGGTATTGAAAGAATTTAAGAACGAAAGTGATATAATTTTAAATAAAGATAGTCTTAAAGAAGATACCTAACTAATATTTACGCTATAGCTAAAAAGAAGAAAATATTATTAAATTCCTAAATCTCGCTTCAATTGAAAAATTAAATCTTTCCATTCAATTTCTTTATCTCTTCATTGATAATGTTCTCTTAAAAATTAATAATAATTAAGAGAATTAACTTTAAAAAAAATAAAATTCACTAATATAATCATAATATATTAATATGAAACTAGTATAAAATCACAAATTTCATTCTCACCTAAATTGAATAACCCGACTAATAATATTCTTATCATTGATTTAGGAAGCTATAATATTAAAGCGGGGCGAGCGAGTAAAGAAAAGCCCAAAATTTCGGCGAGATCACTTATCGGAAAATCTAATGATAAGAGTCGTATTTTTATTTGTAGAGAGGCTCTAAACGAACTCTATAGCCCTAAACCAATGATAGAATATAAATGGGATATTATGAGTATAAGATGGGAAGATATGTTTTCTTTTTTCAGTATTCTTTTTGAGGATAAATTATCCATCCTTCTTAATGTTCTCAAGAATTATTCACTTATCCTTTTAAACGGGGTGTTACAACCCAAACCGCAGATTAAACGTTTATATAGTTTTTTTTTCATAAATTTAACTTCAAAGCTGTTGTAATCATAGAAGCAACGAAATCGGTGTTGTTAAACTCAAACAAAAATGCGGGAATTGTAGTGGATATTGGTTATAAATCCACTCGATTCGTACCATATTATATGGGATATAAGTTGTCACACGCAGTTATGTCAGAATTACTCGCAGGAAGGGAAGTACAAAAATTTAAAGATATCAATATTTTAATTGAACCAAATAGATTAAATAGAAAAGTTATGCCATCCTCACTTTCTAAATTAATTATATCGACTATTGAGTATTGCGATGAGGAAATACAAGAGGATCTTTATTCGAACATAATTCTTACAGGCCAGGTCGCAAAAGATATGGCACTCGCAAAATCACTCGGAAAGGATATGAAAAATAAAAGACCAAATAAGACAATTCTAATATTCACGCCCCCAAATGAATATTATAATTGGTATTGTGCATCTCAAATTGCTTTACAAAAGAATGCTGATCTTGGAAAATTTCAATTTGTTTCGCAACGAGATTTCAATAATAATCCAGATATCATTTATTATCCAAGAATTTATATTAATGAGCAATGAAGTAATTTTTTCCACAATTCTTAAAATTATTTATTTAAAAATGATCTCCATATCAAAAATTTTTTTAAAAATCCAAAATTATTATTCAATACTAATTAATATAACTAAATATCAAAAAAGTGATACAATATGTCAAATGTTCCAATAATAGTTCTTAGGGAAGGAACTGAAACGAAGAGAGATAGAGAAGCACGAACGCAGAACATTCGAGCGATGATGGCGATAACTGAGGCTGTGAAAAGCACTATGGGTCCAAAAGGTATGGATAAGATGATCGTTGACTCATTAGGAGATGTCACCATTACTAATGATGGTGCGGAAATCTTAGATCAATTGGATATCGAGAATGTTGCCGCTATCATGATGGTTAACCTTGCGAAATCGGTTGACAAAGAAGTTGGAGATGGAACCACGTCTGCCGTAATCTTTTGTGCGAAATTATTAGAAAATGCTTTAGAGTTGATCGAGCAAGATATCCATCCAAAGCCAATTACACAAGGATATAAACAAGCATCTGATCGAGCAGTTAAGATTTTAAACGAAATCGCAGAAAAGATATCACCTGAAGATGAAAAAGTTCTTTTAGGTGCAGCAATAACCTCTATGAATTCTAAGGATATCGCTGCAGTGAAAGAATATTTCGCTGAGTTAGCTTTAAAAGCCGTTCGAAGTGTTGCTGAAAGAAATGATGGCGGATCCTTATTTGATCAGATTGATAATATAAAAATTATTAAAGCACCTGGAAAATCATTGAAGGAGTCCGAGTTAATAGATGGTGTGTACATTGATAAGGAAAAAGTAAGTTCTAATATGCCTGATGTGATAAATGACGCCAAAATTGCGGTAATTCGAAAGAAATTAGAAATTGCCAAGGGTGAATATGACTCTCAAATTCAAATAAAAAATCCCGAAGACATACAAAAGTTTTTAGACCAAGAGAAGAAAACTTTAGAAGGATTCTTAGAATATTTCAAAAAGCTTAATGTGAATATGGTAGTAAACTCTCAAAGCATTTCAGATAAATTTGGTTCTATGCTGGGAAGAGAGGGAATTGCTGCCATAAAAAGCCTCGGGGATAAGGATATTGAAGCTGTTTTAAATGCTACTGGAGCGACTTTGATTGATGATTTAAAAGATTTAGAAGTAGAGAATCTTGGGTTTGCGAAAAAAGTGAAATTTGAGAAAATTGGCGATGACAATTATACACTATTTTCTGGTTGCGAAAATCCCAGATCTGTCGCAATTTTGCTCAAAGGAGGGCTTGAGAAGATTTTAAATACTGCAGAAATAGCTTTACATGACGTTATTAGTGTTTTAGCAAAAATAATTGACACAAAAACAGTTGTTGCCGGTGGTGGAGCTGCATGGGTGGAAATCGCTAAAAGATTAAGAACTTACGCCTCTGAAATCGGCGGAAAAGAACAACTCGCAGTTCAAGCTTTTGCAACAGCATTAGAAGAAATCCCAAGAACTTTAATCAGAAATGCAGGATTAGACGAGATTGAACGTATGACAGAACTGAGGGCAGCGCATAAGACTCCTGAAGATAAATGGGTAGGTATTGATACGATTACCGATACAATTCAGAATAATTATGAACACGGCTTAGTTGAACCTTCTGTTCTTATCAAACACATCGTTGAATCTGGAAGTGAATTAGCTCGATTAATCCTCCGGGTTGATAGAATCATCAACGCGAAAGGATCAAAAGAATCCGAATAAATCTTTTTTTACTGTTTTTTTATTTTTTATTTTTATTAATATTTTTTACTTTACCCTTAATTTCAATTTTTTATAAACATAAAAAAACGATAGATAATTCTATTTTATTTTATATAAAATATATAAAAAAGTAAAATCGAAAAGTTAGAGGTTGAATTTATGCCAATATTAGGAATAGATTATGATAAATGTATTGACTGTATGGAATGTGTAAAAGATTGTCCAGTATTTCTTTATCGTGAAGATGAAGAAGGGAAAGTTCAATACAGCGATCCTAAAAAAAGTTGTATTTTATGTGGTCATTGTATTGCTGTGTGTCCTGTGGATGCAATCCTTCATGAGGGGATGGGAGAAACTGCCACGTTTGACGATATTGAACATCCCGAATCTATAGTATCCTATCAAAATCTTTATAAAATCCTCAGATCACTGAGAGTAATTCGACATTATAAGAAAGATAAAGTTCCCGACGAGTTAATTGAAAAAATTATAAATGCAATGCTATATGCTGCTACGGGGGCTAACATTAGAGCAGAAAATTTTACCATAATTTCAAACCCAGATAAATTGAAAGAAATATCTGCTGCATTAAGGGAGGCAATTGAGAGTGATAAAATGTTAAATTCACAATTTGCCAGAAATTTTAAAATTCTTGAGAAACAAGGAAGAAATTTGATGTTCAATGCTCCTCACCTAATAATTGTCCATACAAGCATGCCTATGAAGATAAATTATATCAATATCGGAAATATTATAACTTATGGGCGATTAGCTGCCCAATCACTTGGATTAGGCACATGCTATCATGGATGGACTCAATTAGCATTAGGAGTTGACCCGAGTCTTAAGCAATTATTAAAAATTTCTGGACCAACTGCTTGTGGATTTACGCTTGGCTATCCTGATGTTAAATATCACCGTGTGCCACCCAGGACTTCCAAACGCATAAGAAAAATATGAGAAACAAAAAAATATCTCTGTTTTTTCAGTTTACTTAAGTTTTGTTCCACAGTTAGGACAATAGCTATACTTGTTTGTAATCATTTTCGAACAGTTTGGACATAAGTAAAACTTAGTTTCCTTTACCTCCTTATCCATTTCAAATTCATCCTCTTCATAAGAAGATGCATTTAAAGGATCTTCAGTCTGAATGATTTCTGGTTGTTTCTCGCGCTCTATTGTTTGTTCATATTCTGTTAAATCTAATCCTTCAATTTGAATATTTCCAAACGCCATAATTTTTCCATATCTAACTTTATTGATATAGTCTCGGTCCAATTTTAAAAGATTATAACAATTATGACATCGAAAAACGTTTAAAATTCCTATATTTGAATTTTCAGCCCACTGTGCTAAACAAGATCTATGCGCAATTACTTCACATTCTGGACATTGAACCAATCCATTATCAGCTGATTGAAAACAAATCGAACATGTTTCAGTATCTTGATAGGGTATAGGTTCGTCTGCTAAATTTACATAAAAAGGTTGATTTTGTTTTGAAATAATCTTTTTTTCCTTATCATAGAATGTTTCTTCAGGTATTTCACGTTTTAAAGCGAGTACCTCTAAAATTGAATCCAAATCCCTTAAATCGTTAATTTGGTGCACATTGCCATAGCAACTATTAACTAATTCCATAAGTTTTCTATCTTCTCCCGGATCATCAGTGTTTATTCTCACAATATCGATATAAAATGGCATGTTTTTTACCATATCGATCAAATTATCAAGAACGGGCATAAACTTGCCTTGAATCTTAAGAGTCCCAGAATCGGTAAGAATTATCAGTCGAAACGCTTTTTGCGAGATTCTTTTGTAGACTTCAATTATAAAGGTAATTGCAACAAAAATACCACTTGCCAGATTTCCTTGAACAATTGTAGGTTCTAACGTTTTTAGTGCCATTAAAATATTTTCTGGATTCAAGGTAAAATCATTCAAATAATTGGGGCCATATTCTTGAAATAAAATTAGATTAAATCTATCACTTTGGTCTTTTTCCTTCTTTAGTTTCATGAAATGATCCAAAGCTTTGCGTACTTGATCCATATTCGTAATTTCCGGAGTTAAGGCGTTAAAAATAAGTGTATCTTCAGAAAGAGTGGTCATCTTATTATTTCGCTATTAATTTTTTACTGTCCTATATTATTTTACCTTCCTTATTTAGATATTAGCAGTTTAACTATTAATATCTAATTGCTTTATTAATTGACCTTCTTAAGAATACCAGCATTTAAAAATTGAAAAAATAGATTTTTATGGTATTATTAATTTTTTGTGGTTTTGAACTAAATTTTAGGAGTTATTTGCCTTAAAAATATGAGAAATATAATAAAAATAGATTTTGTATTATATTAACTTGAATAGGTAATAGATATCCAGATAAAGAGGTTATTCTTTAATTTTTGGTGGTGGGATGTAGATTTCTCTTAGTTCTGTTTCTCTTAGGAACCTCGCACCTTCCGGACATTGAGTAGTGCACACACCACATCCTATACATTTAGTCTCATCAACATAAGATCTTCCCTCTTTTAGAGTTAATGCTTCAATTGGACATTTCTCCACGCATGTCCCACATCCTTTGCATTTACTCTCATCTAATTGTGTAAGATAAGATGTTATTGTATGAAAAGGAAATATTCCACGATAATAACTCTGAAATAACACGCAACAGTCTTTGCAGCAATTACATATGGCATTTTCTTTCTCTTCAAGATTAAAATCATCATGAAACGTTTTATGAACAAGTCCTTCTGCTTCGGCTTCTTTTAAAACTTTTTTAGCTTCCTCTCGTGATATTTGTTTCCCAAGATTATGTTCAATAAAATATCTCCCAAGATTCCCAAAATGAATACATCTGTTGATATCACTGGCAAATTCACAAGGTTCCCCAACCAAAGTTTTTTGAAGTTTGTACGCGCATTCAGATAGAGATATAATCTCTTGTTCATTGATAATTTTTGATGCTTCATGTAAAGGTAATACTTGTTCTTGAGGAACTGTAATTTCTTTTTCAACGGGTATAATTCTGGCAAAAATTGGCATTTTGTCTTTGAAAATAGGCATTAATCCTTCAAAATTCAATTGAGTGATCTCATTTGCTTCTTTAAACATTTTCTCATAAATCTTTGCTAATTTCTTTTTTTCTTCAATTGTTCGATCTTGCTTAATCAGTGAATATTCAAAAGTAGATGGAACAGGGGCTAAAAGACGATATTCCATCATGTCTGAGTCTTCAATTGGCCAATCCATGATAAAACCATTGTCCATCAAAGAGTTTAACATTTCCCTTAATTTAGCATCATTCATTCATGTTTTATCCTTTAAGGTTTGAAATGATAAACGCGGATTCCTAAAATTAAGAATAAACTTCACTTGTTCTTCATTTAAAAGAGTTTTTAATAATTCAACTAGAGTTTCATTTGCTTGAAATAAAGGATTTCCACTTGCTCTTACAATTATTTTTGCTGCCTTATACCATATTTTTTCCGACATTTAACCATACCTTATTTAAATAGAATAATTAAGAATTGTTCTTATTTATATAAGTATTTTTAATCCTTAATCATCTAAAAACATAAATCAGAAATGATGAAGGAGAGATTATATTAATAATTTTTCTTAATCCTTTTAATGCAAAATATAAAATATGCTGCCATGACAAGCTGGACAATATAATAACGACTCGTAATTTTTGGGTAAATCATCTATACGATATTCTCTGGAGCATAAATTGCATTGAACAATAAATGAAGCATTGTCTGAAAAAAGATGAAATGAATTTCCATTACAACTAGGACAACTCAATAAATTAGTATCTATATCTTTCTCTAAGTTGATTATAGGATTTTCCTTAGAACAACCAGCACATTGAACGTTATATCGATTATTTCTTACACTTTCAATAATCTCTTTAATTTCTTCACTGGGTTTCACAATAGAAAAAGAAGTTAAATTATTATTTATATCTTTTTGAAGTTTTTGTTTTCATGTTTGGCATTTTTCTTTATTTATAGAAGAAGTGGTATAATAAATTGTTATAAAAACAAACACAAAATTTAATCCATTTTAGAAGGTTAGGTTATTAAAAAAAAGTATAATAGAATATTTATAGTAAAAATTTAAAGCGGAAAAGATTAATTGTTTTATGGACGAAAAAAACGTTTTAATATTATTTGGCACAAGATATGGAACAACTGGAGAAATTGTTGAGAAAATGACTGAATATTTAAAGGACATGAATATATCTACCGAAAATTTCAATCTTAAAGAGATTAATTCAAACGAGATACCAAAAATTTCAGAATACGGTGGATTAATAATCGGGACAGGCATGAAAATAAATAAATGGACAAAGTATGTTAGAAATTATATAAAAGATCACCAAGAAATGCTTCAAAATAGAACTAATAAATTTGGCATGTTTACTTGTGGTGCATTTGCGATAGGGCAACCAGAAAAAGCCAAAGAAGATCTTAAACAAAGATTAATGGAGGATTATGGATTAGAACCAGATCATTATGAAGCATTTGGGGGAGTATTAGATCTTTCTGATGATTCAAATTTAGGATTCCTTGATAAAAAAATGTTGAAAGTTGCTTCAAAAGCTATGAAAGAAGAAGATGGAGTTGAAGTTAAACCAGATGCTCGAAATGACTTTCGAGATTGGGAAAAAATCAAAACCTTTACTCAAGAATTTGGAAAGTTATTGTAAATAATAAATATCTCCTTTATTTTCAAGAATTCTCATCATTTGTTAAAAAATTTATTTAAAACTATATTATTATTTTAATTTTTTTGAAAATATTAATCAAAGCCTTTTCCACAATAGGCACAGAAACTTGCACTAAAAGGCAGCTCTGCTCCACATTCAGGACAAAATTTTGTGTCTGAAATCGTTGAATTTGGCTTTTTATTGACATTGATTGTTGATTTCTCTTCTTCAATTTTTTCCTCCTCTTCTTCTGGTATTTCTTTTTCATCCTCCTTTTCCCTTTTTACGCATGCTCTTCCAATAATAGCAATAACGACACCAGCAAATCCCACACCTGAGCCATAGTTAAACTTATTGTAAAGTTCTTCTAAATAGAATACTATTGTTGGATCAGTTATTATTCCTGTCAAACGTACTATTTGAGTCGCTATCCAAATAATGAGAGCTATCGTTCCAAAAGCTAAACCAATCCAAATAATAAATTTACCAATTCTCACTCCACCTAGAACTATCAATATTGCTCCCGCTATTACTGCAATTCCACCTAAATCAGCAATCCATTTAAAAATTATATTAACGATTACATTGAAAATTGCTTCATATTCTGGCCACTCATTCGAAGCCATATTGTAAAGTGTTTCAAAGATTTGAATACTTCCAACTACAGAGCCTATGGTCATGCATATACCGCCAATAACTAATAACACAAATCCTGTTTTATGTTTCATTTAATTCAATATTCTCAAGAATGTTAATATCTTAAATAAACCTAAGATAATTATCACCTTTATATGTTTATATTTTTTTTAGCAGCCTTTATTTTCGCCTTTAGTATTGATCTTTATTTATATAAAGAATTTTATAGTATAATAACAAATTTTAAAAAAAATCCAAATCTCTATTTGTTAAATTTTTAATAACCTTCGGTTGAAATAAGTATAAAATTGTGTTTTCCTCTCCATTTTTTAAACACTTTTCATCTAAAACCATAAGATTTAAAAAAGATAAAATAGAAAATGAACTTTGTTCATTCAAAAACAAGTCAATATTGAACAATTATGAGATATCATGCAAGTTTATATAAAAAAAAACTCTCTTTTATATAGTGATATTAAACATTTCATAAAATTTTAGATCATTACTATAAACTACAAAAAAATGGATTCTTCAAAAGCCTTAATAGACCACGTGCGAAGGTCAATGCTCAGTCAAAAAGACTACGAAAAATTATATGAGTTAAATAATGACCACGTAATTGAAATAGTCGAGAATTTCATCCATTTATGCAAACCTTCGAAAATAACAGTTATAACAGATTCTGAAGAGGATATTCGTTACGTTCGAGAAAAATGTATCGAATTAGGTGAGGAACGACTACTCACAATAGAAGGACATACCGTTCATTTTGATGGATTCGTGGATATGAAGAATCATGACCAAGCGCGTGATAAGGAACACACAAAGGTTTTAGTTCCAGAAGGAGAGTATGCAAGTCCATGGATTAACACAATTAACAGAAAAGAAGGACTTGATGAAATTTTAAACATTATGGACGGATGTATGAAAGGTCATGAATGTGTCATCCGATTCTTCTGCTTGGGTCCTTTAGATTCAAGATTCTCAATCTTAGCACTTCAAATAACAGACAGTTTTTATGTTGCTCACAGCGAAGATTTATTATACCGAAAGGGGTATGAAGCCTTTAAAGAGCTAAATGGTTCAGATGATTTCTTTTATTTTGTACATTCTTCTGGAAAATTAATAGGTAACCCTCCAGTGACTAAAAACCTCCAGAAACGACGCATTTACATAGATTTGGAAGAGGATAGAGTACTTTCAGTTAATAATCAATACGCTGGTAATTCACTTGGGCTAAAAAAGCTTGCATTAAGACTTGCAATTCATAAAGCGGAAAAAGAGGGATGGTTAGCAGAACATTTCTTTATTTTGGGTATTCATCCAAAAGAAAAAAACAGAGTCACTTATTTCTGCGGTGCATATCCTTCAGGATGCGGAAAAACTTCAACTGCGATGCTTCCAGGTCAGACAATTATAGGAGATGATATTGCATATTTACGACCATGGGGAGATGGCTATTCGCATGCCGCTAACATTGAAAGCGGTGTATTCGGCATAATAAGAGATGTGAATCCACTTCACGATCCCGAAATTTATAAAGCAATAACTACACCCAAGGAAGTAATCTTTACAAATGTGTTAATAAATAATGGCAAACCTTATTGGCTAGGAATGGGAAGCGAAATTCCTGAAAATGGTTTTAATTTTTCTGGAGGATGGTATGATGGGAAAACAGACGAAAAAGGTATTCAAATCCCCGCCGCACATCCAAATGCTCGGTATACTGTGAGAATAGAAGAATTAGCGAATAGTGATCCGAATTTACAAAATCCTGATGGTGTCCCTATTCATGCTATTTTTTACGGAGGAAGAGATTCTGACACAATGCCCCCTATTCTGGAAAGCTTAGATTGGGATCACGGCATTTATTTTGGAGCTTCACTTGAATCAGAGACAACAACGCAAACATTAGGGAAAGCTGGAGTAAGAACAGCGAATCCAATGGCTATTTTGGATTTCATAGTTATACCCTTAGGAAAATATTTAAATAATTATAGTAATTTTGGCAATTCAGTACAAAACCCACCGAAAATATTTGCAACCAACTATTTTCTAAAAGATGAGGACGGCAATTATCTTAATGGAATGTTAGATAAACTGGTATGGCTTATGTGGGCAGAAGGGAGGACTCATGGTGATTATGAAGCGATTAAAACTCCTGCTGGGTATATACCAAAATATGAAGATCTGAGAGGATTATTCAAAGAGTATCTTCGCAAAGAATATAGGAGAGAAGATTATGAGAAACAGTTTTGCATTCGCACAAATAAACTCCTTGAAAAGATAAATCGAGTTGAGACCATGTATAAAGAAGAAGCAAATATTCCCGCATTTTTTTGGAATATAATTAATTCGCAGAGACACGATTTAAATGCTCTTAAAGAAGAAAAACGCAAGTCAAAGATTCTTCCATCTGAATTCCTGTAATTTCAAATTTCTATTTTTTAAAATTACTTAATTTTTTATACACACAAGTTTTTTATTTTAAGAACTAATTATAGATTGATATGGATATTACAAAAAAAGGATATTATTTTATAGCTATAATTGTTACCCTCTACGTATGGGTTACTATTTTATTCTTTCTTAACCCTATAGGAGGGGTTGAAGATTATTTTATCCGACTTGCGGTCTTATATGGCTTTACATCCTTATTTTTAACCTCTATTATTACACCATTTATGAAAGAAGTATATCAGATGTTTGGGACTTCTTTTATCAAAATCCATCACTTGTTTTCGATCTTAGGACTAGTATTGATTACCATCCATCCAATTGCGTTCGCAATCTCGATTGGGGATCCAACCGCATTCATTCCAATTTTTTATCCATGGAATACATTTTGGGCTCTTGCTGGAAGACCTGCTTTATATCTCATCTATATAGCGGTGATTGCTGTGCTAATAAGAAAACATTTAAATCCTAAACTGTGGCGTATATTGCATGGATTAAATTATGTAGCATTTTATTTCGCATACATTCATGGAGCAGTAATCGGAGATGATTTTGAAAGTCTCTTAGGGATGATAACCTTCACAGCAATGATAGTTATAGTTTTTGAGGTTCTATTTTACAGACGGTATCAAAAATATAAGCTTAAACAAATGAAAAAGAACGAATAAAAAAAAGATTTTCAAATTTTTTTTCTTATTTATATCATTGCATTAACCCACTATTGCTTCAATGGATACTAGGGAAAACAATGATTTAAACACAATATATAGACTAATATAAATCAAGAACATTACCACAAACATTAGCATATAGCCTATTAATGGAATCTTCCAGGTCCTTTTTATATTGAATTCGCTATTTGTAAGATTTTTTATCCCGCGTGCAAATATCCAAGAACTAAGAAGTATAAATGGAACTCCAAAAAGAATGATCCATCCAAAATTATAGATCACTCCAATCAAAACAGATACCAAAATATCATAGACATCATTAATGGAGTTCAATTCCGTCCATAAGCCATGAATTGCCCCCTTTAATCCTTGGACAGTTGTAAACATAATTAAAAATCCAGCAAATATTATCATAGGAAAAATCCATAAGAAACTTAGAGCTGAAAGGCTGGATAATTTATTTTTATTTATAGATATAGATTGTGTTTCAGTTATCTTGTTTACGATCAATCTATTGGATTTGGCATATATTTTTGCTGATAAATAGGTTAATGCTCCCA
>JAWOFX010000174.1:0-41465 GCA_046497275.1 Promethearchaeia archaeon | reverse complement strand
GGGAAAGCATTGCGGTTAAAGGAAACAAACTCGTCGTGTTTAATGATGAATAGGAAATCAACTATTCCTTCACCAACTAAATTAGAATTAAATATACAGCTAGATTTTAGAGGACTTAAATATTTTCTTTTATTTCCAAAGGATCTTTACGAGGAGGAAGATTTTGATGGTCTAATTCTAGTTTTGAATCCTAAAAAGGCGATGAAAATAATTGAAGCGTACGTTGAATTATTCAATAAACCATTGAAACTGAATTGTGGAATAAGATCAGGGGTGTGTAGTGAAATAACCGCGTACGTGGCTAAGCGCCAGGATGTTAATTTTTCTTTCCTATGTTCTGGGGCACGAGAATTCGCGGGTTACGACGAATGTGAACTTTTATGTGGCATTCCAGCGAAAATGACGGATGAATTATTAGAGAAAATAGTGAAAGAATAAAAAGAAGAAAAATTCTGAGAATATTCTAAATTTCATATAATTCAGTAGAAAGATAACGTTCTCCTGTGTCTGCTAATAGAACTACCAAATTTTCTCCTTTTACAAAATATTTCGAGGCTTGATGGATTGCAGCCCACGCAGCCGCTCCTGATGAAGTCCCTGCGAAAATCCCTTCTAATTTCGCTAGTTGTCTTGCCATATTGACAGCATCTTCATAGGAGACGGATATCACTTTATCATAAATTCTCGTATTAAGAACATCTGGAATGAATCCTGCTCCCATCCCTTCGATTTTATGAGGCCCAGGCTTTCCCCCAGAAAGAAGCGGTGAGGCTTTCGGCTCGACGGCATATACTCTTAATCGTGGACCAACTCTATCTTTCAATATTTCTCCAACTCCTGTAAGAGTTCCTCCAGTACCCACGGCTGCTACAAAACCATCCAATCTGCCAGCAAGATCATTGAATATTTCTTTCGCAGTAGTTTGGCGATGAATTTCTGGATTGGCTGGATTCTTAAATTGGTATGGCATATAGACATTTTCGTTTTCCTCAGCAAAAGATTCTGCTTTAGAAATTGCTCCTTTCATTCCACCTTCTGAAGAGGTTAAAACTACTTCTGCTCCATAGGCAGAAAGAATTTTCTGACGCTCGACAGAGACAGTTTCTGGCATCATAATCTTCAATTTATATCCTTTCACAGCGCATACCATCGCTAACCCGATACCCGTATTCCCGGAGGTAGCTTCAACTATTATCGTTTCATCATTGATAATTCCTTTCTTCTCTACCTCTTCGATCATTGCTAAAGCAACTCTGTCTTTTACACTTCCCCCCGGGTTAAATGATTCTACTTTCGCAAAGATATTTGGTTTAATATCTCGAGTTACCTTGTTAAGTTTTACCAATGGAGTATTTCCAATAGTTTCAATAATATTGTTATAATATAATTTGTTCATAATTACCACTCTTCTAATGTAACCAAAGAATTTTTTATTAAGTACTTATGTGAATTATTTTTGACTTATTTTAGAAAGTTGCTCTTCAACTTGAGCCAATCGTTCATCCAATGTTTTAAGTGCGAGATTTAATGGATCAGGCAGATCTGCATGTTCAAGATCAATTCTTTTTATCCGTTCACCCTCACGAGAAATTACTCTACCAGGAACGCCTACTACAACAGAATTATCTGGAATATCATTGATGACTACGGAATTTGCTCCAATCTTGACATTATTCCCAATCTTTATCGGTCCGAGCAGTTTAGCTCCTGTTCCAATGACTACATTATTTCCGATTGTAGGATGTCTTTTAACTGGCTCATCTGAGGTCCCTCCTAATACAACCTCCGCATATATCGTCACATTATCTCCAATTTCTGCAGTTTCACCAATTACCACTCCACTTCCATGATCGATAAAGAATTCGCTCCCTATCACAGCTCCCGGATGAATTTCTATCCCCGTCTCGTTTCTGGCAACATCAGAGAGATAGCGAGGAATGAACGGCATCTTCAATTCCCAAAAGAAATGTGCAATTCTATATAATAAAACGGCTTTAATTCCCGGATAACTGGTTAAGACTTCAACCAAAGATTTTGCTGCGGGATCTTTTTCGAGTGCGGCATTTACATCAGAAATAAAAAAGTCAAGTATTCCTTGGAGGTTTTTATTTAGGATTTTTGGGTCAATTTCTTCCGCTTGAAAATTTAATCCCAGAATACAATCCATGCATTGGCTTGAAAGCAGGCCTGTTTCAGCCTTTTCTCCACATTTCATACATTTTAATTTTTCCTTCATATTTTAAATCACAACTTAATAATCCTAGTTAAATCTTATTTGTTAATGGAATTGGAGCATCTAAGATATGAAATAGTTTTTCATTATAAATCATAAATATAAAAATGAAAAGATTAAATAAAAAAAGAGAAAATTATTCTAGATTTTCGGTTATAAATTCATTTCCTTCAGTTTTTTCTTATTTTCAGCTATTCTTTCTGGAGTTAGCTTATAATATTTCCAGAAAATAATTACTGTTATGATTACGATAATGGCAGGAACGATAGCTGAATGAATTCGAATTCCAAAAATAGCTAAAGCAGGCGTGGGGCTCTGAGAAATTAATTCTGCATATGTAGGATTCCCAGGTGGAAATCCTGTAAGAATATGAACTAAAGTAATAGTGATTACTATAGTAGCATATCCTAACCGGATAAATAATGCTTGAAAACCATAGTATATGGATTGCTGTCTTTTTCCTTTTCTCACTGCAATATCATCAAGTACATCGCCCATAGTGGGAGGATCCATAAACCATTGACCTCCTAACCCAATTCCGAATAAAATTAAACTTATCATCCATCCCCAAAGATCCTGTATAAAGATCATTGGTAAAAAAGTAACAAACATTATTAAACCTCCCATTATACTCATTTTTTTATTATTTTTTACTCTATTTGATATAATCGTCCATAATGGTACAGATATTAATGCACCCAGCAACATACCTCCTAATAAAAGAATAAATGAAGTGTTGGCAGCATCACCCTCTTGTATTAAAATATATGCGATAAGATACCTTGCTGATTGTTGAATCATAACAGCAGCAACTTGATAACCATAAAATAAGATCACCTTCGCAACAAAAGGTTTTTCTTTTACCGCTTTAAATGTTTCCTTAATAAAAGAATCAACTTCCGCTCTCTCTGGTTCCATGATTCTTTGAATATTTTCTTCTCTCAATTTTTTATTCTCCCATACACCTGGTAATAATAACACTAAAAATAGAAATCCGAAACCAACACTTGCCCATGCAGCGGGGATATAGCTTGCCCTTACTTCTTGTTCGATAAAAAAGGATGGAATAAGCACAGCAAGGACTAATCCTAGAATTCCTAACATTGTTCCAAATCCTTGAGTTGTTCTACGCTCGTTTAATCCTCTAAATTTAACAGGATAAATCGAAATAGCATTTACATCATATATCGTTAGTAATGTGTCATATATCAGCATACTGGTCATATACCAAAAAAACACGGGAAGGTTATAATCAGGGTTTGCATTTGGATCCCATTGAGCGGGAACCATAAAAATAAGCAGATAAGAAAATAACCACGGTACAGCTCCAATGATCATCCACGGGACTCTCCGATAACCTTTTGTTTTCTCCCAAGGCATTTTTATCCTTTCCATAATATATCCAATAAGGGGATCATTAACAGCGTTCCAGACACTATAAATAGTAAATCCGATAAGGATATATAGAGACTCTAATCCGATTACTCCTTCATAATAGAATAACACATTGAATCCAAAAGCTGCCGTAATAAATTGACCGAACATTTCTCGTGATCCGTAGCTTGCCATTATTGCTTTAGAATTTTCATACGTTTCTTTTTCTTTATTCTCCATATTTCATCTCAAAATCTTTATTTTAATATATTTAGAGATTTTATTTTATTTACGTAATTTTATTTTAAAGATCACACACAAAATCTTCTAAATTTTAATATTAATTTGTAAATCTTCTATTTATAATTTATGAAATTTGGTGAAAAGAAGATTTCTAAAATGATTAAGGATTATTTAATTAAAATTTAATTATATAAAAAAATATAAGGGAGAAAATACATGAGTGAGAGAACAGAAGTGTTGATTGTGGGCGCCGGAACCGCTGGTACATATCTTGGTTGGATATTGGCTAAAGAAGGTCATTCTGTTAGAATTATTGAAAAAGATAGCAGGGAAAATGTCGGGAAACGATTAGATGTGATCCATTTCGAGTCTGATAGAGTGAAAAAGGCAAGTTTACCCCCTTTTAATCCAGAGGATCCTGATTGTCTTGAGATACGAGATACTTCCACAATCATAACTCCTGATTTCGAGACAGAGATAAAAACAAGGGTTTTCCAGACTATTGTACTATTAACACCATTTCTAAATAAAATGTATAACATACTCGAATCTGATGGAGTCAATTTGGAGTTTACTACTAAATTTAAAGAACTTATTTTTGAGGAGAATAGAATTGTTGGGGTTAAGGTATTGAAAAATGGAGATGTTAAGGAATATTATGCCAGTTTAATTTTGGATGCTTCAGGAACAAGTGCTGTGGTTAGAACTTCATTGCCGAAAAATTATGGAATCGAAACTTTTTCATTAGGTCCAAATGATGTGATGTATGTATTATTGCAATACATAAAATGGACTCAACCTGAAGAACCTCATCCAGAGACCGATTCGGGGTATAATTTTTGGCTTTTATGGTTTGGACCTTCTTTAGGCAAGGATCAAGCAATTCTCGGAGTTGGACAACCTGGCTCCTATGAAAATGCACGCCTTGCAAGAGAAGATTTTCTTAATCAAATAGATCTTCCTCCTTATGAGATTATTAAAGAGGAAAGAGGGTTCACTCCATATAGGAGACCACCATATACTTTAGTAGCAGACGGATTCCTATGCATAGGAGATGCCGCTGCAATTACCTATCCATTTTCTGGTCATGGGGTGACAGCAACATGGATGTTGTGCATGATTGCTTGTGATGTGATTGATAAAGAGCTTAACCGAGGAGGTTATTTAACCCAAGGAAGATTATGGGATATCAATGTTAAGTATTTTAGAGATCAAGGTGCTAAATTTGCTGGCTTACTTACTCAGTTGTCTGGTATATTAAACTTTACCAAAAAAGAATGGTCCTATTTCCTGACTCATGGGTTAATATACAAAACAGGTGATGTTGATGAATTACCAGAACCAAACAAAGAATATGAAGAAGATATGAGTTTAGGTGAGATGATCAAATTTATATTTAAGGTCTTAGGAGGGCTATTAACAAGGAAACTTTCTCTTAAAAATATCAAGAAATTATTGAAAGCAAATAGTTTAGCAAATAATATAAAGGAACACTATGAAAATTATCCGAAATCCCCTGATAAATTTGATTCTTGGGTTAGTGAAGCGGAAAAATTATGGAAAAAGAAAACACCTGCATTCAAAAAATTATCTAATGTTGAAATTCAGTACAGTTAACCTAAATTAAAAAAGTTGAATAAAAATAAATTATTAAAAGAACTAATATTCAATTTCCTTATTTCTTAAATGATCAAACGCAGAATAAGCAGCAACAACTCCCTCTGAAACCCCTGTGACTGCTTGTTTGAAGGGAGCATCGGCCACATCCCCAGCGGCAAAAACTCCAGCAACATTAGTTTCAGATTTTCTGTTGATTATGATTTCCTGTTTCTCATTTGTTTCAACACCTATTTGTTTAGCTAACTCTGAATTGGGAACCGACCCAATTTCAATGAAAACCCCATCTATTTCAAATTCTTCTCCACTATCGAATATAACAGATTTTACTTTTTCATTTCCTTTAATTTCAACTATATTCGTATTATAAATGAGTTCTATATTTTCAGTTTGTAATACTCTTTCTTTGTTTATAGGTTCTGCTCTGATTTCATCTCTCCTATAGATAATATATACCATTGAAGCATGATTTGCTAAAAATAATGCTTCCTTAGCCGCTGAATCACTTCCACCGATCACCCCTACTTTCTTATCCTTGAAAAAAGGACCATCACAAGTTGCACAATAACTCACACCATTTCCAGAATATTTCTCCTCCCCCGGAATATTTAACTTCCTCCGTTCTGAGCCCGTTGCGAAACAAAGAGATTTTGTTTTAAACTTTTGAAAAAACGATTTTAAAATGAAAATATCATTTTCTTTCTCAATTTCCCTTATTTCATCAGTAATATATGGAATATTTAAAGAATTAATATGATCTCGGAACATTTCCATTAATTCAGACCCTGAGACAGTTGTTATACCTGGATAATTTTCGACAATATGCGTGGTTGTAATTAGACCTCCATAGGACGTTCCAATAACTAAAACATCGATATCAAACCTTGTGGCATATATAGCACAACCCAACCCAGCAGGTCCAAGTCCTATAATAATTAAATCCCAAACTTTATTTTCCTCAATCTCATCAATATTATACATAATTTTTTTCTCTCTTTTTAGAATTTTTATTAAATCTTTTTTATCCTAATGATGCTTTGTATTCTTTAATCTTTTTATTGTGAAGCTCCTCGATTCTTTTTTTCCAATTTTTATATTTTTCAGTTGAAGCATCAATTGGAAATTTAAGTAGAATTATAATTCCAATTGTAATAAATATCGCAGGAATTAATCCAATATTCAATTTAATCCCAAATTTTGCTAATTCCGTTTGAATTACAGTGCTCTGGTCATAACCGGTTAAAAAAAGGATTAAAGCAGTTAAAGCGGCCGCAACTGATTGAGCGGGTTTTGTAAATAAATTAGTAGATCCATAATATGCACCTTCTCGTCTATATCCTGTTTTTAATTCATCTTTATCAATGATATCTGCCATTAATATGGGCGCTATTAACATCATTCCAGCGTAACTCAATCCTACAATTAACAATGCTATATTAGAGGTTACCACCTCGGGAGCAAATGTTAATAAAACCAATCCACTTATCACCAAGGTAGAGAGATATATAATTGCTTTTTTCCCACCATATTTTCTGTTAAAAACCATTCCTAAGGGATAACCTAATAGACTAGCACCAACGAATATAATTATAGGAAGTGAGGAGAGAAAATTATTTAGAGAAATTCGGAGCACATCCTGTACGAATAAACTAACTTGTGAATATATAGCGAAATTTATATATACAAGAGTAAATGAAAACATGGTATAAATTATAAATGATTTGTTTTTTAGCGTAAGTTTAATAGACTCTATAAAGCCCATCTTTTTTTTCTCGGCGAATATGAATTCTTTCCTTTCTTTTATCCCAAAAGACATAAAAGTCAATAAAATCGTTCCAATTATACCTGAAATAATTACAATTGTCTGAATAGTAGAAAGATTTTGTGAATATGGATCTTCATTGATAATAAAGAGAAATGGGACAATAAATGTAATAACTTGTCCGACTAAAGTTCCTAATGACCAGAAAAAAGTTGTATTAGCTCGTTCTTCAGGTAAAATAGATAATTCAGCTACTAAAGATTTTTGTGTAATTCCTATAATTGTATAAAAGGTATCATATAGTAATAACCATAAAAATAACCATATAAAATAAATCCATTGCATTATTGGATTAGTAGAATTAGAAAGTGGTGGGAAAAATAGAAATATAAATGAAATAGATATAAACGGTGTGGCGATCATTAACCAGGGCATTCGCCGACCAAATCTCGTTCGAGTTTGATCTCCAAAATAACCCATTAATGGATCATTGATCGCATTCCAAACAATATATAAAATCCACGCTAATCCCCAAAGAAAAAAGTCGATTTTAACAATTTTAATATAAAAATTCGAAAGCCAGGCAGCAAATAATCCAGCAGATAAATTAAATCCAATCCCACCGATTGAAAATTTTATTTTTGTTGAGAGTGGAATTTTAAATTTCTCATTAACAGTTGGTTTCCTCAAAAAATTTGTGATCTTTTTCATTTTTAGTTTAAATTGATATATAATTGAAAATAACTTTTTGATTGTATTTTCTAAACAATTATTTTATATATTGTTTACTTTGTAAATGAAAATTATTCAGAATTGTAATTATCTATATTCGATATTAATATTTGAACCGATTAATTCCCGCAATAATTCTTGCGGAGGAATCATTCCTTGGATTGCCGGTCTTTCATTCAATATAGTATATGGAACTCCCGAAGCTTTATAATATTGTCCAATATCAGGATTTGCAATAATGTCTACAATTACTGTCCTAATTTTCCCATCAGAAGCCACAGCAAACAAATTCGCATTTTTTATTAACTCTGGACAATAGGGACACTGCATTGTCATCATAATTTTAATTGTTGTTGAATCAATTCTTCCTATATTCTGGTTAATTGCATTTTCAAAATAATTAGGACCTCCTCCAAGAGCGAAAATTGCTGAAATAAAAGGCTGAATTTCCTGCCCTTGAGGATTTGCAAGATATCTTATAACTTCTTTTTCCCTCTCGTCCATAAGTAAGATTGTGGGAACTCTTTGAATATCAAAGTTATCAGCGAATTCTGGGTTATCATATATGGACAGTTCTTCAATTTTTAATAAATTATTTGAATTTTCTTCGTAAATCTTTAACATCTGCATCGTATTTTGGCAATCTATGCATACATGTTCTTTAGTTCCATCGGGATTTGTTTTTAATGAAGTAAATACTTTAATATGTACGGGTCTTCTGAGTTTTTTTAACTCATTTTGAATAATTCTTTTATATGTTTCATTTGAAGCCATATTTATCACCTCAATTGTTATAACTTGAAAAATAAATATTACGCATACATACCACCAAAATCTCGTTTTCCTTTAGTTAATTTATCTAATAGATCTTGAGGGGTAAACATTCCAATTAAATGCTCTTTTTCATTAATCATCGTATAAGGAACACTTGAGATATTATATTTTTGGGCGATATCTGAATTAGCATTAATATCAATTATCTCCACATTGATTTTGCCATCCCCGACCAGTGCGAAAAGATTTGCTACGGGTATAACTTGGGGACAATAATTACACGTATGAGTCACAAACATCATTATTTTTGATTTAGGAATATTTTTAAGGTTGGTTTTTATTTGATCTTTATAAAACGGGCTTACTCCAGAATAGTATTGAAGTGTTTTAATAAAAGGCACAAGTTGGTTGCCATCTGGTGTTGCTGTGTATCTAATTAATTCTTTATCATTTTTTTCTAAAAATAATATAGTTGGAATTCTTTTAATTTTAAATTCTTTCGCAAGATCCTCGTCTTCTCTTATAGATTTCTCTTCGATTTCTAATTTTCCCTCTGAAGCTTCTTGAATCTCATTCAAAATACGCATCATGCTATTACAAGAAAGACAACTTCTATGCTTTTTTCTCTCATTAGTGGTTTCATAATCCGTAAATACTCTTAATTTAACCTTCTGTTTTAACTTCGACATTTCATTTGTAATAATTTTCTGTTCTCTATCTGTAAACGACATAATTTTTCTATCTTCTCATTTTTCTAAGATTAAAATACGGTGGAGATTAATATTTCTTTTTTTAATAAAACATAAAATTGAATTTAATTTCTGCTAAAAAATGTAATTTAAACCTTGAACTACTTTATAATTTTGTAATCCGAATTATAATTCTACTATTATGAATTAATACTTTAGAATTTGGGAAGTTTTAATAGGATCCTACTTTCAAGATCTTAAATTATTAAATTGATCAAGGATATGTCTAGCAAAAAAAATCAACTTATGAGTGAAGAAACAAGATTTAGTAAAAAACAGAAATGGAGCTTCGGAATGGGTTCTTTTGCTCAGTGGTTTATTAATTCTGCATTCAATATATGGATTTTCACATTTTATTTTACGGCAATTGGATTAAGTACGTATTTTATCATTCTGGCTTATGTGATATGGTCTTTGTGGAACGCGATTAATGATCCCTTAATTGGATATCTTTCCGACAGAACAAACACAAAATATGGAAGAAGAAAACCATTCATTATGATTGGGACTATCCCAATATTAATCCTTGAAATAATCGTATGGCTGCCAAATCCCGGAAATACTTGGATGAACTTCTTGTATCTATTGATTATGTTGTTTTGTTATGATACATTTTACACAATGATAGCATTACCATTTGATTCCTTATTTCCAGAACTATATACCAGTGTTGAGGAAAGATCAGAAGTTAACACTATAAAACAATTATTATCCGTGGTGGGTTTAATTTTTGCGGCACTTGTTCCCGGATTGTTCATTGATTTATTTGGGGGTTCAACAGAAACATTTGGCTACCTTATAAATGGGATTGTTACATCTATAATCGTTGGAATTTCTCTGATCATTTCTTTGAAATGGGGGGTGAAAGAACGTGAAGAATTTAAGTTGGATAATCGGCAAGAGTTTAAACTCTTGGAAAATCTTAAATATACTTTAAGTAATAAAGGATTCCAATTATATTCGATAATGTTTTTCTTATATGAATATACATTGCTACTCTTAGGTCTAATTATGCCCTTATTTGGAAAATACGTTTGGGATATTGGAGAATTTCCAACTATGATTATTCTGGGAATTATGTATATCATTGGAGCCATTTCAGTTATTCTATGGAGAAAATTAGATTTGACTATTGGAAGCAGAAAAGGATATGCTATTTCGATTGTCGTTTATTTTATCTCGACGTTACCAATTATGTTTTTTCAAGTATATGAATTTGCTATAGTTTTTTCTCTCTTTGTAGGAATAGGTTTTGGAGGCATGCTGTATTTTATTTATCTTATTATCGCTGACATTATCGATGAAGATGAATTAAATACCGGATTACGTAGAGAAGGAGCATTTTTTGGCGTCACCAACTTTTTTATGCGTTTAAGTATGATTCTGTCCATAGTAACTGTCGGTTTAGTGTTCAATATGACAGAATGGGAAACATATGATCCAACCATAGACCCTACATTAGGATTATTAGTTTTATTTATCGTCTTTCCTGGAATTGCATTAGGATTCACCATGATATGCTTATATTATTATCCGTTTACAAAAGAAAAAGTCAGTGAAATGAAAATTAAACTCGAAGAACTCCACAGAAAGAAGTTGGACAAAGTTAGAACTAATAGATGAATAAATTCTATTTTTTTCTCTTTTTTAAGATTATAAACGATGAATAAGTAAGTTTAGAGTTGCTTAAGTCCTTGATCTAAATCTTTTATAAGATCTTTTGAGTCCTCTAATCCTACGGATAAGCGAAAATGAGTATCGGAAATATTCATGGATCTTTTTTCCCATGATGCAAGGTCTATACCAGTCATTAGGGAAGTGTATTCAATTAACGAAGTTGTATCTCCTAGAGAAACACCTACTTTTATTTGTTTAAGTAATTCTATAAATATATTACTCTCCTTAACAGAATATAACTCGAATCCAATCATCCCACCGAAATTTTGCATCTGTTTTTTCGCAACCTGATGATGAGGATGAGTTTTTAACCCTGGGTAAACTACTTCCTTAACCTTTTCATGGCTCTCTAAAAATCTCGCAATTTCCATTGCATTTACACTATGCTTATCCATTCTTAATCCAAGTGTACGCACCCCCCTTAAAATTAACCATGCATTAAAAGGACTCAGGACTGCTCCTTGAGTTTCCAGCCAATAATATCGTAAATCTCTTAATTGATTTTTGGGACCAATAATAGCCCCTCCAAGGCAATCGCCATGACCATTTATGTATTTAGTTAAACTTTCTACAACAAGATCTGCTCCCAAATTTAATGGTTTTTGTAAAGCTGGTGATGCCCAAGTATTATCTACTATGCATTGACCTCCATTATCATGAATTAAATCAGCACAAGATTTTATATCTATAATATCTACAGTTGGATTTGCGGGTGTCTCAATAAAAAGTAACTTAGTTTGATCATCAATCGCTGATTTAATCTCATTTAGATTCGTGAGATCAACACGTCGGGTTTCAATACCCATCTGAGGATAAATTTTCGTAAATAATCGAAAAGAGCCAGTATATAGATTTTTATGAATTATTATGTTAGGAATTTTACCGGGATGGGTTTGAGGATAAAGTTTTTTAATCCTTTTTGGTCTTATCCGCTCAATTCTTTCTTGGAGTACACTCATACATGATAAATGGACTGCTGCCATACCAGATGCAACAGAGAGACCTGCTTCTCCTTCATGTAGAGTGGCTAATTTCTGATCCAACGCATATAAAGTAGGATTTTCCGTTCTTGAATAATAATAATGATTTTCGACAAGTTCAGAGAGTGATTTGTATACGTAAGATTTCGTTGCGTATAGAGGAGTTCGTAATGAATGTGAGGTTTCGGGATATGGATCCTCTCCCGCTCGCATTAATTGTGTAGCAAATTCCATTTCATCCCACTTTTCTCTCTGTTCCTCTTCAATTTGTCCCTTTGTTTTTATGTTTTTTTCATTTTCCATAATATACACCTTTTTATTTTAATGATAATACATTTTAATCCAAATTTCTTCCGGGAAGATCCACAGAACCATCTTCATCTTCCATTCCTTCCAATTTTCTATAATCTTCCATAGTTCGAGTAGAAATTACTTTCAAATATTCTTTTAATTTTTTATCTACCTCGGGACTATAACCTGGTCCTTCTTGCGTGTGTAAAACTTCATCTACTTTCTCTCTTGCTCGTTCCATAATATCTTTAGCGCCTGATTTTAACCATTTGCCCCGTCTCTCTCTATCCATTAATTTAGGGACGAATATCTCCTTTCGTGTATTTTTCGCTGTATGGCGAAGCATTAAATAAGGTTTTCCAGATTCTGCCACTTTTTTAATTGGTTCAATTGCTAATGTTTCATCATTAAAATCAATCCCCCTCATCCCTCTTTTTACCATCTCACAAATTTCATCATCTATTACTAATAATTCTAAAGCCTCAGATAAAGAAGATTCATAGGTTCCCGCACAGGTGATATAATTAATTCCTGCATTTGCGGAAAAAAAGAGTGTCATAAATCGCTCCAAACCATTTTGGATATCAAAACATTTAGATTCCGTCACACATCCCGGACCTCTTGAAGGGATATTATAAAATTTAGATAATTGCGCGTGTGCCGTTGAAATTAACCCTGTTTCTATACTACCCCACGCCACATTACCTGTCGGAGGATCCATTATGCTATTCATTGTAGAATAAAAGATAGGGCATCCCGGCTTAATTAATTGAGTTAATACAATAGAGGATAAAATCTCTATATTTGATTGGATAAGTAAGCCTGCCAAAGTTACAGGTGCTGTGGATCCCGCACTCGCGGCAGGGGCAATAATGATTGGTTGATTATAGTTTGCAAATTCAAAAAGACCATTCAACATAATAGGGGTTAATGTTAATGGACTTGTAGGATTAAAAAAGGCAATTAATCTAGGTCGTTTTTTCAATTCTTCTTTCCCCCCAACAATTATAGAAGCTATTTCCATCATATCATGGGAAGCAGTCCTTCCATAACAACCCAATCCATAAGGTTTTGTGCTGCTTTTGCCCCACGCATACATTGAATGCCAATGTAATTCGGTATAGGGGACATCATTCGGCCATACATCTACATGTGAAGCAACAATATTTTTTAAACTATCAACAATGCGGATTTGTTTTATCGTATCTTCAAGAAGGGACTTTCTCACAAGTTTTCTTTTATTCGGATCATACATTTTCACAGGTGTACCTACTGTGGCAAAATTCACAGTATCTGTAGTAATATCAACTTTATAACTCCCATCGGCACCCCATAAGGTAAAGGAATTGGGAACCTTCTTTAACTGTTCTAAAACTAATTCCTCCGGAAATCTGATATAATCACTCTTCTCAGAATCTAAAATAGCTCCATTCTCTATTAAGAGATTTCTAGCCTCTTCAGTTTCTACTTTAACTCCGACGTCATACAATAATTTTAAAGTTTTTTGATGAATTTGTAGAATCTCATCTTGAGTGAGTACTTTTAAATTACTAAGTTTCATACTTAAAATCTTCTCATAAAAAACTGTTAAATTATGTTTTAGTATTATTGATAATTAATTTATTTATTCTTAGAATTAATTCTTATTAATAATGTTTTAATTACAACTATTAAATGAGAAAAAAATGGCTTTAGAAGACACAATTAAGGATGCAATATTTAACTGGGAAGAAGAAAAATTAAGAGATATTTGTAAGAATGCGATCAAAGATGATATAAATCCTATTAACCTTGTGAATTTCATTGGAGATGCAATGAAAATTCTAGGAGAAAAGTTCGAAAAAGAAGAATTAATGCTACCAGAACTTATTGTTGCGGCCAATATTGTAAAATCTGTAATTGATGAAATAATAGATCCTGCCATCAGGGAGAGAGGAGAGGTTAGAGAATCTAAAGGAAAAATAGTGATTGGAACTGTTGAGGGTGATGTTCATAGTATTGGAAAGGATCTTGTAGCTTCTTTTCTTTTTTCTAATGGGTATGAAGTATACAATTTAGGAGTGGATGTGAAGGCGCATGATTTCATTAAAAAAGCTGAAGAAGTAAATGCGGACGTTATTGGACTCTCATCTTTAGTAACCTTATCCATGGATTTTCAGAGACAAGTTATAGAAGAAATGAAAAAGGAAGGAATAAGGGATAAATATAAAGTAATTGTTGGAGGGGCACCCACATCAGCAGATTGGGCAAAAAAAATTGATGCGGATGCATGGGCAGATGATTCTTTAGATGCAGTAAATAAAATTAATCAATTATTAGCAAAAAACTAATTTAGCAGGGGAGGGAATATCAAATGAAAATGAGTAAACTTGAAGTATTAGGACAAGATGAAATTGAACAAATTCATTCAGCAACGCTTCAACTTCTTTCAAAGGTAGGGATTAAAATTGATTGTAAAAATACTCAAAAAAAATTAGAAGAATATGGTTGTAAAGTAGACAAAAAGTCTGATTTTGTAAGGATTCCAGAAGAACTTGTAATGGAAATGGTCAAAAAAGTTCCAAAGTCTTTCACCTTAAACGGACCAGACGGCTCCTTTAGCTTTGAAGTGAATACATCATCAACCCAATTCGCTACAATTGGAACACCCGTGAAAATTTATGACCCAAACAAGAAGAAAGGGGTAAGAAAAACGTTATTAGCGGACACTATTGAACAAATTAGGATAGTTGATACATTGAAACATATTAATTGTTCACATGTGGATGTGTGGCCAAATGATGTAAAATATACCGCCCTTCATGCTCATGCAATGTATCAATGGATAATGAATACACGTAAACCTTACGGTTTAGGTTGTTATGGGGGACTTCCTAGCCAAGATATGATGAATATTGCATCTATAGCATGTGGAGGAGATGAAGAATTGATAAAAAATCCAAGATTAGTAGGTTTTTTTAGTACGACAAGTCCACTCCACTTTCCCAAAATTATGACGAATGGTTTTGAAGTGTTTGCCAAATATAAACAACCAACCATAGTTGCACCAGAAGCTCTTGCGGGCTCTTCCGCACCAGTAACATTAGCAGGCTTATTAACTCAAACAAATGCAGAAAACCTCGGGGGTGCTGTTTTAGCTCAGATATATAATCCTGGAGCTCCTCTCTTCTATGGGACCGTTTCGCATATAACTGATATGAAAACTGGAAACTCGGCTATGGGTTCAATCGAAACAGGTCTAATCACTGCTGCCGTTGCGCAATTAGCAGATTTTTATGGCTATCCCTCTAGAGGACCTGGAGGAGTGACTGATTCAAAAATCTTAGATCTTCAAAATGGATTTGAAAGATTCCAAACTTTATTATTAGCAGCTCAAGCGGGGATAAATTATATCACCTGTGCTGGAACGTATGAAGCAACCTTAGTAGAATCATTGGAACTACTATTGATTGATGATGAGTTAGTTGGTATGGTTAAAAGAGCATTAAATGGGATAGAAGTGAATGAGGATACAATTGCCTTGGAGATTATTGAAAAAGTTGCTACGAGTGAGAAGAAAGGTTCCACCTTTTTAGGTGAAATGCATACCCTCAAAAATATGAAAAAATCTTTATATATGCCAGAATTGGTGGATAGAAATCGAAGGAATACTTGGTGGAAGAAAGGTGCTAAAGATATTATAGAGCGTGCCAGGGAAAAAGTTGAGGTGATTCTTAAAGACCATAAAAGCCCAGAAGTTCCAGAGAGGATTAAAGCAGAACTGGAAAAATATATTGAAAAAGTAGAATCACGGACTTTAAAAGATTATATGGAAGCAGAAGGGTTAGATTCCGCATCTGCACCTGTACCTGGCTCTAATATTTAAAAAACATAAACACTTTTGGTGAATTATATTACAAATATTTATAAATCCCTTCAAAAAGGGGATCCCTGGTTTTCTTTATTTGCTATCGAAGCATATATGGAATCTCATGATATTGAACAAAATCCTCTAAATCAAATTAAGGCATTAAAGGAATTTCAAAAAACGTACAATTTTGATATCACCTTTCCTCGTATGGACTTAGATGAGTATGTCGAAATTGTTTCTAATGTAAAAAAAAAGAAAATTAATATCTCAAAAAGTCAAGATTGGGCTCAATTTGAACCAAAAGAAATAATCCGTTCTCCCACATTGGCACGAATATCCCAATCCTCGACTTATCAAGTACTTAAAAATTTGTATGAATCTTCAGATGGTATTTTTCGATATAAAGGAGGATATATTCCAGCACCTTATACTTTAGTTTCACTTATTCTCGATTTGCAAGTTGCTTCAGAATTAGTAATATATAACCCTGAATTTTTAAAATCTCTAATAGAGTTCTCTCAATCAATAATTAACTTTTATGCTAAAATGATAAGTGAGTTTGTTGATACACTATTTATTTTGGCTCCAAGTGAATGTACAATAATGAAGCGCTCCTATATTGATATTATTCAAGATTCAATGAATAAACTTATAAAATATTGCGTTTCAGAACTTAATAAACCGACACTAATCCATTTTTGCGCAAAAAAGATTAGCCATGTATTGAATGATGATATTATAGGTCCCATGAAAGATGCTGGAATTATAGGATTGAATATTCCTAATGTAATTGAGAATATACAATTAGCTAAAAAATATAATTTAATTCTCTGTGGAGGAATAGACCCCGTCAGTATTCAAATCCAACCAAAAGAAAAAACTCTAAAAGACCTTAAGCAACTGATTAAAGATACGAAAAATATTCCATTCATATATGCAACTAATTGTCAAATTAAATGGGCTCCTGGGCAGATATCTTCAAGAGATCTTAATAAATTATTCTCGGAGATCAAACAATTATTAAGATAATAATTCCACTAAATCCTTCAATTTCGGTTTGATTCGAGCTCTCTTTCCAAATACATTAATAAACCAATAACAATCAGGGCAATAATAAGTCACAAAATTTCCTTTATAGTCTTGCACTCGAAGCTTAGCAATCTTTTCTGCTATATCTGTTCTTAACTGATGACCAACACCACCCCCACAACAGAACAAAGGAATATCCATAACATTATAACCAGATTCTTTCAAAAGATCTTCAATCCTATCTTTCATTTCAGGCATACAATCATATATTAAAGGACACGCATGTTGAATACTTACATTTCCAGATTTTTGCGTTTCGGCGGGCTTTAAATATTTCGTATAATATTCTATCTCTATATCTAAGTCAGCATAGTGTTTATTGAAGGTCATATAGCAACTTGGACATATAGTAATTATTTTTTTGAACCCTTTGTCAGTAAATATTTTTCTATTTTTCTCGATGAGATAATCATAAGTTTCTGTATCACCTGTTACAAGTACTGGATATCCACAACAAATCTCCTTTTCTAAAATTGTGAATTCAACCCCTTTATCTAAAAGATACTGTGCCGCATGTTCTCCATATTTAGGTACTTTTACATTAACAAAACACCCAAAATAAAGTAAAGTGTCACTTTCTTTTGGTATATTTTTTGGCAGTTTGATTCGTCTTTTTGTATCTTTATAGGGACTTCCATATTTTTGAAATACTCTTTTGGTCTCTTCTAATCCTTCAATTTTGTTTCCATCTTTAAGAAACTTTTGCTTGAGGAGGATTCTTTCGTCAGATGTCCCGCATTCTCTGCAATGGATGCAGCTATATAATCTTTTATAATCCTCTTGTTGAAAACGGTACTCATGTTTTGTTCTAAGAAGTTCTTCTACTTCTTCATTAGTGATAAAACTTTCTGGTTCTACCTCTTGAGCAGGGTATTTTCTTTCCTTTTTATCATTATTACCCATATTATAACCTTTTGAATAATAAATATAAATCTACATAAGTAATTCAAAAATATCCCTAGCTTGAGGATGTATTCTGAATTTTTTAGAGAAACGATACAGCCACCACCAGCAGGAAACACAGTACGTGGAAACGAAATCAATATCTTTCTGGTCAAAATCCTTAATACGCTTTTCTCCTATAGCATCAATTACATCCAGTCTATGCATTCTGCCAATCCCATGTCCACAGCACCAATGGGGAATATCGATAATATTATATCCACTCTTCCTAAAAATATTTTCCACAAATTTATCTATATTGTCTTCCCCTCTGAACTTGAGCTGGCATAGATGTTGGAACGCTACATTTCCAGATTTTTTTTCTTTAGCAGGTCTCAAATAATCAACGATATAGCTAATTTTGACATCTTTATCCATTTCCTTGCAATAGTTGTTCTGGAATAAATAATAGCACGCGGGACATAGGCAAATTATTTTTTGATAATTTTTAAAAATTTCAATATTCTCTTTCATACATACTTCAAGTTCTTCATTTGAACCAGAAACATACCATGGCCATCCGCAACAGATTTCCTCATCTAATATTGTAAAATCAATATCTCGATGTAATAAATATTCAAGCGCATGTTGAGTATATCGAGGGATTTTCATCGTAGAAAGACATCCCATGAAAAAAAGTGTATCAGATTCTTCAGGGATCCCTTCCGGGATTTTCATTCGCATTTCATTCATAGGATACGGGGTTCTATATTTTTCAAAGCATTGTCTCATATTCTTTAAATCTTCAATGATATGTCCTTGCTCAACATATTTCTGCTTTAATCGGATACGATCCTCCTCGGTATCACACTCTCCACAATCTACACAGTTATAAACTTTATAATAATCATCTTCAGAAAATTCTATTGAATCTAATTGTTTTACCATTTCACGGATTTCATCATCATCAATGAAATTTTTTGGATCCACTTCCTTAGTGGGATAATTTTTTCTTCCTTCAATTCTCTCATCCATGGAGATATACCTCTAACTAATGTAATATAATGAAATGGGATTCCTTAATAAAAATATCTTTTAGAATTTATAATATTGTTTTTTGAGTTATTTTATTTAATCAATTCTAAATAAGCATAATTAAAAATAGAATAAAGGAAAAAAATAGAAAAATCTAAGTTTATCTTAATCTTTTTTCTTGAGTTTTACTTGATCTCTTTGAATTCCAATTTCTCGATTAGGGGGGATTGCAACTCCACAGTTATCACGTTTCGCTTCATTTGCTTTTAAATCTTTCTCAAGCATTTCCTCTATTTCTTCGTCCGTTAAATCTTCTCTTGACATATTAACTAGTGAGGATCTATAATATATATAAATTATTTTTATAAATTATTGATTTTTGAACAAAGAGCTTAATTATTTTTAAAATTAAGAGATTCTTTTTTATAATCTAAAAAAAGTAAGAAAAAATTTTAAAATTAAAAATCATTGGATTTGTTCATTCATGTATTCTAAAACAGCATTTTCCTTTTCTACAGGTCGACGCTCTGGAATCTGTAGGAAATCCTCTTCATGAGTTTCGTAAAAATCCGGACTAAGATAGAGATTACAGTAACATGTCCCATATTCTTCTATATCTGGTTTAGCATAAACACAGGGACAAATTAAATCTCTGTCTAACTCTCTTTTCCCACATGCAAAACGGCAAGGGCACGATTGGTATCCATATTTTTTCTTATTTTCAACTAGTCCATCAATTAAATCATCTAAAGTTTCTTTATCTTTTTGTAAAATCCAATCATTCATTTCACAAATCTTATCACAATATTCTCTCATTCCTTCCTTACTCTCTAAATTAAAACTCAAATTAAACCACCATTAGTCCTTTAATAATTCATCATATTTATTCGGATTATATCCCACCACCACATTTCCATCACAAATTAAGTATGGGTAGGAAACTCGTTCATCAAAATTATTACGTAAGAAAGTTAATATTTGTGCTTTTTCACTTGGATCTATTTGGTCCACATCTACATATTTAAAGGAAACATCTCGATCCTTCATATATCTTTTAAATTTTTTACACCATTGACATGTAGAGAGTGTAAAAGCCATCATATCTTTCGAATCATTTTTCCCTTCTACTTTATTAGCTATTTTTTCAATATACTCGGGAATTTCCATTTTCTCCATATTTTTTATTCACCGATTAAATCATTTTTTTAATGAAATATAGAAATCTTGATATCAAAAGATTTCCCAATTTTATTATTTTAATCTTTATAAAATATTCATACCGCAATTTATTATTATTTTAAATGAATAACCAAGTCAATAAAATCTTTTAAAATATAAAATGAAGATTATTTGCTTTATCCTTCCAATTATATAATAATTATGGCACAAGAGGAATTTCTCTGCATTTCATATTTTGATACAATCATAGGACCAACTATATTTTATTGTAATGAGGAATTATCAAAAGAATTTGATCATCCCGATTTAGGAAGGATTTTAGATATCACTGATGAAGAAGGTACTTTTATTTTTGCTTTTAGAAATTATCAAACTGTCAACCATATTTTCTATATAGAAAATGAAAATGCGCGAGGGGGAAGATTATTGCTGATGATTACCTATATGATTAGAGCAGAATATTTTAAAAATGAAATAACAGATGTGTTTAAATATTTAGAGACAAAAACTCCTATTTTAGAAGAATATGCTGTTAAATTGAAGGAATTAAGAGATTTTTCGGATGTTTTAAATAAAAATAATAATAAATACCCATTACAAAATAAGATATCATTAGAAAGCAATGAGTTTCAAAAGGAATTTTTTGATCTGTATGATTCTTATTTTAGCAGATTAAGTACAAAAGAAGCTTCCTTTAAAACGGAAAATATTGAAGAAACTAAGAAGATTTTTATTTTTGGTGCTGAAAATGCTGGTAAAAGTGCATTTATCAATAATCTTAAATCAATTCAAATTCAAAAACAAGATAACCTCGATCTTCCAACAAAAATTTTTAATGTGGTAATTGATAACATGGAAATCGTAATGGAAGATTGCATTGATAAACAATTTAACTGTGAACAATGCAACAAAAAAAATAGATGTATAAATAAGGCTCAAGGTTTTATATTAATCTTTAATGCATCACATAAACAATCTTTTCTTGATGCAAGGGGGAAATTTAAATTTATTACTAATCGATTATGCAATATTAAGTTGGATAATAGAACCCCAATACTCATCATTGGGAACAAAAAAAACGACCATGAAGAGGTTTCTGAAGAAGAATTAGATAAATTATTTGATCTCGAAAAAACTAAAAAATGCAATATCTCCATCGAATATTTTCCTGTAAACTTATCCAATAATCATGAAAAAATGATGAAAGCATTAGGATGGATTGTAAGAAAAATCATTTAAATTATCTAACACAGTCATCATTTTAATTTTTGTTTATCAATCAAAGGTTCAGGGGATTTCCATTTCTCATAATAGTCTTCATATTTCTCTAATAATTTTCTTGGTTCTAATTGCTTTCCGTCATTTATGGCCTTTACAGCTTCGAGCAATATCTCAGTTTGAAGCAGTTGAAATTCTTGGTTTTTTAAATCACTTGTCGTCAAAAATCGTTGAGCTATTTCATTTGATTTCAATGTATCCATCGTATTAATATTATAAATATCAAGAAAATATCCGATAATATAGGCAAAGCATAATAATATCGGAAAAGCAATAGCAATCATCCAAAATTCAATGCGGAATGCCAAAGAAATTAATGATATTGCGCTTACGGTAGATACAGCAATACTATAATACGACTGTCCTAATTTAAGTCTCGAAAGTTGCTTTCCTATAAACTGAGCCGTTTTTACCCTTTTGATTATTTTAGATTTTTTTAATTTAATCATTTGATCACCCGAGAGTTTTAATTCATAATTGATAGAATTATATTATTTTAAAAAAAGAAAGATACCAAAAGAACTTAATTCGAATCAAGCAGACATCCCCAAATTTCTTATTTTTTGATAAGACACTTTAGTTTTTTATAATTTAAAATCTGAACTTTTTTTATTCCATTACTATTTCAGAAATATAACAGAAAAAAGAATTTAAATAAATCAAAGAGGTCCCTATATATGACTGAGATGAAGCTTCCTATAATAATAACAAAAGAAGATTGCCATAGATGCGCAGAGTTAAAAGAATGGCTTAAAGAAAATGATGTGAAGTATGTAGAAGAAGACATTAATGAAGAGAAATTTGTGAACCAACTTCTTCAAGACAAAAATTTTTTGAAGACCTTCTGCGATGAGGATGAATGTATTGTGAACACACCCGTCGTAATCCAAGATGGCAATTATTATTTCAAGGAATTATTTTCCCAGACAGGTTTAAGGAAAAAAAAAGCAGAAGAAATGTTTTTAGATTGAAATATTTCTTTTATTTTTTTATTAAATTATTTTTTTATGAAATCCAGTTAATTCATGAGTAGACTATTCCAGAATAGCTCCTTTCAAATAATAATATAATTATTATATGGAACTTTAAGTCAACTGATGGAAAAAAAGATGAATAATAATAGGGATAATGCTGGAAGACTTATTTCTCAAATTTCAATGTTAATTTCTGCTATTTCAATGGGTTTTGTTGGTTTAATGGTTGATCTTCTCTCCTCATACCCAACGTATTCAATCGTTTTGTTTAGGGGAATTTTCGGTACTTTTTTTTTAAGTATATGGATGATTAAAACGGGGGCCTTCTCTAAAGACTTCCTTAAGTTAAATTTTAAACTCCATTGGAAAAATATAATGTTACTAGTTTTGATTTATCCCCTTGGTATTTATTTCTATTTTTTAAACATTCAGATTTCTGGGTATGCCATTGCAGCCTTCCTATTATATATGAATGGGATCTTTTTATTGGGAATTTTATACGTAACTAAGGAAGAAGAAAATATTCCAAAAGAAAATATATTTAGTTTTATTTTGGCAGTAATCGGAGTTTTAGTGATAATGGAAGTATGGAAAGGATCTATATTAATAAATTCCCTCACATTCGGACTGGCATCTGCTCTTATTCTTGCATTTAATATTTATGTACGGAAAAAGATGTATAATGACCGTTATAATTATAAATCATATAATAATAGTGATGAGGGTGCTTTTGATACTTTTCTTGCTTGGTGGGCAACTTTAACCCTAATAATTTTTTATCTTCCATTAGGAGCAGCTGATATTTTAAAATTAACACTAATCGATGTAATTGTTTGCTTATTATTAGGTCTTATTCCTACAGCATTAGCATTTATCCTTTACAATATTGGGATTAAAAATGATGAAAGTGGGAATATTATTATATTAGGTTACTTTGAACCATTCGTGGCAGTTATAAATACTGCGATTTTTTTACAGAAATTTTCAATTTTTACTATTTTGGGAGGGATTTTGATTATAATTGCTAACATTATTATTATTCGGAATTCAAATCGTTCTGGAAAAATAGATATTACTAAATAAATAAACATTTATCGATAAAAGAGAATTTAATAGTTTTAGGTCCTTATTGGATGATTTTTTCATACTCTTTAAAAAATTCACTTAGATCAACATTACCTCCACTTACTATTACACCAATTCTTTTATTTTGAACAGAAACTTTATTAGACAACACTCCTCCTAATGAACAAGCACCGGAAGGTTCAACCACAAGCTTCATCCTCTCCCATAGAAACTTCATCGCATCTAGAATTTGTTGTTCGGAAATAGTAATAATCCGATCGACATTTTTTCGAATAATTGAAAAGGTCCTTTGGCTTAAATTTGTCAATAACCCATCTGCAATCGAGTTGATTGTTCTATTCATTTGGATTTTTCCAGTTTGTAAAGATCGATAGGCATCATCTACATTTTGTGGTTCAACCCCAAAGACTTGAATATATGAATCGAATCCCTTCGTTGCGATGGATGTGCCACTTAATAAGCCTCCTCCTCCAATTGGAGCAAATATCATATTTAAATCATCGATTTCTTGTAATAATTCATAAGCAGCGGTTCCTGCACCTGCGATAACATGCTCATTGTCATAAGGATGGATTAAAGTATATCCATGTTTATTGATAAGGATTTCAGTAGTGTTTTGACGAGCTTCTATAGTATTTTCACATAGAACGACATTCGCACTATATGTATCTCTTGTGGCTCTTATCTTCACTTCTGGAGATGTTTCTGGCATTACGATCGTTGCATGTATATCTAAAAGTTTCGCAGACAAGGCAACAGCTTGCGCATGGTTTCCGCTTGAGTGGGTAATAACTCCTTTATTTTTTTGTTCTTCAGATAGGTGTGAAATAGCATTGATGGCTCCCCGCATCTTGAAAGCTCCAACTTTCTGAAAATTCTCGCATTTTAAGAAGATTTCTGCTTCAGTCTTCTCATTTAAGGTTCTTGAGGTCATTACTGGTGTTTTATTAATAAAATTCTTTATCCTCTCATAGGCATCTATAATATCTTGATAACTAGGCATATTGAATCTCTATTTGAATTATTTTAAAATTATAATTTTTGAAAAGAATGACAAAATTTCAAGTTACTCTCTCAATTATTACATTCTGTTATAAATTAAGTCCTTTAAATTCGCCTATCCTTTTTATAACCATTCGTATTGCTTTTAGACCCTCATCGTCATTTTTTACTCCTAGTTTTCCTTTGTCATTACTCCATAGCGCAGCCCCAAGATTCGCTCCAAATGCTCCTCCCGAAACTGAGATAACATGATTTTGTTGATAGAAGTCCAAAATGCTTCTTATTGCAAGTTCTTGTCCACCACTCCTGTCTCCTCCTACTGCAAGAGCCATCCCAATCTTATTTTTAAACACTTGGGGATTCTTAGCAACAATTGCTCGACATCTGTCCATCACAGCTTTTGTCTGAGCTGATAAATTACCTTGAAATACTGGGGTCCCAAATAGAAGAAATTTTGCTTGTTCTAGTTTTGGATAGAGATCTTGCAGATCATCTTTATGTATACATCCCTTCTTTTCTCGAATGCAGTAATCACAATGAATACAGAATTTAATTTCTTTATTCCTTACCGTCCAAAACTCTGTTTCGAAATCAAATTTTTCAGTAGCATATTCAAGTGCATATTTTACTGCAAATTCGGTAGCTTGATTTCGAGGGCTTCCACAAATACCTAAAAGGAAGTTTTCATTTAAAGGCATAAGAAGAATTAGGATATGTATTATTTATTTTTAATCCTAATTAGATGAAACTTCAATATAATATCATTCTCGTGATAATATATGGATTCAGAAAAGTCCACAATTGCCACTATTAAGATTGAATTTCCTAAAGGGATCTGGATTTCCGATTTATTTGAAAAGTTTTATGACATTCAGATGGAAATCCTATATTTTCTACCTTATGACTTGGAAAAATCGATTGGAAATGCAGTGGTTGAGATCATGCATTATGATATAGAATTAATTATTGAGGAAATTAAGAATCATTCATCTGTGATGGAATTTTCATTGATCGAACGAGAGGAAAACCGGATTAAATTTAATGTCAAGACAATGGATCCCTATTTGCTTTATGGGGTGATTAAATGTGGGGTATTGGTGGATTTTCCGGTTAATGTTGAAGATGGATTTGCTTATTGGGATCTAATTTCTACAAGGGCTCGTATTGATAAAATGCTTACTATGTTTGAAGAGATGGGTATCGATTTTGAATTATTAAGAATCGGGAACACTTCAATTAATCTAGAAGATGAGGGTCATCGATTGAGCTTAGAGGAGATTGAAATTTTAGAGAAAGCAATAGATGAAGGATTTTTTGATGTTCCCCGAAAAATTTCCTTAGAGGAATTAGCCAATGAACTTGGAAAATCAAAATCTACTCTGTCGGTTATTTTGCGCAAAATAATAAAAAAGAAAGTAATGATTAGTATTTAAAGAAATATGAAAAAAAATTAACTCATTATTTAAAAACTATTCTCTATTCTATTTATAATATCGTTTTGAATAGGTGTACCAAGATCTATATAAGTAGCATTATAACCACCAACTTTCACAATCAAGTCGGTATAATTTTCGGGATTTTTTTGCGCATCACGTAAAGTTTCACTCGAAACAACATTAGGCTGTATTTGCATTCCTCCTAATTCAAAGTATCCTCTGAGCAAATGGGAAAATTTTTCGATATTCTCTTGTGCTTCAAAATTTTGAGGGTGAATCCTCACATTAACTGCCACTCCATTAGTAGCTAAAGTATAATCTAATTTTGAAAGAGAATTCATAATGGCTGTGATTCCATTCTTTTCTACACCATTAACGGGGGATAAACTATTAGAAATAGCTTCCATCGCTTTTCTTCCATCAGCAGTCGGTTGGGTAAAAAATCCTTCCATTACATGTATCCCCATAGAATAAGCTCCTGCGCTATATTTCCCTCCTCTTAAAGGAGTAAATTTAGAAACTTCATTGCAATATAAATCCCATAATTTGTTTGCAAATTCATCAATTTCATCATTATCATTTCCCCATTTAGGATATTTATTCTTTAGTTTGAGTCTTAAATCTTCATATTGACTAAAATTAGAATTTAAAATTTCAATTAATTCGGGAAGTGATATTAAATTATCTTCATATACAGCTTTTTTAATAGCATAAAAAGAATCAACCAATGTGGCAAATCCATAAGCTGTGATTGAAGAATAATTATATTTTGCCCCTCCACATACAAAATCTTTTCCATTTTCCATACATCCATCAATCATGGCGGAGGTAAATGGGTGTTGGAAATATTTCATCGCTTCTTCGTCTCCCACTTTCGCAATATCAATAGATTTTTTAATATTATATGATAATTGCTCCTTGAAAGCTTCGTAAAGATCATCAAATGTTCTAAATCTACTTGGATCCCCAGTCTGTAATCCATCTGTTTGCTTTGAAAAATTACTATATCCATTATTTAATGTGAGTTCTAAGACACCCGGTAAATTCATAAACATCCTTCCCGTAGCAGCAAAACTATTTCCCTGTCCCGTAGGTTCTACACAACCGATAAGTACGTAATCACGAGCATCTTCTAAGGCATATCCCGCATTATTTAATGCAGGAATGATTATATTGTCGTTGTAAAATGCTATTCCCGAAGTTTTCTTAAATAGCTTAACTGCTTCATGAATGAATTTTTCTGGAGTATTTTCATGGATTCTGACTGATAAATCGGTCGTAAATACTTTGAGATGCTTATAGGCGTCTAAAAATAAATAAGACAAATCGTTTATGGCATCCTGTCCAGTTATTGGGTCTATACCCCCAATTGTTATTGTTTGTGTGTTCTGACCAAACGCATTTGCAACCATCGTAAAATCTGTTGGAAGAAGCGTAAGATTCCAAGTGAGTTTCAAATTTAATTCTTCAATTAATTCTAAAGCAAATTCTTTGGTAATTTTTCCTTCTTTTATATCTTTTTTGTAATAAGGCCATAAAATTTGATCAAGTCTGCCCAACGCTAGAACTGATCTCTGATATATAATATTAGCAATATTTTGTGTAAAATGAATTAATTGAACCGCCTCATAAAACGTCTCAGGTACACTATGAGTGAATCTTTCCAACATTTCTGAAATATTCATCAATTCTTTTTTACGAGTTTCGTTATTTTCATTTTCTGCTTTGCTTAACGCAAGTTTAGAAAACCTTATAAGAAAATCTATAGCTGCTTCATAATATATTTTCACGGCTTCATAAAAATTGAATTTCTGCTGATATTCTGGATCTTCTTTTGATAACTTTTTTTGTAATTTTATTGCTTCCTCTAAAATCCCTTTATATCCTAAATTTAATATTTTCTCATAATTAGCAGAGAGATGCCCTTCTGTGGTTCCTACTTGAATTGAAATATTTGGGGCTAAAGTTGAAAGTTTTCCTCCCTTTGGTACAAGACCCTCCTCCACCAATCTTTTGTTTATGTGATCTCCCACAAGGGACTTTCCTTTCCAAAAAGAGATTAACTCTAAAAGTTCATCGATTTCTTTATCTGTGATATGAAAAGGCTGAACTTTTCTTCTTCTTAATTTTTCTAATTTATTTTTATTATCGAGTCCGATATTAAATCGCATTAAGTCAAGGTTAATCTTTTCTCCTAATTCCTTACTAGTTTCGTTTCCTACAAGTAATTCATCATCTCGGATGAAAATAGTCATATTTCTTAAGGCATAAGCGATGGATCTTGCTCTTTTGATAATCTCTGGCTCATTGGGATATTTTTTATATGTTTCTGTAAAGAATTTCATTCTTTCGAGACAGATTTCATATTTACAGCCAAGTAATTTGTTTTTTAATTCTTCAGTCCTTTTCAAGGGTTTTTCAGAAGCTATTACGGTCATAAGTTCTTCTTAAAAGTCATTTAATTATAATTTATTATAAATTTATTAAGAAATCAATTTTACAAATGTGATTTTCAATGAAAATATATTTTTCTCTATTAATAAATTGATTATTTTCTAATAAAACCTTTTCAGTCTAAATTTTTTAGAGAATATTATTTTAACTTATGATTTATTATAAAGCAATGTCTCAAATGTATTAACTCGTTTGAATTAATGATGGGATAAATATCCCACACAGTGGGAGATACTTCCCCTTAAATAATAAACTTTTATGAGTCAAATTCATATATAATACGTAGAACATTAATTATCAAATCAAATTTGAAAAAGATGTATACCCAGTCTGAAGAAATTCCCAGAGAGATTTCTAAAAAATATAAATCATTCAATATATTGAGTGTGGGTGTTGGTGGAGATGGTGTGATTTCTGCAACTCAAATTTTAGCATGGGCTGCAATGAAACAAGGATATAAAGTGAGGACAGCAGAAACACACGGAATGGCTCAGAGAGGAGGATCTGTATCCTCTTTTACTCGATTTGGAACTCATGCAGAAGGTCCACTTATACCTAAGGGCTTAACTGATATTCTTCTAGCGTTCGAAGCGAGTGAAGCTTTAAGATATGCGGACTATGTAGGTTATAAAACTCATATAATCATAAATGATCGATTTGTATATCCCTCTGGAGTTAAAAGAAAAGCAAATTATCCGAATCTAGAAGATATTATAGAATATCTTCAAAAGATTACTCCAGAAATATATGTTATAAACGCTACTGAATTAGCTAAAGAAGCTGGAAATCCAAGAACTCTTAATGTAGTAATGCTTGGTTTCATCTCAGGATTAAACATATTACCTATTAATAGAAAATTATTGGAAGAAAATATATTAGATTTTGTTCCACAAAAAGCAAAAGACGTAAATAAAATTGCATTCCATCTAGGAATTGACAAAGCACGGCAAATCAGAGGGATTTAATGGAAGTACCATATTTCGCTCAAGATAACCCTGGAAAATCTGTTATTATGTTAGGAAATGAGGCCATAGCCAGAGGTATTCTTGAAGCGGGAACTATCATCGGAGCCGGATACCCCGGAACCCCTTCCTCAGAAATATTAAAAACTTTAGCAATAATGGAAAACTATTTTCCACACCTTAAGCTTGAGTGGAGTACTAATGAAAAAGTTGCTTTAGAAATTGCGATTGCTGGATCAATGTCGAAAGTTCGGTCTGTTGCATGCATGAAGCATGTGGGGGTGAATGTTGCGGCTGATGCATTTATGACAATTGCGTATGCGGGTGCAAGGGGGGGATTAGTTTTAGTTTCTGCAGATGATCCTAATTTATACTCTTCTCAAAATGAACAAGATAACCGATTTTATGGATTACATGGACTTGTACCAGTATTTGAACCCTCTACACCTCAAGAAGCAAAAGATATGATTAAGTATGCGTTTAAGTTTTCGGAAAAATATGAAACAATTGTTTTATTTCGAACGACAACCAGGCTAAACCATGGAAGAGGGAATGTTCTTTTGGGAGAGATTGAAGAACCTCAAAAAGAATTTGGTTTTGATTGGGACAGAGAACGTTGGGTTTGCGTCCCCTCTCATTCTCGTGTTAATCGTGAAAAGTTATTAAATAGAATGGAGAGAATCTCTAAAGATGTTAACGAATCTGAACTTAATTCCTTAATTATTAGTAGAAAAAGTATAAATGGTACAAAATATGGGTTTTTATCAGCGGGAATTCCTTATGCACACTTAAAAGATGCGCTAAGCTACTTAGAAATTGAAGATAATGTTTCAATTCTTAAATTAGGGATTGTATACCCTTTACCAAGAAAAAGAATTATAGATTTATTACATTCTGTTGATAAATTATTGATTGTGGAAGAACTCGAACCAATTTTTGAAACAATGGTGAAAAAAATTGCGTTTGAGGAAGGTTTCGGTGATAAAATAGAAATTCATGGAAAAGATATTTTGCCACAAAAATTTGAATTCCCAGCCGAACTAATAATTGAAAAAGTTTCTGAATTCTTAAATATTGAATATGAACAAATGGAGATTCCAGAAAATGATTTAAATTTACCACCTCGACTTCCAATGCTTTGTCCCGGATGTAGTCATAGAGCAACATTTTATGCTATAAATCAAGTTGAGAAAAAATTAAAAAAGCAATTTATCAACTCGTCAGATATCGGATGTTATACTCTCGGAGTATATAAACCATTAGCAGCAATAGATACTCAAATATGTATGGGTGGGTCAATTGGAATGGCAAACGGATTTTCTAAACTTTATGGTAAAGAACAACCCCTGTTGGCAATACTAGGAGATTCAACTTTTTTCCATACAGGGGTACCAGGACTAATAAATGCTGTATATAATCAAAATGATATGCTAATTATAATTTTAGATAATAGAAGCACCAGTATGACAGGTTTCCAAGATAATCCAGGTACTGGGATGAAAATAGGTGAGGAACCAGGCACCAGAGTAATTTTAGAAGACTTAGTTAAAGGATGTGGAGTGCCTGAAAAAAACATATGGGTTGAAGACTCTAATAATATCAATAAAATGATTGAAAAATTACAAGAGGCAATAGAAGCAAATGGAGTACGCGTTTTCATATCAAGACATATTTGCTCTTTGTTGGAAATGAGCGAGTTTAAGGCTCAAAATATCTCTCCTCCGACTTATAAAATAGATTCTGAGAAATGTACAGGCTGTCAAATCTGTATTAACCAATTTGGATGTCCCGCAATAACTTTTGATGAGGAATTAAAAAAAGCAAAAATAGATCAATCTTTATGCCGCGGATGTGGAGTTTGTACTTATGTTTGTCCACAAGAGGCGATATATGAAGAGGAACTCTGAAATGATCCCAAAATTTTTTAATCCGCAAAACATCGCTGTTATCGGAGCAACATCTGATCCTAAAAAATTTGGGAATGCGGTTACGATGAATTTACTCAACATTGATGATTTAAGATGTAAAATTTTTTTAGTAACTCATGGCAGTAAAACAATCTGTGATATCCCAACCTACAAATCTGTTTTAGATATTACTGAAGAAATTGATCTCGCAATCATTCTAGTTCCTGCAAAATATGTTGAAGACGTAGTTGATGAATGCATACAAAAAGAAGTAAAGGGAATTATTATCGTCAGCGCGGGTTTTGGTGAAATTGATGAAAAAGGAAAAGAATTGGAAAAACAAATCGCGTTAAAATGCAAAAAAGCTGGAGTTCGTGTAATGGGACCTAATTGTGTTGGAATTATTAATACGGATATAAACCTCAATGCATCTTTCATTCAAATGCCTTCTAAGGGTCATATTAGCATGATTAGTCAATCAGGTTCATTTGGATGTGCTTGTTTTTATGAAATGGAATTTCATAATCTTGGAATATCTAAGTTCGTCAATCTAGGCAATAAAATTGATATATCATTTGATGATATTTTACCATTTTTGATGGAAGACGAAAATACAGAGATCATAGCAATCTATATGGAAGAGTTATTAGAAGGACGGAAATTTTTAGATATTATTGAAAAAGTAAATAAAGTAAAACCCATTGTAATATTAAAAGGCGGGAAAACTAAAAAAGGACGGGAAGCAGCGAGTAGTCATACTGGATCAATCGCAACAAATTACAAATTATTGAAAACAGCAGTAAAGCAATCGGGTGTTCTACTTTGTGAAAACATCTCTGAGTTTATAATTGCTCTTAAAAGTTTCTCATTTTTACCTATACCTAAAGGCTCAAAGCTTGGTGTGTTAACAAATAGTGGAGGGACTTCAGTTTTATTTAGCGACAACGCCGAAACTCTTGGTTTAAATTTTGCTGAATTCTCTGAAGAATTGAAAAAAACAATTTCTCCATATCTTTATTCTTTAGTTAAATTAGAAAATCCGTTAGATATGATTGCTGGAGCAGGAGAACCCCAATATTACGAAATAACTAAATCTTTTTTAGAAGATGACGATATTGATATTGTAGTGGGATGTTGTGTAATTCCCCCTTTCTTAGGAATGAGATCGATTGAACATTATAAAGGAATGATACGTGCTTGGGATGAATCTCACAGAAAGAAGCCATTAATTCCGCTTATGCTATTTAGTGAAGGATTCGACGAACTTACCAATTTTGCTGATGAAAATAAGACTCCTATATTTTATACTCCTTATGAAGCAGCCTATGCAGCAAAAGTCTTAATTCAAAGATATAAATATTTAAACCCTCTCTAAAGGATTTTTACTCCGATTAAAAAAATGTGCATGGTTCATAATTAATTCTCTCTAAACATAATCCTGTATAAAATTTTTTCTTGCAACAAAATTAGATAGGAAAAAGGAGTTTGCATAAATAATTTAAAACAAATCTTGATTCTTTTTTTATAATATCTTAAATTAAATTATAGTATTAAAAAAATTCTATGAAAAAAATGATTTTTAAATGAGATATGATTAATATTTTTAAACAATATCTTTACCAAAATAGGTAAATTCAATGAAAATAAAAAATATTAATTTAAAATTATTTCTAATAATCCTCTTGACTTCCTTTTTTGCTATAACAGCTCTAATTCCAATAATGAATTATAGATTGAATATGGAAAAAGATTTAACTCCAGAAAAGCCTTTGGTTATAAAATCTGCAGCAACTTATACTAGTCCAATAGAAATAGATGAGACAGATCCTTCAAGTAATTGGGAAACCGCCAAAAGTGCTGGAATTTGTACTGGATCTGGTACTTCAAGTGATCCTTACGTGATTGAAGATCATATTTTTGAAATGTCTGGAACATCAACCTGCCTAACAATTTCTCATTCAAGAAAGTATTTTATTGTTAAAAGTTGTAATTTTGATACCTCTGGTTTTTTTACCTCTGGCATTTATTTAATTAATACAACAAATGGTCTTATTACAAATAATACTATTTATAACATTTGGTTTGGAATCAATTTCGATAATTGCAGTTCGGTGAGTGTGGTTGATAATAATATAACGTCCTGTTTAGCTGGTCTTTATACTTACGATTCCGATAATCTGAATATTAAAATGAATCATATTGAAAAATCAGTTAGTTGGGGTATATATCTAGATGAGGAAATGTATACAACTATAAGTAATAATGATATTATTAATGGATTTTCTGTGGGTATTTATGAAGATATGGGCAATTACAATGAAATAAAAGGCAATAGGATTTATAATAATACTGATGGAGTTTATATATTAAATTCTAACGATACTATTATCGATGATAATGAATTGAACGAGAACAATGCCGATGGAATTATTCTTGAGCGGAGTAATAAATCTCAGATTCTTGATAATACATTATTTAATAACTCGGATAATGCTATAAGACTTGAAGGTAGTAATTATAACAAGATCTCTGGAAATGATGCCAATTATAACGATGTAGGAATAAGCTTGAACTCTCAATCTGGAGATAATACAATTTCATCTAATAACTTTGTCAATAATGAATTCTATGGGATTAGTTCTATTTCAACGCAAAGCCACAGAAATATAATTAATCAAAATATTGTAAAGAATAATGGAAATGATGGAATATATATTGGTGGAGCTTTTAGTACTATTATAAGTGGAAATGAAGTTAATAATAACGGTGATTATGGGATATATATTGGTGGATATTCTGGAAGTATAGTAAGTGAAAATGTAGCTAATAATAATGAAAATAGTGGAATTTACTTAAATAGTCACGATGATTGCGTTGTTCATAAGAATACAGTATATAATAACACAGGTAATGGTATCTCACTATTATTTGGAGACAATATAACCTGCACTGAGAATATGGCCCATTATAATGAAAAGGGGCTTTATCTATTTGCATCTGACGAATGTTTAATAGAGAAAAACAATCTTCATCATAACACATTATATGGATTACAACTAAGAATTGGAAATGAACGTAATATCCTTAAAAATAATATTGCCAATTACAATAATTTAAGTGGGATCTATATTTATGACTCATCTAATGATAATTTATTATCTGGAAATACTGCTTCTTATAATTTAGAACATGGGATATATCTTGAGAGTTGCGATGATAATGTAATAATATCTAATACGGTAAATAATAACAGATTGAATGGTATTCACCTTCTTCAGAGTGATGACAATTCAATAATTTCAAATACCGCAAACAACAATAATAATGGAACTTTTTTAGATACAAGCAACAATAATCTAATTTTCGATAATATATTGCTTAACAATGGTGATTGCTATAATGAAACGGGGTCTAGTAATAATGTTTTTGTAGATAATATCTGCCAAGCGCCATCTGGATTTTCTTTAAGCTTAAATACCATCCTTATCATTTTAGTCATCTTTGAGGGCATTGTAATAGCACTTATAGCTGGAGCTTTAATAATACGTAAAAGAAGATCTTAAATCCTTTTTTATTTTTTTACTTCTTATTTAAATTTTATAAGGATGATGCTAAAATTATTTTATAATTTCTAAACATTAAAAGACATAATATTTTCACTTAGATTGAAGAATTTTAAAAAATTTGAATTATTTAATTCTACCATCACGGCTTATAATAGTTGTTTTAACAGTAATTTCTTTATTAATATTAGATATAATTGAATCTAAAAGGAAAGTAATCTTTTTGCAACATGGAACTTCCATAAGAACTAATTCTATAATTTCGATTGGATTATTTTCTATTATTGTTTGTAATTTTGTTAATGTGGTATCATTTAAATCTAACATTGGACAAATACTTACGAGAGGTCTCCCTTTAAGAACTTTTCTATGAAAATCTCCATATGCAAGAGGAGAGCAATCAGAAACGATTAACAATTCCTTATTTCTAAAATATGGTGAATCGGGATTTACTAATTCTATTTTTATAGACCATTGTCGTAATGCAGAGGGTATTTCATCGATATTCTCCGAATCTTTCCAGGGGGCATCATATATGATCTTTTGAGAAGAAGGGCATGAACAAGTAAATCTACTGTTTATCCCTTTATAAGTTTTATTTATTTCTTTATTTTGTAGTTTCTCAACTAATTCTTCATCAAATGGATATGCTTCTCTTTTTTCAATGGTCAATGCTCCTTCTGGGCATTCTCCAATACACGCGCCAAGGCCATCACAAAAACTTTCATTCACGACTTCTGCTTTTCCATCTATTATCTCTAAAGCACCCTCTTCACATCCAACAACACACTTTCCGCAACCAGTACATTTATCCTTATCTACTTTAATGATTTTTCTTTTAATTTTTTCTCTTTTATTTGTCACACTCATATTTACACTCAATAGGGGAATTTTAATAAGGTTTCTATCGAACATGTTCAACGAGATTCATAATTTATTAGAACAATCTTAAAATAAGAGAAATCATGTTTTAAAAAATATGAAGGTCGTGATAATAGGGAATAACGTAGCGGGTACATTTTCAGCACAAAATATTCGAAATAAAGATGAAAATGCTGAAATTCATATATATTCGCAAGAAAATTACAATTATTATACTAGAATTAAATTGCCAGAAATTATTTCGGAATTAAAGACGATAGATGATTTAATCGTATTTAAGGATGATTGGTATGTTAATAACAATATTAGTACTCACTTAAACTCAAAAATTTCTGCTATTAATCCAGATGAGAAATTTATTTCCTCTGAAGAATCTAATCAGAAAATATTGTACGATAAATTAATCTTAGCAGTAGGAAGTCATCCTAATATCCCTCCTATTGATAATACAAGAGAATTGTTAGGAAAGGGGGTATTTACACTCAGAAATATTGATGATGCATATACAATTCGCAATTATATAAAGGAAAAGAACTGCGAAAAAGCCATCATCATTGGAGGGGGTCTACTCGGATTAGAACTAAGTAAACAAATTAAAAATACGGGATTAGATACACGAGTAATTGAATTTTTCCCTCGATTACTACCTAGACAGCTCGATGTAGATTGCGCAAATATGCTTAAGAAAGATGTGGAAGATATGGGAATAACAGTAGAATTAGACGCGAAAACCGAAACAATTTTAGGGAATTCTTATGTAGAAGGAGTTAAACTTAAGAATGGGAATCAATATGATGCTGACCTAATACTGATCCAAGCAGGTGTTAGACCTAATATCGAACTAGCAAAAGTTACAGGATTGGATACAGATAAAGGCATCGTGGTTAACGAGTATTTAGAAACAAGTAAAAAAGATATCTATGCTGTAGGCGATTGTATTCAATTTAATGATCAAACGTGGGGAATCATTCCTGCGTGCATGGACCAATCTCAGATCGTTGCAAGCTCTCTTTTAGGTGATAAAGAAAAAAAATATAAGGGGACAACTCCAAAAAATACCTTAAAAATTGTTGGAATTGATTTAACATCAATCGGTGTATATGATCCGTCCGAAGAATTAGGTGGAGGATGGGAAATTATGAGAAAAATTGATAAAACAAACAATTGTTATCAAAAAATAGTATTAAAAGACAATAAACTAAAGGGAGCGATTCTTTTTGGGGAAAAAGATGCAATCTCTTTTATTAATAAAAATATTGAATCAGAAGTGGATCCAAAAGAAGTACGGAAAGCTATTGATGCTTTTATTTATAAATGTAAAAACTGTGGAGCAGAATATGATGAAGCAAAAAAAGATATAGCATTTGAAGATTTGCCAGATAGTTGGGAATGTCCAAAATGTGGATCCTCTAAGGAAAATTTCGAAAAAATAGAAGAATAGAATAGTGATTGAAATAGCTATATATAGATGCAAAATATGTAATTATATTTATGAGGAAGAAGAGAAGGGTGTAAAATTTGAGGATCTTGAAGAACATTATCAATGTCCAAAATGCCAATCTAGGAAAAATAAATTTGAGAAAAAAATCCTCCCAAAATAGGAGCTTAATTTCCACGTTTAAACAAATTTCAATTGAAAAGATAAAACTTTTAACATTTGAAACTGTCAATTAAAACTCTTTCAGAAAAATGAAAAGGATCAGTGAAAGAAATTCAATCTTACGAATTTTTTTAATAAAAATTTCATTATATTAAAAGAAATAAGAAAAGTTTTCAAGCGTTAAAATGAATCTTCTAATAGGAATGCAAAAATTATATAATTGCTAAGGAGAATTAAGAAATGAATATTCCTAAATGTATGAGTACTCAGCACCCTGATAATGTTTCTTCACCTTTTTTTACAGATAGCTCGGAAATTGGTGGTGAGGACGAGATTATGGAAGCTTATTACGCATTTTCTCATCTTGGTTGTGACGAACAAATGTGGGACTGTGAAGGTAAGGAGATTGATAATTATGTTGTAAAAAAATTACTCACTCGATATGACAATTATTTTGAAAAGTTTCGATTAGGAAAAGATGTTTTCCTTACACTAAGAGTTCCTAATCCTACAGTTGAAAAAGCAGAAGCCAAAATTTTGTTGGAAACCTTAGAAAGTATCCCTCGCTCTTTTGATGCATCTAATTTAATATTCGATGATGAAATTGCTCCAATTTTCGAAGTTATTATTCCCATGACTACATCCGCCAGATGCGTTGATCGAGTTTACAAATACTATAAAGATTTCATAGTGGGAAAACAAGATCAATCATTCCAAGAAGGTGATATTACGATTGCTGAATGGATAGGTAAATTCAAACCTGATAACATTAATGTAATTCCTTTAGTGGAAGACAAGGAACATATGTTAGATGCTCATAATATTCTAAAAAAATATTTATCCGATAAACAACCGAAATATCATCGAATTTTTTTCGCCCGTTCTGATCCAGCAATGAATTATGGACTAATCTCTGCAGTCTTGATTAATAAAATCGCTCTACAAAGGATCTATAATTTATCTGAGGACATTGGAATGGAAATTTACCCTATAATTGGAGTTGGATCTGCTCCTTTTCGTGGAAATTTACGACCCAGCACAGCAGAAAGAGTTTCAAATGAATACCCAAGTGTTCATACATTCACTGTTCAATCCGCATTCAAATATGATAATCCTCCCGATGAAGTTACTAACGCAATTAAAGTATTAAGATCAAGAAAACGATCACCACCAAGAAAAGTTAATGAGGAAAAATGTTTAGATATAATTGAGAGATATAGTGAAGAATATACCAAACAAATCCTATCATTGGCCCCCCTAATAAATCGAATAGCGAAATATGTTCCTAAACGCCGAAAGAGAAAATTACATATAGGATTATTTGGATATTCAAGAAATATGGGAGAAATAAAATTACCAAGAGCGATTACGTTTACAGCATCATTATACTCTATGGGTTTACCACCAGAGATATTAGGAATTAACGCGTTAAATGAAAAGGATTTTGAATATATTAAAAATATATATGTTAATTTTGAAGAGGACCTGAAAGATTCTCTCCAATATTACAATCTTGGTTCTGATTTTTTACCAGACGAAATTTCTGAAAAAGTAAAAGAACTTGATATAGACTATGAACAAAATGAGGAGCATAATGAAATCACCTCTTATATTCGGGATTCGATAAAAAAAATAAAATCTGAAGATCTTTCCAAACAAATTCTAATGGCTGCAAATATTCGAAAATTTTTGGGATAATTAGCCCTAATTTCCCTTATTTTAAAAAATTATATAAGACTTTTTATTTTTATGAAAAGGTTATTCTTAGAGTTAAAAATTGAGAGTTTTATCCGCTTGTAATAGATTTTATAAAATATAAAATTAAACTTTTTATCATTTTTTTATTTACTTCTAGCAGCAAAATAAATACAAAAAAATAATTTAATGAACATTATGGCAAAATGGGAATGCACGGCTTGCGGATATATTTATGATGAGGAGGCAGAAGGCACTCTATTTGAGGATCTCCCCGATGATTGGACATGCCCTGTTTGTGGCGTTGGGAAGGATCTCTTCGAGAAGCTGTAAATCTTATTTATCTATTATTCTTTTCTTTTTAACTTTTTATGATTTGATTCCATTCGTCAAATACCACAATAAGATATCATAATTGAATCTTAATAAATGAATTCCTATATTATTAAATAAGGTAAAAAAAAATTAGTATCTTATTTTCTGAGAGCCTTTTTATCAACTTTTCCTACGGTAGTTAATGGTAATTGCTCCACCATATCTAATTCTTTAGGAACTTTGTATTTTGCGAGGTTTTCTTCTGCATAGTTCAAAATATCTTGTCGAGTTTCTTCTGAAGCGGAAAATCCCTTTTTTAATTGACAATAAAGTTTTACGTATTCAGAACCAGGACGTTCGGGATCAGGGACACCCACGGTGGCGCATAATTCTATTGCGGGATGTTTATTCATTTTATCATCAACCTCTACGCTAAACACTTTGAATCCACTAACATTTATCATATCCTTTGTTCTGTCAACAATTGTTATATATCCCTCTTCATCCATTACTCCTACATCACCCGAATAAAACCAACCGTCTTGCAGTGCATTTTTAGTCTCTTCTGGTTTATTCCAGTATCCAGAAAAGATTTGCGGACCTCTAATAGCAATTTCACCTGGTTCACCTAAAGGAACTTCCTTATTTCGATCCATTACATCAACAATTTTAACTTCAGTATGAGGAAAGGGAACTCCAACAGTACCAATTTTCTTTTTTCCAAGATAAGGATTCATTGAAACTCCTGGCGAAGCTTCAGTCATACCATATGCTTCCACTAACTTTCCATCACCTACTACATCCTCAAATTCCTCGATATTCTTTGAAGGAAAAGGCGCAGCTCCAGAAATATATCCTTCAACAGAGCTTAAGTCTACTTTTTTAAATTTTCGATTATTCAACAACATCATATAGAGAGTGGGAACGTTGTACATTAGCCCTATTCGCCCTTCATATTCCTTCATTTTGCTTATCATATAATTAGTATCTCTCGGATCCGGTACAAGGATTTGACCACATGCTTGTGCAACAGTTTGCAGACAAAATTGAAGCCCCGCTAAATGAAAAAAGGGGAATCCTGACATATAAACATTATTTCCTGGATTTAATGATGGTTCAAACCAATGATTTACTATTTGAATTAATGAACAAAGATTCCTATGAGTTAGAATCGCTCCTTTTGGTGGACCAGTCGTTCCCCCCGTATATTGGAGTAACAAAAGATCGTCAGGCTCTATATTGATATCGGGAGGGTCATCACTTGGATAATTTTCTAAAATCTCGTTATAGGTAAAATATTTAATCCCATCTAATGGTTCCACATTTCCTTTAGGGATTTTTCCAATTTTAATTAATTGCTCTTTCATGGAGGGTTCAAGATCTAAAACATCTGCGACATTTGTAGTTATCACCACTTTAACATTAGTTTTTCCCCCTTTAAGGGCTTCTCTCACTTTTTCTTCATAAAAAGAATCTAAAGTTATCATCGCAACTGCTCCGCTGTCTTGTAATTGATATCTGATTTCACTTGGAGAAAGTAAAAAATTCATACCAGAGGCACCACATCCCGTGAAAAAAGTTCCAAAAAGAGATACAATGAATTGTGGCAGATTTGGTAAATTAATGACCACTCGATCGCCTTTTTTCACACCATTCTCTACAAGAAAATTAGCAAATGAGTTAACATATCCCAACATTTCTCTATAAGTCGCGCAACTGCCTTGGAAGTCATATGCCAGACTCTCAGAGTAATTATTAACAGTTCTTTTCATCATTTCCACTAATGAGTAGATTTCTAATTCGAGCTCTGGATTCACGTGGTCATCATAGGATTTCAACCATAT
>JAWOFX010000005.1:0-9204 GCA_046497275.1 Promethearchaeia archaeon | reverse complement strand
CTCCCTTAAAATTAGGTTCAGAAGAAGTAAACTTAGAAAATAGTTTTAACAGAAAGATTTCAATGGATGTGAAAAGTCCTATTGATGTACCGCATTTTAGAAAATCTCGAATGGATGGATTTGCCGTAAAAGCAGAAGATACATTTGGAGCTGAGGAAGACAATTTAATTTCACTCAAACAAATTGAAGTCATTGAAGCGGGAGATATCCCACAAAAAGTAATAAAAAAGGGGGAATGTGCGTATGTCGCAACGGGCGCACCCATTCCCGAAGGAGCTAATGCGGTGGTAATTGTGGAATATTCTCAAAAGAAAGATAATATCATTTCGATTTCTCAAGCTGTTACTCCCAGTACCTATATCATTGAAATCGGACACGATGTTAAGAAGGGAGAAACAATAATTAAAGAGGATACTTTAGTAGATCTTCCTACGATGGGTATTCTTGCTGCTTGTGGAATTCAAACAGTTCCAGTATATCAAAAACCTAAAATAAGCTTAATTAGTACCGGTAGCGAGCTCGTGACAAATGAAACATCAGACTTAGAGATCGGACAAATTTATGATATTAATTCTATTGTCTTGAAACAAGCGATTTCTAATACAGGCTCAGAAGTAAATTATCTCGGGATCGTAAAAGATGATTTTAAACAATTAAAACAAATAATTGAGAAAGGACTTAAGGAGAGTGATTTAGTAATCTTATCCGGAGGGACTTCTAAGGGAGAGGGTGATTTAGGAGTAAGAGTATTAGATACCTTCGAGAATATTGAAGTACAAGTACACGGGATAAAAATAAAGCCAGGTAAGCCATTGATTTTCGCCAAGCTTCAAAATAAGATAATCTTCATACTCCCTGGATATCCAACATCGGCTTTAAGTTGCTTTTATGTTTTTATTGATGATTTTTTGAGGAGGTTGTCTGGATATCCCCTAAGAGGCAAAAATGCTGAGGAACTAGAAATCGGTGAAAGAATCTATAGCCCTATCGGAAGACATCATTTTAAAGCCGTGGAGTTGAGAGAAGTAGATGGCGTTCAAAAAATATTTCCGATTAAAACAGGCTCAGAAGCCATAAGCACCTTATTTTATTCCGATGGATATATTGAAATTGAAGAACTAGAAGAAATAGTAGAAAAAGGAGACAAAAAAGTCTTTTATACTTATTGATTAAATGAATTTAGAGGTGAAATTATGAAAGTTCATGAAAAACATAAACATCAAGCAGATGAGAAAAAGCAATTAAATATTGCCTTAATTATTGTTAGCACTTCTCGATATGATGAAATAAAGGATCAAAAAAACACATCCGATAAAACTATTCCACTTGTTCAAGAATTACTCTATAAAGAGGAAAAAATATCTTTAAAGTTTACTAAAATTATTCCAGATTCGGTTGAACATATTAATTCTGCCTTGAATGAATTCTTAGAAAAAAAAAACATAGATTCTATTATATTCAGTGGAGGAACGGGATTATCGCTAAGAGATATTACTTATGAGACCATTCAACCAAAATTTGAAAAAATAATTCCTGGTTTCGGAGAATTATTTCGATATCTTTCTTTTAAAGAAATCGGTTCAGCAGCTATGCTTTCAAGAGCGATAGGGGGTAAAATTAGAGAAAAAGCAGTATTTCTTTTACCGGGATCACCGAACGCCGTAAAAATAGCGTTACATGATCTAATATTACCCGAACTGGCCCATATGTGTTATCTTATAAATAAAGAGGAATGATCAACATGGTCGAGCGATTAAGAAAAATTGGCTTTGCAAAACTAACTTCAGTTGAAGATGCGTTAGATTTACTTTTTTTGAATACTAAAACTGTTAGTACAGAAGAGATTGATACTCCTATTTCGTTAAATCGAATAATTGCTAAAGACATAGAAAGCAGGATTGATGTTCCTGGATTTGATAAATCCGCTATGGATGGTTATGCTTTAATTGCGGAAGATACGTTTGAAGCATCCCCTAATAGTCCTAAATATGTTAAAAAGGCAGGAAAAATAGAAATCGGAGAAGCTTCCGATTTATCCATAAATAGAGGGGAAGCTATAAGAATCTCTACGGGAGCAGTAATTCCTGAAGGGGCAGATGCAGTAGTTAAAATCGAAGACACTGAAATGGAAGGAAATAATATGATCAAAATATATAACCCAGTCGCCCCAGGAAAAAATGTCGCAAAACAAGGCGAGGATATTCATAAAGGAGAAATCATTCTCAAAAAAGGAACAGAACTCAAGGCAGAACATATTGCATTGCTTAGTTCTCAAGGTATTCAAAAGATTCAAGTATTTATAAGACCAAAAGTATCTGTTTTTGCAACTGGAGATGAATTAGTTGAAATTGGTGAACCATTAGGTAAAAGTCAGATTTATAACTCCAACACTCCTATGATTGCTAATTTGGTGAGAACTTATGGTGGGGAAGTAATTTCAGCAGCTACTCTAAAAGATAATAAATCTCTAATTACAAAAAATTTACTCCAAGCAATTCAATCATCTGATATGGTTCTCTTTACGGGTGGTACATCAGTTGGAACACAAGATTATCTCCCTGAAGTTGTGAATGAAAATGCGAAAGTTTTAACTCATGGTGTTGCCATGAGACCAGGTGAACCAATTTTAATAGCTCATAAAAATGATACTCTAATCTTTTGTTTACCAGGAACACCCGTAGCAGCATATGTAGGATTCTTAAAATTCGCTGGACCGGCAATACGGAAAATGATGAGTGCGAAAAAAACTGATCCAAGAAAAGAAATAATAGCAGAAATAGATAGAGATATACCAGTCAGTAGAATGGGTTATTTACATTATTTAAGAGTATATTTGGAGACTAAAGAGGATAAGATAATAGCACGATCAGTGAGATTGAAAGGTTCTGGAATAATCACTTCTTTGACCAATAGTGATGGTATAGTAGAAATATCAAAAGATCAAGAAGGATTAAAAGCAGGAGAGAAAATATTGGTTAAACTATTACCCATTTAATTTATTTATAAGATTATAATTTATAATTTACCCTATTTTTGATTCATTTTCTGTAAGGCTTCAAATGTTTTTTGATGCATTTCGCTCTCTCTAACCCAATCCTTATATATTTCACAAGGAAATTCTTTACATTCATTGCAGAATTCTAATTCTTTTTTATCGACACAACAATTTAAGATTTGGCAGTTTGAAGACCAATGTAATCTTTCCCTTGAACTTCTACATCCTTCGCAATAATCTTCGTTTTGGATGAGTTCCTCGACTTTTTGATCATTTTCGTACCAATTTTCATTCTTGAACCACATTAAAACTTCATTAGCTGCCTTTTTGTCATAAGGAACTAAAAATAGCGAACATTTATTACAAAATAATCCACAAGGACTCATTTGGATTTCATCATTTGGTTTCATATTTCTCTTAGGAAATATTATATATTTATTTTAACCTTAGAGAATAATATTTCATTAAAAAATATGAAGAATTAACGATTTTATAAATTTTTAAATATTTTCAAATCTATTCTTTTACCTTTTGATTCTCGTTTACAACTATTTTATCAATATCTTTCTTTAAGTTTGGAATATAATTCTCCACAACATCCCAAACTATATCATAATCCACGCCAAAATATTGGTGTATTAATTTATCCCTCATACCGGCAATTTTTTTCCATTTAATATTCTTATATTTCTTTTTTAATTCATTTGGTATTGATTTTACTGCTTCTCCTATAATTTCAATACTTCTTACAAATGCTCTTTTTAAGGTTTCATTTGAAATAAAATCTTTATATAAAAGATTTTCTGAGGTTTTAGCTAAATATTCAATTTCATCTCTAATATGTAATATTTTTTCCAAATTTCTATTCGATTTTTTCAAAGTATACCTCCTTAAGTATTTCTGATTTCATATAAGGGCTTAAAGATTCAATAGTTAGAAGGTCTATCTTTCTATTTAATAAATTTTCTAAGAAGAAGGCTAAGTTAATAAAATTATTAAAATTTTTCTCACCTTTTTCAAACTCTACTAAAAAATCTATATCACTATCTTTAGTATTTTCTCCTCTGATAAAGGAACCAAATATCCCAAGTTTACTCACATGAAAATTTTTTAACTTTTCCTTATTTTCCTTTAAAAGACTTAATAGCTTGTCTTTATCTAACTCTAGCAATGTTTTTTTCTCAATCTTCTTATTACTTAGGAATAAAATAGATAATTCTTCCTAATATTTATTTTGGAATTATATTAATATTGATATAATCAATAATTATAGATTGCACAAAAACTAGCTTTTTTCTAGGAGTTAAATCAATTTTTTTTGAGATGTTTCATTTTTAGAATTGTGGTGCATATGGATAATACTGATAACGCTATAAGAGAGATTCAACAAAAGTATAAAATTATTGGACGAGAAGAAGAGTTAAAGAAAATTATTCTAGCTCATTCTATTGGTAAAAATATCCTAATAGAGGGAGAGGTCGGAGTTGGAAAGACTACGATTGCGAGAGGGGTTTCCTCTTATTTTGATGCGGATTTTTTTCGTATTGATTGTAGCGAAGATACATTAACTCATAATTTAGTAGGATATTGGGATCCACCATTAGTTATTTCAAAAGGCTATGTTGAGGATGCTTACCGATATGGTCCATTGACATCTGCGATGATTCACGGAGGATGTTTATTCATTAATGAAATCAACAGAATGCCTGAAATAACACAAAATGCCTTATTAACCGCCTTAGATGAAAAAATTTTAGAAATTCCAAAACTAAAAACTGTTCATGCTCAAAAGGGTTTCTTTACTATTGCGACTTTAAATCCTTCAGCACATATAGGGGTTACAGTCCTTGGTGAAGCGATTAAAGATAGATTTATCTGGATAAAATTAGACTATCAAAACCCTGAGGAAGAAAGAAAAATAATTATCAAAGAAGCAGAACTCAACAGTGGTAATGCTGAGGAATTAGCCGATCTCTCTCAAAAAATAATCCATCAAACAAGAAATAATACATCTATTCGAAGAGGCAGTTCTATCAGAGGAGGCATTGATTTAGCAGCAATTATCAATCAATCTGAAAACTCTAAAAGCTCCAAAATTTGGGTAGATGCCGCTATTATGGCTTTATATAATAAAATCGAGCTTGAAGATGGTATATCAAAAACTAAACAAGAAGTTATTTCAAGTATCGTATTGAAAGTGTTAAGTAACTCGGATTTTCAATAATCGATGATTTCTCTGAGGCTGAAACCGAGGAGGAGGAGAAAGCTAAACGCCTTCAAGTAAGAAGAACTGAAATTCCTTCAGATAAACAAGTATTAAAATATGAGATTATCAGAAAAAAGAAAAAGAAACCAGATTATTATGAAAACTTAGCACATAGTCTAGATTATAAAGAGATTCGAGATCTCACCTATTTGGCAATTGAGCACAAAAATGTTGAAGCTATCAGAGGTTTATTGAAATCTAATGTATATGCTGCCACTGATGCTTTAGATTGTCGGGAAGGAGTGGAATTTTTCTCGGAAAAGGCTGATGAATCTCCTGAGATCATGCCTGAGATCTATTTTTTTATTCGAAGACCTATTTCTGATAAATATAAAAATATTTTTAGGCGTTTGGCGAGACAAAGTATCTTAAAAACTTCTTTAAAAATAACTAGTCGAGGAATAAGAGGTTATAAAAAGAAAACGATTCCTTATTATCATATTGGAATGCCTGAATTTGATTTAGATGAGACAATACAACATAATCCATTAAAAATTATGGAGAAAACCGTAAATTATCACGATATTTATGGGATAAAGCGCCAGAGAGAAAAAAGAAAGATTGCTTTAGTTCTTGATACAAGTGGAAGCATGTATGGAAGATTGCTCCTTAATGCCGCACTTACAACTTCAGTTTTGGCTTATAATATGGAAAAAGAAGATTACTCTATCATTTTATTCAATTCAACCGCAATGGTTCTTAAGGATATAAAAGAGGAGAAATCAATTACTAAATTAATTGATGAAATCCTTGATTCCGAAGCTGTTGGATTTACAAATATTCATATCGGTCTTGAAAAGGGATTAAAAGAATTAAATAAAGTTAAAAAAAATCATAGAAATCAATTCGGAATTCTAATATCCGATGGAAATTATAATAGAGGAGATAATCCCGTCAATATCGCCAAAAAATACCCCAAATTACATGTTATTGGAATGCCGCCTGAGAATGATGCTGATAGAGGTATTGAAACATGTAAAGAGATTGCAAAAGCTGGACGAGGTAAATTTTACGCTGTTGAAGATTATAAAGAGATTCCACGAGCATTAATTGATTTATTATCTCAGACTTAAATGTCTAAGCTAAGGTTTTAGAAGATATATCTGAAATTTTTTAAGATAATTATGGGTTAATAAGCCTTTAAGATATAATTATTAAAAATTTAAACACTTATAGCTTTTTTATAATAAGAAAGTAAATTAAATTCAATCCATCCATAATTTTTGTGAAATATTGTGGTTCGACCACCTACAGATTCTAATATTTGTTTAAGGTGTAAGGGCGGAAAACTCCTATGTGGGAAAAATACTTGTCCAATTCTTCTTAAAAAATCAGTTTTGAAATCAATCATTCCATTTCATGTAGGCAAATCTCTAAAAAATGTAGAACTTTTTGGGGCAAGCCCCCCAGGATTTTTCGTAGGAAGATACAATTATCCTAAAGTAACGGTAGGACCACTTATTCCATTCTCAGAATTTACTAAAGAAAACTTCATAAATAAGGCAGAAAATCATATTTTAGACGCTCCAGAACTCTGGTACGGAAAAAAATTGGAGGAAATAATTTTATACCGTAGCAAATTAGTAAGGAGTAATTTCAATATTAATGTTAAAATAGGCGAAAAGAGACTTAAAAATACACCTCCATTAAAAGAAAAACGATTGTTAGAACGATCCCAAATTCTTTCAATGGCAGCCCAACCAACCGATACAGAAACAAGGTTTAATCAATTAGGTTTAAGAATGATGTTAGATAATCATTCACTTCCGATGGGACCATCTGGATATACAGATAAGATAAGAATAACTGAAAATGTAAAGGTTCATCCGAAAGTTGAGTATTGTGTAGCCGATACGGATTTAAAGGCTCAAGAGGCGGTGGGAGAATTCCTTTATATGGATACTGATGTTCCCCTCTCAACTATTCAGAGAGTTTTCTCAGCAGGTCTTTTAGGAGAACAAAAAAAGAGGAAATTAGTTCCAACTCGGTGGACGATTACAGCGGTTGATGATATCATATCAAAAAAATTGATTGAGGAGATAAAGAGATTTCCAGAGATTAATGAATATAAAATATTTGAGGCAACTTATTTAGACAATCATTTTCGGATTTTACTCTTTCCTGGGAAATTCGCATTCGAAATGAATGAAGTATGGGCTCCGAATTCTTTATGGAATGTCTCTTTGGATGGAAAAAGTCTTGATATTAAACCTCAAATAATGACAGATTATGAATTTTACAAAGGCAGAAAAAATTACGCAAGTAACATAACGGGAGCTTATTATGCTGCTCGAAAATCTGTATGTGAATATTTATATAAGATCCGTCGACAAGCACGAATCATCATCTTTCGTGAAGTTTCTTCAGGTTATGTAGTGCCTTTAGGTGTTTGGGTAATCCGTGAGACGGTTAAAAATGCATTTAAGGAATCTAAACCATTCATCTTAGACAATTTTGAGGATGCCATTAGTAAATTAAGCAAAGGATTATTAGTCAATGAAAAGCAGTGGCAGCATAATAGTAAATTGATTAATTTCATCAGAAATCAAAGAACATTAGATGATTTTATTTAATAACTTCAGTTTAATTCTTTAAAATATTTTATTTTAAACTCAAAAAATTTAAGTCAGTGAATTTAATTAAAATTTTAATTTAAAAATAAAAAGAATTTGAATTTAGCTGGATTAAAAATCTTTTAAAGTTTTTTTTAAGAATACCATTACAGCTATTAGCGTTATGGACATGATCCCGAGTAATATTGGGATTTCATAACCAGGGATATCTCCAGTATCTATTTCAATTTCATATCTATAGGCGGTTTGACCATTTTTATCTTCTATTTCATAACTAATCAATATCCCATTTTCGTTATAAGACCATATTTCTGTGCAATTATCTAAGTAATTTAGTTGAGCAAATGCATAATCACCACTCACAGCATTATGGATTATTTTTCTAGATGATGTAGTCCATTTCTCTTCCCATATTAACTCTTCATCTTCGAGATAATCTTTTGGATTGGATGGTAACTGATTGAGGAAATATCCTTTATTTCCATTTATGTTGTATCCTGAACTATAAAATGTCACATCATTAAGACCTTGTTGTGCATATGAAGTCAAATTCATGGGATCTCTTAAAATATAATGTTCAGAAATTGGATTTCCCGACACTTCTGGCGGGTCTCCTGTTGTCCAATTCCAGACATCTACAGAAATATTACAAATTGGCCAATTTGGCTCCATTGATATTATTAATTCTCCCGATTCTGTCCCCATAATTACAGATTTTTGCCTTGCATTCAATTGATGAGCGTTTTCACCATAAGCTATTTGAATGTAATCTGACCAATTTTCCAAACTAGTTTCAAGTTTACTCTCATCTACAACTGTAACCTTATAGATCTTAGTATATCCAACAGAAATATCTGGACAATCATAAGTAGTTGCTCGAACATTCATTATTGTGGTACACATACATAAACCAAATATCAATAGTATTCCTAATAAGTGGGTTTTTTTACGCCTCATAAATTTTCCGACCAAATGGTTAATTAGAAATTAAATCTTATTAAAGACTTACCTTTAAAGTATTTAATACTATCTGTTTTCAGTTTTATCAATTTCTAATAATTTAAAATAAGTTTGCATAAAAAAAAATTCTCTATACTTTAATTTTGGATTCAAAATTTTATTTATTTAAATTAGGGACGTTTAAATCTATTTTATCTTTTTAAGTTGACTGTAGAGAGATGCTTTTTACTTCTTTAACAAAATATTTTTAAGAATAGATGAGTAAATATATTTGATTACCAAAATTTACTTTAAATTAAATCAAATTTTACTCAAAAATATTTAACAAATTTTTGAAGAGGGAAAAATCGTGAAAAATGAAAATACAATTAAGCAAGAAGCTAGAGAGGAGATTGATGGCGTTCCTTCAG
>JAWOFX010000141.1:0-4086 GCA_046497275.1 Promethearchaeia archaeon | reverse complement strand
GTCCGGAAGTGATTACAATAACACCTGATCCTTTGGTTTTCAGGTAGTCGTTTGTAGCTCCGGTAACCCGGGTGTTGAAGTGAAGAATTGAGGAAGTCTGCCAGATATCAAGGTCGAGAATTGTATAATCTCATCAGGCTCAGCCACTTGAACATCTTGAGTTCCTCTAATTGCGATTCCCTTAAGGTTTTTTGATCCCATCACAGCCCCCGCTCCTCCACGACCAAACTCCCTATATTTATCAGCTGTAATACAAGCATATCTTACTCTCCTTTCCCCAGCAACACCAATTACAGCAATCTGAATAGTAGCATCATCTCCCAAATCACTCCGAATCTTCATCTCAGATTCAGGGATTAAATTACCCCATATATGATTTGCCGATTTGAGATCAATCTCTTCATCATCTATCCAAAGAAATACCGGATCTTTTGATTTTCCTTCTATAATTAATCCATCAAATCCTGCATATTTCATTTCTGGTCCCCAATGACCTCCGCATAAAGAATAGGAATAAGTTTCTGTTAAGGGAGATTTGAAAGTTACACATATTTTATTATTACCTGGAATTAATGTACCAGATAGCGGACCATTCATAAAAATTAATTTATTATTTGAACTGTACGGATTAGTATCAGGAGAAATTTCATTCATTAAATAATATGCTCCAAGTCCTCTTCCACCTAAAAATTTTTCGAATAATTCTTTTTTAATAATTTCAGTTGAAATTTCTTTGTTAGAAAGGTTTACTCTTAATAATTTGCCAGAAACATTCTGAATTTCAGTCATCACTTAATTTCCCTCATATTTTAAGTTATCTGCGAGTTTATCGCTATAAATTGATTTATAAATATTATCTGCTTTATGAATTTCAAGATATTGAATTGCATTTTCAGGGCAAATTTCTACACATTTAGGAGAACCTCCACATAAATCACAAATTATCACTATATTCTTATCTGGATGAATAGAAGGAACAGCATAAGGACATTTCTCTATACAATTTCGACATCCTACACATTTATCCTCCTCTACTATAATCGCTCCCGTGTTGGGATTTACAGAAAGGGCATCAAAATCACATGCTTTAATACAAGGAGGATTAATACACTGATGACAATATATTGCAATGTCAATTTGCTTTTCATGATTTCTAATTATTCGGATACGTGATTTTGAAGGATTTGTAATCCCATAATGAGTCATTGTACAATATTGTTCACATAATCTACATCCAATACATTTATTTGGTTCAAATACTAATACTTTCTTTTTCATTCAAATCATTAATAGTTGCTTTAAAATTAGAATTGGATATTATATCCTTTATTAAATCCTTCGATATTTATATTCTCATATTTTTTTGGGACTGAAGTTTTAATTGCCTTAATTAGAGATTCTTTTGAAACAATTTTTGTAATTTTTATTAGACTTCCCAACATAATTATATTCATAATTTTTGGATTATTAAGCTCCTCTGCCATTGAACTTGCGGGGATTTTGAATAAATTCTCATTTTCTTGGTTTAATTCCACCAGATCAGTATTAATAATAATAAAAGTATTTTTTCGTGTTTTTGGATAAAAATAATTGAAAGCATCTCGAGAAAAAGCAACTAAAATATCAACTGTATCGAAAAGAGGGAAGCTAGGTTCATTGTATTCCGAAATAAGTATATCGCTTTTAACTTTAGTTCCTCTTTGTTCTGCACCATAAGTTTGGGTCTGTATTGAATTCTTTCCATCAGCAATAGCCGCTCTTCCTAAAATGATACTTGCAAGAATTACTCCCATCCCTCCCGAACCGCAAAATCTAATACTTATCTCCTTTTGATCGCTTTTCCCAATACTCATTTTTAATTTTCTCTTTTAATTGTTTATATAATGTATGATAATCAGGTTTATCCAGATCAGTAATTTCTCCTATGATCAGTTTTCCTTGATAACGGGCAGTAAAACATTCATCAAGATCCTTAAAGACATGACTCGAATACTCATCCTTACATGATTTTGAATAATCAATTGTTTCATTAAGAAAATAATCTAAATAATCAATAGGGTTATCAAATCGTTTATTACTGGTTGGACAAGGAGAAATTAATTCTATAAATGCTAAACCTTTCTTTTGAATACCCTTTTTTATAGATTTAATTACTTGCCTGGAATGAGCTGTTGTCCAACGCGCAACATAAGTAGCACCAGCAGCTTTAGCTAAAAAGGAAAGATTAAAAGAATGTTCAATATTTTTATAAGGGGTTGTTTTAGTTTGCGTACCCATGGAAGTTGTTGGGCTTACTTGTCCACCCGTCATCCCATACGTTTCATTATTCACACATATTACTGTAATATCTATATTTCTCCTAATAGCATGAAGAAAATGACTTAAACCTATAGCAGCAAGATCTCCATCGCCAGTAAAAACAATGACTGTAAGGTCTGGATTCGTCACTTTAATTCCTGTAGCATAAGCTAATGCTCTCCCATGCAAGGTATGAATTCCATAAGCTTCAAAATAAGCTGGTAATCTCGATGAGCACCCTATACCAGATACAAAGACTAAATTATCTTGAGAAATTTGTAGATCATCAATAGCACGCACCACATAATGCATTATCTGTCCAATACCACATCCCGGACAAAATATTGATGGTAAAAGATCCTTTCTTAGATACTTCTCACGTAATTCTTCTGCACTTTTCAAAATTATAAGATCCTCTTTTTAATAATTTTTAATATCTCTTTAGGACTTGGAATTTTTCCACCTATCGAAAAAAGATTATCTACTTGACAATTTCCTTGCGAAAATTCCACAACAGAATGATACATCTGTCCTAAATTCATCTCAACTACAATAAATTTTTTTATTTCTAAGGAAAGATCTAATATTTGTTCCGCTGGAAATGGCCATAAAGTTATCAATCGAAAATGCCCCACTCGATATCCTTGTTCTCTCGCTCTTTCAATAGCAGTATTAACAGTTCTAGAAGTTATACCGTACGATATGATAATAATATCAGCATCTTCAGTATATCTTTCCTCATAACTAATTATATCATCTTTATTATCTTCGATTTTTTCATAAAATCTTCTAATTAATCTCTCATGAACTTCTGGATTATCCGTTTCTGGCAATGCCTTCCAGTCGTGAGTTAAACCAGTTAAATATGTATGATATTTGTTTCCAAATTTATCCATTTCGGGTACTTTAGTTGGATGAGTGTACCCAGTCCGAAAAGGATGATATTTCTGCTTTTCAATAGTTACGGGAACTCTTCCAATAATATCTACCTCATTTTGTTTTGGGATGACCAATTTTTCTCTTGTATGGGCAATGGCTGCATCTGAGAGTAAGATTACAGGAGTTCTGTACTTATCTGCAAGATTAAATGCTCTTATGGTCATCCAGAGAGATTCTTGAACGCTATTAGGATATAAAGCAATAATATTATGATCTCCATGAGTTCCCCATCTCACTTCCATCGTGTCACCTTGTGCTGCTTTTGTGGGCTGTCCTGTCGAAGGTCCAGAGCGTTGAACATCAACTATTACACAAGGTGTTTCGGTCATACATGCATATCCGATATTTTCCTGCATTAAAGAGAAACCAGGACCCGAAGTAGCTGTCATTGTTCTGAAACTATTCCAACTAGCCCCAATAATCGCTGCTATGGATGCAATTTCATCCTCCATCTGTAGAAAATACCCATCTTCTAATAATGGTAGATATTCAGCCATCATTTCTAATATTTCACTTGCAGGAGTAATGGGATATCCAGCAAAAAAGCGACAATTTGCTAATAAAGCGCCATAAACTATTGCTTCATTCCCTGTTGCAAACTGAATCTTGGGTTTCAATAAATCATCAACAGTAATTTCATTCATTGTTATCCTCCTCCTTTATTACACTTATAGCCATTTCTGGACATATTAATTCGCATTTTTTGCATAAAATACACTCATCTTGATTTATTACTTCTGGAAGAATATATCCTCGGTCATTGGTTTTTTGATTTTGCTTTAAAACTTCTTTTGGACATATTTCTACACAGAATCCGCAACCTTTACAATATTCTTCCTTTATTTTAAT
>JAWOFX010000126.1:0-9334 GCA_046497275.1 Promethearchaeia archaeon | reverse complement strand
TTACCAGACTCTTTTGGAAATCTAAAAAATTTAGAGATTCTAGATTTGAGTCATAATAAGTTAGATAAATTACCTCAAAGTTTTAGAAATTTAGAGAAGCTTGAATACCTCAAATTATATGGAAATAGATTTGAAAAAGTTCCCGAACAATTGAAATATTTACGTACATTAAGTTATTTGGAATTGGGATTGAATGAAATAAACTCAATCAAACAAGGTCTAATACAAATAAAAAATCTTGAGAAATTAGGTTTAGGGGGAAATAAAATAGAAAAAAATTCGCTTAAAAGATTAAAATATCTCGAAAATTTAAGGATTCTTGATTTGTATGATAATAATATTAAAGAACTACCTTTTTCTTTTGGAGATTTATGCCAAATCAAACAACTTTCCATTCATAATAATCAGTTGGAAAGTCTTCCTAAATCATTTGTAAAATTAACGAATTTAGAATATGTGGATTTAAGTTGGAACAACTTTGAAAAAATTCCAACTGAATTGTTAAAACTCCCAATATTAAGAAGAATTAATTTATGTGGAAATAAAATTAATTCTCTTCCTGAAAGGATATTTCATTCAAAAAATTTAGAAGAAATTGATCTATCACATAATAAAATCCAAAAAGACGATAAAAAAAGTGCAATTCTTAGAGAACCCAAAATCACTGTTAAATTTTAAAAAAGATATAAATTATGAGGAGAAATTTAGATAAAATGAAGGTCACTGGAAAATCTCTTTTATAAAATCAATAATATCATATATTTTAATTCGAGTAAAAAAATTAGTGAAAAAAATAAGTATAATATTAATGAATATTCGCAAAATGAATAATATAAAGTTTGTGAATAAATCCCAGAACCTAATAAATAAAATTAAAGATAACATTGGAAGGAAGGATTAAAATAAGAAAAAAATATTTCCACAATAATAATATTAAAGAGCTCTATTTAAAATTATAAATAAAAAATTTGATTTTGTTTAAAATGAATAATCTTTTTATTTCATTGATTTTCTTTAAGAGTTCTCAAATCTTTCCCACATTTCACACAGAAATCTGTACCTTTGTTATATTTTTCCCCACAATTAGGACAAAATATAATATTAATCCCTTTTTTTAATTCATCTTTCCTTTGGATTTCGGCTTTTTTTATCTCTTGAATTTTAGCAGTATCAACTCGTAATTGTGCTATATTCTGAATCCAATAATTATAACTAATCCAATTACCTTTACCCTGAGGTCTAACCATTACTTTATCCTTATCAAATTTAACATATTGATAAGGATTAGCTCTTGGTTCATTATTTTCTGTATCATCTTCTCGAGAAACAATTATCAACAAGATAAAAAATGCTAATAAACCAATCCCAAGTACTCCCATAAGAATAAACCATGGATTTTTAAATATCAAAAAAAGAAAGATCCCGCCAAAAGTTAACCCAATTCCGATTAAAGGAACTAAGATTTTATCAGAGAGTGAAAGATTAATGATAGGATTTTTTTCCCAAGCCTCAAATTCTTTCTTGCATTCATCACATAGAGGAATTTTTATATTTCTATTTGTTATAACTATTCTATGACGCTTACTTCTCCTTTTTGTTTCAGTAAAATCATAAAGATTTTTCGCGTTGGGATTTCCACATTTAATACATTCAAATTTATATAAATCTACATCATCTGGGTTCATATAAATCAATTTTTTTTGGAATTTTGAATATAATATTATATATCTTTGTGCCTATAAATTATTTGATATATTGCATTTAAAAAGTATTCGAGTAACTTCTTTTGTTATTTAAGGTTAGCGAAAAAATATCTGAATAGTATATCTAATTGAAAATTTATGATATATATCCTTTTTTAATTGCTTTTTTTCTCATTGCTTCCGATTTTTTCTTGTATGTTCTTACAAATTTCGATAATTTAGCTCGTTTTGTTCTAATTTGCTTACTTTCTGATTTTTCTGGTAATTTATCAACTTCTTCTTGGAAATAAGCAATTGCATTTTTGATTGTTTCAAAATAGAAATTCCAAGCATATTTGACATCTGTTTCTTTAGGATCAACCTTATCTCCTAAAGGAAAAGCAATAAACCCAGGAATAAGATAGATTATTCCAGGCTTTATAAGTTCGGCTTCATTCCAAGGAGTAAACACCAACTCTTCATTTTTTTTCCAATCCGTCTTGGTCCAAGCTAAACCTTGGGAAGTAACAAGAACGTGGGTAATATGATTGTATGCTGTTCCATGGTAATTATTAAAAACTATATTCATATATATGCTATGAGTTATATCTTGTCCAACTGGTATAACCTTCCTAACATTCGAAGTGTCAATTGGAACTAAAAAATTTGACATATTTTTTCTCCCAAATTTTTGAATTTTTGTAATGATATTTAGAAGAAAATATTATTTTTAAATCTTGGTTTAACTCTTGTTATTTAAGTAGAAATAGTAATTCTAACGATATTTTTTTATACTAGAACATATAATTGTACTTATAACCAAAATTGGCAAATTAAATCACATCTAAAGAATGATAAAAATGAAATGTCCCAATTGTAATAGAATAATACAGGATTTAACTCACAATTTTTGTCCCTCGTGTGGAATTAAGTTAGAAAAAGCTGCTTGCCCAAAATGTCAAACTATTTTAGAAGATTTAAATCAAAAGTACTGCCCTACATGTGGATATTATCTGCAGAAATCTTCAGATACAGTAAAATACAATACATCAAAATCAACTATGACAGATTCTTATCCTGACAAATCTCAAGTTCAAAAGATTAAGAAGGATGAGAATCTGACAATTTCAAAACGTTGTTTTGCTTTTTCTTTAACCTCTGTATTATTGGCTCCTATCAGTTTTATTACTTATGGATTTTTAATTTATAGATTTTTTATTGGAGGTCCTAGAATTATTAGTGATCAGAATATTCCAATAATTGTTATAGTCGAAATCGTGAACATAATAGGTTTAGGTTTAGGTATCGCCTCAAAAGTCACGCAAAGAAACATTTTTAATAGAGAACCATATAACTCATATGAAATAGCAGGTGGGGCGTTAGGGATAATTGGAATTATTCTAAATGCTTCTGGACTCTTATTGATGGTATATATGTATTATCGTTCTGGTGCTTTTCTTTAAATCTATTTAAGATTTAAAAGAATAAAATCAATTCTAAATTTTTTTCATTGTGACAGAATTATAAGATAATTGAGTAGATCCAGTATATCGGCTGATAAAAAAAATAAGTAATAATAATTGAGTAAATTTTAAGTTTTATATCTTTTATTTTTTTTCCTTATTTTTAAGTTAATTCATTTCTTTAAATTGTTTCTATGCTTATTAGATTTATGTCGAGTCTCATCACACATAAGATGTGAAATTTTATGATCGGGGCGGAAATAATTCAAAATCATAATCTCTTAGATTTGAATAATGTAGGATCAGAAGTAGAAAATTTCGTATCATATATTTTTCCCTATTGAAGTATATATAAACCAGAAAGATTAAATAGGCGATTAACTAATAATTTATTATAGATCTTAAAAATGATGCCATATGATTCTAATTCTATATAAAAGAAAGCCCAGTATTTATCAAACACAACTTACAGACTTTATAGGGATAAGATCCATAGAAAAATATGATATGAGCATTCCAAAAGATTACAGAATCGCCCGAAAGCGATTTAAGTGGATTCCAATATATCCAAAATGGGGCAGAAGAGCAAAATCTTCGAAAAGCTCCTTACCCAAATCACAAAAGAAAATACATGATTTTATCCAATGGACGCCTAAAAAACAGTCCCATTATGTCTACCGATTCCCCCGTGTTAAAATCCCTCGTTTTGAAGAATTTGGAGAGGGAACGATCTCTAAGATGGAATGGGACATGCATCGATATCTTAAAGGTTTTAATGGATTCTTCGAAAATATATTTGAATTTAACGATTTCAGCTATTTCCAAGAATTACAAAATGGTTTGGAAACGAACGGGGTCTCATTTAAGAATATGTTTATCGAAGATGTGCTTGTCTATGAACTCTTGCGAATTAATTTAGGCTTCAAAAATTATACTGGGATTGAGCGTATGGCAAAGTTCACACAATATCCTCCATTATTTAGCATAACTCATGACCCTAACTTTTTTCCCAACGCCCCTGATATTAGTTATGTTCTTACCCGTATCCCTGCCAAAGCCATGTTTGAGTTTTTCCAATTATTAGTGAAAGAATGTGTGGATTGCGGATTAATTATTCCTAGAATTCTTATATGGGATGGACAATTTATCCATTCCAATTGTAATAATAACAAAGCTAAGGATAGCCACTCATATAATGATCCAGATGCGGGGTATTGTCGACATAATGGAGTGAAGAAAGGTGTTGGCTATGATCCGGGTATATTATATGCTCATTGCTTCGATCGATGGTTTCCTATATATTTTAAGATGTTTGCTGGAAACAGGAACGATATTCGTGCGTTTAAAGAGACTATGACCACATTTTTCGAAATCACAGACTATGAATGGCAAATCCTTATTGCGGACTCTGGTCCATATTCTCTACAGAATTTAGAGAATACTCGATTAAAAAGTGTAGTTCCCATGATTCGCGCACGGAAAAACCTTAAAACACATCCAATTCGAGAATTAAAGAAAGGATTCTTTTTTAATACAGAGTTTATCCCAAAGGAATGGTCGGACAAGCTTTTTCTGAAATTATATAGCCTTCGTCCGATGATCGAGCAAGGAAATTCCTATAATAATACCTTTTATAACGCTTCTCGGATGAATACCAGAGGGATCGACGCAGCAATACGACTTCGTTCCTTGATCTATTCCTTAGAATTGTTGAAAGCCTTGACCGGGTATAAATTAGGACGCCCCGACCTTATCATGAAACCTTCTGCCTTTGAATCCTCGCGATATTTTAATTTTCGGCTAATGCTTCCCACGCTTGCTCGAGATTCGGGATTTGTATTCTTTAATTCTGAGGAAGAATTACGCCGACGAATTAAAGCATTGCATAAATTATAATTCTCTCGTTGATATTAGATAAGAATTTACAAAAAAAATAAAAGGGATAAAACTTAAAATTTACTCAATTTATAAAATTTTATTTTTTTATAATAATTGATCATCAAAAAGAGATCTATTCTAATCCTAATAAGCAAGCGAAAAGAAGGTAAAAACAATAACAAGAATAAGAGTATTAAAAAAAAATTAGTTTAGTAAATTCCAAAATTCTGAAAATAAGGAGTATTTCTTACTTTTTCAACTGAGATTGTTTCTTCAAGGTATTTTGCGTTAAATTTCGATTTTTTAATAAGCTTTCGTAAGCTTTTGTTAACTTTCTTTACATCTTTCTTTGATTCTATTTCAATTACTACAATTAATTCCTCAGGGATATGAAATTTACTTTTTAGTTCGTTCTCAATATCATTCCTATTAACTTCCTCAGGAACTTTTATTAAAAGTGTATTTGACATTTTTTTCACTCATTTTTTGTGTGTTACTAATTTATATGTTTTTACTATATATTTAGTTTGACTTCATAAACTTTAAACGAAGTAGGAACTCCATCCGAACTCCATAACAAAGTATTGAAGCAAAAGTTTAAATTGAAGCAAAGTTAATCTATATATAATATTAATTAGTATAAGGTAATTTTCTAATGAGTAAGTCTAAAGAGAAAACAAAGTCAAATATCCCTCCTCAACAGATAATAGAAGAGAGAAATTTTGAACATATTATTCTATGGATGTTATTTAATAATGAGAAGTGCACATGGTCTGATTTTACCCAGAAAATTGATGGCGGAGAACAATTGATTAGCGAATCAACTTTATCTAATTATTTAAATAGATTAGATGATGATGATTATATTATCAAAAAAGGCAGGAATCATTATGAAATTACAGAAAAAGGGAAAAATAGATTTAATACACTTTCATCAGGGCAAGAAGAGGAAAAAAAGCCATTCAATTACCCACCTGAAATAATCCGTCGCAGAAGGATTTATGATCATTGGATCTTATGGATGGTATATAATAATACTTCATGTCGATGGTCAGATTTTAATGAAAAAGATAATACTGTACTAATTAACAACTCATCCTTATCAAAGAGTTTGAATTCTCTAATAGAGAATGGATATATAAGAAAGGAAGAAGGAGAATATAAGATTACAGAATCGGGAAAAATAGAATATTCTCGCATGTTAAAGAGTTATGATTTAGATCGACAAGCGATTTTAGAAGAGGAAAGTAAAAGGATTGCAGAGATGACTAAGAAAACCAATGACTTTTTTGAAGAATATAGAATAGCAGATGATAAAATCAAATATCGTTTTTTAAACAACATTTTGAAACTAAATTATTCGAAAGTAGAGAATCTATTAGAGGATATAGACGATTTTTATAAAATAGTTCTCTTTCTTTCAATAAATCATCCAAATTATTATCCTGAATATATCTCAATTGAACATTTTGCTCATGAATTTAACATTAAAAAAACTACCTTAGAATTTTTTATAGAAAAAATAGTCGAAGAAGATTATTTCAATATTAAATTTTTCAAGCTCGTTGAATCTAAGGACAAAATATATTACTTTAGAGTAAATGATAAAATAGAAAGATCTCTTCGAGTGATTGTCGATGATTATATCACACGCTTTACTTATCTTAATAAATTATATGAGGACTTAGAAAATCATACTCCAAATATAACATTAAAAAACATCATTGATGAAATATTAGCAGAAAGCTGCGGAACTTTAATCCATATAGACCTTAAAGAACCATTAAAAAAGTTCTTGCCAAAATATTTTAAATATTTAGCATACAAAATTGAAACTGAGAAGAAATTAACAACGGAAGAATCAAAGCTCGAAAGTTTGATATGGCAAAATATATCAGAACAGTTTCAAGGATTTGAAAAAGGAATGAACGGAAGTCAGAATGGAACAGAAAATCATCCATATGATATTTCTCATGATTTGTTTGAGACTCTTGACGTGATCTATTTATCAAAATTAGATTATATTCAACATCCAGAATTCTTACAAGAAATTGAACTTGATAATGCAAAAATTTTCACTCAAATAATTGAATTGATTAATGATGGGGATTTAAAAGAAGCAAAGACTAACTTAGATGAGAATTCTAAAAAATTGAATCATTTAGAAATGCTGTTAATAAAAGATATTATTGCCACTTATAAAGGTGAATTTGAAAGATCATTAAATTTAACTAATGAAATAATTGAAAAATATGATTTTCTTTATATTGGATATTTATTTCAATCAATAACTTCCTTTTTAATGGGTGAGTATGAGATAGCCCTTAAACAGCTTGATAAACCTCTGAAAGAAAGAACGAATATTTCTTTAGAGTCCCATAAAATTCAAATTTTAATGAAAAAAGGTGAGAATGAAAAAGCATTAGAAATAATTAAGAAATTTTTATCTCAAAATGAAGTTGATTCAACATTTTTGAGATTAATGATTGTATATAATTTTGTGGATAAAAACTATTATATGAATAATTGGAAAGAAGTCTTTCCTTCCGTCAATAACTTAATTCAAAAAGATCCTGGTAATGATATATTCAAAATATTAAAAGCGATTTTATTATGTTGTAATTCAAAATATGAAGAGGCTCGTACAATCATTGATGAACATATTGATTTTAATCCATTACATAAAAGACCAATGATTCATACTTCTGCTTATTTTATTTTAGTGTATACTTATCTAGCAGAAGGAAATTTTGAAAAAGCATTAGAAATAGCAAATCTTGTTCTAATATTATATCCAAATAATCCAAAATCACTTTTAATTAAAGCGGTAGTAATTGGATATAGTTTGATATATAATAATCAAACAAAAGATACGAATTCAGAAATGTTTCAAGGACTTATCAATAAAGCAATCTCTCTTGATCCAGTCAAATCAAATCAAGCTTTATATTTGCAATTCGAAGCAATAATCTTAACTCAGATTGATGAATTTGATAATGCCATAAGTAAGATTGATGAAGCTATTACTTTATTTCCCGAAAGAAATTCTTTTCCATTGAAGAAAGCATATATAATGATGGTCTCTGATAAAGAAGAAAAAGCATTGAAATTACTGGATGAATTATTAGTTAAATTTCCCTCAAAACGAATACAATTGTATAGATGGAAATCATTTGTATATTTTAAAATAAAAGATTTTGAAAAAGGTTTAGAAGCAATTAATAATGTTATTGAATTAGCTCCAGAAGATAAATTAACTTTAAATAATAAAGCTCTCATCCTCGCAAAAATAAATAAGCGAGAAGAATCATTAGAAACAATTGAGAAATTGATAGATTTATTTCCTGAAGATGGAAACTCTTATGATTCATACGGTGAAATTTTGATGGAGCTAGGAGACTATGAAGAAGCTATAGAAAAGTTCAAAAAAGCAATAGAAATAGAACCAAAAGGTTTCTTCATTGCTGAAACATATAAAAAAATGGCGCAGTGCTATGAAAATTTAGGAAATAAGAAACAAGCTCAATTATATTTCAGAAAAGTAGAAGAAGTTAAACAAAAGATGCTCCCATCTGATAGAGATATTTATGAGGATTGATAAAACTGAGAAATGTTGATACTTACTCAATAATTTAAATCTAATTAAATAAAGTGGAAAAATTTATTCTAATTTTTTTAATCTTTTAATCTCGGATTCAATAATTTCTTCCAATTGATTCACTTGTTCCATCTGCTTATTGATGATTTCAGCTTGTTTATCAATAATCTCAGAATCCGAAATTGAAATAGATTCAAGTTTTTTTCTAACTATATTATAACTTCTAATTTGATTGATTAAGTTCTGAGTTTTTTTTACTTTTAAACCTAATTCCTTTTTAAAATTTTTAAGACTCTCAATGACAGCATCCATCTCCTCCACATTTTCAAAACAACTATTCACATCATCTTCTCTTTTGAATTTTATGGCACATTTTTTTAATTGCTTGAAAAATTCAATAGCTTCATCTCTTTCTTTAATTGCTACTGGTTTTTCTTCCCCTTTTTCCCCAAAGCTGATTTCATCGAACACACTTGTTTCATATTTTATATTAATCTTTTCAAGAGCTTTTTCAACTTTTGAAGGATTAATCTCTACATCCACTTCTTCATATTGATCTATATCTGTTATGAGCTCCAACTCGTCTATTTCTACTTGGGTCATTAATGGAGTAAATCTTACTTGGAGCTGTTTTTTTCCATAAAAGTTGTCTTCAATTCTTAGAATTTGAGTATACGTTTGAACTAAACCTTCTCCTATAGGAGCGTAAAGAA